>JAGAAS010000044.1 GCA_017615125.1 Bacteroidaceae bacterium
CACTACGTCGACGGGCAGTTCGCCTTCGGCGGACAGACGACGCTCACGCCCTCGGCGCTGGGACGGACAACGGTGAACCGCCTGTTCTGCCCGCTGGACGAGACGGAGGCGATGCTGCAGAATGTCTACCTCGCCGACTTCCGCATCTACGACGGGGCCCTCTCGTCGGCAGCGGTAGCCGCGCTGAGCGGCACGCAGGTGAGCGACGACGAGGCAGCGCTGCTCAGTGGCCTCTCCTTCGACGAGACCTCGCTGGCAGCCTCCGGTGCCTCGCTGCAGGGCGGTGCCCGCTGCACGGAGGTGGACGGCCTCCCGGTGCTCGACCTGGGCGACGACGACGGGTACCTCGACCTGGGGACGTCGTTCGGCAACATCGTGGCACAGCTCAACGACTTCACGCTGTGCACCAACCTGTGCATCCCTTCGACGGCAGCGCTGGGACAGGCGGGCAACTTCGTGTTCACCTTCGCCAACAGCGCCGACATAGCCAGCGACGCCAACGGATGTGTGTTCCTGGGCGCCAACCAGACACGCTACGCCATCAGCCCCACGCACTACAGCCGCGAGCAGGCGGTGCAGACGGGCAGCCCCATACAGACGGGCATCTGGCAGCACATAGCCTACCGCCAGCGACAGGGGCTGGGCACGCTGTTCATCGACGGCATGCCGGTAGCCTCCGACTCGGTGAAGATGACACCCTCGGCACTGGGCTCGACGACATGCAACTACCTGGGACGCTCGTGCTACCGCGGCGACGTGTTCCTGAAGGGAGCCCAGTACCACGACCTGCGCATCTACGGCGGCGCTGCCACCGACGAGCAGATCATCGACATGACGGGTGACCTCGACCGCCTCAACAGCGAGCTCTTCACCCAGCAGGTAGGCCAGGCACAGGAGGCCCTCACGCTGCCCGTGACGGTGCTCTACGACAACATAGACCTGCCCACGAAGGCTGCCGACGACGTGCGCATCAGCTGGAGCTCGTCGGACGACGCACACCTCACGCCCACAGGCAAGGTGACACGCCCCGCCATCGGCGAGGACACCGCCACGGTGGTGCTGACAGCCACGCTCAGCAAGCGCATCTACAGCAGCCAGAAGGCCTTCACGATGAAGGTGGTGCCCCGCCTCGACGATGCCGAGAGCGTGCGCACCGATAGGAGCAACATCGTGCTGGAGGGCGACCTGGACAACCTGAAGGGCAACCTGCGGCTGCCCACCGTGAGCCACGAGGGCTCGCTCATCTTCTGGCGCTCGTCGGACACGAGCTGGCTCTCGAACGAGGGCACGCTGCGTCAGCAGCCCCCGCAGGGCGAGGGCAAGCACGCGGTGACGCTCACGGCAACGCTCCTGAAGGGGACGGCCACCGACTCGCTGACGTTCGACATCCTCATCGCCGAGCAGGAGCCCTACTGCGGATACCTCTTCGCCTACTTCACCGGCAACGCGCAGAGCCAGGAGCAGATATGCTTCGCCCTGAGCACCGACGGATACAACTACACCCCGCTGAACGAGGGGAAGCCCATCATCGCCTCCGACACCATCGCCCTCAAGAAGGCCGTGCGCGACCCCCACATCCTGCGCGGCGAGGACGGCTGGTTCTACATGGTGGTGACCGACATGAAGTCGAGCGAGGGATGGTCGTCGAACGACGGCATCGTGCTCATGCGCTCGCACGACCTGCTCACCTGGACGCACAGCGCCATCGACTTCCCCGACACGTGGCCCGAGCGCTTCGACCGCACGGCACTCACGCAGGTGTGGGCACCGCAAACCATCTACGATCCCGAGGCAGGGAAGTACATGGTGTACTACTCCATCGGCGAGAAGGGCAAGCACTACACCATCTGGTACTCGTATGCCAACGACGACTTCACCGCCCTCGAGGAGCCGCAGCTGCTCTATGACCACGGAGCCAACACCATCGACGCCGACATCGTCTTCTCCGACGGCCTCTACCACATGTTCTTCAAGACGGAGGGCAACGGCAACGGCATCCAGAAGGCTACGGCACCCTCGCTGCACGGCCCCTGGACGGCAGGACACCGCTACCTGCAGCAGACGAACGTGAGCGTGGAGGGCTCGGGCGTGTTCCCGCTCATCGGCGACAACGGATGGGTGCTGATGTACGACTGCTACACCTCGGGACACTACCAGTTCTGCCACAGCGCCGACCTGGAGACGTTCTCCTACGTCTGCGACACGAAGACCTCGGGCTCGTTCACGCCGCGGCACGGCACCGTCATCCCCATCACCCCCGACGAGGCCGACAGGCTCATCGCCCAGTGGCCCTCGGCAGGACTCACCGCAGGCTCCTTCGGACGTTCCTCGGCAGCTGAGAAGGCCGGCAACCCCATCCTGCCCGACTTCCACGCCGACCCGGAGGTGCTCTACTCGCACAAGACGGGACGCTTCTACGTCTACACCACCACCGACGGCCTGAGCGGCTGGGCAGGCTCGTACTTCACCTGCTACTCGTCGGCCGACCTGAAGGAGTGGGTGCTCGAGGGCACCGTCGTCGACCTGGCGTCGGCACAGGTGCTCTGGGCCTCGGGCAACGCGTGGGCACCCGCCATCGAGGAGGTGCGCGAGGACGACGGGGGCTACCGCTACTACTTCTACTTCAGCGGCAACGCCGGCTCGCGCAAGGAGATAGGCGTCGCCACAGCCACATCGCCCACAGGACCCTTCACCGACATGGGCGAGAGCATCATACGCACGTCGCCTGCCGGAGGAGGACAGCAGATCGACGTGGACGTCTTCACCGACCCCGTGAGCGGCAAGCCCTACATCTACTGGGGCAACGGCTACATGGCGGTAGCGGAGCTCAACGACGACCGCACGTCGCTGAAGGAGGGCACCACGAAGGTCATCACACCCTCGGGAGGCACCCTCAGCACGTATGCCTACAGGGAGGCTCCCTACGTCTTCTACCGCAACGGCATCTACTACTTCCTCTGGTCGGTGGACGACACGGGCTCGAACAACTACCACGTGGCCTACGGCACCTCGTCGTCGCCCACAGGACCCATCAAGGTAGCCAACGACCCCATCGTCCTCATCCAGAGCCCCGAGAAGGAGATCTACGGCACCGCTCACAACAGCGTGCTGCAGATTCCCGGCAGGGACGAGTGGTACATCGTCTATCACCGCATCAACAAGAACTGGCAGGGACGTACCGGCAGCGGCTATCACCGCGAGACGTGCATCGACAGGATGTACTTCAATGCCGACGGCACCATACAGCGCGTCGTTCCCACCCACGAGGGCCCCGCAGCCGTCAACAACAGGCAGATAGCTACCGAGCTGATAAGCTCAGGCATCACCCCCTGGGCCTACGAGCCCAACACACAGGGCAAGGACATCGTGGCACAGGAGTACTTCGACACGCAGGGACGACGTCTCCCCCTGGGCTCCTTCCCCGACAGCACCATCGTCATCCGCCGCGACACCTACGCCGACAACTCCCGACACAGCGTGAAGGAGTGGAGGAGATAAACGGTACCCTTTTTCGGAACCAAGCCTCTACATCAGACGGAGCTATCCCTCAATACTAGACGGGGGAAGCCCCCATCAACAGAAAAGAAATAAAGAAGCTTCGTCCATCTACAGCAAGGCCTTCTTTCAATAGAAAAGCCTTCTTTCAATAAGAAAAGCCCAGAGAACCAAGTCTCCGGGCTTTTCTTATTGTTGGCAAGAGAAGCGCAGGGATTTATTCCACACGCACGGTCTTGCGTCCGTTGACGATGTAGATGACGCCTGGGAGCATCTCGGAAGCATCGCTGAGACGACGTCCCTGCAGATCCCAGATGCCTTCGCGAACGACAGGCTTCTCTATCTCGAGGGCTTCGATGCGGGTGTCGTTGTCCTTGCTGCCCAGATAGTAGAGCGCAAACATATCGGCCTTGTACCAGGCGTCGCTGCCGTGTATGCCTACCGTGAGCTCTCCGCTGTCGACATAGACGCTGTCGACAACACCTTCGGTGAGGTAGTACTTACCGTACTCGGAGGCAGGAATCTGCTCTTCCTTATCGCCTGCGAAGAGACGCACGGACTTCCCCTCGTCGGCTCCCACGAGCGCCGTGAGGCGGTACCAGCCTTCGGGCAAGCCCGTAGCCGTCTGGTACAAGTCAGTCGATGCCGACGACTTGTTGCAGTAGACGAAGTAGGTTCCGTCGATGTCTGCAGCGATGGTGGCGAGGGTGGCCTTCGTCTTGATGGTGGAGTAGCCGTCGCCCTTCCAGCCTGTCTTCGAGCCTGACTCGAAGGAGGGGTTGGTGATGTAGGCGGTGTAGTCGACGGGGCGTGTCACTACCTTGTAGCAGAGCGGATAGATGGCCATCAGCGACTCAAGCTCCTTCTTGAGGTCGTTGACGGGGTTCGTCTTCTCGGCATCCATGCGGGCGAAGAAGGCGTGAGCCTCAGCCAGCAACGTCTCCATCTTCGTATTCATGGAGTCGGCGATGTAGGTATGCATGGAGCTGTACATCTGCTCGGCATCCTCGATGGCCTGCGTGAGCTTGCGGTAGGCAGGGTCGATGGTGGAGTTGAGCGTCACCTTGATCTTCCTCGTATCGAGGCAGAGGGCGGGGATGAAGGGAGCGATGAAATCTTCCATCCCGAGGAGGGAGAAGTACTGCGTGGTAGCGGAGGAGAGGGTGTCGAGACCCAGCGGGTAGTGGCCCTCGGGCAGCTCGTAGTCGCCCACAACGCTATAGCGGAAATCACCGATGAATTCGGCCATTTTGGCTGTATCGGCCTGCGCCAGCACCGTCACGCCGGAAGCCGAGAGAGGCTCGGCAGACGTGTTGTCGCGGCAGACGACATAGGGCACGGAGGCAGCAAGCGCGGTGCACTGCTCGGCACTCTTGGGGGTAGAGGCCCCGTATTCCGTGTAGCGGCGTGCAGCATAGCCCTCGGGGAGGGTGCAGTCGAAGGGCAGCACGACAGCGTGCCAGATGCCCGGCGCATAGTTGCATTCGAACGATGCCTTCTCGGCATAGACAGGAGCTGTGGGGCAGAAGTTATACCCTTCCGTCAGGCGCAGGTCGGCACACTTGTTGTCGGAGATGCAGTTATAATAAGGTACGCGAGAGCTCGTGTAGAACACGGCATTGGGGTTGGCAGCAACGGGCTGGCTGTTGAGTCCAGTGACGGCTATCATATCGTAGACAGCGATGGTGTCGTTGGTAGCCTCCTTCGTAAACTCTTCTTCGTTCCATCCGCCCTCGACGCGTACCGTCGTCTCATCCACGCGGGTGAGGGTGAGGCTCTTTGTGCCTACCTTGAAATAGACAACCGTATCGGTAGTAGCTGTGATAACCTCGTTGCCGTTGGTGCTGAACTTCAGCTTGCTCAGATAGTAATGTCCTTCCGTCAGACCTGTGATCTCTGCATCTATCAGCTGCGTCTCGCCTACGGGGAAGTCGATGGCCGAGATGCTCTTCGACTTCTTGGGCGTAGCGCCGGGCGTCTGTGTCTCGGCATCCCACTCGAACACCTCGAACTTCACCGTCTGCGCGGCAGGCGTGGACTCGATGCCGTTGGCAATCTTTGCCGTAAGGGTGACGGATGAGTTGTGGAGTATCTGGAAGGGCTGCTCGCCTACCGTCTCGGTGTCGGAGGATGCCGAGCTGCTGAGTCCCAGGTACTCGAGCTTCGCATCCGAGGGCTCCACCTCTATTTGCTGATAGTCGAGGACATTCATCCTCCCGTCGGTGAGGTAGAGGTAGTAGTTGCGGCTCAGCGCGGGCTTCACCTGCATATCGAAGGAGACGGTTTCACCCACGGGGATGACGAGGTCTTTCTTCGTGTCGCTGGCGGTTGACGTCTGCGAGGGGTTCTTCTTGCTGGTATTCAGGTAGAGGCGGAACTCCGAGACGGGGAGCGTGCTGTTGTTGGTAACGGTGACGTGCACGGTGTTGTACCCTTTGGCGTAGAACGTGGGAAGGTCGTGCAGGTAGCCCTTGACGTTGGGATGATGGGCCGTTATGCCGTAAACGATCTGTCCTCCCGTGCCGAAGCCGTTGACACCTGTTTCCGGATCGAGGGTGTAGTAGCCGTCGCCGCTGCCGCCCCAGCCGAAGTTGAAGTGCCAGAGCCCGTTCCTTTCGTTATATCCGTCGAGGACGATAGCGTGCCCGCTATTCCAGTCGGTCGTCCATCCGCACCAGAGCAGCGGTTGTCCGGCAGCGAGGCTCTTATAGATGATGCTCTCCCACGACTCAAGCGACATATCGTTGCGCACAAGGTGCGTGCCCGAAAGGCCGAAGAACTGCCCCATCGACTCGTTGGCCTTGTCGATCCAGCCTCCCGTAGAGGGCCCGTAGTCAAGGCGGGCCGATGCTCCCATTGCGAAGCTGAGCAGGGCTACCTTCTCGCGGAACTCCTCGGAGGAGATGTTGTCGTACTTCTCAAACATCAGGTCGTACTCCATGAGTGTTCCCTTCTTGATGCTTGTCGTCACCGAAGCCCTATTTCCCGAATAGGTAGGCGTGGTAGCCTGCAGCTGACGGGGGAGGTCCCTGCGGTAGTGCCAGATAATCTGCGCGGCTGCCGTTGCCACACAGCCCACGACGCAATGGTGCTGGTTGCCGTCATCGTCGGTGTACATCGGGCAGAGGTTGTTGTAGGGCTCGCCCTGATGCCAATGACTCTTGATGATAGGAGCGATGGTGGTATAGCTCGCAGCCTTCGCCATAGGCCCGCGCGCCGGGAGGTCCTGCTCGGTAGCAGACGCAGAAGCGGCAGCATAGCAGTCGAGCATGTCGCGATAGGCGGGCGACATGTCGTCAGCATCGAACGTGCCGTTGTCCGAATAGCCCAGCACGGCAGGAAGGGCATCGTTGCCGCTCACAATCACCCATCCGCGCTCTTCCCCGCGCTCTATAATATAAAGAGGTAGAGATTCGTCGACAACAGAGGCGCCGCGCATGGGGCGCACATTCTGCGGAGCGACATCCTCGCCGAGGAAATCGCTGGCGATGCGCACAGCCTGCGAGGGAGTGATAACATCTGCAAACGAGAAGCCTGCAACCATCGTCAGCAGGCATGCGAGCAAAGTAAGTTTCTTCATAATCGGAATAATTCGTTCGTAAGGAATCGCAAAGGTAAACACACTTTTTCGGTTTGACAAAGGAAACTCCTTTTTTTTGGGAGTTTTAACCACGCGACGTTATAATCATACAACGATGCAAGATGTGCTCTGGCCCTTTTTCTTCTGTGCAGAATTATGGGCAAAGAATAAAAATTTTTTCTTTCTTCATACGGCGAGATGTAGAAAGAAAAAAATTTTTTCCCTTCTCCAAAAAATGGATGCACAAAATAAAGATGACGACAACAAAAGGGACAGAAAATTTGGTTTTTCAATCGCGCTTTTATATCTTTGTCAGCAAATAGCAAACAGGCTCATTTCCAATGAAAAAAACGAACCACCTACTGACTACCTTCTTTGCCGCCCTCGCGCTTTCCGCACTCACGGCAACGGCACAAACGTTCCGGCTGAACGACGACGGATATTTCAACGCAGGGGGAACCGACGTGATGGCCTTCAGCGACTTCTATCCCGAGGGACATCAGGGCGGCGTGTGCGTCATCATGAACGGACGACGAATCGCAACGAACGGCGACATCCGCCTTGAGGCAACGCCCGGACAATGGCAGCCCGTACCCAAGCAGCTGAGCCGCAAGGCAGAGAACGGGCGCATCACGACAACGCTCTGCTTCCCCGACTCGAGCCGCCATCTGACGGGCTTCAACCCGATGGTCTATCCCGACTACGCCTTCAACTACGTGGTGACGGTTGAGCCGCAGGGACGAAGCATCGTTGTCACCGTCGACATAGACAAGCCTGTGCCCGAGTTCCTTCTCGGGAAGGTGGGCTTCAACCTGGAGTTCTTCCCGGGCGAGGCGTTCGGCAAACCGTGGGTGATGGACTCCCAGACGGGCATCTATCCCCAGCAGCCCAACTCCCCGCTCCTCACCCTGCCCTCCAACCGTGCCCACGACGGCGACTTCTTCATGGGCAAGGGGCTGAAAGCAGACCTCGCCCAGCTCGACGGCACGGGATATAGTCCCCTGAGGGCCGACGACATCATCGCTACCCCCTATGCCGAAGGAAGGAAGTTCACCTCCTGCCCCGACGACAAGAGCCGGAAGGTGACAGTCGAGTCCTTCACGGGCAACCTGAAGCTTTACGACGGGCGCATGAACCACAACAACGGCTGGTTCGTGCTCCGCAGCGAGATTGCCGCGGGCGCCACAAAGGGTGCCGTGCGCTGGGTAATCACGCCCGAGGTGGACGAGTCGTGGCGCTATCAGCCTGTGGTGCAGACTTCGCAGGTAGGCTACAAGCCCCTTCAGCCGAAGCACATCGTCATCGAAACCGACAAGCGCGACGAGTCCCTCTCCGACGTGCTTCTCGTGCGCATCGATGCCGAGGGCGAAACGGTGTCACGCAGCGTGAAGCCTGCCGTCTGGGGCAACTTCCTGCGCTTCCGCTACCTCACCGCCGACTTCAGCGACGTCACCGAGGAGGGACTCTATCAGGTGCGCTACGGGAAGTCCTCCTCCAGCGTCTTCCGCATTGCCGACGATGTGTACGACAGGGGTGTGTGGCAGCCCGTTATCGAGTATTTCCTTCCCGTGCAGATGTGCCACATGCGCGTTACGGAGAAGTACCGCGTCTGGCACGATGCCTGCCACATGGACGATGCGCTGATGGCTCACGTAGGAAACCACTTCGACGGGTACGTTCAGGAGCCGGGACTCTCCAAATATGCTGAGGGAGAACGTGTTCCGGGCGTCAACGTCGGCGGATGGCACGATGCGGGCGACTTCGACCTGCGTGTTGAGTCGCAGGCAGGCGAAACCTATATCCTCGCTCTCGCCTACGAGCAGTTCCATCCCGACATCGACGTGACGGCTATCGATTATCAGCAACACCGGGTGGAGATACACGAACCCGACGGGCGCAACGACATCCTGCAACAGGTGGAGAACGGCGCTCTCACCGTCGTGCGCTCTTATCAGGCGCTGGGGCGTCTCTATCGAGGCATCATCTGCAACAACCTGCGGCAATATACGATGCTGGGCGACGCTGCCGCTATGACCGACGGCATCCCGAACGACGACGATCGCTGGATTTTCACGGAAGAAAACCCCATGCGGGCTCTTTCAACCGCTGCCCAACTGGCAGGAGCCGCCCGCGTGCTGCGGGGCTTCAACGACGAGCTGAGCACTGAATGCCAGCAGATTGCTACCGACATTTATCATCAGACGAACGTCAGCGGGTTCCTCGTGGGTGCCAAGCTACAGGCAGCCGTAGAGCTTTACCTGACGACAGGCGAACAGGCGTATCTCGACTTCATCCTCAGCCAGCAGGAAATCATCACCAGAGGCATCTCTCGCACAGGCTGGTTTACCGCACGCATAGCCAAGCAGCTGGAGACGAAGAAAGACAGGAAATCCAGAAAGTTCGTAGCTGCTTTCCGCAGCGCCCTCGTCGACTATAAGACGCAGCTCGACAGTCAGTCGGCAGAGACGCCTTACGGCGTGCCCTATCGGCCCAGCATCTGGGGTGCCGGCTGGGACATCCAGCGCTTCGGCTTCGAGTACTACTTCCTCACCGATGCCTATCCCGACATCTTCCCCAGCGAAACGGTCTTTCATTCGCTGGACTTCATCCTCGGCTGTCATCCCGGCAGCAACACTGCTTCGTTTGCTTCGGGCATCGGTGCTGAGTCTGCTACCGTTGCCTATGGCCTGAACCGCGCCGACTGGTCTTACATCCCGGGAGGTGTCGTTTCGGGTACGGCACTCATCCGTCCCGACTTTCCCGAGCTGCTCACCTTCCCCTTCCTGTGGCAGCAGACGGAATACGTGCTCGGAGGAGGTTCCTCGCATTATATGTTCTTGGTATTGGCAGCTAAGACAAAAAGCTAAAGAAGAAATTCCTAACGAAAGACATACTATTATCGCATTCAGAGACATCCTAAAGAATAGCCGAAGAGCTAAAGAAAACAATAGATAACAGTAACCCAACTACTATGAAGAAAAGTTCCGTATATACCCGACGCGGCGACAGCGGAGAAACATCCCTTGCCGACGGCACTCGCGTAGCAAAAGACAGCCTCCGCCTGGAAGCCTATGGCACCCTCGACGAACTGAGCGCCCAGCTGGGGCTCCTCGCTACCGCTGTTGACGATGAAGACAGAGAAGCCATCACAGCCATCCAGAACCGGCTGTTTACCGTTTGCGCCATCCTGGCTACACCCAACGAGGGCAACGAGAAGGCTGGCTCCGCGCTCGTTCTCGGCAAACGACCGATTGAGAAACTAGAGCAAGCCATCGACAGCATTGACGCCCAGTTGGAGCCCCTTCGTGCTTTCATACTCTCTGGAGGATGCACGGCAGCAGCTCTTGCCCACGTCTGCCGCACCACCTGCCGCAGGGCAGAACGCCTCATCGTCACCCTCAGCCGCGATGCTTACATTGATGAGGACGTCTTGCGCTACGTCAACCGATTGTCCGACTACCTGTTTGTTTTTGCTCGGCTGCAAAATAAAAAAACGTTAACGGAAGAAAAAATCTGGAAGAAGGTTTGTGATTAATAAAAAAACACTAATTTTGCGCCCTCAAAAATGAGAAGGAAAAAAGAAACGGAGAAAAACACCTCATTTTTTATTCCTTTTCAGTAACGGAACTTTTCTAAAAAACAGAACATATGTATTGGACACTTGAACTAGCATCGAAACTGGAAGATGCACCCTGGCCCGCAACTAAGGACGAGCTTATTGACTATGCCGTACGCTCCGGCGCACCCCTCGAAGTAATCGAAAACCTTCAGGAAATCGAAGACGAAGGCGACATCTACGAAACCATCGAAGACATCTGGCCCGACTATCCCAGCAAAGAGGATTTCTTCTTCAACGAAGAGGAATACTAGTCCTCTTGCTCAAATCCATTCCAAATAACAAATATTTAACCTTTTATGGCTATTATGGCAGGGAGTTCTCTCTCTGCCATAATAGTTTCTATAATCCTGAAATAATCTTCATAAGGCTGTTTGATTCAGAAAATTGTCGTCATATTTTTTTTATTTCATAAAAAGTATTAATTTTGCCCGCAAATCTAATAATTTACCTAAAAAATACTTATGAATCAACATCTGTCCAAATCGAAAAATCTAAAGCAACTGATTAGACAGACCATTCCCGCGATTCTGATGCTGTTCATGTGCAGCACTATGCTGTATGCCCAGAACGGCATCACGGTAAGAGGTACAGTCACTGACAACACCTCGGATCCTTTGATTGGTGCCGCAGTAGTGGTGAAAGGAGATGCTTCGCTGGGTACGGTGACTGACATCGATGGTAACTTCCAGTTGGAAGTTCCTTCGGAGGAGTCAGTGCTGGTGATTTCCTATGTGGGTATGACCACGAAGGAAATCACCGTCGGAAAGCAACGCACCATCAAGGTTGCGCTCGCTGACGACAGCCAGCTGGAAGAAGTCGTCGTAGTAGGTTTCGGTCAACAGAAGAAAGTCTCTGTAGTAGGTGCCATCACGCAGACCACGGGCGAGGTTCTTGAACGCGCAGCAGGTATCGGTAGCGTCGGCGCAGCCCTCACCGGTAACCTCCCTGGTGTCACAACAATCGCTTCTTCAGGTCAGCCTGGCGAGGAAGACCCACGTATCTACATCCGCGGCGCAGCTGCCTGGAACGTAGATGCTCAGCCTCTCATCCTCGTCGATGGTGTCAAGCGTGAGATTAAGTCCGTCGACATCTCGTCCGTAGAGACAATCTCCGTATTGAAGGACGCTTCTGCCACAGCCGTTTACGGTGTCGAGGGTGCAAACGGTGTTATCCTTATTACCACGAAACGTGGTGTAGAAGGCAAGGCACGAATCAATATCGGCTACAACGCCACATTGAAGGCTGTATCGAAACTTCCTCGAAAGTACGACTCCTACGACGGCTACATGCTCCGCAACCAGGCCATCGAGCATGAGCTCGCCTTAGGCGGTGCCGGTTCTTGGGCATACTACCGTCCGCAGACTTTCATCAACAATTTCCGCAACCAGGACTATACAGTAAAGCCGAACTATGACGCTGAGGGCAACTATCTTGGCGACTACAGTCAGGCTGAACGCTATCCAAACGTTGACTGGCAGGATGAGATGTTCAAAAATACCGCCTTGTCCTATAACACGAACCTCAATTTCTCCGGAGGTACGGAGTACGTAAAGTATTTCGTGGCGTTCGACTTCCAGAACGAAGGTGACATGACGAGGATCTGGGATAACCTTCAGGGATATGAAGGCGGCTATTCATACAATCGTTTGAATGTACGTTCCAATCTTGACTTCCAAGTAACGAAGACAACCCTGTTCAGGGTCAACCTGGCAGGCTCCAATGCTCAACAGAAAGCTCCTCGTCTTTATTACAACAATACCGGCGAATGGTTCCAACAGCAGAAATGGGCTAGTGCCTACGGTATGGCGCCGAACCTCTTCCCTGTTAAGTTCTCCGATGGATCTTGGGGCTACTATCCGTTAATCTCCAACGTCACGAACTCGCCTATGGAGATAGCCACCCAGGGCTATGAGCTAAAAACATACACACGCATCTTCACCGACTTTTCGCTTGACCAGAAACTCGATTTCATCACAAAGGGCCTCTCAGCACACGGTACAATCTCTTGGGACAACCAGTTCAACGAGACGGGCCGCGGTATCAGCGACGTGCACACAGTGAAGAACGCATACATTATCCCTGAGAACGGTACCCTTATTTGGGAACATGATAATCAGGCCAAAACCGGCTTTGACTTTTATGAAAGCCGCGACTGGACCACTCAAGCAGGTAACATTGGTTCTACGAGCCGCGCAACGGAAATGTCGCTCCAACTCTACTGGGGCAGACAACTCGGTCTTCATAACATGTCTGCAATGGGTAACTGGAAGCGTCGTATCAACGCCGGTAATGCCGACCTGGAGTTCCGTCGCGAGGACTGGGTGTTCCGTACCACATACGACTATATGAGCAAGTATTTTGCCGAGTTTAACGGAGCATACAACGGTTCGCAGAAGTTCTCACCCGACAACCGCTTCGCCTTCTTCTGCTCAGGAGCAGCCGGATGGATGATTTCGGAAGAGAAGTTCATGAGCTGGTTCAAGGAGAAGAAGATTATCGACATGCTCAAGATACGCGGCTCTATCGGTGAGATTGGTGACGATAGCGCAGGTGATCGCTGGGCTTACCTGACCACCTGGCAGGTCATAGGTCCCTATACGATGGGTCTTGATCTTTCCAACAGTCCTTTCACTGGATACAAAGAAGCAGGCATCGCCAGCCCCGACCTCCGTTGGGCAACCGTATCGAAGAAAAACCTCGGTTTTGATTATGGCTTCATCGGCGGTATGTTCACAGGTAGTTTCGACCTGTTCCGCGACGACCGTTATGACATTTTTATCTACGGAGGTGATCGTTCAGTGCCCTCGTACTATGGTGCAGCCAAAACCCCGGATATAAATAAGGGTAAAATTCGCAATACTGGTTTCGAGCTTGAGCTACGATTCAACAAAGTAATAGCAAATGGTATGCGTTTCTGGGCATACGCCAACTACACACACGCGCATAACGTAATTATTTTAAAGGATGACCCCGAACTGATTCCTGCCTACCGCAAGGCGCAGGGGTATTCCCAGGGACAATATGTTTCATTCATCGATAACGGCTTCATTGGTACCTACGACGAACTCTACAGTGCACCTGAACGTGATGCGAACGACGAGCACGTGCTCATCGGCGACCATTATATCGTCGACTTCAATGGCGACGGTAAGGTGGACGAGACAAACGACCAGGCTCCTTACGGCTACACGGGAACCCCCGAGCACACCTATAATGCCACTCTCGGCTGGGAATGGAAGGGCTGGAGTGCGTTTGCTCAGCTCTATGGAGTTACGGGCGTCACACGTGACGTAGGTCTCGCTTCTTTCACCAATGGACTTCTCACCGTATATGACAACGGAACTTGGTGGAATCCAGTAGACGGAACAGGTCAGGTGGTCGTACCACGCTTCACCACCCAGGTTTCCTATAACGATGGTACACAATATCTCTTCGATGGCTCCTATTTCCGTTTGAAGAACGTGGAAGTCGCCTACACATGGACGAAGGGCTGGGTAAAGAATCTTGGCTTCACAAGCCTGAAGGTCTATCTGAACGGCAACAACCTTTTCCTTATTACAAAGATGCCTGACGACCGCGAGAGCAACTTTGGATGGAGTGGCGGCGGCGGTGCCTACCCGACAGTCAGACGTTATAACTTCGGATTTAAGCTTTACCTTTAATTGCGTATACCTATGAAGTACTACAATAGCATTAAATCATATTTGTTGTGTTCATTGTTCTTCCTGGCTGGGGGTATTACCTTCACATCCTGCACCGAATGGCTCGAAAAAGACCCGGAGTCAATCGTGGCAGAGGACGAGGCTTTCAAGAACTATCGCAACTTCCAGGGATATATTGAAGAGATATATAACTTAATTCCTGATAAGGAGAAAATCAACTGGTGCACATCATGGAATTTAGGCGATGACGCTGTTCACAACGCGACAACGGATGGCTATGCACACATGGATCATCAGGTGGACCTGGGCAACTATCGCAACTGGTGGAGGAACGGGAATTGGTACATGAATGGTTCCAGAAGCTCGTTCTGGACGAACTCATGGTATTGCATTCGTAAGTGCAATATGGGCATTGAGAATATTAAATCACTCGTTGGAACAGACGAAGAGCGTGACCTGTTGCTCGGACAGCTGTACTTCTTCCGTGCATGGTGGCATTTCGAGCTGATGTGCTACTTCGGTGGCTTGCCGTATATAGACGAAGCTTTTAAGGCTGATGAGATTCCAGAACTGCCCCGTCTTTCTTTCCAGGAATGTGCAGATCGCTGTGCGGCAGACTTCGAAAAAGCTGCCAGCCTTCTCCCAGCGGATCCTCAGGGTTGGGACGAAACATTGGCTGGAATGCAGACAGCGGGGAAAAACGATCTCCGCATCAATAAATTTATGGCGCTTTGTTACCTTGGCAAATGCTATCTCTGGGCAGGATCACCTCTCATGAAGGAGATGGAGAAGACCAAGAACGGCGGCATTGCCCAACTATTGGGGGCAAGTTCCAATGGCAAGACCTATGATTACGATATTGAGTATTGTAAGAAGGCCGCCGAAACTCTCGGAAAGGCTCTGGATATGGTAAACAAAGGAACGGTCAGCTACAAGCTTGCAGAATACAAGTATTCAAACATCTACGACCACGTACGTGATGAGAATTCCGAGTCTAATTATTCTGACATCTTCTATTCCTACAATCAGAGTTGGCTCCTTCCTGGTTCTACCGAGGCCATTTTCCGTGGCCTTTCTCCAGATGGAAATACTTCCAACTGGAACTGCTCGAAGGTATTCGGTCCAAAGGTTGAAGAACTCGTGGCTCATGACGTCATCATACACCACCCGACTGCCAACCTCGTCGACCAATATGGAATGGCGAACGGACAGCCGATATATCTTGTAGAGAATGGTGAATATAAGCTGAACCCGCTAGCTGGTTGGGATCCGGAACATCCGTTTAAGAATCGCGATCCACGATTCTATCACGATATCATATTTGACGGTTTCCACTATGTTCTCAATACAGAACGCTTAAATTCAGCCCAAAAGAAACATGAGTATTGCACCCTTTACACAAACGGCGCCATGCGTGGAATTGTTGATGGAAGCAGCACGGGCTATTTCATACAGAAACTTGTTCCACATCAGTGTAATGAAGGAGACAGATGGTATGAGGCATGGGATGGTGGAGCCCCCTTCCATTGCTATCTCCCCTACATGCGCCTTGCTGACATCTATCTCATGTATGCTGAGGCAAGAACCGCTATTGCAAAGAATGTGAATGACCTGAAGGAACGGCCTGAATACTGTCCTTCACTGTCTGCTGTTGATGCCATCAATGCGCTTCGGGATCGTGTAAACTCTTCTGATTATCCAATGGAGCATGTACCAGCCAACTTTATCAATACCGAGAATCACTCCTTCATGGATGAAGTGCGTCGCGAACGTGCTGTGGAGCTTTCCTTTGAAGGCTTCCGCTGGTGCGACCTTCAGCGTTGGCTCCTCCTAACCGAGCCTCCATACACAGTGAAATACTCTCATGAGTTTGAACGCTTGGAAACGGCCGACTGGTTCAAGAGCCATGATCCGAAGGACGCATTGGTAGGAAACTTCCACAAAGAAGAACTGATTACCCGTCGTCTGGAATCAAAGCACTATTGGTTCCCTCTTCCTGACAAAGATACTTACCTTTACGTAGGATTTGATCAAAATCCAGGATGGTAAAGACTGAAGATTGAAATATGAAGATTAAAATTGAAGATACAATTTTATGAAAAAGATGAAAACAAACATAGTTCTCTTTGCCATGTTTGCTGTATCGTCGCTGACGGTCAATGCCCAGACCGCCTACGAGATTACCGACGGCGTTGATTCAACTCTGGCCAAAAAGAAAGTTCATGTTGCTTTCCGCGACAAGGATGCCGACCAACTCCTCGGAGGTATTTCCTATGTAGATATGGAAGAGCTGCAAGCCAAGGACTATACGATGAGTAGCCTTGAAGACATGTATGCTCTTGTCGGCGGATGGAACGGCAACAACCTTTGGGGTATGGACAATGACCGACTTGACAATAACGACAACAGCAACCTTCCGGTCGTCATAATTGACGGCGTGAAGCGTCCGTCAAACAACGTGCTTCCCTCAGAAATCGAACAGATAACCTTTCTCAAGGGTGCACAGGCTGTGGTGCTCTACGGAGCAAAGGGTGCAAAGGGTGCTATCCTTATTACCACCAAGCGAGGTAAGGTTGACGGCCTTCAGATCAAGGCTAACGCGAACACCGGCTTTCATGTAGCAAAGGAGTTCCCCGAGTATCTCGGTTCTGCCGAGTACATGAAACTCTACAACGAAGCCCGCGTTAACGACGGACTTGATCCAAAGTATACCCAGATGGATATCTACAATCATGCTGCAGGTATTAATCCCTATCGCTATCCAAACGTAAACTACTATTCAGACGAGTATATCCGTAAAGCATATAATCGTTCTGAAGGTACATTGGAGATACAGGGCGGTGGCGCTCGTGCCCACTTCTATACGAATATCAATTACTATCGCCTTGAAGATCTTCTCAACTTCGGCTTGGCAAAGGAGAATTACACAGACCGTTTCAGCGTACGCGGCAACGTAGATCTCGTTATCAACAGACTCGTCAAGGGTTATGCCAATGCAAGTGCTACATTCTATAATGCCAACAAGAACAAGGGTGATTTCTGGGGCGAGGCAGCGACCATGCGACCTAACTTTCCTGAAAACGCAGCGCCATTGATTGATATTGATATGGTTGACCCTAATGCTTCTAAGGCTCTTGCTATCCTGGGCAAGTCTCTCAACCTTCTTGACGGCAAATATTTCCCCGGTGGCACAAAAGCTACTATGACAAATGCCATTGCTGACTGCTACTTTGGTGGTAGGACAAGAGATGTCAGTCGGCAGTTCCAATTCGATGCAGGCATCGACTATGATATGAACAAGTTCGTGAAGGGTTTGTCCTTCAAGACATTGTTTTCTATTGACTATGCGGCAAAATACGGCCTTTCCTATGACAACAAGTACGCTGTGTTCATCCCCACATGGAGTAACTATAATTCGAAAGACGTTATTGTAGGCATTACCCAGCAGAACGACGAAGTCGTGACTGGTAACATGAGTATGTCAAACTCTGCCTATCGTCAGACAATCAGTTGGAATGGGCATTTTGACTATGACCGTACATTCTCAGGCAAGCATCATGTAGCAGGTATGCTTCTCGCAAACATGTATACGACAACTGCTAGTGGTGAATATCATCGGTATGCAAATGCCAACGTAGGTCTTCAGGCTGGATACGACTACATGGGCCGTTACTTTGCCGACCTGTCGTTGGCTGGTGTACATTCTGCCCGTCTGCCTAAAGGCAATAGAGATGCCCTATCACCTTCTTTCACGCTCGGTTGGAACATAGCCAAAGAGTCTTTCATGGAGGGAAGTAGCGTTGATGATTTGTTGCTCAGTGCCTCATACAGCAATCTGAACGAGGATATAGACGTCTACATGGGCAGCAAATACTTCTATCTCTACGATGCTCTGTGGTCGACCGCTGGTGGTTCTTTCAAATGGAATGAAGTAACAAGCACAGACCGCACTTTTTCTACAATGAGCAAGAACCCTGCCCTTGACTTCATTCATCGCAAAGAGTATTCAGTAAGTCTTCGTGGTTCGTTCTTCAACAAACTTCTTTCCACCGACTTCACATTCTTCAACACGGATATGTCCGGCTTCATTATCCAAAATCCCACCATATTCCCTTCATACCTTCAAGGTGGTCTTTCCGGAAGTTCGTTCAAGCCGGCAATCAACAATGACATTCAGAACCGTAAGGGTCTTGACTTCAGTGTAACTACCCAGAAGCAGTTGGGTAAGGTTCACACCACTCTTGGAATTGTCGGAACTTATCTCCAGACAAAATACGCTAAATATGATGAATTAGTAGAGTATGATTACCAAAAGACAGAAGGACGTCCTCTTGATGCCATGTGGGGCTACAAATGCTTGGGATTCTACTCTGTTAGCGATTTTAATTACAATGAGGGTACAGGCAAGTACACGTTGAAGAGTGAACTCCCCACGCCAAAGATTGGAGGTACCATCCAGCCTGGTGACTTGAAGTACGAGGATGTGAATAACGACAATGTCCTTGATAACAAAGATTTGGTTTATCTTGGCAAGAGCGGTACCTATGGCGCTCCTGTCACTCTGGGTGCGAACCTCACTCTTAAGTATCGGAACTTTACGCTCTTTGCGCTCGGCAACGGGCAGTATGGTGCTAAAAGCGTTATGAACAACTATTATTATAATAATCCAGAGGGAAGGCAGGAAGATAAAGTTTACACAGGCTTCGGTAGTTACTATTTTATGAGCGGAGAGGCCAAGTATTCTGTTAATGTACGTGGTCGTTGGACCCCAGAAACAGCGGATGTGGCCACTCATCCTCGTCTCACGACACTGGGTTCGGCTAACAACGAGGCACCATCTACATTCTGGCTCTTTAGTACCAACCGTTTCAACATCCGCAAGGTTCAGCTTACTTACGACTTCCCTAAGGAAAAGTTCAAAGGAAAGGTAGTAAACGCCCTCTCCATCTATGTGAACGGAAACGACCTCCTCACTATCTCAAAGAATCGCAAACTGATGGAGACAACCGTTGGCTATGCGCCACAGACCCGTTTCTATAATCTCGGCGTTAAGGTAACCCTCTAATAAAAGATAATAGAATGAAAACAAGAAACGTTATATTGTATTTTATAGGTCTCCTTGCCATCTGCTCATGCCAAGACATGTTTGAGCCTGCAGATGAGAACAATCGTCAGGAGGATGCCATGTACGAGGAGTCTAAGTATGCGCATGGCCTGCTAATGTACGGCTATGACCGCCTTCCATATATTACCACCACTCAAACCGACATCGCCACAGATGACGCTGTGACTAATTTGACAACCAGCAATTTCCTGAATATGGCAACCGGCACATGGGCTTCAGACAATAACCCGGTTTCCCAATGGGACAATTGCAAGGATGGCATCCAGTATGTCAATCTCTTTCTTTCGAAAGTTGAAAAGGTGAAGTGGGCACCAAGTGCAAGGTCAAAGCAGCATATGTTCATTGATCGTTTGAAAGGCGAAGCTTTTGGTCTTCGGGCCGTCTTCTATTACTATTTGCTTCAGGCTCATGGTGGCTATGCCGACGATGGAGTTCTCTATGGTGTACCCTTGCTTACCACCCCTGAAGACGGCAGCTCTGACTTCAACCAGCCTCGCGCCACCTTTGCTGACTGCGTGAAGCAGTGCTTCGCCGACTGCGACAGTGCAATGGCCCTTCTCCCCGCAGATTATGAGAACTTGGAAGATAATGGTGGTACAGTCCCTGAAAAATACCTGGCTCTTGGCGCTCAAAAGGCCGCCTATAACCTCGTATTTGGTGCCAGCGCGAAAGGTCTCATGTCCGGTAGGATAGCTGAAGCGGTGAAGGCGCAAGTCGCCCTTCTCGCAGCAAGTCCTGCTTTCCGCGACCAAAGCGGTGTGACCTCTGCTGAGGCCGCTCTTCTTTGTGCAAACGTACTCAAGCGCATTGGTGGGTTAGATGGATTTGACACGACAGGGAACATCTGCTGGTACAAGAACACGACCAAGCTTAACAACATGTCAGATTTTGCTGAGATTCTCTGGCGCGAAGAATATCATCAGAACGCTGAACAAGAAAGGGATAACTTCCCTCCAACATTGTTTGGAAATGGTCGCGTTAATCCATCCCAGAATCTCGTTGACGCTTTCCCCATGCGTAACGGTCGTCCCATCAGTGATCCTAATTCTGGTTATAATCCAAATGACCCTTACGCAAACCGTGATCCGCGTCTTTCCGATGATATACTCTATAACGGCACAACATACAGAAGAACCGTTATTATAACAGGCACCTATCCTAACGATAAAAATGAGACTGACGACAACATTAACAGCATTAACACTTCAACACGCACAGGCTATTACCTAAAAAAGCTCCTCCGTGATGATGTCAGTCCTCTGTCAAGCTCGCTCATCGAGCAGCAGCACATCTATCCGCGCATCCGTTATACTGAGATGTTCCTTGCTTATGCAGAAGCAGCAAACGATGCATGGGGACCCAAAGGAGATCCAACAGGAATAGGTTTTACCGCTTACGATGTTATCAAGGAAATCCGTAAGCGTGCAGGACTAGCAACAAACGAGATTGGAATGGCGCTTCCAGAAGGCGACATCTATCTTGAAGAATGCGCCGATGATCAAGCCAAGATGACCGATCTCATTCGTAACGAGCGTCGTCTTGAATTGTGCTTTGAAAATAAACGTTTCTGGGACCTCCGTCGTTGGATGTTGCCACTCGATGAAACAATTAAGGGTATGAAGATTGATCGCAACAAACAAACAGAAGAACTCACATATACCATCATTGATGAAG
>JAGAAS010000004.1 GCA_017615125.1 Bacteroidaceae bacterium
AGGCGCGGTGGGCGTCGGTGCCGGGCACGCGCGGGCCGAAGGCACACTGCAGGGCGACATAGCGGTAGGCGCTGTCGGCGATGAACGTGGGCACGCTGACGACCGTCGCGGGCTCAGAGGGGCTCTTGGACGTCTTGCCGTCGCGGCACGAGAGAAGGGTGAGCATGAGGAGCAGGGCTATGCCGGCGGGATGGAGGCGGATGTGGAGATGTTTCATCGTTGTTCTTGGACGGAGGGTACACCTATCTGTTGAGTTTCCATGTGGCACCATCCTTGGTGTCCTTGATCTCGAAGCCGAGCGCGGTGAGCTCGTCGCGTATCTTGTCGCTGGTGGCCCAGTCCTTGTTGGCCTTGGCGATGGCGCGCTGCTCGAGGAGCATGTCGACGACCTTGCCGTAGGCTTCCTCGCGTGCGGCGTTCCCGTCGGTGCTCTCCTCGCGCATGCCGAGGATGTCGAAGAGGAAGGTGCGGAAGACGTCGGTGAGCTCCTGCAGGTCGTCGGCGCTGACGGTGGCCTTCTTGTCGAGCACCTGGTTGATCTGGCGGCAGGCGTCGAAGAGGTGGCTGATGACGATGGGGGTGTTCAGGTCGTCGCTCATGGCCTCGTAGCACTGCTCGCGCAGGTTGCTGACGTCGATGGTGGATGCTTCGGAGGGTGTGATGCGCCCGAGGTTGTTCCATCCCTCCATGAGTCGCTGCATGCCCTTCTCGGCGGCCTGCAGGGCGTCGTTGCTGAAGTCGACGGTACTGCGATAGTGGGCCATGAGGATGAAGAAGCGGATGGTCATGGGGCTGTAGGGCTGCGGGAGCGCCTTGTTGTTGCCGCTGAAGAACTCGTCGAGGGTGATGAAGTTGCCCAGGCTCTTGCCCATCTTCTGCCCATTGATGGTGATCATGTTGTTGTGCATCCAGTAGTGCACCATATCGTCCCCTTGACTGGCGACGGCCTGTGCTATCTCGCACTCGTGGTGCGGGAAGACGAGGTCCATGCCTCCTCCGTGAATGTCGAAGTGGCTGCCGAGGTATTTCTTTCCCATCGCGGTGCACTCGCAGTGCCAGCCGGGGAAGCCGTCGCTCCAGGGGCTCGGCCAGCGCATGATGTGCTCGGGTTGCGCCTTCTTCCAGAGGGCGAAGTCGACGGGGTTGTGCTTCTCCTGCTGCCCGTCGAGGTTGTCGCGGCTGGTGTTGATGACGTCCTGTAGGTTGCGTCCCGAGAGCTTGCCGTAGCGATGGTCCTCGTTGTACTTGGGCACGTCGAAGTAGATGCTTCCCTCGCTCTCGTAGGCATAGCCGTTGGCGAGGATGTCCTTCACGAGCTGTATCTGCTCGATGATGTGTCCCGAGGCGTGGGGCTCGATGCTGGGAGGCAGCACGTTGAGGGCTTCCATAGCCTTGTGGTAGCGGTTCTCGTAGTACTGCACCACCTCCATAGGCTCCAGCTGCTCGAGGCGGGCTTTCTTTGCAATCTTGTCCTCACCCTCGTCGGCGTCGTGCTCGAGGTGTCCCACATCGGTGATGTTGCGCACGTAGCGCACCTTGTATCCGAGGTGCTGCAGGTAGCGGAACACGATGTCGAACGTGATGGCCGGGCGCGCGTGGCCCAAGTGTGCATCGCCGTAGACGGTAGGCCCGCAGACGTACATGCCGACGTGCCCTTCGTGGAGGGGCGTGAAGAGCTCCTTGCGGCGCGACAGGGTATTATAGATGTAGAGTCTTCTTTCCATAGTGAATGACTGGTTCTCGTAAATTTTTTGCAAAGGTACTATTTTTGCTCGAAAAGG
This sequence comes from Bacteroidaceae bacterium, assembly GCA_017615125.1. Classification (GTDB taxonomy): domain Bacteria; phylum Bacteroidota; class Bacteroidia; order Bacteroidales; family Bacteroidaceae; genus UBA1189. The sequence goes on from JAGAAS010000004.1 coordinate 1,782, forward strand.
AAAAAGAAATTATGAAGAAAGAATCTCGCCGTATTCTTTCTTCATAATTATGCCTGATGAACGGGGCCTCTCGCGAGCTGCAGCGAGGCTTGCGAAGGGTTGCGGGCTGTGCTCCTCACACCGCTTTTCGCTCAGCGCGTGTGCCTTTCCCGTTGATTGGGCTTTCCCGGGGGAGCGTGCCTTTCCCCTTAGTCGTCGAAGCCTCCTCCGAAGCCGCCTCCCGAGTTGTCGCCGCTGTCGCTGTCGTCGTCGCCTCCGCCGCCTTCGCCGTCTTCGCGTCCCTTCTTCTTTGCCTTCATGTTGCCGAAGTTATAGGTGATGGTGGCCATGATGCGCCGTCCTCCGCGTCGGTTGACGCTCTCCAGGTAGAAGCCGTCGCCCCAGGTGGTGTTGCGCCAGGCGCGGCTGTCGAGCAGGTCGCGGGCGTTGATGGCGATGCTCCACTTGTTGTCGGCAAACTGCTTGCGTATGCCGCAGTCAACGCCGTATCCTGCGCGGCTGTAGCCCTGCGCGTTGGCGCGTCCCGAGCGGTACATGCCCGTGAGTTGCCCGCTCCAACTCTTGGGAAGCTTCACGCTGGCTATCATGCGGAAGTTCCACGAGAAGCTGCTCGTGGGGTCGCCGGTGACGTCGAAGGAGTTGCCCGTCTCGTGGTTGGTGTAGGTATAGGCGAAGCCGTCCTGCTGGTAGTAGAAGAGGTTGAGCGTGGAGGTGAGGTCGAGGCAGCTGAAGAAGCGGTTCTTGCCCACTATCTCGACGCCTGTCGAGTTGGACGAGGCGACGTTCACGCTCGTCGAGTACATGATGCCGTTGTCGAGGTAGCTGATGCGCTGCATGATGTCGTCGCTGTGGCGCAGGTAGCTGCTGATGCTCAGCACGTGGTTCTCCCAGGTCTTCATGTAGTTGAGCTCGAACGACTGGCTGTACTCGGGGTTCAGGTTGGGGTTGCCGAACGAGATGTTCGTCGAGTCGGTGATGTTCTTGAAGTCGTTGAGCATGCCTCCCCAGGGACGGCGCACGCGGTTGGTGTAGTTGAGCTGCAGCTCGTTGTTGTTGGGCAGCTCGTAGCTGAGGAAGGCGCTGGGGAAGAGGTGGAAGATGTTCTTGCTGATGGGCTTGCCGAGCACGATGTCGCCCGCGGCGTTCTTCGTCTCCGACTGGGCGTTCACCCTGTACCACTCGCCGCGGAAGCCTATCTGGTAGCCGAGCTTCTGCCAGAGCTTGTCGCTGTAGGTGCCGTAGAAGGCATGGTTCGACGAGTTGTAGATGAAGCGGTTGTAGAGGCCGAAGATCTCGCTCAGGCCCTCCTTGTCGTTATACGTGTGCATGGGTGTGTTCTCCCTGCCGAAGGTGCCCTTGTAGCCGGCTTCCACCTTGCGGTTCTCGGTGAGCTTGTTCTCGTAGTCGGCCTGTGCCTCCCAGTCCTTGTTGCGGATGTTGGAGAACTGGTTCTGGTACGAGCTGACGGTTCTTCCCGGGAACCAGGTTGTCTGGTCGTAGATGTTGTGGTTGTCGCTCTCCCATTGCCCGCGGCTCACGGTGAGGTCGATGAAGTGGTCGGTGCGCCAGAGGTGCTTGTATCCCATCTGCACGTTCAGCATGTGCGAGTCGTCGTTGCCTGCGGTAGCGCGCTTCCTGTCGTAGATGAGGTCTCCCACGTTGTCGCGCGTGCCGAAGTGGCTGGTGTAGTCGATGGTGTTGGTGTTGTCGCGCCCTCCCTTCATGGCCATGAGGTCGAGCGAGATGTCGTCGTTCTCGGTAGGATGCCACGTGAGGCCCGAGCGGCCGAAGAAGTTGTCGCCGCCCATCCTGTTGCGCCCCGTCTGGTCGAGGTAGGAGAGGGCGTTGCCTGCGGCGTCGAGGTTCTCGCGGTAGCTGCTGCTGTAGCCAATGTTGCGGTGCCCGCGGTAGTTGACCTGTGCGTAGGCGTCGAGGATGCCGCTCGAGTAGTTGATGTTGGCGCCTGTGCGCCCTCCGCCCCACGCGAAGTCGTCGCCGCTCTGGATGACGCCCGAGCCTAACTGCAGGCTGCCGTAGTAGCCCGCCTTGCGGTCGCGCTTCAGCACGATGTTGATGATGCCGACGGTGCCCTCGGGGCTATATTTGGCCGAGGGATTGGTGATGACCTCGATGCGCTCGATGCTCTCTGCCGGCAGCTGCTCAAGGATGGAGCCCTGATTGTCGCTGTTCAGCCCCTGCGCCTTGCCGTTTATCCAGATGGTGACGCTCTCCGAGCCGCGCAGGCTCACCGTCCCTTCGTTGTCCACCTCCACCGAGGGGATGTTCTCAAGCAGCTCCGATGCCGAGCCTCCTGCGGCAGCAATGGCCTGGTCGACGTTGAACACCTTCTTGTCAATCTCGAACTTCATCTGCGAGCGGATGCCCGTAATCTCCACCTCGCCCAGCGTCTTCGCGTCTTCTGCGAGGCGGATGGTTTTCAGGGTGACGTGCGGGGTGCTCTTCGTGATGGAGAACTCGCGCGTGGCGTTCACATAGCCCACGAACGATACCGTCAGCACGTACGAGCCGTCCTTCAGCCCGCCAATCTCGAAGTTGCCGTCAAGGTCGGTAGCTACGCCGCCGGCAATCTGCGTGCTGCCCTTGGGCGACACCGCCACGTTCACAAACCCCAGCGCTTCGTGCGTTTCCGCATCCACAACCTTTCCTTTTACCGTACCCTGAGCCAGAGCGCACAGCGACGACAAGGCAACCAAGAGAGTTGCCGCAACCAGTTTCTTCATATTTCAGTCTGATTTCCTTATGTACATACGAATCTATAATAAGACTATCGAAACCCCAAAGGGTTTAATTCCCACCGTTCTTTTTTTCCTTTCCCCCGCTTGCGGCACCCTCCCGCAGTCCCCTTCTCCCGATGCACCGGCAAAGCCAGACATTAAGGTCCCCAAAGTCCTTAAAGTCCCTAACGACCTTAAAGTCCCTAACGACCTTAAAGTCCCTAAAGTCCTTTTTCGAGAACCGATGGAGCAGCGAAGCCAGAGCTGTGCTTGTACAAGCTATGGTGAGTCGCGACAGAGGAAGAGCATAGAAATATGCTCAAAGAAGCCGGCCGTATGAAGAAGGGAAAAAATTTTTTTCTCCTAG
>JAGAAS010000045.1 GCA_017615125.1 Bacteroidaceae bacterium
GTTCTCGATGCCTACGGAGAGGCGGATGAGGTCGGGGGCGATGCCGGCCTGGCGGAGCTGTTCGTCGGAGAGCTGACGATGGGTGTGGCTGGCTGGATGGAGGACACAGCTGCGGGTATCAGCCACGTGGGTGACGATGCAAATCATCTTCAGACGGTCCATGAAGCGTATGGCATCCTCACGCGTTCCCTTCAGACCGAAAGCGATAACGCCGCACGAGCCGTTCGGCAGGTACTTCTGGCTGAGGGCGTAGTAGGGGCTGTCGTGCAGGCCGCTGTAGTTGACCCACGCCACTTTGTCGTTCCGTTGGAGCCATTCGGCTACGGCTTGGGCATTCTCGCAATGGCGTTTCATGCGCAGGTGGAGCGTCTCGAGACCGAGGTTGATATAGTAGGCGTTCTGCGGAGCCTGAATGCTGCCGAGGTCGCGCATCAGTTGGGTGGTAGCCTTGGTGATGAAGGCGGCACGGCCGAAGCGCTGGGTGTAGATGAGGCCGTGATAGGACTCGTCAGGTGTGGTGAGGCCAGGGAAGAGGTCGGCATGGGCGTCCCAGTCGAAGTTGCCGCTATCGACGATGACGCCACCCACGGTACCTGCATGGCCGTCCATATACTTGGTGGTGGAGTGGGTGACGATGTCGGCTCCCCACTCAATGGGACGGCAGTTGACGGGTGTGGCGAAGGTGTTGTCAATGATGAGGGGCACACCGTGCTTGTGTGCTAGACGGGCGAAGCGCTCGATGTCCAGCACCTCGCAGCCCGGGTTGCTGATGGTCTCGCCGAACACGCAACGGGTGTTGGGGCGGAAAGCCTTCTCCAACTCCTCGTCAGAGGCATCCTGATTGACGAAGGTGACGTCGATGCCCATCTTCTTCATCGTGACGGCGAAGAGGTTGAACGTGCCTCCGTAGATGGCGCTGGTGCTGACGATGTGGCTGCCGCACTCGCAGATGTTGAACGTGGCGTAGAAGTTGGCTGCCTGTCCGCTGGAGGTGAGCATGGCGCCCACACCTCCTTCGAGAGCTGCAATCTTCGAGGCTACTACGTCGTTGGTGGGGTTCTGCAGACGGGTGTAGAAGTAGCCCGACTTCTCAAGGTCGAACAGCTTGGCCATCTCGTCGCTGTCGTCGTATTTGAAGGTGGTACTTTGGTAGATGGGCAGAACGCGCGGCTCGCCGTTCTTGGGCTGCCAGCCAGCCTGCACGCAGAGGGTTTCGGGGTTGTACGTTTTTTCCATTTGATTCAGAATTTGCCCGCAAAAGTAATAATAATCTTCGTCAGAAAAGAAAAACTTCGTGGAAAAGCATTACTTTTGCGCGATTTTTTGGAAAGCGATGGCAGAGAAAAGCGTTTCGGGCAAGGCTCATTGGATTTGGCATGTGGTGGCGTTGGTAACCATCATCGTGTGGGGCACGACCTTTGCCTCGACGAAGGTGCTGCTTGTGCATGGCCTCACGCCACCCGAAATCATGATGGAGCGCTTTGTGATAGCCTACGTCTGCATCCTCCCTTTCTGCCATAAGAAATGGCTTTCCGATACGTTGTGGGACGAGTTTCGGATGGTGCTGCTGGGTGTGACGGGTGGCTCGCTCTACTTCCTGACGGAGAACACGGCACTCTCCTATACCACATCGTCGAACGTGGCGCTCATCGTCTGCGTGACTCCGTTGCTGACGTCGCTTCTTACTATTATATTATTTAAAGAGGTAAAGCTGACGCGCCGTCTTGCCATCGGGTCGCTGGTGGCTCTGTTGGGCGAGGTGTTTGTGGTGCTCAATGGAAACTTCCTTGTGGAGGTGAACCCTCTGGGCGATGCGCTTGCCTTCAGCGCAGCACTCTGCTGGGCCGTCTATAGCGTGTTGCTCCGTCCGCTGAATGCCCGCTACGACACCCTTTTCCTTACGCGCAAGGTTTTCTTCTATGGTTTGTTGACGATGTTGCCCATCGTGTTTATTCAGGGGAAGGAGGGGGTACATCTGTCGGCACTTGCGTCGCCCGTTGTGTGGGGAAACCTGGTTTTTCTGGGCGTAGTGGCAAGTTTCGGCTGCTTTTTCTCGTGGAACATGGCTCTTCGGAAGCTCGATTTGGTGGTTGCCAGTAACTACATGTACTGCCAGCCTCTCGTGTCGCTCACCTGCTCCGTCCTTATCCTTCACGAGCCCCTTACGCCCATTGCTCTTGTCGGCACCGTTTTTGTCTTGTTTGGCATCTGGTTTGCCGAAAATGGCTCCTTTCGCCGACTTTCGTCAGAAAAGGCGAAAAAATGATGAGCGTGAAAATCAGTCATTTCTGATTTTCTTGAAAAATTTCTTGAAAAAAAGTGATAAAAATATTTGGCGGTATGAAATAAAGGCAGTACCTTTGCACCCGCTTTTCGAAAGGGAGCCTGCAAAGACCCCTCGAGAAGGGCAGAGAAGAGCGATCTTTGAAAAGTTTCCCATACAGACGAAGTAGTACAAGAGCGGCCCTTTGCGCGCCTCTGCTAATCCGGTGATCCGGGAGCGGTCCATGGTGCGTGTAGGGTCGGGTAGAGAAGAAGACGAACCGTCAATTAGAAA
>JAGAAS010000046.1 GCA_017615125.1 Bacteroidaceae bacterium
AGATGACTAACATCGCCCAGATTGCCAACGTCCTCCAGTCGATGATTCTGACGAAGGGCGAAAAGATGGTGCTCACTCCCACATACTACGTCTTTAAGATGTACGTCCCCCATCAGGATGCCACTTTCCTTCCCTTCGACCTCACCTGCGACCAAATGGATGTTCGCAACGAGCGCTTCACCCCAGGACGCAACAGCGACGAAGAGCCATTCCGTCACCTGCCCATGCTCTCTGCCACCGCCTCGCGCGACAGCGATGGACTCATCCATATTTCGTTAGCCAATGTTGACCTGGAAAAGAAGCAGACGGTTACCATTTCCTTAGATGACGTAAAGGCCAAATCCGTCACGGGCACAATCCTTACCTCCGATAACATCGCCGACCACAACACGTTTGAAAAACCGTCGAAAGTCAAGACCGCTTCGTTCTCTGGCGCAAAGATTGACAAGAAGAACAAGTCCGAACTGACAGTTACCCTCCCTGCCAAATCCATCGTCACGCTGGAAGTGAAAGCGGCAAAGTAAGCGTTTGTTGGCATGGTTTTCCTCCTCATTGCTGCGCTCTGTGGCACACTGTTCTCCGTTGTTTTCAAAGTGTGCCAACGAAAAGGGATTGACACAATGCAGGCCATCCTGTTCAACTACGTGACAGGAGTGTTTGTGACGTGGGTGCCTTTGTTTATCAAGCAGTTTACAGGCGACTCCTCTGTTGTCAATCCCTTTGCCCAAAGCTGGATTTGGTTAGCGTTACTGCAAGGTTTCTTTTTCATGAGCGGGTTCATCGTCATGGCACAAAGCACGCGCCATTGTGGTGTAGCACTCACTACGGTAGCCGCCCGTGCAAGCCTCATCATTCCCGTTATTCTTAGCTGGATTCTCCTTGCAGGTCCCGCCCCCCAGTGGCTTCCCGTCATACTGGTTATAGCCGCTTTGACAATCATTGCCTTTGGCCGGGGCTCCGACGGCTCGTCGAAAAAAGCCACGGAACGGAAAGCCTACTGGCTATTCTTTTTCGTATTCCTTTTTTACGGTATCGCCGACTTCTCACTCAAAGCCGTCCAGAACACCGTTTCCCTCCATTGTGGCGACGACAGCACGCTTATCAGCCGTCAGCTTACGGCGCTCACCGGCACCATCTTCCTAATGGCGGCGTTGCTCAGCCTGCTCGTTATCCTTTTCCGCCCCAAAAGCCAGCGCAGCCCGTGGAGTTGGCGCGCGATGGCTGCAGGAGCGCTTTTAGGACTTGCCAATTTCGGCTGTACCCGGAGCATTCTGCATAGCCTCACCATCCTGCCGGCAGGCACCTTCTTCCCGCTCTATAATATCGGAATCGTCATTCTCGGCACATTGGCAGGCATTCTCCTCTTCCGGGAGAAGATTCGCCCCCTTCAGTTCCTGGGGTTAGCCATTGCCATTGTGGCCATCATCCTTTTCTTCCGATAACATAATGATGAATCTATCACAGAAAAAGCGCTTCTCCTTGTTAAAAAGAAGCGCTTTCTTTGTAATCTGTGAAAAAAAGCCTACATTTGCGCCCAACTATTTTTACGTATCGTTGAAATTGTAAGTATATGAAAAATCTATTCATGAAGTTAGCCTTCCTGCTTATGCTGTTGGCTGTTTATCCCGTGACTTCGAATGCTGAGAGTAATTCCCTGCCTAAAGCCCTGAAAAAAGAGTACAAGGCAAAAAAGAAGGAACTCAAGAAAGGCGGTTGGGAAATCTACGGAAGCGACCGCACAGCCGATGTCGTGCTGATGAATCATTACAAAAAAATCAACGAGCTTGGCAAGGATGCCGTTGTCATCATGGGAACAGCTACTTCACCCGTCAAACGTATACTTCGCATCCAGGCTCAAACCGATGCCGGACAGCGTTACGCCCAACAGGCTGGCAGCGAAATCCAGGGACGCGCCATACAAGACGACCAGCACTTCGAGGAAGACCCCTCGCAGTCGTTTTCCCATTTCTGCTCGGTCTTCGAAACCAAGGTTCAACAGGAAATCAAGGGCGAGCTGAAGGAAAGCTATTCCATCATACGCACCATAAAGGGCACCGTGAATGGAAAGAAAGGCGAGGTCTATGAGATGCAGACCTATTACATCGTCGATCCTAAAGCAGCCTCGCAAGCCCGCATTCGCGCATTAGAGGCTGCAGCCAAAGAGTCTGAAGCTGCCCGTAAATATGCCGAAGAGATTTCCGCTTTTATCCAAGAGGCCTCCGACGACGAGCAATAACCAAGGGACAAGCATAGCCATGAAAAGCAGAGTCATTTTTTCATCTATCTTCCTTATTCTATTTTCACTTCTATTCTCTCTGTCCCTCACGGCTCAGGACATTGAGGATATAAAGAACAGTCCCGACTATCTCTTCGGAGAAGGACGTGGCGAATCGTTGCGCGAAGCCGACAACGAGGCACTCCGCGACCTCATCACCAAAATCTCCGTTTCCGTTCAGAGCGACTATTCCGACGTCACATCCACCCTTATCAACGGCAACGACTACAACGTCAACTCCGCCGTCAAGATGGTGGTCAACACCTACTCCCAGGCTACGTTGCAGAACACCGAACGCGTCATCATAAGCGACGAACCTAATGCCTGTGTGATCCGCTACGTGAAACGTACTGACGTGGAAAAAATCTTCGAAAGCCGCAAGCACAAACTGATGGACATGGTAGCGAGCGCCGAGAAAGCCGAGCGCGGCTCAAAGATTGACGATGCTCTCCGCTGCTATTATTGGGGCTACTGCCTCCTTCAGAGCTTGCCCAACGAAAACGAAGTCATTACGCCCGGCGGCAAGCTGCTCATCAACTATATCCCCGAGAAGATGAATGCTATTTTCAACGGGCTGCGCGTAAACAAAATCAACGAGGAGGGCAACTACGTCGACCTTGAGATACTCTACAAAGGACAGCCTGTCACAAGCATCGACTACACCTATTTCGACGGCCTCGACTGGAGCAACCTCTACAGCGCCCGCGACGGCAGAGGCGTACTG
>JAGAAS010000047.1 GCA_017615125.1 Bacteroidaceae bacterium
CCTGCCGCGCTGCACGAGCCACGTGACAAGGAAGGCAAGCAGGGCGCTCGCGAGCGCGCAACCAATTATGATAAGGAGAAAATGGTCCATGTTTTTTCGGTCAGATGATTTGTTGCCGCAAATGTAAGACTTTCGCTCGGAATATCCAAAGAAAATGTGCTGATAGTGCCTCAGAAGGGCGTGAAAAAACGGCAAAAAAAAGTTATTAACAATCATGCGTTTTTTTTAACTTTCTTCTTGTTTTTCTGTTTTTGAATGCATATCTTCGCGGCAACATTAACAGAGGATTTTTTACAACGAATACGAACATGGCATACAGATTCATCACGGCAGCCGAGGCTGCAAGTTATGTAAAACACGGTATGAACATCGCCCTGAGCGGCTTCACGCCCGCCGGCGTTCCCAAGGAAGTAACCCCCGAGATAGCACACATCGCCGAAGCCGAGCATGCGGCTGGACGCCCCTACCAGATAGGCGTGTTCACGGGCGCCAGCACCGGTGAGTCGACCGACGGCATCCTCTCGCGCGTTCATGCCATCCGCTACCGCGCACCCTACACCACCAACAAGGACTTCCGCACGGCAGTGAACAACGGTGAGATCGCCTACAACGACCTCCAGCTGAGCCAGATGGCACAGGAGCTGCGCTATGGCTTCATGGGCAAGGTGGACATCGCCATCATCGAGGCCTGCGACATCACCGACGACGGCAAGGTGTACCTGACAGCCGCCGGCGGCATCTCGCCCACGGCCTGCAAGCTGGCCGACAAGATCATCATCGAGCTGAACTCCCTCTACGGCACGCGCCCCAAGGGCCTGCACGACGTGTATGAGCTCGCCGATCCCCCCTACCGCCGCGAGATACCCATCTACAAGCCCTCCGACCGCATCGGCACCACCTACCTGCAGATAGACCCGAAGAAGGTCCTCGGCATCGTGGAGGCCCACCGTCCCGACGAGGCACGCGCGTTCACCGCTCCCGACGAGATCAGCGACAGGATAGGACACAACGTGGCTGACTTCCTCATCCACGACATGAAGCGCGGCATCATCCCCTCCACCTTCCTGCCCCTGCAGAGCGGTGTGGGCAACGTGGCCAACGCCGTGCTCGCCGCCCTCGGCAGCGACCCGGGCGTGCCCGCCTTCGAGATGTACACCGAGGTGATCCAGGACAGCGTCATCAAGCTCATCCGCGAGGGACACTGCAAGTTCGGCAGCACCTGCTCACTCACCGTGAGCAACGAGTGCCTGCAGGGCATCTACGACGACATCGACTTCTTCAAGGACAAGCTGGTGCTCCGCCCGTCGGAGATCAGCAACAATCCCGAGATTGCCCGCCGCCTGGGCATCATCGCCATGAACACCGCGCTGGAGGCCGACATCTACGGCAACGTGAACTCCACGCACGTGGGCGGCATCAAGATGATGAACGGCATCGGCGGCTCGGGCGACTTCACGCGCAACGGCTACATCTCCATCTTCAGCTGCCCGAGTGTGGCCAAGGAGGGTAAGATCAGCGCCATCGTGCCCTTCGTGTCGCACGTCGACCACAACGAGCACTCGGTGAACGTCATCATCACCGAGCAGGGCATCGCCGACCTGCGCGGCAAGAGCCCCGTGGAGCGCTCGAAGCTCATCATCGAGAACTGCGCGCATCCCGACTACAAGCAGCTGCTGTGGGACTACCTGAAGCTGTGCCAGAAGGGACAGACCCCGCACAACCTGCACGCGGCATTCGGCATGCACACAGCCCTCACCAAGAAGGGCGACATGCGACTCACCGACTGGTCGGAATATCAATAACCCCACGCATCAAGCGAAGTGCCCCGCGGCATTTCGCTTGATGTCTTTTATACCACACCCACGAACGTTATTTCAGTTTTTTACCAATAGTTATCAAAGCCAATGAAAACCCAAATCGAACCCATCTACGATGCCCGTAAATTAGGGAAAGTGAAAATGACTGTACTCGGCTTCCAGCATCTGTTTGCTATGTTCGGAGCCACCGTACTGGTACCTGTTATCACCGGACTGAGCGTCTCCGCCACCCTGCTCTTCGCAGGCATCGGCACGCTCCTCTTCCACCTGCTCACCAAGATGAAGGTGCCCGCCTTCCTCGGCTCCAGCTTCGCCTTCCTGGGCGGCTACGCTGCTGTCACCCAGATGGGCGCCGGCCAAGGCCTCTCGCTGCAGGAGTCGCTGCCCTACGCCTGCATCGGCGTGTTCTGCGCCGGACTGATGTACTTCATCCTGGCAGGCCTCTTCAAGCTCTTCGGCCCGAAGCGCGTGCTGAAGTACTTCCCGCCCATCGTCACAGGCCCCATCATCATCGCCATCGGCCTCTGCCTCTCGGGCAGCGCCATCAGCAACTGCCAGAGCAACTGGTGGATAGCCCTGCTGGCAGTAGCCATCATCGTGGTATGCAACATCTGGGGCAAGGGCATGATAAAGATCGTTCCCATCCTGCTGGGCGTCATCGGCTCGTACATCGTGGCTGCCTGCTGCGGACTCGTCGACTGGACTCCCGTGAAGGAGGCTGCCTGGGTGGGCGTTCCCTTCCAGATGCAGGATACCGCCTTCTCCGTATTCAGCAACCCCAACTGGGGGCTGGTAGTGGCAGCCATCATAGCTATCATCCCCATCTCGCTGGCAACGATGGTTGAGCACATCGGCGACATGTGCGCCATCTCGTCGACAACGGGTATCAACTACCTGGAAGACCCGGGTCTGCACCGCACCCTCATGGGCGACGGACTTGCTACCTCGCTGGCATCGCTCTTCGGCGCTCCTGCCAACACCACCTATGGTGAGAACACGGGCGTGCTCAACATCACGCGCGTCTTCGACCCCCGCGTCATCCGCATCGCTGCCATCATCGCCATCATCCTGAGCTTCTGCCCGAAGTTCGCCGAAGTCATCCACGTGATGCCTACCGCTACCATCGGAGGCGTGAGCCTGGTGCTCTACGGTATGATCTCGGCTGTGGGTGTGCGCAACATCGTGGAGAACCAGGTTGACTTCACCGAGTCGAGGAACCTGCTCATCGCTGCCCTCATCCTGGTGCTCGCCATCGGTATCAAGTACGGTGCCAACGATGCCATCAGCCTCGGCTTCACCTCGCTGAGCGGACTGGCTGTGGCTGCCCTCGTGGGTATCATCTTGAACGCCATCCTGCCGGGCAACACCTATGAGTTCGGCAAGAACATCAAGGGCGACACCTCGGCCAACCTGGGCGACGCTACCAACAACCCCGCTCCGGGCAAGGAAGCATAACGAGCGGGAGGTCTCCCTCCCGCACCTTTTGCCCAGAGCATCATTCAACAAGAGTTAAGCATATTTCATTTATTATTCATCCATATCTTCTAATCCACTATGAAAAAATTCTTTTTGACAGCTGCAGTCCTCATGGCTGCCGTATGCGGAGCAAGCGCTCAGACAAACCTGCAAATGTTCTACGACTTCGGACGCGGACACGAGACGACGACACTTGAGATGTTCAAGGCCGACAACTGGGGTAACACGTTCTTCTTCTGCGACTACGACTACAACTGGCGTAACGGTGATGGTAAGGTCATCGCTCCCAACGCAACGTACTTCGAGATTGCCCGCTGCTGGAACTTCTGGCAGGACAGCGAGATTGCTCCCTTCAGCATCCAGTGGGAATACAACGGTGGCTTCGGCACCTTTGGCAACGGATTGGGCAACTACGCTGTTAACAACGCCCTCCTCTTCGGTATCGACTACTTCCTCCACAGCGCCAACTTCAACAACACGCTGAACCTGAAGGTGCTCTACAAGGACTACATCGACTGCGCCCAGAAGCTGCCGCTGCAGTTCACAGTCGTTTGGGGACTGCAGGATCTGTTCGGCGTGACAGGCCTTCGCTTCTCGGGATTTGCCGACCTCTGGTGGCAGCATCAGAGCCTGGCCGATGCAAACGGCGTCTATGGAGATACCGAGATGACCTTCCTCAGCGAGCCTCAGCTATGGTATGCTGTAGGACAGCACTTCGGCTGCCCCAACCTGAACATCGGCGGTGAGGTAGAGCTCGGCTACAACTTCGTGGACTACGGCTTCGCCTGCTATCCCTGCCTCGGTCTGAAGTGGAACTTCTAAGAAACAGCCCGTTTAACTTCCTTTTCTAACACCTCAATCTCATTGTTATGACGGCATTACAAAAACTGTTCGGGTTTGATCCCGAGAAACATTCCGTAAGAACCGAGATACTGGCAGGTATCACCACCTTCCTCACGATGGCCTACATCCTGGCTGTGAACCCCAGTATCTTCAAGAGCCTTGAGACGATGCCCAACGATGCTGTGTTCACAGCAACGGCGCTGGCAGCAATCATCGGTACGCTGGTAATGGCCATCTATGCCAAGAAGCCCTTCGGTCTGGCTCCGGGCATGGGCCTGAATGCATTCTTCGTATACACCGTATGCTTGGGAATGGGCTACAGCTGGCAGTTTGCACTCACCGCCATCCTTATCGAGGGTGTCATCTTCATCATCCTCTCTGCCACAAAGGTGCGTGAGGCTATCGTCAACGCTATCCCTACAACGCTGAAGAAGGCTATCGGCGCCGGCATCGGACTGTTCATCGCCTTCATCGGACTGCAGAATGCAGGATTCGTTGTCGACGGTGCCTGCCTGGTAGACCTGGCTGCATTCAAGACGCCTGCAGTGATACTGGGACTCATCTGCTTCTTCCTGACGGCTATCCTGGTAGTGCTGAAGGTGAGAGGAGCCATCCTCATCGGCATCATCGTGAGCACCCTCATCGGCATCCCCATGGGCGTGACGCATCTGAACGGCGTAGTGGGCTCCGTACCCTCCGTTGCTCCTCTCTTCTGCAAGTTCGAATGGTCGCAGATACTGTCTATGGACATGCTGGTTGTCGTCCTCACGTTCCTCTTCATTGATATGTTCGACACCATCGGCACCGTCGTAGGTGTTTCCGAGAAGTCGGGCATGATAGACGAGAAGGGACACGTCGACGGCATCAGCAAGGTGCTAATGGCTGACGCTGTAGCTACGACGGCTGGCGCCTGCCTGGGCTCCTCCACGACGACGACCTATGTTGAGAGCGCCTCTGGCGTATCGGAAGGCGGACGCACAGGACTCACGGCCTTCACCATCGCTGCCTGCTTTGCCCTGTCGCTGCTGTTCTCGCCCCTGTTCCTTGCTATCCCCAGCGCTGCTACGGGCCCCGTGCTCATCATCGTGGGTGTGATGATGATGGCTCCTATCCGCGACATCGACTGGGGTGACTACTCGGAGGCAATTCCCGCATTCATCACCGCTACCATGATGCCCTTCACCTACAGCATCGCTCACGGCATCATGCTCGGTATGATTTCCTACGTGCTGATCAATGCCATTTCCGGCATCTTCCACAAGGAGAACTTCAAGAAGATCAGCGTGGTGATGTGGATTCTTGCCATCCTCTTCATCCTGCGCTACATCTTCATCTAAGGAGGCGATTTCCGCACAAAGGATAGGCCGTTGCGCAATATGTAACGTTTTTTATCTATTTTTGTTTTGAAAATCGGAGAAAAGTTGCTTCCTTTGCAGCGTCTTTGAAAAGTAGATAAAAGTATTAACCGGTAAACACATCCCCCTGAAGGCTTTTCGAGAGTTGTGATTTACCATAACGAAAAAGATTTATGGAAGACATTCAAGAAAGAGTAAAAGCTGTTATTGTTGACAAGCTCGGTGTAGACGAGAACGAAGTAACCCTCGATGCAAACTTTGCTAACGACCTGGGTGCCGATTCTTTGGATACCGTTGAACTCATCATGGAGTTTGAGAAAGAGTTTGGTCTTCAGATTCCTGATGATGCAGCAGAAAAGATATCGACCGTTAAGGACGTTGTTGACTACATCACCGCTAACAAGGAATAATAGCTGAGAGCTGATTTTTCAAGGCCATGCGTCGACTTTCCCCTATAGGACTATGTCGACACATGGCTTCTTTGTTGTTTATCACTACCTTTAAATAATTATGGAACTGAAACGAGTTGTTGTAACCGGACTTGGTGCCGTAACACCTATCGGCAACGATGTCCCGACCTTCTGGGAAAATCTTCTGAAGGGCGTGAGCGGAGCTACTCGCATCACATATTTCGACCCCACGCTGTACAAGTCGGCTATCGCCTGCGAAGTGAAAGACTTCCAAGTGGAAAACTACTTCGACAGGAAAGATGCACGTAAGTTTGACAAATTCGTGCACTATGCCGTAGCTGCCGCACAGGAAGCCCTGCAGGATTCGGGCCTCAACCTTGAGGAAGAGGACAAGAACCGCATCGGCGTGGTGCTGGGCGTAGGCGTAGGAGGCGTAGGGTACTTCCAGGAGGCAGTTGCAGAGAACACCCTCCACGAAGAGGACGGTCCCCGTTACTCTCCCTTCTTCGTGCCTAAGATGATTGCCGACATGTCATCCGGCATCATCTCCATCCGTTACGGATTGGCAGGACCCAACTACGTGTGCACAGCCGCTTGCGCCAGCAGCACTATCGCCCTCTCCGATGCCTTCAACCTCATCCGCATGGGGAAAGCTACCACAATGCTTACCGGAGGTTCTGAGGCAGCTGTTACCAAAGCCGGTATGGGAGGCTTTGCTGCCTTGCACGCCTTGAGTACTCGCAACGACAGCCCCGAGACAGCATCGCGCCCCTTCAGCGCAAGCCGCGACGGCTTTGTGCTGGGTGAAGGTGCAGGCATCCTCGTGCTGGAAGAGCTGGAGCACGCAAAAGCCCGCGGAGCAAAGATCTACGCCGAGCTGGTTGGCACAGGCCTCACAGCTGACGCCTATCACATGACGGCATCCCATCCCGAAGGCCTGGGAGCAGTGAGAGCAATGCAGGAAGCGCTGGAAGATGCCGGCATGAAGCCCGAAGACATCGACTACATCAACACGCACGGAACGTCAACCCCCGTAGGTGACGTAAGCGAGGTGAACGCCATACTCTCCGTCTTCGGAGAACACGCCTACAAGCTTAGCATCGACTCAACGAAGTCTATGACGGGCCATCTGCTGGGCGCTGCGGGAGCCATAGAGGCTATCGCTACCGTGCTGGCTGTAAAGAACGACGTCGTTCCTCCTACCATCAACCACGATCCGGAGGACAAAGACGAGAATATCGACTATAACCTCGACTTCACTTTTGGCAAAAGCAAGCAACGCACGGTGCGTGCAGCCCTCACCAACAACTTCGGCTTCGGAGGGCATAATGCCACAGCGATTTTCAAGAAGTATTGATTCTCGTTGACTATATCTACTATCTGCTCACTCCCGACAAACAGTTTTGTCGGGAGTTGAAGCATTTATTGGGGTTCTTCCCCCATCATACCGACATCTACCGCGAAGCCTTCCGTCACCGTTCGATGGCAGGCAGGGAAAGCGAAGAGAAAAGCCGAAACAACGAAAGGCTTGAATACCTGGGCGATGCTGTGCTAGGGTCTGTCGCTGCCGAAATACTATACAAGCATTTCCCCGAGAAGCACGAAGGCTTTCTCACACAAGCCCGCAGCGCTATTGTCCAGCGCCACACGCTCAACCGCATTGCTAACGAGATAGGAATAAATGCCCTTGTGAAGACATCCGTCGGCAATGTGACACACAACAGCTATCTTTTGGGAAATGCCTTTGAAGCACTCATCGGAGCGATCTGCATCGACAGAGGCTACAAATACTGCTATCGCTTCATCGAGCAGGAAGTCTTAGGAAAGCTTGTTTCTCTTGACACGCTCGCTGTTGAGAATACAAACTACAAGAGCCAGCTGCTGGAGCTTTGCCAAAAGCACCAGTATCCCGTTGAGTTTACCATCATAAACGAAACCGTCATCGACGGAAGCCCCCTCTTTGAGAGCGAAGTTTCCATCTGCGGCATACTGGTAAGCTCAGGAAAGGGCTTCACGAAAAAAGAGAGTCATCAGCAGGCAGCACAACAAGCCCTGAGAATACTCCGCCGCAACAAAGCCGTCCGGCAGGAGATAGAAGAGGCAGCAAAGAAATATAGCGAAAATCCTCTCCCAGCAGATGCCGAACCCTCGACTCCCACAACAGAAAAAGAGCCTTTCGGAGAGCCCTCTGAGGCATCCTGATTTTTTCTTTCTTCATACGGATTTTTCCCTTCTTCATACGGCGAGATGTAGAAAGAAAAAATTTTTTCCCTTCTCCATAATTTTGCATACCCCTAACAGGGCTCTCTGATTTCTCTGGAGAAGGAGGAATCTCTGACTACCCCGCAAGAAATATCAAGACTCCTTCCGTAGCGGAAAGAGACGCGTCAATCTCTGAAAAAGCTATTAGAAGCGAACCCACTCCTCAGGATTGAGGCGCTGGGTGTTGCGACGCAGCTGGAACTTCAGGATACAGTCTCCCGAAGCATCGGTACGAACCGTTCCGAGAGTGGTGTTGGCCTGTATCTTCTGCCCTTGACGCACAGCCACATCCCCCAGATTGCAGTAAACGGAAATGTACTCCCCGTGCCTGACAAGCACGCCGTAGAAGTTGCGCTTGTCGTATTCGAAAACGGCAGCCACTTCTCCGCTGAAGATGCTACGCACCGTAGCTCCGTCCTTACTGCGGATATCCACTCCCTGATTGTTCACCTTCACGTCCTTCATTCCTTCCACCTGATTGATACCGTAGTGACTGACAATCAGATAGGGTCCAACGACGGGCACGGGGAGGCGTCCCTTGTTGCTGGCAAACGAACCCGACAACTTGACTTCCTCAGGGCTCATCTTGTAGGAGGGAGAAGAGGTCTTGGAGGGAGATTCTGTTGTCGTCTTTTCCTTTTTCTTTTTCTGGCTGGCAGCTATCTGCTCCTCTATGAGTTTGTTGATACGCTTGTCCAAGTCGTCGTATTGCTTCTGACGCCGGGCTATCTCCGTCTTCAGGTTTGCCTGCTTCTTCTGTAGCTGCTTGACGACAGCCATCTGATCCGCCTGCTTCTGCGAGAGGACTGCCCTCTGGGCTTGCTGCTTTGCCAGCAGTTCCGACTTTTCGGCACGCATCTGCTCAAGCGTTGCCTTCTTCTGCTCCAGCTCTTCCTGCTTCGACTGTATCTCGCGCCCTTCGCGCACCTGGAAATCGGAATACTCGCGCAGATACCTCGCACGACGATACATCTGATGAAATGTCTCCGCCGAGAAGAGGAACGAGAGACGGTTCTCAAACGTGTTGCGATGCGTGGACATCCGCAAGGCTCTCGCATAGCTGTCGCGACGCATCGAAAGCTCCTTCTCCAACTCGCGCTGCTGGCGTTCGAGCGTTATCATCGTGTCGTTCACAGCACGCACCTCTCTGTCGAGGGCATCTACCAGCGCCTGCTGTTCCTTTACCTGAGCCGTAAGCACGGAGAGCGTGTTGACCTGACTTTTGACATCCTTGTTTGTCGTTGCCAGCAGCTGCTTCGATTCGGATATCTGAGCTTCCAGTTTTGCCCTGTTTGCCTTAAGTTGCTGCACACTCTGCGCCCTGCTGGAGAGAGGAGCAAGCGAAAGCACCAAAACAAAGAGGAGTGCCCGGAGGAGAGGGAGAAAAGTTCGTTCCATTTGCTTACTTTAAGAAAGAGAGCCGTGAAAGGAAATCGTCCAGCGACACCTGGCTGTAATTGGAGATGTTCGTGCGCGGGAGCCAAGAGGTATCGTCGAAAGCGATGTTCGTAAACGTAAACTCTGCCGAAGCACGCTGCTGTTCCCGCTCCAACGTTGCCGTTATAGAAGCAGGGAAGCTCTCTGCATCGATGCGCTGATATGCTGCGTAATCCCACGTGGAAACCCACTTCCCGAACTGCAGGCGTGCCTGCCGCAGATGCCTGTAATCGTTGTCTGCCGTAAACTGACATTTGAGTTCCTGTTGTTTCTGAGGAACGATGAGCAACGAAGATCCCTTGTTCTCAGTCGTAAATTGGCTGAGCGCCGAAGAAATATCGTCCTGCCCGGGCAGGAACAGCTCGTTCCACAGCAAAGCCTCTATCAGGGAATAGTTCAGATAGTCTCCTACTGCCGGCAATTCCTTGAAGGAAGCCTCAGCATACTGTTTGCTCACTCGGTCAATCAGGTAGGCTTTCTTCGGCGTCAGCTCCACGCGGGCAATCTCTACCATTCCCATTGCCGTGAAGGCAACCTGGATGACCTCCCCTCGGCGCATGCGCAGATTGCCTTTGAGGGGAAGCTGCTTGTCTCCGTAGCTTGCCAGCACCGACATGCGTGCTGTCACATCCGTATGGTTCGACAACGGCTGCGCAATCGAAGCCAAAGACAGAGGAGCAGAAGGAACGGCGCTTCTTTCTTCCGCCGAAGGGATGATGTGCGAAGTGACACAGCTCGACAAGGCTGCTGTCAGCAACAGCAATCCTGCGGCAACTATTTTCAAGGAGGGGACTTTTGTTATCATGGGATGCATTTTCTCTGTCGTATTTTCTTTTTCAGTTTATTCAGGAGTCCTTTTTCATCATCGTTGACAATAGCGTCTTTCTGAGCCATCTTCTCCTGATAAGCCGAGAGCGCCTGGCGCCAGAAGTCAACAGCTTTTTCCACATCACCCAGCCGATAGGCAATGTCTCCCGCATGATCGAGAAGCACAGCGCTATGCGTGGTATCGTTCTGCAGCGCTTGCGAAATGTACATGTTTGCTTCCTCGTATCGCTCCTTCTGGTAGAGAATCCAGGCATACGTGTCAAGATAGGTGCTGTTAGCGGGCTCTTTCTTGATGGTAACGCTGCTCATCTGCTCTGCCTTGTCCAGATCCTGCTGCACGAGCGAGAGGTTGTAGGCATAATTGTTGAGCACTCCTACCGCAGCGGGATTATAGACGAGGGCGGAGTCGTACGCATTGAACCCCGCTTCCAAATCACCTTCGCGGATATACAAATCGCCCAGCGAGGAGTACAGGTCTAGGCACAAGTCGGTGTTGCTCTCCTCGTTGATGTGGGCTATTCCCTCGCGGCACCACTCTATCGCCTTCTTGTTGTCGTCGTTGCGGAGTGCCGTGATGATAAGATAATAGTAGGCATACAGTTCATCGGGATAGTACGAGAGCAAAGCCTTGCTGCAGCGGTGCACGTCTTCCGTATCGTTGTGTTGCACAGCGTAGTAGAGCAGTTGCTTGAGGGCATCCTCGTTGTCTGGCTCCAGCTGGAGAATCTGGTAGAGAACAGGCGTGACTACCGAGTCGGGCTGATGATGCTGAATGAGATAGGCAGCGCAAAGCTTGGCTTGCTCGGGAGATGTCTGCGGAACCGCCAGCGAGCGGTTGAAGAGATCCATGATTGCTACCGTATCCCTGCGTTGCTCCAGGCGCGAAACGAGCTGAAGAGTAAGCTGCACGCGTCTGTCGTCAGGTATATGCCCGTTGACGATAATCGAGTCAATCATTGCATAAGCCAGCGAGTCCTGCCCTATCTTCTCGTAATAGTTTGCCAAGCCTATGCTTGCCAAATCGTTGTCGGGCTCCTCTGCCAACACCTCGCGGTACACTTTCAGAGCCTCATCGTAGCGGGCATAGTTCACGCAGACGTCAGCAAACATCAGGCTGTAGTACGAATCGTTAGGATGGCTCTGTGCCAGCTTTTCCATCTCCTGAAAGGCAGCCTGCTCGTCGTTCATGTTCCAGTAGGCGCGGAACTTCTCGAAGCTCGTCTGCTCCGTCACGCCAAAACGGTTCTCCAGCTCGGCTATCGCCTCCACTTCCTTTTCGTACTGCTCAGTAGCCTGATAGAGCTCTATCAACTTCGTCAGCAGCTCGGGGGCACGCTTGGGAAAGCTCTTGTACATATCCTCATACAGGGAGACGGCCTCGTCGTACTGCCTGTTGTTATAGTAAGCCTCCGCCAGGCTCTCGCGGTACCAGTAGTTCTCCTTGTCGTTCTCCGCAGCCTGCTTCATGTACTCCAGCGCCTTCTCCTTTTCCCCCAGCGCGGTATGATAGGTCGACAGTTCATAGAGCACCGACGACGACTTCGGGCTGATGGAGAGGCAGTGCTGGAGAAGGTCGAATGCCGCATCGTAGTTCTCCTGCTGCTCCTGGTTGATAGCCTCGATGAAGTACATATCGTACCGATATCGGTCTGCGACAGACAGTTCCGTGTCGGAGGTAGCCTTTCGTACCGAAGTGCATGCTCCTGCCATCATTGCCAAGAAGACAACGAGGAAGGCTATCCTGGATATGTCGACGCTGCGTTTCATTCGCTATCTGCTTTTCTCACACTCCCGTATGCCCGAATCCTCCTGCACCGCGCTCGGTATCCGAGAGCACCTCCACAGGCTCCCAATCCACCCGTTCGTGCTTGGCTACTATCATCTGCGCAACGCGCTCGCCGTCTTCAATGACGAACGGCTCCGACGAGAGGTTCACGAGCACCACGCACACCTCTCCCCGATAGTCGGCGTCAACCGTTCCGGGCGAGTTGAGAACCGTCACGCCCTTCTTGATTGCCAGCCCGCTGCGGGGGCGTACCTGAGCCTCGTAGCCCTCGGGAAGGGCGATGAACAAGCCTGTGGGAACCAGGCAGCGCTGCAAGGGCTGCAGGGTGATGGGTTCTTCAAGATTGGCGCGGAGGTCCATTCCTGCCGACAGAGGTGTGGCATAGGAGGGCAACGCATGCTTCGAGCGGTTGATGATCTGGACTTTCATGTTCGTAAGAGGATAAGCGGGTTTCTTTGCTGCTTTATTTTTCTGTTTTTTCTGACTCAACATCTCATTTGCCTGAATCGGGAAGAACCTTCATTTTCCCAGGATTTATTTTTCCTTCTCCAGAAAAATTTTTCGAGAAGGGAAAAAATTTTTTTCTTTCTACATCTCGCCGGCTTCTTTCTTCATACGGCGAGATTCTTTGAGCATATTTTTCTATGCTCTTCCTCTGTCGCGACTCACCAAAACTTGTGCAAGCACAGTTCTGCCTTCGCTGCTCCATCGGTTCTTCATACGGCGAGATTCTTTCTCGAAAAAATCTTCTCGATTCCGGCACTTTTCTATCTGTCGGCAAAAATAGAAAAAAAAAGTCGCTTTCCAAAGAAAGCGACTTTCAATTATCATTCTTTAAAGATTCTTTCCTTTCGGCTCCTTAAAGATTGGGGTTCACAGTCTTCCACTCTGCTACGGGAGGAATGATGCCGAGCTCGATGATTTCGTCGCGCATCTTGCAGAGGTGCTCGTAGGAAGCGTCAAGCGAAGCAAGCTCTTCGGCTGTGCCGGTAACCTCGCTGTAATGAACGCCTGTGGCATCGATAACGGTAGGCATCGCCATCATCACGTTATGATATTTGCCGCTGTTGACGTATGTTCCTGCGGGGAGGGTGAAGGGTTCGCCGCCCATAGCTGCCTCGATCATCTTCACCGAGTTGTAAGCGGGGCTCTGGAAGGAGCTGCGTCCGCGCAGCTTGATGATGGCGCTACCGCCCTGAATGGTCTCGTGCTTGATTTCTGCGAAGCGCTCAGCGCTGAGTCCGAACTCCGAGAGGGGCTTTCCGTCGATCTTCACTTTCGAAGCGAAGACAGCCATCTGCTCTCCGTGTCCTCCGTAGGTGTGAGCTCCCGTCACCTTGCACTGCTGCACGCCGAATTCCTTAGCAAGAGCCGTCTGCAGACGGGTACTGTCGAGGGCAGCGAGGGTGGTTACGCACTCGGGTTTCAGTCCTGAATGGAGCAGGACAACGAGGCCCGTCAGGTCGGCGGGGTTGAAGATAACGACGATGTGCTTTACATCGGGGCAGTACTGCTTGACATTCTTGCCGAAATCCTCAGCAATCTGGCAGTTTCCTTTCAGCAGGTCTTCGCGCGTCATACCTTCCTTGCGGGGTGCACCGCCGGAGGAGATGATGTACTTGGCATCCTTGAAGGCAACAGCAGGGTCTGTCGTAGCTGTGATGTTGGCGCCTTCGAATGCGCAGTGATTCATCTCGGCAAGTACGCCCAGGAGGCCTGGCTCGTAAACGTCGTAGAGACAAAGGTTAGGGGTAAGTCCCAGCATCATAACGGTCTGGGCCATGTTGGAACCAATCATGCCGGCAGCACCGACGATGGTCAACTTTTCATTTGTAAGAAACTTCATAGCTTTAGTATTAAGGTGATTAACATTGATTTCCTTGTTAAGGACTGCAAATTTAGCCTATACTCTCTAACTTGCCAAATAAAAAGAGGAAAATTTATGCAAGAATGATTTTTTTGTCAAGCCAGCCTTTCACTCGCTGCCTGTCGGCTTCCGAAGCTTGGTCGAGGGAATTGAAACAGCAGCAGAAAGCTTGTGTCTCGTTGTCGAAGCGCTGAAGCTTCCTGGCAACGTATTCTCCTCCCTTGCGAGGCTTCAGGTAGAGCACGTTTCCCTTTACCGGAGCCAGGCGAAGCAATCCCTTACGACGGGCCAGAAGATAGTACAATTCCTGTGCATTAAACTGCTCACCGTCGCGGAAACGATAACGGATGTTCCGCTCCAGCACGTCGGGATGCGCTGAATAATAGTCTTCTAAAACGGAACGGCGGATGGTATGAGGCGAATGGGAAAGATAGAGAAAGCGCCTCTTCTCTCCCACGATGGATGCCGCACGCACCAACGAGTCTTTGAAACCTACCGGCTTGTGTCCTCCGTGCTTGGGCTTGACAGCATGAATCAGGCGCGCAGCAAATATGCTGAACCAACGCGCATAGCACACCGACTTACCGTCTTCGAAGAATTCCGACGGTTCTACCGGGCGCGTCAGCACGATATCGTCGTTGAAATAGATGAAATGTTCACTCAGCTCAGGGATTCGCCACATCATCGTCTCTATTGCCCGGCTGTTGAACGTGGGAAGATACTTCTCATAACCGGCAAAAAGGATGGTATGATCAACGATTTTTACCGATGAAATGGGCGAAAATTGCAAATTCGGGGTTTGTCGGTCCGTAACGATATAGGTAGTCCGAACCCAGGGAGCAAAGCGTCGGATAGACGCCACACAGTAGTCGATTTCGCCTACCGAACGGTAGCGGGTGTCTCCTGCTATGTCGTCGTGCTTGTCTGCACCTTCCGGCAGATAGCGCTTACGGCGCTCCCTCCAGGCAGGATCGTCGCCGTCGACCCAACTGATAACGACATCGATAGGAAAAGCCGCTTCGCTCATAGTTACACTACATCCTTGAACCGCTCGGGAAGCTCTACTACGATTTTCTTGCGCAGCATCGTCGGCTTGTTCCACGCATAAGGCTGGTGGAAGCAGTTCTGCCAGCGGCGTGCTTTCTCAACGGCCTTTTCCCACTCTCTGGGTTCCGTCTGACTGATGATGGTAATCGTGCGCATGCGGCGCAGTAGATGATGACTCCATCCGCTCTTAATGCGGCTCTCGTCGGAGAAGCGCGCCTTCAGCATTTCATAGTCCACACAGCCGAAGTGGAACAGATAGAGTCCCTCGGCGATATGATAGCCGTGATGCCTCACTCGATGGAAGCCCGAGCCCCAGGAAACGGGACTCGCGATAACGGAAGCCTTTGAATACCTGTCTGATAGCAAGGCATAGCGACGCTGGCGCAGGAACGGCTGGCTGCTGTCGATAGGCTTCTCCTTCTCCAGATGTTGCCCCACATCGATGCCCATAGCCGAAAGCGAGATGCGCACGTCAGCCTGACTCAGGAAGTCCACGAGGCTAAGTCCCAGCTTCGGCTCCACAACCAGGAATTCATCCACATCGGTGCCAATCACCATATCGTACGTCTGCAGCAGCTGGGCAGCTCTCTGCGAAAGGAAGTCGATGCGCCCCTTATCGGCAGCATGCACATTTCCCTCGATATGCTTCACGGCTTCGATGTGCACTCCCGGATAGGATTCTGGCAGCACCTGCTCCAAGCCGTCAAGAAAAACATACAGATTCTCTGCACCCAGCTGACGGCTGTAATAGGCAATCCAACGATGAAGGAAAAACTCATCGTTCCTCACCATCGTCAGCGCACAGATTTTCTTGCTCTTTTCACTCATAGGGGCTGCAAAAGTACATCTTTTTATTTAAAAAGGAAAAGGAGACTACGAAAAACGCCCTCTTTTCCCTCTTTTCACGGAAAAAAGCCGTACCTTCGCCAGCAAAATAAATCCCCCTAGGAAAAATGGCACTGATAAAATCTGTTCGAGGCTTCACGCCTCAGATTGGCGAGAACTGCTATCTCGCTGAAAACGCAACCATCGTCGGCGACGTAGTAATGGGCAACGACTGCAGCATCTGGTTCAATGCCGTGCTGCGCGGTGACGTCAACTCCATTCGCATAGGTAACGGCGTCAATATTCAGGACGGGAGCGTCCTGCATACGCTATATCAGAAATCTACCATCGAAATCGGCGATCATGTCTCCGTAGGGCACAACGTCACCATCCACGGAGCCAGCGTCATGGACTATGCGCTCATCGGTATGGGCAGCACCCTGCTCGACGGTGCCGTCGTGGGCGAGGGAGCCATCGTGGCTGCCGGCGCTCTGGTGCTGAAGGACACCGTTATCGGCCCTAACGAGATATGGGCAGGCGTCCCAGCCAAGTTCATCAAGAAAGTAAGCCCCGAACAAAGCACGGAAGTGAACCATAAGATTGCCGACGGCTACCTCATGTATGCTTCCTGGTTCAAGGAAGACAGTTCACCGGAATAACCGTTTCCTATGGTAAGATTTCGACTGGCACTGATTCGCTTCTTCCTCACAGCATTGGCACACCTGCCCTTGCGTGGGCTCTATGTCATCAGCGATATGCTGACTCCTGTTGTGTATCATGTGGTTCGCTACAGGCGCAAGCTGGTGCGGAAGAACCTCACCGCCTCCTTCCCCGAAAAGACGAAAGCTGAAATCCGGCGCATCGAGCGGCAGTTCTATCGCCACTTCGGCAGCATCCTCATGGAAACCATCAAACTCCTTCACATCAGCGATGAGGAACTGCGTCGGCGTGTACGGTTCACCAACCTTGATGTTTTCGAACGTCTCTCCACCGACAAAAAGCCTATCTTTGCCTACATGGGCCATTATTCCAACTGGGAGTACATTCCCAGCATAACCCTTTGGTGCAAGCCCGACCTTCACGTCTGCCAGGTCTACCATCCTCTTTCCGACAAGGCGATGGATGCCTTCATGCTCCACCTGCGGGGGCGGTTCAACTCGCTGGGCATCCCGCAGGACGAGACGGTGCGCACCATCCTGCGCCGCCAGGCCGAAGGGATGCACGACATCCTCGGGCTCATAGCAGACCAACGTCCTCCCAAGCCGCAGCATAAGGAGTGGATATCCTTCCTCCATCAGCCCACAGCCATCATCGTGGGCGGTGAGCACCTCGGGAAGCGCTTGCAGGCCCACTATATCTATGCCGAGATGAACGTTGTCCGTCGGGGCTATTACGACATCATCGTTCACGAGCTCCAGCCGAATCCTGACGAATCCTTCTCCGTCAGCAAACAATACATGCACTTGCTGGAACAAACCATCAACAAGGCTCCCCAATACTACCTCTGGACCCACAACCGCTGGAAGTGGGCCCAAGGGGAAGACGGAACCCTCTACCGTAACCGCTAACGCTCAAAAGCAACCGTCATGCTCAAGCAATTCCTCCGACTTGTCCGCCAATACCTGCCTCCCTACCGGGGCTACCTGATATGGAACCTGCTGCTGAATGTCCTGGCGCAGATTCTCAACGTCTTCTCCTTCGCCCTCATCATCCCTATCCTGCAGACGCTTTTCAAGGTAAGCAACCAAGTCTACTCCTTCGTTCCCTGGGACAGCACCAACATCATTGACGCAGCCAAGAACAACTTCTACTGGTACATGAACACGCTCATCGAGCAGCGTGGGGCGCTCTGGGTGCTCATCATGTCGGGCCTGCTGCTTATTATCATGACGTTCTTGAAGACAGCCTGCTACTTCGGTTCCTCCGCAACGCTCATCCCTTTGCGCACGGGAGTGGTACGCGACATGCGCCAGCAGGTCTACGATAAGGTTCTCCTGCTCCCTCTCGGCTTCTTCAGCGAAGAGCGCAAGGGCGACATCATCAGCCGCATGAGCAGCGACATCTCCGGCTTGGAGACCTGCTTCTCCAACTCACTCGACATGCTCATCAAGAACCCCATCGCCATCATCGTCACCCTGCTGACGCTCTTTGCCGTTGACTGGAAGCTGACGCTCTTCGTGCTCATCGTGAGCCCCCTGATTGCCTGGGTCATGGGCGTCATCAGCCGCAAGCTCAAGCGGAAGTCCAAAGAGACGCAGACCTACTGGGGACAGCTTCTTGCCCAGCTCGACGAGACGCTCGGCGGGCTCCGCATCATCAAGGCCTTCCTTGCCGAGAAGAAGATGTCGAGGCGCTTCAGCGACGTCAACAACAGCTACCGCAATTCGATGGTTCACATGTCGGTACGTCAGGCAAGCGCCCATCCTGTCAGCGAGTTCATGGGCACAGCTCTCATCGTCATCGTCCTCTGGGCGGGAGGCTTCATCATCCTGGGCAATAAGTCCACGATGGACGCCAGCCTCTTCATCTACTATCTCATCATGCTCTACAACATCATCAACCCCATCAAGGACTTGTCAAAAGCCTACTACAACATCCCCGTCGGGCTGGGCTGCTGGGAGCGTGTAGAGAAAATCCTTTCCGCCGAGAACACCATCCGGGAAGCAGAGAATCCCGTCCCCGTCACATCTTTCAACGAAGGCATTGTCTTCCAGCACGTCGACTTCAGCTACACCGAAGGGCGCCCCGTCCTCAAAGATATCAACATCTGTCTGCCGAAAGGGAAGACCATAGCGCTAGTGGGCCAGAGCGGCTCGGGGAAGTCCACACTTGTCGACCTTCTTCCTCGCTTCCACGATGTCTGCGGAGGTTCCATCACCATCGACGGCACCGACATCCGCGATGTCTCCCTCCACGACCTGCGTGCCCTCATCGGGAATGTCAACCAGGAGGCCATCCTCTTCAACGATACCTTCTATAACAACATCACCTTTGGCGTGGAAGGAGCCACACGCGAACAAGTCATCGAGGCAGCCAAGACGGCCAACGCTCACGACTTCATTATGGAGACGCCCGACGGCTACGACACCGTCATCGGCGACAGAGGATGCCTCCTCTCGGGAGGTCAGCGCCAGCGCATCAGCATAGCCCGCGCTATCCTCAAGAACCCGCCCATCCTCATCCTCGACGAGGCAACAAGCGCTCTTGACACCGAGAGCGAGCGCCTCGTGCAGGAGGCTCTCGAGCACCTCATGACATCGCGCACAACGATAGCTATCGCCCACCGACTGAGCACCATACGTCATGCTGACGAAATCTGCGTCATGTTCGAAGGAGAAATCGTTGAGCGGGGCACGCACGACGAACTGCTCGCCCTCGGAGGCTATTACAAACGGCTGCAGACCATGCAGGCTCTCTAACTCATCATCATCATGAACAGCTTTCAGCGCATCCTGCTCCTCTCCCTCGCCGCTCTGCTGCCCCTCTTCGTGCAGGGACAGAACGAATCCGTTTCCTTACACGAACAAGACGACTCCATCGCTGCTGCTCACGCCTTCAAGGGGAGTCAGCTCATCGTCCCGGGAGTCCTCATCACAGCAGGCGTGTCGGGCTTCTTCGAGCCCGTCAAGACGTGGAAAGAAACCGTCCGCGACAACATACGTGAGATGAACGACAACCCCATCACCGCCGAGGACTACGTGCAGTATATGCCCGCGGCAGGCGTCCTGCTCACCAACCTGCTGATGCCCGACGATACCTATGCGTTGAAAGACCGTATCTTGCTTTTGGGCACCTCCTATGCGCTGATGGGTGCTACCGTCAACGCCCTGAAATACACCGTCATATCCCCGCGCCCCGACATCTACGACGAGTATGCCTATTACGGCAATCCTCGCAACCTGACGCCCAAGGACAATCCGCACTGCTTCAATTCGTTTCCTTCGGGACATACGGCAACGGCCTTCATGGGTGCCGAGCTGGCACGACTTGAGTATGGCGACGACTACCCGCTGATAGCTGTCGGCGCTTATGCGTTGGCTGCAGGAACAGGTTTTCTGCGGGTGTGGAACGAGCGTCACTGGTGCACCGATGTGCTGGCAGGAGCCGGTATGGGCATCCTGAGCGCGCGCATAGCCTGGTGGTTGCTTCCCTACGAACGCCAGCTGCTCGACAGAATCTGCCATAAAGAAATAGCCGTCTGCCCCAGGACAAACGGCTATCAGACGGAGCTCGCGTTCTCCGTATCTTTCTGAGGAAGCCCAGTTCAGCCCTCCTTCACATCCTTCAGTACCTCCAGCGCGTGGCGTGCACGGCGCAGCGTCTCCTCCTTGCCGAGGAAATCGGTGAGAGCGAAAATGTGCGGCCCGACGGCAGCGCCCACGAGCGTCACGCGGAATGCGTTCATCACCTTGCCCACGCCCCACTCCTTGGAGGCTATCCAATCCATCACGAGAGGCTCAAGAGCAGCACCCTCGAAAACGGGAGATTTCTCGATGAAATCGCACAATTCGGCCACATAGGTGGGTGCATCGTCCTTCCACCATTTCTTCAAAGACTTCTCGTCGAAGGTTGTCGGGGGAAGGAAGAAATAAGATGCTTGTTCCCACAGCTCGTACACGAAGTTGATACGCCCCTTCATGAGGGTAACGACCTGCTCCACACGCTCCAGCGGTTCATCTATGCCGTGCTCCTTGAGGATAGGCTGGAACTGAGCGGCTATCTCGCTGTCGTCCTTCTGGAGGATATACTCGTGGTTGAACCATATCATCTTCTTGTAGTCGAAGCGTGCGCCTGCCTTGCTGCAGCGGCTCAGGTCGAAGAGCTGCACCATCTCTTGAAGCGTCATCAGCTCTTGATCGTTACCGGGATTCCAGCCCAGGAGGGCCAGGAAGTTGATGACAGCCTCAGGCAGATAGCCTTTCTCGCGGTAGCCCGAGCTCACCTCACCCGTCTTGGGATCGTGCCACTCGAGGGGGAACACGGGGAATCCCAGCCTGTCGCCGTCGCGCTTCGACAGCTTGCCGTTCCCTTCGGGCTTCAGCAGCAGGGGCAGATGGGCAAACGAAGGCATCGTCTCCTCCCAGCCGAAGGCCTCATACAGCAGCACATGCAGCGGGGCGCTGGGAAGCCACTCCTCGCCGCGGATGACGTGACTGATCTCCATCAGATGGTCGTCGACGATATTGGCAAGATGGTAGGTAGGCAGCTCGTCGGCACTCTTGTAGAGCACCTTGTCGTCCAGCACATCGGTGCTGATGACGACCTCTCCGCGTATCAGGTCGTGCACATGCACCTCCTGATGCGGCTCAATGAGGAAGCGCACCACATACTGCTGTCCGCTGGCGATGAGCGCCTCCACCTCCTCCGGGGAGAGCGTCAGCGAGTTGCGCATCTGCAGGCGCGTGCGTGCATCATATTGGAAGTTGGGCGTCTCAGCGCGCTTCGCCTCCAGCTCCTGCGGAGTGTCGAAGGCGATGTAGGCCTTGCCGCTGTCGAGCAGCTGCTTCACATACTCCTTATAGATTTCCCTGCGCTCGCTCTGCCTGTAGGGCCCGTGCTCTCCTCCGAAGGAGACACCCTCGTCGAAGGTGATGCCCAGCCAGGCAAAAGCCTCCAGGATATACTCTTCGGCACCCGGCACGAAGCGGCTGCTGTCGGTGTCCTCGATGCGGAACACGAAGTCGCCGCCGTGCTGGCGGGCAAACAGATAGTTGTACAGGGCGGTACGCACACCGCCGATATGCAACGGGCCCGTGGGGCTCGGAGCAAAGCGCACCCTTACTCTTCTCTCTGACATATATGTATGCTTGTTTCAAGTTTTTCCGCCGCAAAATTACAATTTTTTCCTTATCCTCTTCTCTTTTTCCGCTCTTTTTCTTTCCTTTGCAGCAACGCAGGCTCCGTGCCTGAAAAAAACATCCGTACCGATGAAAAACAAGAAACTCCGCAGATATGCGCTCTGGGTGCTGACACCTCTCCTGTCGGCAGCCCTCATCATCTTCTTCCTCCCGCGTCAGAAAACCTTCAAGTACGACTT
Organism: Bacteroidaceae bacterium; assembly: GCA_017615125.1. Taxonomy (GTDB): domain Bacteria; phylum Bacteroidota; class Bacteroidia; order Bacteroidales; family Bacteroidaceae; genus UBA1189. Next base: position 21,991 of record JAGAAS010000047.1, read on the forward strand.
CGATAAGGGCAAGCCCTGGCGCTACGAGCAGCTCACCGCCGACTGGGACTTCGCTGTCGAGAAGAGCGACCAGGAGCTCCGCGAGGAGCGCGCGCAGGCCGCCTCCGCCGTCACCCCCTACTACCGCTACGACGATAAGGCGTACGATGCCGCCCGCGACTCGCTGCAGAAGCAGTACACGCGTGCCTTCTCCACCCTCATGCCGCGCAACCTCTACCGCAAGCTGGGCGAGAACCTCGCTACCGCCTACCAGCACGGCATCCTCAGCAGCACCGACCAGCTCAGGCTCGCCGCCGACAGCACGGCAGCCATCAACGTCATCAAGGGCACCTCGTCGGTGCTCACGCCCGTCAGCGAGCTCTACACCGTGCAGCAGGCCTACGAGCTTGTCATGCAGACTGATACCTCCTCCTACGGCACCTATGTGCTGCAGAGCTGCAATCTCAACGATTATATACGCCCTAACCTTGTGTTCGATGAGGAGAAGACCACTTTGGCGCGTGCCGACGCTGCCGACGAGGTAGCCCTCACCCGCGGCATCATCCTCAGCGGGCAGAAGATCATCGACACGGGCGACATCGTCGACGAGCAAGCCTACCAAACACTCGTCTCCTACCGCAAGGCGTGGACCAACCGCAACACCCTCACTGGCAGCGAGAACATCCTCCTGGGGCAGACGCTCCTCGTCGCCATCCTCCTGGCTGTCTTCATCTCCTATCTCGCCATCTACCGGCGCGACTACATCGTGCGCCCCAACGTCATCATCTTCCTTGCCACGCAGCTGGTTATCTTCCCTGTCATCAGCTCGCTCGTCTCGGCGAAGTACATCATGATGGTACCCTTCGTGATGGCACCCGTGATGGTGCGCGTGTTCCTCGACTCCCGCACGGCCACCATGCTCCATGTTGTCGTCGTGCTCATCAGCTCGCTCTTCCTGCCCGAGCCCTATCTCTTCATCCTGCTGCAGCTCGCGGCAGGCATCATCGCCAACTACAGCCTCACCGAGCTCACCGAGCGCTCACAACTCTTCCGCACCGCCCTCATCGCCCTCGCTGTCTACCTCATCGTGTGGATCGGCTACGAGCTCGCTGCTGGCAACGACCTGAGCCGGCTCAACTACCTGATGCCGCTCGACTTCCTTGTCAACGCCATCCTGCTGCTCTTCACCTACCCCCTCCTCTACCTCTTCGAGAAGCTCTTCCACTTCACCTCCAACGTCACCCTCGTCGAGCTCTCCAACATCAACAACAAGCTCCTTCGCAAACTCTCCGAGGAGGCTCCCGGCACCTTCAACCATTCCATGCAGATGGCCAACCTCGCTGCTGCCGCTGCCAACGAGATCGATGCCAACAGCCAGCTGGTGCGTACGGGCGCGCTCTATCACGACATCGGCAAGCTCAAGAACCCCGCCTTCTTCACCGAGAACCAGGCTGGCGTCAACCCCCACGACCGCCTCTCCTGCGAGCAGAGCGCGCAGATCATCATCCAGCATGTTGCCGACGGGCTCAAGCTTGCCGACAAGTACCACCTGCCCGACGCCATCCGCCAGTTCATCGCCACCCATCACGGCACCAGCAAGGCAAAGTACTTCTATGTCTCCTACTGCAACGAGCACCCGGGCGAGGATGTCGACGAGTCGCTCTTCAGCTACCCCGGCCCCAATCCCTCCACGCTGGAGACGGCCCTCCTCATGATGGCCGACGCTGTGGAAGCTGCCAGCCGGAGCCTGAAGGAGTACACCGAGGAGTCCATCAGCACCCTCGTCGACCGCATCATCGACGGGCAGGTAGCCGACGGCTGCTTTGCCTCGTGCCCCATCACCTTCCTCGACATCCAGCGCGTGAAAGCCGTCTTCAAGGAGAAGCTGCGCACCATGTACCACACCCGCATCTCCTACCCCGAGCTCAACGCGCCCGCTAAGGCCGAAGAGCCCATAGCCCTTCCCGCCGAAGAGCAGGAACAAGAAGAGGAGCCGCTCTCCTAAGGGCTGCCTCCTCCCCCCCCATATATGAACGAAGTCCACCGCCCCGCAGGGCAGTGGACTTCTCCTTTTCACGCAGCGCGAGTGATTACTTGATGCGCTTGTAGCCGTAGCGTGCTACGCTGCCCAGTTCCTCCTCGATGCGGATGAGCTGGTTGTACTTGGCCATACGGTCGGTACGTGAGAGCGAGCCCGTCTTGATCTGGCCGCTGTTGGTAGCCACAGCGATGTCGGCGATGGTGGTGTCCTCCGTCTCGCCCGAGCGGTGCGAGGTGACGGTGGTGTAGCCGTGACGGTGAGCCATCTCGATGGCGTCGAGCGTCTCCGACAGCGAGCCGATCTGGTTCACCTTGATGAGGATGCTGTTGGCAGCACCCATAGCGATACCCTTCTGCAGGAACTTCACGTTGGTGACGAACAGGTC
>JAGAAS010000048.1 GCA_017615125.1 Bacteroidaceae bacterium
AAATTATTATAATATATAATTAGCATATTCTCTCACTATCTCCAACTTCTGTATGCGTAACAAAAGTTAGTTACGTTTGTTACGCTTTTGTTACGCTTTTGTTACGCTTGTTACGCTTTTGATGTAAAAAGTTGTCAACCGATTCAGGAACGCCTTTTATGCTACTATCAAAACGTAACTCTCTCTGCAGATTTTTGCTAGGAGAAAAAAGATTTTTTCCTTCTTCATCTCGCCGTATGAAGAAGGGAAAAAATATTATTCCTTGAGCATATTTCTATGCTCTTTCTCTGTGAATTCTTCTTCCTCTGTTGCGACTCACTAACCGAGAGAGCAGCGAGAGCCATCAAACTTGCTTGAATGGCCGAGTCGTGAACGAGGAAGACGAAAGTCACAGATCGTGCAAGCACTGCTCTGGCTTCACAGCTCCAGAGGTTCGCTACTCGGGATTATTAGAAGCAAGTTTCGTTCTTCTCTCGCTGCTCCATCGGTTCTCGAAAATCATTACTTCATTCCTTGAAAAAATGACTCGAAAAACACGTAATTTTTTTCTTTCGCAACGATGTGTATGTCAGTATGTTACAAGGATGCTTGAAAAAATAACGTGCAATAACATGCCGTAACCGTATATAACAGTCTCGGGGCAGAGAAGATGTCGTAACTTTGAAGCGTCTAAAGGGTTAGACGCTTCTACATCTGTCACTCAGCATGCAAAGCCAGCTTTCCATTGCCTTCGCTGCTCCAGATGTTGTCTGTGTCTAAGGAAAGGAAGAGAAGGCCTCCGTCGTGGCGCCCGAGGGTGAATTTCGATTCCGACAGGCGATGCGTTCTTTTTATTGCTTTACATATAAACTCTGCTACGTGCAGCCGTCAGCCCTGAAAATCCTCTCCCCACGGAGCAGCCGTCATCCCTGCAGTTTCATCTCCCCTCTTGTCGGTGTTTTAGGGTTTCTTCTTCTTCTTCTTCTTGTTTTTGATGAACTCTTTGCGGGCTTTCTCGTACTGCTTCTGGAACTCGGGCTCGGCCATGACGCGGGCGAAGGTGATGCTGCCGGCGATGCGGCCCATGTCGACGTCGCTCTGGTAGTGGAAGCCGACGATGACGCGGCTCTGCCCGAGCTCGTAGGCGACCTTCATGATCTGCTCGGTGTACTCGGGGGCGAGGGTGACGAGGGTGAGGCCGGTGAGCCAGGAGGCGTGGGTGTGGCCCGAGGGGTAGCTGGTGTAGTCGGTGGGGCTCTCATGCTCGGGCACGCCCGAGGGTTCCTTGTACTGCTGGTAGGGGCGCACGCGCTGGAAGTGGAGCTTGGCGCTGGCGCCTGCCTGCTGCTCGGTGAGGTGGAGGCGCGAGAAGAGGCGGTAGAGCTCGGGGTAGGCCTGCGGCGTGAGGGGGATGCCGATGGCCTCGCCGTAGCGCTGCATGAAGTAGGCGGCGCAGATGTAGGCGTCGTCTACGGCCTGACGCCCGCGCTCGGTGTCGCGCATGGAGAGTCCCCACTGGTACTGGGCCCAGTCGTAGTAGAAGAGGGGATCGACGAGCGTGGGGGGCGCGGGGAGGACGTTCTCGAGGTGAGGTGCCTCGGCACGGGTGTAGAAGGGCTGGAATGACTCTTGGGTGACGTCGTCGCCGGCGAGGGCGGGGGCGGTGCTCAGCACGACGAGGAGCAGCGCGAGGGGGAGGGATAGCAGTTTCTTCATAGGGACATGTCAGAGGTTAGTGAGCTGGGTGTAGGTATCCTGTTTGCGGATGTGGTAGCGCCAGAGCAGGGAGAAGGGTGTGCGTCCCGGTGCCTGCATGGAGGCGTTGCCGGCAGCGGCAGCCGCGTGGAGGTTATCGTGCCGCGAGGGGAGGAAGGAGGGCTTCATCCGGCGGAAGTCGCGGCGCGCGCGGAACACGGCGAGGAAGTTCTTGGGCTCTCCCTTGAGGAGGAAGACGAAGGCGGCGACGACGTCGAGGATGCTCCTCGTGAGGAGCACGCGCCGCAGCTCGGCGTCGGGGAGGTTCTTATAGAGCATGAGGAGGTTGTTGCGGAAGTTGAGGTACGTCTTGCGTGGGCTGCCGGCAGCCAGCGAGGCTCCTCCGACGTGGAAGACGGTGCTCTCGGTGACGCAGGCGACCTCCCGTCGGCGGCAGCAGAGGCGCCAGCAGAGGTCGACCTCCTCCATGTGGGCGAAGAAACGCCCGTCGAGGCCTCCCGCCTCGCGGTAGTCGCGGAGGCGTATGAGCAGGCAGGCGCCCGTAGCCCAGAGGAGCCCCGAGGAGGTGGCGTACTGCCCGCGGTCGGTCTCGACGGTGCTGAACACCCTGCCGCGACAGAAGGGGTAGCCGTAGCGGTCGAGGTATCCTCCGCAGGCGCCGGCGTACTCGAAGCGCTCGGGCTCCTTCCAGCTCATGAGGCGGGGCTGGCAGGCAGCCACCTCGGGGTGGGCATCCATGTAGGCCACCAGGCGCTCGAGCCAACGGGGCGTGACCTCGACATCGTCGTTGAGCAGCACGACATACTCCGCCTCGACGTGCTCGAGGGCTTTGTTGTAGCCTTCGGCGAAGCCCCAGTTCTGCCCGAGAGGCAGGAAGCGCAGGCGTTGCGGGTACTGGGCGGCGAGGGTGTTGACGTAGGCCTCGGAGCTGTCGGTGGAGCCGTTGTCGGCGACGACGACTTCGACTTCGCCCATCCCCTCGGGGAGGGTGCTGTGCTGCACGACGGCGGGGAGGAACTGCCGGAGGAGGTGCTGGGCGTTCCAGTTGAGGATGACGACGGAGACTTTCATGTGTGCGGTGCGGGGGTGTTGAAGAGGTTAAACGGGTGTGGCGAGGAGTGCGGAGCCGTCGGCATTGAAGGCGTCGAGGCGCACGGGGAGGAGGGTGTTCTCGTGGAGCGTGCGGGCGTCGGCGTCCACCTCCACGCGTATGTAGTTGGGCGTGAACCCGTGGAAGGGCATGCCCGGCTTGGGATGCTCGAGCAGGACGACGGCCTCGGTGCCGATGTGGCGCTGGTAGAAGGCGTGCGTCTTCTCGTCGGAGAGGGCGAGCAGGCGCTGGCTGCGGAGGTGCTTGTCGTCGGCGGAGACGGCGCCCTCGATCTTCAGGGCGCTGGTGCCCGGGCGCTCGGAGTAGCTGAAGACGTGGAGCTGGGTGATGTCGAGCCCCTCGAGGAAGCGGTAGGTCTCCTCGAAGCAGGGCTCCGTCTCTCCGCGCGTGCCGACGATGACATCGACGCCGATGAAGGCATCGGGGAGGGCTTCCTTGATGAGGCGTATCTTGCGGGCGAAGAGGGCGGAGTCGTACCTGCGGCGCATGAGCCGGAGCACGGCATCGCTGCCCGACTGGAGGGGGATGTGGAAGTGAGGCATGAAGGCGCGCGAGCGGGCGACAAAGCGGATGATGTCGTCGGAGAGGAGGTCGGGCTCGAGGGAGGAGATGCGGTAGCGCTCTATTCCGTCAACGTCGTCGAGGGCGCGGATGAGGTCGAGGAAGGACTCGCCTGTGGACTTTCCGAAGTCGCCGATGTTGACACCCGTGATGACGATCTCCTTGCCGCCCTCGCGGGCCACCTGCTGTGCCTGTTCCACGAGGGAGGCAATGGTGCCGTTGCGGCTGCGCCCGCGGGCGTAGGGGATGGTGCAGTAGGAGCAGAAGTAGTCGCAGCCGTCCTGCACCTTGAGCCAGTAGCGGGTACGGTCGCCCTTCGAGCAGGAGGGGGAGAAGGTGCGTATGTCCTTCGACTTGCAGTGGACGACGGTAGCCCCAGCGGCGGGCTCGTCACCCTCGGCGGGGGAGGAGAGGCGGGCTACGATGCGGGGAAGGTACTCAAGGATGCGCCCCTTCTCGTTCTGCCCCAGCACGAGGTCGACGCCCGGGATGTGGGCCACCTCGTCGGGCTTGAGCTGCGCGTAGCAGCCGGTGACGATGACGAAGGCGCCGGGGTGGTTGCGTGTGAGGCGATGGATAGCCTGGCGCCCTTTTCGGTCGGCAACCTCGGTGACGGTGCAGGTGTTGATGACGACGACGTCGGCCTGTTCGCCGCTGCGGGCGGTGCGGAAGCCTGCCTCCTTGAGGAGACGCCCGATGGTGGATGTCTCTGAGAAGTTCAGCTTGCATCCGAGCGTGAAGTAGGCAGCCTTCAGGTCGCTTTTCTGTGCACCTTCATTCATGTTGGTTTCCGAAATAGGGATAGCTGCTGCAAAGGTATGTTTTTTTCGCGAAAAAGAAGTGTTCGTTGCTATTTATCTGCAAAAACGTGCCGATTGGCCCTGTTTCGCACGCGAGGCGGGAGGCGGAGAGAGGGGCGCTGGGAAGTGGGAAAAACCGTCGTTGTTGCCACTCTGATAATGAAAAAGTTGCAGAATAGGCGGGGAAAAGAGCCATTTGCGGCAGAAAATGAGGGTTGAATTACAAAAAAATCATAAAAAATGTATGTAACTAACAAAAAAGCACTACCTTTGCGCCCGATTTTGGAAAACCCAAGAAAGGAAATGTTTAACCTTTAACTTAAAAAGCAATGAAGAAGGTATTTATGGCAATCGCATTGGTAGCATGTGTAGCTTTCGCTGCTTGCGGCAACAAGGCTGCTAAGGCTGAGGCTACCGTTGAGGAAGCTGCTCAGGAAGTTGTTGACTCCGCTGCTGCTTGCTGCAAGGCTGCTTGTGATTCTCTGGCTGCTTGCTGCGACTCTGTAGCTGCTTGCTGCGAGAAGGCCGCTGAGGCTGTAGCTGAATAATCTGCAAAGACTATCCAGGCTGGAGAGTTCCAGCACACGCATTATTGCACAAAAGAAACGGAAGTGACGGGTTCGTCCCGGTCACTTCCGTTCTTGTTATGGGCCAAATGGGTTTAATGGGTTTAATGGGTTTAATGGGTTTAATGGGTTTAATGGGCCAAAGGCTAAAGGCTAAGGGCTAATACGGCGACTGCATCGCCTACGATAACGATACGGTGCTTCGCACCTACGATAGCGATAGCAATAGCTAAGAATGATTAAACGATTAAACAGTTAGCCTTGCAGCGCGTAGATTTTCTCTATCTGCTCGGCGTAGCGCTTCTTGAGGTTGGCGCGCTTGGGCTTGAGCGTCTGCGACAGGAGCTCGTTGCTCACGCTCCACTCGTCGAGGACATACACGGGGCGCTTGACAGCCTCGTAGTCGGCAAGCGTCTTGTTGACGTTGGCGACTTCGGCGTTGAGCAGCCGCAGGACCTCGGCGTCGCTGAGGACGTCGCCGCGCCCGACATCGTCCTTCCCCTGCTCCTTGAGCCAGCGGCGAAGGGTGTCGTAGTTGACGACGATGATGGCGGAGGCGAACTTCTCGTTCTCGCCCACGACGAAGGCGTTGCTGAAGTAGGGCACGCTGATGAGCTTCTTCTCGATGGCCTGCGGGGCGATGTACTTGCCGGAGGAGAGCTTGAAGATCTCTTTCTTCCGGTCGGTGATCTTGAGGTACTTGCCGTCAACGAGGGCACCGATGTCGCCCGTGTGGAGCCATCCGTCGGGCTCGATGACGCGTGCCGTCTCTGCGGGGTCTTTATAGTAGCCCTTCATGACGTGAGGTCCGCGCACCATGATCTCTCCGTCGTCGGCAATCTTGAGCTCGGCGCCCTCGATGGGGGTGCCTGCCGTTCCCAGCTTGTTGATGCCGTCGCAGGGGTTGTTGACAGCTATCACGGGCGACGTCTCCGTCATCCCATAGCCCTCGAAGATGAACAGCTTGGCTGCGTTGAAGAGCTTCACGATGTGCGGGGCTATGGATGAGCCTCCGCTGACGATAATCATGGTGTGCCCTCCGATGGAGGCGCGCCACTTGCGGTAGACGAGCTTGTCCCATAGCGCCAGCTGCAGGCGGTAGAAGAAGTTGGTGTTGTAGTTGTCGTAGTCGTTGCCGAAGACCCAGGCGTTGTGGTAGATCTTCCTCTTGAGCCCCTTCAGCTTGAACTCCTGGTTGTGGAACTTGTCATAGAACGTCTCCAGCACCCGCGGCACGGCGCAGAAGCCGTCGGCGTGACAGCTTGCCAAGTCGCGCTGGATGGTAGCGATGCTCTCGGCGTAGTAGATGCTGATGCCCAGCTCCTGGTATTCGTAGTTCATGGTGCGCTCGTAGCAGTGACAGAGGGGGAGGAAGCTGAGCATCTTCTGCTTATGGCTGTAGACCTGACGGATGGCGTGGCTGTGGGCATCGAAGGTGAGGTTGCGGGGGGTGAGCATGACGCCCTTCGGGAGGCCTGTGGTGCCCGACGTGTAAATGATGGTAGCGACGTCGTCGGGCGATACGGTAGCGATGTTCTCTTCGACTATAGAGCGGTACTTCTCGGCGTTCTTGCGTCCTGTGAGGCGCAGCTCGCTCATGCAGGGCATCACGGCGCTGCCGTCCATCAGGAAGACGTCGATGGGATGGTCGGCAGCCTCGATGTGCTTCTTCACCTTCTTGTAGAGGGCACTCGTCCCCACGAAGACAGCCTTCGCGTCGCTGTGGTTGAAGATGTACTCGAAGTCGTGCCCGCTGAGCGTGGGGTAGATGGGAACGTAGATCAGGCGTGCCAGCGTGCATCCCATATCGAGGAAGTTCCATTCGGGGCGGTTGGAGGTGATGGAGATGATCTTGTCCCCTGGGCTGTAGCCCTTAGCCAGAAGGCCGTATGCTGTCTCGTAGGAGGCGGTGATGTAGTCGTCGACGCTGTATTTCGTCCACACCCCTCCTTTGCTGATAGCGATGATGTCTTTCTTGGGGAAGTTTTCTTTCAGGTTCTTCAGATAGTCGAAAGTTCTGGTAACTATCATATTGAGTTAGATTTTTAGTCGAAACTATATCGGTTAGCGTGATAGGAGGCTTCTTTTTTACGTATATCTGGCAAAGGTCTGGCTTTTCTTTTTAAAATGCAAATTATATGGGCATAAATCCGTAAAAAAGCCCTCCGGCGACGCCGCAGATGACAAGAACGTAGATGGGGTTTATCTTCCATCGGTTGATGGCGAAGAAGGCGAAGAGGAAGACGAGGATGCTGTAGGCGAACGGTATGGGCGTCTCCTTCGGGCTGCCGAAGTTCTCCTTGTTCATGAGGATGAGCGCTGCCGAAGCCAGGAGGCCGATGATGAGTGGGCGCAGGATGGAGAACACCGCCTTCACCGAGGGGTGCTCGCGGTACTTCATGAGGAACTTGCTGATGATGAACATGAGGATGAACGACGGGAGCAGCTGGCTTCCCGTAGCAAGCAATGAGCCCACTACGCCCCACGCGGGGCTGAGGCCCTCGTTGACAACTGCGGTGTAGCCCACGAACGTTGCGGCGTTGATGCCGATAGGTCCCGGCGTCATCTGGCTGATGGCAATGATGTCGGTGAACTCCGACGACGACATCCACAGGTGCTTGACTACCACTTCGTCCTGGATGAGCGACAGCATGGCGTAGCCCCCTCCGAAGCCGAAGAGGCCTATCTTGAAGAAGGTAAGGAAGAGCTGCAGGAATATCATGCGTCACCTCCTTCCTCTTTTTCCTCTACTTCTTTTTCTTTCTTCTCCTCGCCGTATTCTTTCTTCATCTCGCGAGATTCCTTCTCCAAAATATTAGCTTCTTTGAGCAAAAATACTTTTGCTCTTCCTCTTTCGCGACTCGGCAAAGTCTGAGCAAGCGCTGCTTTGCTCTCGCTGCTCCCTCGGTTCTTCATCTCGCGAGATTCCTTCTCCAAAATATTTTTTCCCTTCTCGATGTCTTTTTCTTCTTTGAGCATCTCGCTAGCTTCCCTTTTCTCAACGAAGTATTTGGCGATGCCTCCGGCTATTCCCGCAGCTATCACCCACACGGGAGAAATCCCGAGGAACGAAATCAGTATCATGGAGAGGATAGGAATCCACACCGTCTTCCACGTGATTCCTGCCGACTTCGAGAGCTTGAAGATGGGGCCCATGATGAGTGCTGCCACAGCAGGGCGGATGCCTTTGAAGACGTTCTCAACAACTCTGTTGCTTCGGAACTGCTGGAAGAACAAGGCTATAGCAAGAATGATGATGATGCTGGGGAGCACGGTGCCTGCCGCACAGGCGAAGCTGCCCCTTTTGCCTGCGAGCTTGTAGCCGATGGCGATAGCAAAGTTGGCAGCGAAGACACCTGGTGCCGATTGCGAGACAACCATCAAGTCGAGGAACTCCTCCCGCGTGAGCCAACGAAGGCGGTCTACCATATCGCGCTCGATGATGGGTATCATGACAGCCCCTCCGCCGATGGTGAACAGCCCAATCTTGAAGAACGTAAGAAACGCTTTTCCGCAGGAGAAGGGTACGGGAGCGATAGCTTCGGGGTGCTGGGCGTCGGTTTGCAAAGCGCGTATGTTTAGGTTAATCCTGTTTCTTGCACCACAGGAAGGCATTGCGGAATGCTTCCATCCAGGGTGTTATCTCGTCGGAGAGTTTTCTGTCGGCAGGGTAATAGCCGCACTGCCAGGGGAAGATGCAACGCTCGGGATGCGGCATCATGGCCACGTGCCTTCCGTCAGCGCTGGCGATGCCTGCGATGTCGTAATCAGAGCCGTTAGGATTAGCGGGATAGCCGTGATAGGCATACTTGGCAACTACGTGATAGCGGCTTTCTTCCTTAGGCAACGCGAAACGTCCCTCCCCGTGTGCTACCCATACGCCGAGATCGGTGTTTCGTAACGAACCGAACATGACGCTGCTGTTCTCGGGGATGTGCACTCCCAGGAACGAGGACTCGAACTTGTGGGAGGTATTGTGCTCCATCTTCCCTATCTCGGCTGGTTTGCAGGAACGGTCGAGGAGTCCCATCTCCATCATCAGCTGGCATCCGTTGCAGATGCCGAGGGAGAGGGTGTCGCTGCGTGAGTAGTAACGGTCGAGCGTCTCCTTCGCTTTCGGGTTATAGAGGAAGGCTCCTGCCCATCCTTTGGCAGAGCCCAGCACGTCGCTGTTGGAGAATCCTCCGCAGAAGACAATCATGCGTATGTCGTCGAGCGTCTCGCGCCCGCTGATGAGGTCTGTCATCGTGACGTCCTTCACGTCGAAGCCTGCCAGCCACAGGGAGTAGGCCATCTCCCTCTCGCCGTTGGTGCCCTTCTCGCGGATGATGGCTGCCTTGATGCCCGAGGGCTTCCTCCTCTCGGGATGAAGTCCGTATTGTGCGAGCTTGCCGGAGAACGAGGGAGCGAAGTGCATGCGTAGGGGCTGCTTCCCGAGGTTCTCGTGACGGCTTTCGGCGCATCCGTTAAAGCTCTGCTTTCGGTCGAGCAGGTAGGATGTGTTGAACCAAAGCTCACGCATCTCATCGATGTCGATGCTCTCCTCAAACGTGCCCTTACGGATGCGGATGGAACGTTCCTTGCAGGGAACGCCGATGTAGACATATCCGATGCCGGCTTCGTCGAGCCACTCCTTGAAGGTGCCTTCGTGTTTGTTTGCCACTTGGACGACAACGCCCGGGTTCTCGGCAAACAGGATTTTCACGATGTCGTCGTCGACAAAGTTGTTGAGGTTTATCTTCAGTCCGCCCTTGGTGTTGGCAAAGCACATCTCCAGCAGTGTGACGATAAGTCCTCCTGCCGAGATGTCGTGCCCGGCAAGGATAATCCCTTTCGCTACGCACTCCTGCACAATGTTGAAGGCGTCGCGGAAGTATTCGGGGTTGGTAACCGTAGGCACGTCCGAGCCAACCTTTCCTCTGCTCTGGGCAAAGGCGCTGCCTCCCAGGCGAAGGCTGTCAAAGGAGAAGTCGATGTGGTAGAGGGCGCTCTTGGGCTCGTCGGCAAGCACGGGGCTCACTACCTTGCGTACGTCGGACACTTCGCCTCCAGCCGAGACGATGACAGTGCCGGGAGACACCACTTTCTGCCCGTCGGGGTACTTCTGGCTCATCGATAGGGAGTCTTTTCCTGTGGGCACGTTGATGCCTAGGGCGCAGCAGAAGTCGGAGAGGGCCTTCACGGCAGAGTAAAGGCGTGCATCCTCGCCCTTCTGTGAGCGGCAGGGCCACATCCAGTTGGCGCTGAGGCTTACGCTGTCGAGGCCTTCCGTGAGAGGAGCCCAGACGATATTTGTCAAACTCTCCGCAACGGAGAGCACCGAGCCGGCAGCAGGGTCTGCCAAGCCTGCCTGGGAGCATGCCCGAGGGCGGTAGCAATACCGCTCTTTCCTCTATAGTCAAGCGCTACTACGCCGCAGTCGCTAAGCGGCAGCTGCAGCTCTCCCTGACATTGCTGACGGGCTATCTTGCCTGTTACCGAACGGTCGACCTTATTGGTAAGCCAGTCTTTGCAGGCGACAGCTTCCAGCTGAAGGACGGGAGCAAGGCATTCTGCCAGCGAGGGAGCGAGGGGAGAGGGGTAGGTGACGTCGTCGTAGCGGCGCTCTACCGTCTCGTCCACCATTACCGTCTTGGGCGAGTGCCCGAACATCTGGCTGACATCCAAGTCGAAAGGCTTGACGCCGTCGCCCTGCTCGAAGGCGAAGTGTGCATCGCCCGTTGTTTCGCCCACAACGTACATCGGAGCCCTTTCACGCTCGGCAATGCGGCGTACGTGCTCCAGATGCTCTTCCAGAATGAGGAGCCCCATGCGTTCCTGGCTCTCGTTGGCAATGATTTCCTTTGCCGAGAGGGTAGGGTCGCCGATAGGCAGCTTTGTCATATCGATATGTCCTCCGCATTCCTCCACCAGCTCGCTGAGGCAGTTCACATGTCCTGCTGAGCCGTGATCGTGGATGGAAACGATGGGGTTCACGTCTTCTTCGCAAAGGGCGCGCACCACGTTGTAGGCACGCTTCTGCATTTCGGCGTTGGCGCGCTGCACGGCATTCAGCTCGATGCCCGAGGAGTAGCGTCCCGTATCTACCGACGAAACGGAGCCTCCGCCCAGTCCGATGCGGTAGTTGTCGCCTCCCAGCACCACTATTTTCTCTCCCTTCTCGGGAGTTCCTTTCAGGCAGTCGCGCTTGGTTCCGTAGCCCACGCCTCCTGCCAGCATGATGACTTTGTCGTAGCCGTAGAGCGTATCGTCCTTTTGTTCCTGATGCTCGAAGGTAAGCACCGAGCCGCAGATGAGAGGCTGCCCGAACTTGTTGCCGAAGTCGCTGGCGCCGTTCGATGCCTTGATGAGAATCTGCTCGGGAGTCTGATAGAGCCAAGGGCGAGGGGGAATGCCGGTTCCTTCTTTCTCGAGAAGATTTTTTTCTTTCTTCATCTCGCCGTTTTCTTTCTTCATACGGCGAGATTCCTTCTCCATAATTTTTTCTTCCTCTTCGGCGATTCGCGGGTAGCTTGTCATGTAGACAGCTGTGCCTGCGATGGGCCACGAGCCTTTTCCTCCGCCCATTCTGTCGCGAATCTCGCCTCCCGTTCCCGTGCTTGCGCCGTTGAAGGGTTCTACGGTTGTGGGGAAGTTGTGCGTCTCGGCTTTCAGCGAGATAACGGTGTGGATATCTTTGATAATGAAGAAGTCGCTGGTGCTGTGGTCGGCAGGCGCAAACTGCTCTACCGTAGGCCCGTCGGCAAAGGCGACGTTGTCCTTGTAGGCAGAGATGATTTTGTGTGGGTTCTCCCGCGTCGTCTTCTTTATCATGCTGAAGAGCGACGACTCCATCTCCTTGCCGTCGATGATGAACGTGCCTCCGAAGATCTTGTGGCGACAGTGCTCGGAGTTGATCTGTGCAAAGCCGAACACCTCCGAGTCGGTAAGCTTGCGTCCCAGCTGCTGCTCGACGTTCTTCAGGTAGCCGATCTCCTCGGGCGAGAGGGCAAGCCCTTCCTGCTCATTGTAGGAGTCAAGGTCTTCGACGAAGATGATGGGCTGCGGCTTGATGTCGACAGTGAAAATCTGCTGATTCAGCCCCTTGTACATACGCTGGAGCATGGGGTCGATGTCGGCATCCTCGCTCTCGACGGGGAAGTACTCCTCAATGCGCGTGATGCCCGAGATGCCCATGTTCTGGGTAATCTCTACGGCGTTGGTGCTCCAGGGGGTTATCATCTCGCGGCGCGGGCCTGCGAAGAAGCCTTCCACCGAAGGCGAGTCGAGAGATTTGGCATCATCGAAGAGCCAGCAGAGTTTGCCGATGGTGCTCTCATCGGGCTGGTTGGTACACTCGGCAGCTATTATCGACTGGTTTTTAGAACGGAAGAACAGTATCATCGTTGTGCGCAGTTAGAATTCTGCGCGAAGATACAGCTTTCCTCTCATTCCGCCAAATAAAAATCCGATAAGAAAGGAGAAAAAGTTTGATTGCCTCCTTGCGCCTTGTGGGTTATCTCCTTGCCGATTTCCGCGAAAGCAGAACGATGAAAACGAGACAGACAAAAGCTGTGAGAGCCAGGTATCCGCAGGAGAGGGGCAAAGGCATATCGGGAGGCGTGTCGTCCATCCCCGAAAGGGCCAGGTCGAGAAAAGGATGATAGCTGCCGATAAGCAGAAGGATGGGAAAGACGATGATCCAAGGACGAAATCCTGCGTCGCGCAGCCTTCTCACGCATACTGCAAGAGAGGGAGGAATGCTGAAAAGGAGGAAGGCAAGAATCAGCATTTGGCTTATCCAGACAACGACATTCATTGCTTTTGCGTAGTTTGTCTTATGTTGGATTAAAAGAAGAAGGCAGGTTGCCGTCAACAGCAATATGAAACTGCAGACGACAAACAAAACCCAATGCCAGAACTCGCTCCGGCTGGCTTTCCCCTTGAAGCAGAAATACCTGTGAATGCTTTTTCGGATGTTGCCCCAGAATGTTTCCATCATGTTGACTTTTTTCGTAAGAATACTGAATAGGAAGGCTCGGAATCGCCTATTTGCTGAAAACGTAGCCCTGTATAGTGCTCGGAGATGGGAGGATAGAATCTTGTCGAAGTTTGATGAAGAAATACTTCACTACGAAAACACGTGTAGAGTCAGCGCTGTAGAAACGGGGATAATCTTCGCCATATCGAGCCGACTTCAGCGTTTCCATATCGATGAAGATTTGTTTGGCTTCGGGGCTATCTTTTACGTCGTTTATCCAGAAACCGTCTCGTTCGGTGCTTCCCAGCTCCTCGCTCCAAACATTACGTTTCAAAACCTTCGTGTACCCTTCGGGAATGTCGACGGGAAGAATGTCGTTGCTCTGCAACATGATGGTTTGCTCTTCTTCGGTTTGCGAAACAGCATCGTTGGCTTCGGCAGTAGGAATGTATGAAAGGTAGCTTATGGCGTCTGGAGCGAGAATGTCTTCCACAGCCTTGGCGTCTGTCTTCTTGAAAAAGCGAACCTCATTCACAATGTTGCGTTTCAAGTCTTCGTCCTCAATGGTTCCTATCCATTCTCTTGCGGCATTTTCGTCAAGGGGAAACGAGGAAGGCAACGAGCCTTCTGTTAGCTTGAAAAAGGCTTTTCGACGCATCTGGAGGCTCATATTTGTAAAGTTCACAGGCAGCACCGACGTCAGCAGGAATGCGGCAGCAAACGATGTGACAATCCAGCGAATGCGTTTCGCCTTGCCGAGAAACAATCCCGCGCAGACGGCGTAGCACCACAGGTTGAATAGCAGCAAGTAGAGTCGGAGGGGAGTCACGCCGTAGTCGCTGAGCCTGCGCAACGTGCCGACAGTCATCAACAGCAGCAGGGGTAGAATCAATAGCGGCAGCCAGCGGACAATCCATCGCTCGTAGGGCTTCCCCTCGCCGCTGCGCATAAGGGGGTAGAGCCCCATCTCAACAACTACGCACCCTATCATCAGCGTCGAGACAAGCCAGGCAACGCCCCCGTCCGGCAGCTCCCAGCGGAAGAGGATGCGGAAGCCGTACACGTATAATACAATAAGGTATAGCGCCAGCAGCGGAACAAACAGGTAGCGGATGACAAAGAGGAGGAACTTGGAGATAAAGGCTACGCCCGAATGCTTTTCCTCCCCTTCGGGGATGCGGGCAAGGAAGAGCAGCAAAGGCGTCGTCAGTATGCCCAGGATGGCTATCGTCGCGAGGCAGTTCTCGCTAACCTTGATGCCGAAAAGCATGTCGAGCGAGCTGATAAGCAGCGTCAACCCGGCAGTAAGGATGCCGCCCGTCAGGAAGCTGATGCCCAGCCACAGGATAGTGCGCCACGTGAAGTTCCACGCGGGAAGGTCGTCTTTGTCGCGGAAAAACGGCAGGAAGAAGAAGGCAACAATCAGCGCTACAACTATCGACGCTTGCATCATCCAAAAGGCAATCGTCAGATCGTTCTCGCTGTGCTTGTAGACATAGATGCCGTTGAGGGCAAGCAGGACGAGTGCTATCGCTGTCACCCACAGGCAGACGCTTTTCTTCTTCACCTCCTCGCCCCAGAGTTTCAATGTGGTAGCGACGACAACACCCAGCGAAAGGCTGTAGGCAACGGAGGCGAAAATGCGGGCGTTATCGTTGTCGAGGTTTCCCCAGAGCATCCAGAGAAGGCAGATAGTGAGCAGCGTCAGGAAGAAAATCGACAGGGGAAAGCGTCGGAACACGTTTTGCATCGTGTCTTTCACGAACAGCGTCT
The DNA here is from genome assembly GCA_017615125.1 of Bacteroidaceae bacterium. Classification (GTDB taxonomy): domain Bacteria; phylum Bacteroidota; class Bacteroidia; order Bacteroidales; family Bacteroidaceae; genus UBA1189. The sequence goes on from JAGAAS010000048.1 coordinate 14,467, forward strand.
TCAGCAGACGTGCCCCCGGGCGCTCCTCCCAGACGGCATCCATCACCTCGCGCGGCAGCTTGCTCTTCAGCCGATGCTTGCGCACGCGGATAGCCTCCTCCGACACCGTGAGGCAGTCGCTGCACGTCTTCGCCTTGCATTGGAGAGCCGAGAGCAGGCACAGTTCGATGTCTTCGTCGGTAAGCGTGGGGTATGTCTCGCGCAGATAGCTCTCCATCGCGGAGAGTTGGCTGTGGGCCTCCGCGAGCACCTTCTCGCGCTCGTCGGCTGCGAGGGCGACGCCGTTCTTGTGACTCTGGATAATCTGTGCGGCTTCCGTCTGCCGGAAGGCTTTCCGCCCTTCGCGGACGGTTTCTTTCAGTTGCTGGGGAGTAGTGTTCATCTCTGTTTTCCGAAATTTGCTCGACAAAATAACGGACTTCGCGCCAAAGAAACAAGAAAAACGCGTTACAAATTCGTTACAACTCTTCGTCGGGCCCTCCTTTTCCTCCCGTCCCGCTTCTTTGCCTTCCGTTTCCTTTTTCGAAGAAATCGCGTGTTTTGGAGAAACTTTTTGTTTATACCTTCACGAAGGAACACGTTAGCCTTCACGAAGGAGAAGTTAAGACATCACGAAGGAACACGTGTGCCTTCGTGAAGGTATAAACAACTTGGAGAAGGAAAAACCGTTTCTTGTCTTACGAATGAAAGAGCCGGAGAGCTTTTTCTCGCTCGAAGGAAAACGAAGGGCGAAGCCTAACTTTTCCATGAAAAGTTGTTTGGAATGGAAAAAAGCCGTAATTTTGGCGCCTACGATAATTAACTAACGAAAAAAGTCATGCAGAACATTCCTTTATTTTTCTGGCTTGTGCCCGTAGCGTCGGTTGTTGCGCTGGGAATGGCGTGGTACTTCTTCCGCTCGATGATGAGAGCCGACGAGGGCACGCCGCGAATGCGCGAGATTGCGGGGCACGTGCGCCGCGGGGCGATGGCCTATCTGCGACAGCAGTACAAGGTGGTGCTCATCGTCTTCGTTGTGCTCGCACTCGTGTTTGCCTTCATGGCCTACGTGCTTCACATGCAGAACACGTGGGTGCCCTTCGCCTTCCTCACGGGAGGCTTCTTCTCGGGCTTGGCGGGCTTCTTCGGCATGAAGACGGCAACCTACGCGTCGGCCCGCACAGCGAATGCTGCGCGCAAGAGCCTCGACGGCGGGCTGCGCATAGCCTTCCGCTCGGGCGCCGTAATGGGGCTGACGGTAGTGGGCCTCGGCCTGCTCGACATCGCCCTCTGGTTCCTCATATTGAATAGGTTCGATCACGGGGGCCTTGTCTCCATCACTACGACGATGCTTACCTTCGGTATGGGAGCTTCCACGCAGGCGCTCTTCGCGCGTGTGGGCGGAGGCATCTATACGAAAGCTGCCGACGTGGGAGCCGATATCGTGGGGAAAGTGGAGGCAGACATCCCCGAGGACGACCCGCGCAACCCGGCGACGATTGCCGACAACGTGGGCGACAACGTAGGAGATGTGGCTGGAATGGGTGCCGACCTCTACGAGAGCTATTGCGGCTCCATCCTCTCGACAGCCGCTCTGGGCGCTACGGCTTTCGCCCTTACGCCCGACATGCAGCTGAAGGCCGTTGTGACTCCTATGCTCATTGCGGCAGTAGGCGTCTTCCTGAGTATTCTCGGCATCTATCTCGTGCGCACGAAAGAAGGCGCTACAATGAAAAACCTGCTCCATTCGCTCAGCTTAGGGACAAATGTGGCTGCATTCCTCATTGCTGTAGCAACGTTCGGCATTCTCTACCTTCTGAAGATTGACAACTGGCTTGGGCTTTCGTTCTCCGTCATAACAGGCCTTGCTGCGGGCGTTGTCATCGGGAAGTCCACAGAGTATTATACGTCGCATTCCTATAAGCCCACGCAGAAGATCTCTGAGGCAGGCCTGACGGGCTCGGCAACGGTGATCATCAAGGGAATAGGCACGGGAATGATAAGCACGTGCATCCCGGTGGTGACAATCGGCGTAGCTATCTTTCTAAGCTATCTCTGCGCCAACGGCTTCAACGGCGAGATGAGCGCTGAGGCCCTGTCAAAGGGCCTTTACGGCATCGGCATCGCGGCGGTAGGAATGCTCTCGACGCTGGGAATAACGCTTGCTACCGATGCTTACGGGCCTATTGCCGACAACGCAGGAGGAAATGCCGAGATGAGTAATCTGGGCGAGGAGGTGCGACATCGTACTGATGCCCTCGATGCGCTCGGCAACACGACAGCAGCTACCGGCAAGGGCTTCGCAATCGGCAGCGCCGCGCTTACGGCTTTGGCGCTTCTGGCTTCGTACATCGAGGAGGTGAAGATTGCTATGGAGCGCGCAGGAATGACGCTCACGAACCTCAAGGGCGACATCATCTCCGCTTCGCAAGCAACCATTCCAGACTTCATGAACTACTTCCAGGTGAACCTGATGAACCCGCGCGTCTTGGTAGGCGCCTTCATCGGGGCTATGGCTGCCTTCCTGTTCTGCGGATTGACGATGGAAGCAGTAGGGCGCGCTGCGCAAAAGATGGTAGCTGAGGTGCGCAGGCAGTTCCGCGAAATCAAAGGTATCCTCGACGGAACGGGTACGCCTGACTACGGCTCATGTGTGGAAATCTCCACTCGCGCAGCACAGCACGAGATGATTTTCCCCTCGCTGCTGGCTATCGCCATCCCTATCATCGTAGGCATCGTGCTTGGCGTCGCAGGCGTGCTGGGACTGCTCGTGGGCGGCTTGGCAGGAGGCTTCACGCTGGCTGTCTTTATGGCTAACGCCGGAGGAGCGTGGGACAACGCCAAGAAAATGGTGGAGGAAGGGAACTTTGGTGGAAAGGGCTCCTTTGCTCACAAGGCAACTATCGTGGGCGATACCGTAGGCGACCCCTTTAAGGATACCAGCGGGCCCTCGCTCAATATCCTCATCAAGCTGATGTCGATGGTGAGCATCGTAATGGCTGGCCTTACCATCTTTTTCCTCTAACCGCTATCTTTTGAAAAGGAGAGGGCAAGCCTGCGTGACTCGCCCTCTTTCCTTTTTAAAAATAGGAGGGCACAGAGTCGAAAAAAGAGGCACTCTTTTCCCCGTTTTATTTTTCTTTCTTCATACGGATTTTTTCTTTCTTCATACGGCGAGATTCCTTCTTGAAAAAATTTTTTTCTTTCTTCATAATTTTTTCTCGGGCTGTGAAAAAAACACGAGGAGAAAGGAGGCTTGAAGAGGAGTCGGAAAAGGGCTTGGATTTTTTCAAAAAAGATGGCGCGTGACGAAAGAAAAAAGGAAGAGAATTTTTGTTTTCGGCGAAAAAGAGGTATCTTAGCGGCGTGAAATCTAATAAGACTATGGGAACGACGGATAATCATGTGGTAATCATGGCGGGAGGCATCGGAAGCCGCTTCTGGCCCATGAGCACGAAGGACAAGCCGAAGCAGTTCATCGACGTGCTGGGCTGCGGGCGAACGCTCATCCAGCTAACGGCTGACAGGTTCAAGGACATCTGTCCTGTGGAGAACGTATGGGTAGTGACTTCGGAGAAATATGCCGATCTCGTACACGAGCAGCTGCCCGAAATCCCCTTGGACAACATCCTCCGTGAGCCCTGCCGCAGGAATACGGCACCGTGCATAGCCTACGTGAGCTGGAAGATAAAGATGCGCAATCCACAGGCAAACATGGTGGTGACGCCGAGCGATCATGTGGTGATGGACGTGAAGGAGTTTCAGCGCGTCGTCAGGCTGGCGCTGGCGTTTACTGCCGGGAGCGATGCCGTCGTGACGCTCGGCATGAAGCCCACACGCCCCGAGACGGGTTACGGATATATCCAGGCCGACTTGCGGAATGCCGCCGTCTCGAACAAGGAGATCTTCCGCGTCGACTCCTTCAAGGAGAAACCCGACATCGAGCGCGCGCGCGAATACATAAAGATGAACAACTACTTCTGGAATGCCGGCATCTTCGTCTGGAACGTGAGCACCATCGTCAACGCCTTCCGCATCTACGCCCCAGAGGTGGGGCAGCCCTTCGAGGATATCCAACGCGTGTACTATACGCCCCAGGAGCAGGAGACAGTCAACAAAGTCTTCCCCCAGTGCCCCAACATCTCGGTGGACTATGCCATCATGGAGAAGGCGGACGAGATTTTTGTCTTCCCTGCCTCCTTCGGATGGAGCGACCTGGGCACGTGGGGCTCGCTGCACCAGCAGCTCGAGAAAGACCTCAGCAGCAACGTCGCCATAGGGCCCGACGTCATCCTCTACGAGAGCCGCAACTGCATCGTGCATACCGTAGGGGAGAAGAAAGTGGTAATCATCGGGCTCGACGGATACATCGTAGCTGAGGAAGGAGGACAGCTCCTCGTGTGCAAAATGAGCGACGAACAGCGCATCAAAGAGTTCTCTGAGGGCTGAAATGTCATTTTTTCGGATTTGTGATTAAACTTTATGGGTTGATACAGTCTAATAGTAAAGGAAAAACAAAACTTCAGGAGAGAAGCTAAAAACCTTATTGACAGAGTTGTAACATAAGCTGGGGAAAATTCCCCAAAGAAATAGGAATTTTAATTTTAACAAATAGGAAAATTAAATTTGCAGCGTGGGTTTCTCTACATACCTTTGCTACGAACAAAAGAAGAAACAGAGTATTAACCTTTAAAAAAAGAAGCGTTATGAAAAAGATCAGAATTGCCTTAATGACGTTGGCTTTGGCAACCATCAGCATGAGCGCCTATGCACGCCTCAGTGATTCGGAAATCCGCAGAGAAGCACGCTTCCTGAGTGACCGCATGCGCTACGAGTTAAGACTTAGTCGTGCTCAGTTCGAGGACGTTTTCGAAATCAACTATGACTACCTCTGGAATGTCAACGAGATTATCGACGACGTAATGTTCGGCTACGACGATGCAGTCGACTACTACTACTATCTGCTCGACGTACGTAACGACGACCTCCGCTACGTTCTCCGTCGCAGCCAGTATAGAAGATTCCTCAGAATAGAGTATTTCTATCGTCCTATCTATAATGCAGGCAGCTACTGGGCCTTCCGCATCTACAGGTACTACAACAACCGTACGTACTTCTACTACGGAGCACCCTCTATCTTCCATACCTATATGGGACTGCACTATCGTACTCACTTCCACTTAGGGTTCTATCGTGACCGCTATCACTTCGCTCACTACAAGAAGCACGACTTCCACTGCTGGAAAGCAGGAGGCTACGGCAACAACTATGGTGACGGATGGGTAGGCAACGGACACATGGCCAATAAGAATTGGAATAACAAAGCGAACTATGAAAATAGTCGCCGCGACAATAACAATGTTGACATCGCTAACAGCTCCATCAGCAGCCGTGCAGGCTCGAGCTCAGCCGCCAGCCGTGCTAACAACACTCGCAGCGCAGCATCGAACTCCGCAAGCCGCTCTGGAAGCTCCAGCAGCAACGTAAGCTCCAGCCGCTCTGGCAATAGCTCAAGCAATTCCAGCAGCCGCTCCGGCAATACGGATGTTAGCAGCTCTCGCTCTGGCAATGCCAATACCAACAGCCGCTCTGGCAGCAGCAACGTAAGCTCCTCCAGCCGCTCTGGCAACAGCTCAAGCTCTTCTAGCAGCCGTTCTGGCAGCAGCAACGTAAGCTCTTCCAGCCGCTCTGGCAATAGCTCCAGCAGCTCCAGCAGCCGTTCTGGCAGCAGCAACGTAAGCTCCTCCAGCCGCTCTGGCAACAGCTCTAGCTCTTCCAGTAGTCGTTCTGGCAGCAGCAACGTAAGCTCCTCCAGCCGCTCTAGCAATAGCTCCAGCAGCTCCAGCAGCCGTTCTGGCAGCAGCAACGTAAGCTCTTCCAGTCGCTCTGGCAACAGCTCAAGCAGCTCCAACAATCGCTCAGGTAGCAGCAACGTAAGCTCCTCCAGCCGCTCTGGCAACAGCTCTAGCTCTTCCAGCAGTCGCTCAGGTAGCAGCAACGTCAGCAGCTCACGCTCATCAGGCTCAAGTTCATCTTCGAGCAGCCGTTCGTCCAGCTCAAGCTCAAGTTCCTCACGCGGAGGTTCCTCCTCGGGCTCACGTCGGTAACAAATAAAAATAGGAAGGTAATAAAAAAAGATCTGTCCATACTACTTGAATAGACTATTTACCATCATCCTCTTCATAGCAGCCATCGGCACGGCATCAGCCCGAGCCGATGGCTCTCCTGTTGAAGGCGTCATCACCTCGGAGTTCGTCGAGGAACCGGTGATGATGCATCAGCTCATGCAGATGCTTGCCGATTTCATGCACTATGCGATAGCAGACTTTGAGCCTTGCGAAGAACCCAACTCGATGGGCGATGCTCAGGGATGCTTCAGGGGAGAGGACACGCGCGCAGCCAACGAAAGGGGCGTCCGCCCGAATGCTGACATTTCGATGGTTTGCGCTTTCTTGTGCAAATATGGTTTGGAGGCAGGGGTTGAACTGCCTCAGGGCATCACGTGGGAGGATGTGCGGCGAATGGCGCGCGAATCTTTGGTGTTTGCCTATTCAACCCACAAGGCAAACCGCCTAACACCGTGTGTGGGAGGACGTTACTGGGGCTCCACAAGCGCAAACGACAGCCAATGGGAGAGTTCCCTCTGGGCAATGTCGGTAGCCTTCTCTGCCTGGCTGCAGCGCGAGTCGCTTTCTTCGGCACAATGGGAGTGCATCTATCGGCTGTTGCGCGCGGAATGTAATTATGAGCTGGAACGCGATATTCCCACAGGTTTCGTCGGAGATACGAAAGCTGAGGAGAACGGATGGGAGACGAATGTGCTTGCATGCGCTTTGGGGCTCTTTCCCGACGATCCGCTGGCTTCCCAATGGTTCCAGCGCCTACGGGAATTTGCAATCAACTGCTATTCCCATTCGTCGGATGGGGAAAGCAGGCAGGTGATAGACGAAGACATCGACAACACAACAGTTGCAGATCTGTATCGGGGAGCAAACCTCTACGATGACTATACGCTTCAAAACCACAACTATTTCCACACATCCTATCAGAATGTCGTGATGCAGGAGCTGGGCGAGAGCATCGTTGCGCTGCAGCTCTTTCAGCAGGATAGGGGAGAGAAGCCTCGTTGGCACACGAAGGCTCTGCTGCATCATCAGCAGGAGGTAATGGACAGCGTGCTCTGCTATCTGGCGCTGGCTGACGGAGAGCTGGCGATGCCCAACGGAAACGACTGGAGCCTGTTCCTTTACGATCAGCTGCCATCCTATTCGACAGCAGCCTGTTTCCTGCGGCATCCCGATGCCCTGATGCTCGAAAATATGGCTTGCAAATACATCGCAGCGCGGCAGCAGACGACAGCCGAAGGTTCGTGGCTCTTGCATGCGGATGTAGGAGCTCGGCGTATGGGCGTGCAGGCACATCGGGTGATGATGACCTGGCTCATGCATCATTTGGCATCAACGGCTGACGTGCGCCCTACCCAATGGAGCCAGTTCCGAAAGGAGCATTCCAAAGCAAGATGGTTTGCAACGCAGAAGATTGTGCGTGCCTACACACCGAAGCGCTTCAGCTGCTTCTCGTGGAGCGAGGGCTTGCGCAGCTATACGGGATATCTCACGTCGGATACTCCCGACAGGAACAAGATTATCGTCCCCTATCGCGCCTTTGGCTCCGGCAACCTGCTCGGCTGGTACGAGGTGGAAGGATGCCGCACGGATGTGCGCCCGAAGGGAGATCCGCGCGTGACACTTGACGGAGACGCCTGGCTCCTTGAGGGAACGTGGCTTGCCAACGAAGGAGCCCTCACGCGGCGTTTCTTCGTCTATTCCACACCAGACGATGCGTTAGTTGTAGGCGAGGAAGTGACTGCTAACAAAGATGTTACCATCCGGGCAACAAAGGGAGGCGCTTTGGCTATCAGCCTTGATCCCTTCCTGAAAGAGGAGCGCGACGTGCTGAGTAAGGCAAACTGGACAAACGTGGATGGACAAGTGGCTGTGATTGCTTTTTCGCAGAATAGCAGGCCTTTACCCGTAATGGCGGATACGACGTTGGACAATTCCATTCGTACCGCAAAGCTGTATGCCTTCTACTCCGATGTGCCCCGCAAAGTAAGCAAGGGAGAGGTAGTCGACAGACGTGTTGCTGTGTACTACACGCAGCTTTCTGCAAGGGAGACGAAAAAATATTGTCGGAAAATGCGGAAGAAGATGAAGAAAAACGTACTTTTGCAGCCGTTCGATGTTTTTGACGGAAGAGATGTCTATCGATTGCATTGGACCGACGAGGGAGTCGAGATAAAGAAACTCCGTCGTTGAAGAAAGGATATCGGAATATGGAAAAGGAATAAAAAATCTTCGAGAACCGATGGAGTAGCGAGAGCAACGTAGAGCTTGCTCAGACTTTGCCGAGTCACGACAGAGGAAGAGCAAAAGCAATTTTGCTCAAGGAATCTCGCGAGATGTAGAAAGAAAAAATCCGTATTCCTTCTCGAAAAATCGGGATGCTTTTTCGAAACAACAATATGTAGCAAATAACGAACGATGAAGAAAAAACTCATACTGATAAGTCTGGCTGTCGCAGCGGTGCTCCTCGTGCGCCCGATGCTGGCAAGTGCGCAGATACTTGAGCCCGTAAAATGTGTGCCCTCGCTTGTTAAGACCGACGACAGCAATGCCGAGCTGCGCTTCGCAACCACTATCGACGACGGCTGGCACGTTTACTCCTACGGCTTGGGAAACAGCGGGCCCATAGAGGCTACTGTCGTCTTCGACAAGCTGAAAGGGGCGGAGGCTGGGAAGCTGACGCACGTCTCGGGCGCGGAAGAGGAGCAGTACGACGAGATGTTCGGTATGGTGCTGCGCTTCTTCGAGCATGAGGTGACGTTTGCTGTCCCTCTGACGATAACTGCCGACGACTATGCCGTCTCGGGACATCTTCAGTACGGAGCCTGCAACAATCAGAATTGCCTTCCTCCGACGAACGTGCCGTTTGAATTCGGCGCGACAGATACAGCTGGCGACGAAACGGGAATAACGACAACGGAAGGGGGGCTGACGCAGCTTCCTCCCACGTGGGCTCCCGTGCACGACGAAGCTATCCGCGAGGATGCTTCACCCAAGGATGCCAGCTTGTGGAAAATCTTCCTCTCGGGTATCGTAGCGGGGCTTATCGCGTTGGTTACCCCCTGCGTGTGGCCCATCATCCCGATGACGGTGAGCTTCTTCCTCAAGCGCAGCGAGTCGAAGCGCAAAGGTCGTCGCGACGCGTATATCTACGGCGCCTCTATCGTTGTCATCTACGTGCTGCTGGGGCTTATCATCACCCTTCTCTTCGGTGCCAGCGCCCTTAACAAGCTGTCGACGGCAGCCGTTCCCAACTTGTTCTTCTTTGCCTTGTTGGTTGTGTTCGGGCTCTCGTTCCTGGGTGCCTTTGAGATAACCCTTCCGTCGAAATGGTCTACCTCCATCGATGCAAAGTCGGAGAAGACAGGAGGCCTCTTCGGCATCTTCCTGATGGCATTCACGCTGGCGTTGGTTTCCTTTTCGTGCACGGGCCCCATCATCGGGTTCCTGCTGGTAGAGGTTTCCACGCTGGGGAACATTCTCGGCCCGTTGGTAGGAATGCTTGGCTTCGCTATCGCTTTGGCGCTGCCGTTCACCCTTTTCGCCATCTTCCCCGCCTGGCTCAAGTCGACGCCGCGTTCAGGAGGCTGGATGAATACGGTGAAGGTGGTGCTTGCCTTCATTGAGCTTGCCTTCTCGCTGAAGTTCCTCTCGGTTGCCGACTTGGCGTATGGGTGGGGCATCCTCAGCCGTCCTACCTTCTTGTGCTTGTGGATTGTGCTGGCAGCTCTCCTCGGGTGCTATCTCTTGGGCTGGATACGCTTCCCGCACGACGAGCCGAAGACGCACACAAGCATCCCGGCATTCCTGCTGGCTCTCGTGTCGTTTGCCTTTGCCCTCTATATGGTGCCGGGCCTCTGGGGCGCTCCCTGCAAGGCTGTCAGCGCCTTCGCGCCTCCTATGAGCACGCAGGACTTCAACCTTGCCGACAATACCGTTCACGCGCAGTTCGACGATTTTGATCAGGGCATGCAGTTTGCTCGTCAGCACAACAAGCCCGTAATGATTGACTTCAGCGGATACGGCTGCGTCAACTGCCGCAAGATGGAGCAGAGCGTGCTCTCCGACGAACGTGTCGCTTCGGTTGTCAACAACGACTACGTCCTTATCACCCTTATCGTCGACGACAAGACGGCGCTTCCCGAGCCGATGTATGTGACGGAAAACGGGAAGCAAGTCAAGCTGTCGTCGGTGGGCGACAAGTGGAGCTTCCTGCAGCGCTATAAGTTCGGCGCTAACGCCCAGCCTTTCTATGTGTTGCTCGACGGCGAAGGAAACTCCCTCGCAGGTTCCCGCTCTTACGACGAGGATGTGCCAGCCTTCCTGGAGTTCCTCAACAAAGGACTAGAAAAGTATTAGTAGAAGCCCTATCGTTTCGAGAAAATAAAGAATGCCGGCAGCAAAGAAACTGTCGGCATTCCTTTTTCTCCCTTCCCGCTTCTTTGTCTTTCGTTTCCTTTTGCGAAGGAATCGCGTGTTTTGGAGAAACTTTTTGTTTATACCTTCACGAAGGAACACGTTCGCCTTCACGAAGGAACACGTTCGCCTTCATGAAGGAACACGTGAACCTTCACGATGGCACAAACAATTTCGCCAAAGAAAAAATCCCGAAAGTCCTGCCAACAAGGCAAAAAGAAGCAGATTTGGCAATGAGAGCCAAATCCGCACAAAAAAAAGAAAGGAAAACAGGGCTTACTTTATCAGCACTTTTTCGTCGTTGTGGATAAGGTTTTGCCCCAGTTAGAACAGATAGGATACTCCTACATGGGGGAAAGTACGGTTGTAGTGGTTGTAGTACTTCGATCGGCGTCTGATTATTCCATAGTCGTAGCCGAGAGTAAATCGGACAGTATTTGAAAAGTCGAAAGAAACGCCTCCACCAATCATTAAAAAAAGTCTTTGGTAGCCGGTAGGGACGCCATTGTAGCCGCCCCAGCCGCCATAGTAGGCATATAAGTCTGTTGTTTCGTATTTGATTTCATTGTATATGAGATTCTTTTCTATTTCTAGTAAAGACATGCCATAGCTTAGAGTCGGTCCCGCAAAAAAATTCACACGCGTATTTTGCGATATGTCAGCGCTATAGAAAAAGTTACAGGGAACGCCCACGTATTGTGCAACAATCATATCAAGAGAGTTAAGCTTTCTATTCTTTGCTGAACAAGAGTAGTATAGACCTGGCGCAACACCAAAGTTTTTGGCAATAGGGACGTTGTAGTCAAAACCTAAATAGACACCGTTGAGGTCCAAAGGGGGATAATAGCAATTAGGGCGCATATAACCGATGCCAACACTACCTTTTTTTTCCTGCGCAAAAGCAGACGTCATGCAAAGCAAGCAAACAAATAGTAAAAATGTCTTTTTCATAATAGTTAATTTTTCCTGCCCCAGTTCTTAGGCTATTTATATTAAGGAAAGCGCGGAACTGAATGCCGATTCTACTGCTGAGGTGTCTGGAAAAACCCGCTAAACAAAAAAGAACAAACAGCCCGCGCCAGATATGGCGCAGAACCGTTATGTCATTCTTGTTTAGGCTTGAAAAGTTTTCCAGACTTTCAACAGTAAGAATGAAGCACAACGCTTCTACATTATTTAATCAAATAGGGACTTCCGCATGAAATCCGAGGACAAAGAAAAGAAGGAAAATCTGAATCTGCAACTTTTTTTGGAAAAAACTTACAGACCTTTGGCTGACAGGCAATAACTGATAGCTCTCTATGAATGAAGGAGGGGATTCTCTTGCTAAACGCACAGATTGAATTCGTGATGCTCTCTCCTTATTCTTTCAGCAAGTCGGGACGGAGCTTTTTGGTGCGTTCGATTTGCTGGTTCAGTTCCCAGTCGCGAATGAGGGCTTCGTTTCCTGAGAGCAGGATGTCGGGAACACGCCATCCGTTGTATTCTGCTGGGCGTGTGTAGACAGGATGGTCGAGGAGCCCGTCTTGGAAGGAGTCGTCGAGTGCCGACTGCTCATCGTTGAGCACGCCGGGAATAATGCGCACCACAGCGTCGGCAATAGCTGCTGCTGCAATCTCACCTCCTGTGAGCACGTAGTCGCCGATGCTTATTTCTTTGGTGATGAGATGCTCGCGGATGCGGTAGTCGATGCCCTTGAAATGCCCGCAGAGAATGATGAGGTTGCCGCAAAGGCTTAGCTTGTTGGCCATCTGCTGGTTGAACCTCTCCCCGTCGGGCGAGGTGAAGATTACCTCATCGTACGCGCGCTGGCTCTTCAGCTCGCTGATGACTCGGTCGATGGGCTCTATCTTCATCACCATTCCTGCGCTTCCCCCGAAGGGATAGTCGTCGGTCTTGTGATGCTTGTCTGTCGTGTAGTCGCGTATGTTGTGGATGACGACTTCCGCCAGCCCTTTCTTTTTGGCGCGCGCCATGATGGAGCAGTTGAAGAAGCCCTCTATCATCTCGGGAAGAACGGTTAAGATATCTATTCTCATCATTTTATTCGTATCTTGATGCAAAGGTAGAAAAAGTTTTTTTATTTTTGTGCGAAAATGGCAACTATGACAGCAAAAGAACAAATAGAGAGTCTCCGGGAAGAGCTGAACCGGCATAATTACAACTATTATGTCCTGAATAGCCCGACGATTTCGGATTATGAGTTTGACACGAAGATGCGCTTGCTCCAGGACTTGGAGAAAGCGAATCCCGACTTGTTCGACCCCAACTCCCCGACGCAGAGGGTAGGGAGCGACTTAACCAATACCTTCGTTTCGGTGACGCATGCACGCCCCATGCTGTCGTTGGCCAACACCTACAGCCAGGCAGAGGTGGAGGACTTCTACCGCCGAGTGGCGCAGGGATTGCAGGGAGAGCCGTTTGAGATTTGCTGTGAGCTGAAGTTCGACGGGCTCTCCATCTCGCTCATCTATCACGAAGGGCGTCTCGTGCGTGCTGTCACGCGAGGCGACGGCGTGCAGGGCGACGATGTGACTGCCAACGTGCGCACCATCCAGAGCGTTCCTCTGGTGCTGATGCCAGGCTTGAACTGGCCTTCCGACTTTGAGATAAGGGGCGAGATCTTGCTTCCCTGGACTTCGTTCGAGCGGCTCAACAAAGAGCGCGAGGCAGCCGAGGAACCTCTCTTCGCCAATCCCCGCAATGCAGCAAGCGGCACGCTCAAGCTGCAGAACTCCGCTGAGGTAGCGCGACGAGGACTCGATGCGTACCTTTATTATCTGCTGTGCGACGATTTGCCTGCTGACGGGCACTACGAGAACCTGCAGCTGGCTCGCAAGTGGGGATTCAAGATCTCCGAGTCGATGCGGAAATGTCAGACGCTGGAGCAGGTGATGGAGTTCATCAACTACTGGGATGTGGAGCGCAAGAACCTTCCCGTAGCTACCGACGGCGTCGTCTTAAAGGTTAATTCTGTGTCGCAGCAGGAGCGTCTGGGCTACACGGCAAAGGTTCCCCGCTGGGCTATCGCCTATAAGTTCAAGGCCGAGCAGGCCCTCACAAGGCTTGCAAGCGTGTCGTTCCAGGTAGGGCGGCAGGGGACGGTGACGCCTGTTGCCAACTTCGATGCTGTTCAGCTGAGCGGCACGATGGTGCGCCGGGCTACGCTCCACAATGCCGACTTCGTAGAGAAGCTCGATCTGCATATCGGCGATATGGTGTATGTGGAGAAGGGCGGAGAAATCATCCCGAAGATAACGGCAGTCGATACCGACAGCCGCGATGCCTCGCTGGGCGAGAAGGTGCAGATGGTAACGCGCTGCCCCGAGTGCGGCACGCCGCTCGTGCGCGAGGAGGGCGAGGCTGCCTGGTACTGTCCCAACGATACCACATGTCCTCCGCAGGTTAAGGGACGCATCGAGCACTTCGTGAGCCGCAAGGCGATGAATATCGACGGCTTGGGAGGCGAGACGATAGACCTCCTCTACAATGCCCGTCTCATCCGTGACGTCGCCGACCTCTATCAGCTGCGCGCTGCCGACATCTGCCGCCTGGAGCGCATGGGGCAGAAGTCAGCTGCCAACATCGTGCACGGTATCGAGGACTCCAAGAAGGTGCCCTTCGAGCGAGTGCTGTTTGCTATCGGCATCCGTTTCGTGGGCGAGACTACCGCCAAGATGCTCGCTCGCGCCTTCGGGAGCATGGATGCCTTGTCTTCCGCGACGATGGAGCAGCTGGTGCAGGTCGACGAGATAGGCGAGAAGATAGCCGCGAGCGTCATCCGTTTCTTCGGCAACGAAGTCAACCGAATGCTCGTTGAGCGTCTGCGTGCTGTGGGGCTGCAGTTTGAGGTGCAGGACAAGCAGCAGGAGACAGGCTCCGACGCCCTGAAGGGGAAGTCCATCGTCATCAGCGGCGTCTTCAAGCATCACTCGCGCGACGAGTACAAAGCCCTCATCGAGCAGCACGGAGGCATCAACGTGTCGTCCATCTCAGCCAAGACGTCGTTTGTCTTTGCGGGAGAGAACATGGGTCCTGCGAAGCTCGAGAAAGCGCGCCAGCTCGGCATCCCCATCGTCGGCGAGACGGAGTTCTTGCAGATGATAGGCGAGCCCATCCCCCAGTCGGGCGAGCTGCTGCTGCTTTTCTAAGCAAAGAACGCGAAAGCGAGGAAACTTTTTCGCATAATGTGCGGAATGTCGAAGTTTTGTACTACCTTTGTCGCATGTTTTTAGGATAATAGCTATGAAAGATCCTCTCAATATAGGCATCAAGGGCTCAGGGACAGCATTTGTAACCCCCTTCACCGACGACGGGAAGGTGGACGTAGAGTCGTGTCAGCGTGTGATGAACGACTCGCTCGAGGCAGGCATCAACTTCATGTGCGTGCTGGGCACCACGTCGGAGGTTCCCACGCTCTCGCCCGCCGAGCAGAAGCAGGTGCGCGACATCGCCGTGAAGGTGAACAAGGGACGCCGCCCCATCCTCCTAGGCTATGGGGGCAACTGTACGGCCGATATCATCGAGCGCATGCGTCACGACTCGTTCGAGGGCATCGATGCGCTGCTGATCATCACTCCGTATTACAACAAACCCTCTCAGGAGGGCCTCTACCAGCACTTCCGCGCGCTCGCTGAGGCGTCGCCCCGTCCTATCGTACTCTACAATGTTCCCGGACGTACTGGCGTGAATATGACTGCCGAGACAACGCTGCGCCTTGCGCGCGACTGCCACAACATCATCGGCATCAAGGAGGCATCGGGTAAGATGGATCAGGTGCAGGAAATCATCAAGAAACGTCCCGAAGGCTTCCGCGTTCTCTCCGGCGACGATAAGTTCAGCTGCGAGATTATGGAGATGGGCGGCGACGGTGTCATCTCGGTGGTAGCCAACGCCTGGCCTGCTGAGACGGCAGCGATGACGAAGGCTGCACTCAGCGGCGACGTGAAGAAGGCCGAGCAGATCGACAAGCACATGAAGCCCATCTACGCCCCGCTCTTTGCCGAAGGCAACCCGTCGGGCGTGAAGGCAGCCCTCAGCCTGAAGGGACGCTGCAAGAACAATCTCCGTCTGCCGCTCGTGCCCGTTTCCGACAAGCTGATGCGCGAGATAAAGACGGTCATCACCGACGACGGATTATAAGAGTTAACGAGTCAACAAGACAACTAGTCAACCGACGAACAAAGCAAGAGCAGAGCTAAGCTGGCTTAAGCTATGCCTTGCACGGAGGAGGGAAAGCATTGCAAAACAATGATTAACAAGTCAACAAGTCAATAAGCCTGCGAGCATAGACAACAAATTAAGCGAGCCCTGAAAGGCTCGCTTTTGTCATTTCAGCATCCCATGTTGTTGCGGGAGACGCTGCTTGCGGAACATCCGTCACATTGGGTTCTGCTCCGTAGGCGAGAGGGGTAGGGTGGCTTCCGCAGGGAAGTCCGTGCTTACTCTATCTTCCCGTCGCCTGCCACCATCTCGCCCTCGATGTAGATGCGTACGGGCGTGTTTTTGGCATTCGAGTGCACGGTGATGCTCTTCTTGAACGTGCCGGGACGTTTCGTCTTGCCGTTGTACGTCACGTTGATCTCGCCCATGAACCCCGGGGGGATAGGCTCCTGCGTAAATTCAGGCACGGTGCATCCGCACGAGCTGGCAGCCTGATGTACGACGAGCGTCTCGTCGCCCGTGTTCTTGAAAAGGAACGTGTACGACACCACGCAGGTGTCCTGCGCTACGGTGCCGAAGTTATGCGTCTTGTGCTGGAACGTCATTTCCGGGCCCTTCTGGGCCATTGCAGCACCCGTGAGCAGCGTCAGGGCAAGCAGCAAAAAGAATTTTTTCATTGTCATTTTCCGACTTGTTCGTTTATTTCTCGGCGAAGGTAGAACAAAAAATCCTTATAAACAAGAAATTCCGTTCTGTTTTAACCATTTTTTAATAGCTCGTGCCCTCGGAGGCGACTGCGAGGCGGCAGTCGTGCGTTCCCGCAGCGAGCACTGTTCCGTCGGCGAGCGTGGCCTCCGTGCCGTTGGGTATCTCCACATGCACATCGATGCTGTCGGCATCCGCCTCGCTACGTTTCCAGTTCACGAGGATGGTGCCGTAGGGTGTCTCGCGCGTCACGCGCACCCAGCTCACGCCCTTCGGCGCCTGCGGAGCGATGCGTGCCGTCCTGTAGCCCGGCGACGTGGCGATGATGCCTCCCAGCGCCTGGTAGAACCAGCTGTCGGCACCGTTGAAGCAGTTGTGGAGGAAGCTCAGCGGGTTGTCCCAGTCCTCCCACGTGCCCGTGCCCCCGTGCCGCATCATGTCGAGGTAGCCCGGGTAGCTGTCGTGCTTCAGCAGCGTGTACAGGAAGTCGGCCTGCCCGTTGAGTGTGGCCCACTCGGTGAGCACGGGGATGCCCACGAGCCCTACACCCAGCTGGGTGGTGCCCTGCGTGAGCTTCTGCGTGACGGCAGCGACATACTCTTGGGGCACCGCGTTCACCAGCAGCGGGTAGGCCAGGTCTATCTGGTACCCTGCGGCGTAGGTGCTGTCCTCGGGGTGGAAGAACGTCGCGTGGATGGCGTCGTTGAGGGCGCGCCTCCGGCGGGCGAACTCCTGCTCGTCGTCCTGCCGCTTCAGGTGGCGTGCTATCTGCTCCAGCTCGGCGTAGCTCTGGCTCAGGGCGCAGTTGTTGATGAGGGTGAGGCTCTCGTCGTTGAACACGTCGGTGCCCCTGGGTGCCAGCCAGTCGCCCAGGTACCAGATGCGATGCTGCGTGTCGGGCCACTTCTGCAGCAGCCCCTCGCGCGTGTGGGCGTCCACGTAGCGCAGCCACAGCTTCATCGTCGCGTAGCAGCGCTCCAGCAGGCGGTCGTCGCCGAAGCTCCACCACGTCCTCCAAGGTGCCTGCACCACGAACGAGCACCAGTACGGTCCTCCTCCTGCGGGGTAGGGGTTGGGAGCGGTGTGCGGCACGCTGCCGTCGGGCTGGATGGCGTCGTTCCACGCTGTCAGCCAGTTGACGTACATCGGAGCCACGTCGAAGTTGTTCTGCAGCGAGAGCGTCGACGCGTTGCCGTCGCCCCCGTAGCCCAAGCGCTCACGTCCGATGCAGTCCACCATGTAGCCGCCGAACGCCAGGTTCTCCATCGTGTACGCCAGCAGGTGGTGGATGCTGTTCAGGTCGTCGTCCGAGCAGCGGAACGTCCCCGTGGGCTTGGCGTCGTAGCCTATCCGTCGCACCTGGATGTCCTTCCTGTCGGGCTTCGTGGGGAGGTTGTTGAGGATGATGTAGCGGAAGGGACGGTGGTCGAAGCGGTTGCTGAACGTGTCGCCCTGCGCGTTGCCCGAGGCCACGAACACATCGTTGCCCTGCACGTACACGGGCGAGTCGTCAGCGTTGAGCACCTCGGCATACGTGGCGCTCACCTCGTGTCCAGCGGCGAGGGCGGGGAGGTGTATGTCCGTCATGCCGTTGACGATGCGTCCGATGTCCACCAGCCACCTGTCGCCCGCCAGCCTCTCCACGCTCACGGGCGTCAGCACCTCCTTGCACACCGTCAGCCGGCACATCTGCGGCGTGGCGACGAGCCCTATCGAATCCTGCGCGACGGTCTCCACCCGTGTCCACGAGCGTCCCTTCAGCCCCTCGGCCGAGAGGTCTGTGGGCACGATGCGTGCGTCGATGCGCTCGCTGCCGAAGGAGCGTGCCCTCCACGTGTCGTGATCCTCGTAGCCGCCCTCGGTGCCCATCCACGAGCCGTCGGTGCAGAGCAGCGGCTCCGTCGTGGTGCCCCGCACGATGTCCAGGTCGGCACGCACGGCGGCACCGTTGTAGCGCGCCTGGAACGTATCCTTCTTGTACCACCCCGATGCTATCCACAGCACCAGCGTATTCTCCCCCTTGCGCAGCAGGGGCGCTATATCGTAGGTGACGATGAGCGAGCGTTTGTCCATCTGCGTGACGGCAGGCGTCAGCACCGCGTCCGTCACCCGTTGCCCGTTGACGTACACCTCGTGGTAGCCCAGCGAGTTCACGTGCAGCAGTGCCGCATCCATGCCCTTCGTCTTCACTTTGAACGAGCGGCTCAGCACCACGCTCTTCTCCTGTCCCCATCCCATGCCGATGAACTGCCCGCGCATAGCGTCGGGCTCGATGATGCCTACGCCGAAGCGCTGCGTCGCCGTCCATCTGCCCGCGTGCGTGCTGTCGTACAGGCGCACACGCCAGTAGTAGAGCGTGCGGGGCACCAGCGGCCTGCCCCCGTAGGGTATCATCACGCACTCGTCGCTGCGCACCGTGCCCGAAGCCCACACGTCAGCCGCGCCCTCCTCGAGGCGCTGCCGGCTGCTGGCAACCTCTATCTCGTAAGCCTTCTGGCTGTCGCCCAGCACCTTCCAGCTGAAGTGAGGTATCCCGTTGTCGATGCCCAGTGGGCTGTCGAGCCCCTCCACGCGCAGGTCGGAGGCCACGATGTCGGCCCTCGCCACACCCGTTGTGACGAGCACGACGATCAAGAACACAAGTCGCTGAAATAGATGGAATATCTTCATTCTCATGGTTATAATGGTTTATCTGTTTTCTGTATCGTAAGCCCGAAAGCTTATCATCATTTACCTTACAAAGATACGAATAAGCGAGAGAAAAACAAAATAAATTCATTTTTTTTCCCCAAGCGAAAGAATCTTAAACCGCAGAATAAAGATAGCGGTTTTTAAAAAAAACAAAGGAGAAGGACGTTTTTTTCGCGTTTGTTACGTTACATGTAACGTGTAACAGTTACATCTATTTTTTTGTCTTTTCCTGATTTTGGTTGACAGTTTTTTTGCTTTTTCCTGAAACGGTTGACATCTTTCCTGAAAAGGTTGTCATTTTCCTGGAAAGGTTGACAACGGGGAAACTGGTTGCGGCAAAGTTATTGATTGATCTGTGCCTTTTCCTGATATTGGCTTTCTTTTCCTCCTCATCTGATTTTGCTAGGAGAAAAAAGATTTTTTCTCTGAACTTTGTTCTTAGAACGTCACGACTCGGGATAATTCAAGCTGCTTGATTCTCCTTTCGCTGCTCCGTTCTTTCTACATCTCGCCGTATGAAGAAAGAAAAAATATTTTTCCCTTCTCCATATTTGTAGAAGGGAAAAAGGACCAAAAGGTCATGCTCTGCTGGACAAAGGCGACTCTTAACTCTAGACTTTGAACTATTAACTGCCAACGGACGAACGGCTGCGCTGCTACTCGGTGTAGGTGAAGATGAACCAGTCGGGGGCGTTCCAGGTGAGGTAGCCGAGGGCGCAGATGAGGGCGACGGCGACGAGCAGCCATATCCACCAGGTCTTGCGCACCCAGGCGACTCGGCTCATCCGCTCGCCCCAGATGAGAGCCAGAACCATCACGGTGGTGTAGATGATGATGTCGAGGATGAGGACGGAGTGATGGAAGAAGGGCCAGTAGCAGAAGAACAGGGCAATCTGCGCCAGCATGGCGGGGATGGCGACGAGGATAGGGCCTCCGAACGCGCGCACGTCGCGGTGACGGACGCTGAGGTAGAGGGCAAGGAGCAGCAGGGGGTAGAAGACCATCTTCATGTGCTCCCAGACACATTCGTTCACGGGGAAGATGTTGCCCATCCAATGGGTGAACCCGGGCAGGTGGCACACGAAGTGCATGCATGTCCCGATGACTGTCAGCAGGACAATAACAATGATGCGTTCGGTCTTTTTCATAGGATAAATGTTAGTTTGATTCTTTTTCGGATGCAAAGATAGATTATCTAAAATGCAACTTGGTTGCAAAAACGGGGGGCAAAGGGTTAACTGTTGAACTGTGGAACTGTGAAATTGAGTGAAGAGTTAAGAGTGTAGAGTGTAGAGTTGAAAAAGATGAGTTGTCCTTCAATAGAAACGCACATCGGAGAGGTGAAAAATACCAATTTTTGGGTATTGCGGAACGTGCGAGAGGGGAGTAATTTTGCATCGAATTTCAATGAGAATATGCGTATGAAAAAGATGTACCTTCTTTTGGCGTTGATGTCCGGGCTTTTTGTGCCGCAGGGCATCTCTGCTCAAGAGCCTGCAGACGAGGGCTCGATGAGTCGTTCCGAGAATTCGCGCTTGAGCGTGGGCGGATATGGCGAGGCAGCCTTCTCGCGTCGTTTCTACAGCGACAATCAGTATCGCTACAAGAACTGGAGCCAGTATGCCAATGACCCCAGCAACGGGCAGTTCGACATTCCGCATGCCGTGCTGTATCTGGGTTATGACTTCGGAAGCGGATGGACGTTTGGAACGGAGATAGAGTTTGAGCATACCGGCACGGGTGTGGCTACGGAGATAGAGGCCGACGAGGGCGGCGAGTACGAAAAAGAGGTGGAAAAGGGCGGCGAGGTAGCTCTGGAGCAGTGGTGGCTGAACAAGCGACTGGCATCGTGGGCCAACATCCGCGTGGGGCACATCATTGTGCCTGTGGGATTGAACAACGCGCACCACGAGCCCCTCAACTTCTTCACCGTCTATCGCCCCGAGGGAGAGAATACCATCCTCCCGAGCACTTGGCACGACACGGGCGTGAGCCTGTGGGGTGCGAGCGGAGATTTCCGCTATGAGCTACTGATGGTGGCAGGACTCAACGCCTTACAGTACAGCCGCGACGGCTGGATACACAACGGCGCAGGAAGCGCTTTCGAGTTCAAGCCTGCCAACAAGTACGGCTACGCCTTCCGCCTCGACAACTACTCCGTCAGAGGGTTGCGGATGGCTGTCAGCGGGTACTACGGACAGGGAATGCACAACAACTATCCCAATGAGATGGAGGGCGCAGGCAAGATGTACAGCAGCGTGAAGGCTCACACCGCTGTGGGATGCTTCGACTTCACCTACAAGGGGTTCGGCTGGATAGCCCGCGGGCAGGCCGACTACGGCTACGTGTCGGATACACCGCTGCTGAACATCGTGAAGGCAAACATGCAGAAGCACTCCAATGCCAACGTTTCGAAGGTGGGCCGTAATGCAGTTGCCGCAGGCCTGGAGGCGGGCTACGACGTGCTCCGGCTGGCGGAAGGTGCGCACGCGAAGGGCAAGCAGCTTTATGTGTTTGGGCGTTACGAGTACTACAACTCGTACATTCCCGAGGAGACGCAGACGAAGTATGAGTACACAGGGCGCCACGTGATGACGGCGGGCATCAACTACATGCCCATGCCGCAGATTGTGGTGAAGGCCGAGTGCAGCTACCGCAACCTGAAGGAGCCCTACAACGACGAGCCGAGCATCAACGTCGGCGTAGCCTATCAGGGGTTCTTCCGTTGACGAATACCTACAAATGGGTATATAATCAGATGGTCAGATAATCAAATAATCAGGTGATCGGATAATAGGACAAAACAACAACTTTATGTGTACAACTAAAATAATAAGAAAGATGAAAAAGATTTTTAGAATGGTTCTTGCAGGTGTTGTTGTGGCTATGGGCCTGACAGCATGCAATGAAGACAACAACGAAGATGTGAAGAAACTCGTGGAGGAGCAGAACGCAGCCATCGAGTCGTTGACGAAGGTGTACCTTGATAAGGTGGTCTATCCGACGTACAGCGACCTTGCCACAGCTGCTACCACGTTGTATGAGCAGATAGCTGCGCTGAATGCGAAGCTGAAGAGCGGAACAGCCGTTACCGACAAGGAAGTGTCGGACATCTGCGAGTCGTATAAGGAGGCACGCAAGTATTGGGAGCAGTCGGAGGCTTTCCTCTACGGAGCTGCATCCGATTTCAATATCGACCCTCACATCGACACGTGGCCCCTTGCTATCGAGACGCTGCGCGAGATACTGGTCAACGATGAGCAGATGAGCCGGCTCGACGATGCCGACCCCTCGAAGGCAATCGAGTATGCCCGCACCACCCTCTCGGAAGACGGGCAACTGGGCTTTCACGGATTGGAGTTCATCTTCTTCCGCGACGGAAAGTCCCGCTCGAGTACCTACTTCAACAGCAACGGCACGGAGAAGTACGAAAACTACTTCGTGGGCTACGACGTGAAAGCTCACACGGAGGTTATCTACGCCAAAGCTGTTGCCGGTGACCTGCGCGATAAGTGCTACCAGCTGGAGGTTGCCTGGGAGGGAGCAACGGCTCCTGCGGCACATAAGGCCCGCGTGGAGGCCTGCAAGGAGAGCTTCGGCGACGACTACGGCGTGACAACAAAGACGGGACTGAGCTACGGCGAGGACTTGCTGGCAGCTTCCACACCGAAGAGCTCGCTTGCATCCTCTTCGTGGAAGAAGGTGATGGAGACTATCTTCATTAGTGGCTGCTCGAACATCTGCGGAGAAGTCGCCGACCAGAAGATGGGGCAGGCCTATCGCGCCAGCACCAGCTCGACGGTTACCTATCACGAGGGAGAAGACGGTGAGGACGAGGCTGACGACCCCAACTACATCGAGTCGCCCTATAGCTATAATTCGTTCGCCGATTTCTACGACAACATAATGAGCATTCAGAACAGCCTCTACGGCAACATAGAAGCAGCTGCTGGAGGATACGAGACAAGTTCGGTAATGGCGTATCTGGTGAAGTACAATAAGAGTCAGGCCGATGAACTGCAAGGTAAGCTCACGGCTGCCCTGAAAGCGCTGAAGGCCTGTCTCGACAGCGGGACTCCCTTCGTCAAGAATCCCGGCTCTTCTCTGGTTGGCACCGCCATCGATGCCGTTGGAGAACTGGATACAGCCTTGAACGAAGCATCGAACTGGGTGCTGAAAAACTGACGAAGCATCAGCGATGATTATTTCGATAACGCATAAATCATGAACCTTTCTATTCTCAATAATATGAATATCGCCAAAAATTCAAGAACCCTTTTAGCCGGAGCCATTATGCTCGGTGTGCTCGTAGGCTGTCAGGACGATGAGCCGTATCTCCCTAGTACCAGCGGGGAAGCCGACTACAAATATGTGGGGCAGGAAGTGCTAGGCTTCGATGCCTCGGAGTGGTATCCAGGAGGAGAGCTGGGAACGACGGATAACACGGGCAGCACCAGCTATCAGGATGAGACGCCGGCAATAGAGCAGGCAGACCTGATAAATGCTTTCAAGCACGGAGAACTTCTCTTCGAGCATAACTTCACACCTAACTCATTGACAAAGGACTTCAGTGGGCTGGGTCCTGCCTACGTGCGCCAGTCGTGCATAGCCTGCCATCCTGGCTATGGACACGGCAGACGGGTGTCGTCGTACAAAACAGATCTGTTGGGCAACGGCTACCTGCTTGTCGTCTATCATCCAGTTGACGGAATGAACAGCGATGACGGCCCTTACATTTCGGAGGTGACGGGTATGCCTCAGACGGGAGCCGTGAAGCCCTTCCTTCCTCCTGTCGATGAGAATGGTATAGATCTTCGTTGGCTCACCCTCACGGGCACGATGCCTTCGGGCCTCTCGGCAACTGAGTTTCCCGATGGGGAGAAGTATGAGCTTATCTATCCCGAGATAAGCATTTCCTCCAGTGCCTTCAATACCAATCCTGTTCCGACGAACTATACCGTGCGTCTGGAATCGACCATCGGACTGTATGGTACGGGCTTGCTCGACGCTATTCCGCAGGATAGTTTGAAGGCGGAGTACATGCGCCAGGCTGCCAGCGCCAAAGCACGCGGAGCGGTTGTGAGCGACGTGCTGAATCCCAACTTCTGGGATGCAGATGCCAACGACTGGGCTTCTTCTGCCTGGTACACGCTGGCCGACGGAACGAAGCGTATCAAGCGTTTCACTTATGCGATGACGCGCGCCTCGCTGCAGGATGGTGCTGGCGCCAATGCCATTTGGAACATCCCCAATGTGAGCCGCAGCGACAGGCATTTCCTCTATACGACAACAGCGTGGGCTACGGCCATGAGCGAGAATCCCGGCGTGATAGCAGCTATCAAAGCCGATCCTGCGTCGCCTTATTACAACGACGGGACCGACGAAGGCATTGCCGCTGCTGTGAAGGCTCTGCTGGACCCGAAGACTGATCAGTTCAACAACGACTATCACAATTTCGAGCCCGAGATGACTGATGAGAACTTCTGGCAGTATATGGTGTGGCATAGAGGCCTCGCCGTGCCCCGTGCGCGTGATTTGAATGATGCTGTAGTTCAGAGGGGGAAGAAGGTGTTCAACGAGATTGGGTGTGCTACCTGTCATCGTGCCAAATGGACAACGGGTAAGGATGACTACTGGGCTCCCTCGATGATTGCAACAGCAAACTTATCAATGCCTACTTATCCCAACCAGACTATTTATCCCTATACCGACATGCTGCAGCACCGCTTGTATATGAAGAATGGTATTCACGGCTCGTGGTGTCGCACTACTCCCCTTTGGGGACGAGGGCTTTCGTACTTGAACACGGGTGCGGAGGACCGCATGCACGACTGCCGCGCACGCAACGAAGTTGAAGCCATCATGTGGCACGCCTATAGCGAGAAAAGTGATGCGCTGTGGTCGATACGGCAGTTCTATAATCTCTCGAAGGAAGATCGTGATGCTGTCGTGAAGTTTTTGAGATCCATCTAGACTCATCGGCTCAGGCTCCGTGAAAGCGAAGCCTGGGCCAATGTGATTTTTGGATTTCGGATTCGGGGATTTTTGAAATATCCATCAAAAAAAGTGGGGAAATAGTATGGTGGAACGGAGAAAAATGAGTACCTTTAACGACATTCGTCGTTTTAGATAGGGGTCGCCTCGGAAATACTCAAATAAATTTGGTATTTCGCTCGGCTCACCCTATCTTTGTAGTGTGAAAAAGGAAATGAAAACTCTCTCTCCCAAGGGACGTAGCTTGCTGTCTGTTGTCGCCGCGGTCTATGTCTGTCTGCTGGTGTGCATGGCGGGGGCTACAGTCATCGGAAAGGTGGAGGGCTCGGCGGCTTCGCAACGCATCTACGGCGCGTGGTGGTTCACGGTGTTGTGGGGCGTGCTGGCGGCTGCGGGCATCGGCTACATGCTGGCACGCCGCGTGCGGAGGGCGCTGACGTGGGTGCTGCATGCCTCTCTTGTCATCATCTTGTTAGGCGCACTTCTTACTCATTTGACGGCACGGCGCGGCATCGTCCACCTGCGCGTGGGCGAAACGACTGAGAGGTTTTACTCGGCCAACAAGCAGGGGCTCTACACGGCACACCCGCTGGGCTTCGTGCTGACGCTCGACGACTTTGACATCGACTACCACGAGGGCACGCGCGCCGCTGCCGACTATGTGTCGCGGGTGACGATCGACGACGGGAGGTCGTCGCGCTCGGAGGTGGTGTCGATGAACCATATCATCTCCTTCCACGCGCGGAGGCTTTACCAGGCGAGCTACGACGAGGACGGCGGGGGCTCTACTTTCGTCGTGAACGCAGACCCGTGGGGCATCCCCGTGACGTATGCGGGCTACGGGCTGCTGTTCGTGTCGCTGCTGTGGATGCTCGTCGACCCGAAGGGCGACTGGCGCCGACTGCTGCGACATCCTGCCCTGAAGAGGGGCGCGCTGACGGTGGCCCTGCTGTTGACAGCAGTCGGAGCGGGCTGGGGAAGGACGGCAGCAGAGGAGGGGCCACATGCGTTGCCCGACTCGTGTGCCCGCAGGCTGGCGCGGCTGAACATCGTGTATATCGAGCGCGTGTGCCCGCTGGAGACGTTCGCCATCGACTTCACGAAGAAGCTCTACGGCAAAGAGCACTACGGCGACTACTCGGCCGTGCAGGTATTGAGCGGGTTCCTTTTCTGGAGTAACGAATGGATGGCGGAGCCCGTGCTGAAGATAAAGAAGAAGGACCTTCGCGCAAAGATGCAGCTGGATAAGTATGCTAGCGTGCGCGCGTTCCTCGACGCGCAGAATGTGGAATATCGCCTTCGGGAAATGGTAGAGGAGTACTGGCGCGGCAGCCGCGACGAGCTGCACAAGCAGGCAGCGGAAATCGACGATAGAATTGCACTCGTGATGGAAGTGTGCGAGAAGGTGCCCTTGCGGTTGTTTCCCTTCACGCAGCATGGGGTGACGGAGTGGTACTCGCCTGCCGACTCGCTTCCAGCGGAGATGACGGCCGAGCAGCAGGAGTACGTGCGGCAGATCCTCTCGGTGGTGCAGAGCTATGCGAAGGAGGAAAACTATGCACGTGTGAACGAGACGTTAGACCTTCTTTATAAGTATCAGCAGCGGTTTGGTGGTATGTCGCTTCCCAGTCAAGAGCGTACGAATGCAGAGATGCTTTACAATCGCATCCCCTTCGTGAAGCTATTGTTCATGCTCTGCCTGGGGGTGGGACTAGTGACGTTCTTTATGGAAGTGCACCGCCTGACGCGCAGGCAAGAGGAGACAGAACAGAAGGGCAGAGGAATGTTGCGTGGGGTGCTCGTGGGCGTGATGGCGCTTGCTTTTGCTGCGCTCACGCTGTGCTTGGCGCTGAGGTGGATAGCGAAGGGCTCGGTGCCGATGTCGAACGGCTACGAGACGATGGTGCTGATGGCGTGGCTGGTGATGCTCGTGTCGCTCGTCGCCTGCAGGCGTTTCGGCATTGCGCTCACCTTCGGGTTCCTGCTGTCGGGCTTCTTCCTCTTGGTGGCGAACCTCTCGAATATGGACCCGCAGATAAGCCACGTGATGCCTGTGCTGCGCTCGCCGCTGCTGAGCATCCACGTGTCGATGATGATGGTGTCGTACGCGCTGCTGTCAATGACGTTCATCTGCGCGCTGACGGCTGTCGTCGTGCGGCTCGCCTACCGTCTGCGTGGGCAGCAGGAGCTGTGGCAGGAGCCCGTCGAGGCGCTGGCTGTCCTGTCGCGCATCTTCCTCTATCCCGCAATGACGGCGCTCGGAATGGGCATCTTCATCGGCGCCATCTGGGCCAACGTGTCGTGGGGTAACTACTGGAGCTGGGACCCGAAGGAGACGTGGGCGCTCATCACCTTCCTGATCTACGCCGCTGTGCTTCATCCCTCGTCGTTGCCCGCGCTGAGGAAGCCGATGACGTATCATGTGTTCATGCTGCTGGCGTTCCTAAGCATCGTGATGACCTACTTCGGGGTGAACTACATCCTGGGCGGCATGCACAGCTACGCATAGGGGAGGGAAGACATAAATGACGAGGCGGGGACGCACTTTTTCTTCGTCTTGCTTTCAAGAAAGCTGCAGGAACCGTATCTTTGCAGCAGGAAAACGAAAGATTGTTTGTCTATGATTTCGGACATAGTGAAAAATATCGTGGCAGTAGGCACGGGGAGTTTCTTCGGCGGGATAGCCCGGTATCTTGTCTCGTTGGCAATGAAGGGGTCTGCGAAGGGCTTTCCTTGGGGGACGCTGACGGTAAACCTGCTCGGGTGCTTCCTGATAGGCTTGCTCTGGGGCGCCTTCAGCAGGCTGTCGGGCGAGGGGTGCCATTGGGCTCTGTTGCTGACAGTGGGCTTCTGCGGCGGGTTCACGACCTTCTCCACGTTCTCGAAGGAGGCGCTGTTGCTGATGCAAGGAGGAAACGTGTGGGGAGGCATCGCGTATGTGGCCGTGAGCGTGATAGTGGGTATCGCCTTAGTGGTGGCGGGATACTTCCTCGTGCGCTGATTGCTTGTCTCGCGGAATGTGTTTTTTGAAAATGTTTTAATGAATCGCTCGTATGAATAAGTTTATGATTGTGGCTGGCGCGTTGATGGCAGGGGTGCTCCTGCTTGCCGGCTGTATCGGAAAGAATGACAAGAAGCCCGTTTCGTCTGCCGCTGACGAAGTGTCGGCCAACAAAGCTGCTGGCGAGGCTTTCATGGCGCAGATAGCCGGCGAGGAGGGCGTGGGACGTACCGCCAGCGGGCTCTGCTACCGCGTGATAGAGGAGGGCAAGGGTGAGGTGCCCACCCTCGAAGATAAGGTGATAGTGCACTATCGCGGCACCCTCATCGACGGTACAGTATTCGACAGCAGCTACGACAGGGGGACGCCCACCGTCTTCGGCGTGGGCGACGTCATCCCCGGATGGACGGAGGCGCTGTGCATGATGCCCGTCGACTCGAAGTGGATGCTTTACATCCCTCAGCAGCTCGCCTACGGCAGCCAGCGCGTGGGAAACGCCATCCTGCCCTATTCGGCAATGATATTCGAGGTGGAACTGTTGGGTATTGTAAAAGAATAGCTCATCTGCGTTAAGAATATTTTAATTTGCAACTCCGATGTGCACGTTTTCGTCAAATATGCGTACTTTTGCAAAAAACTAAATATAATAGATGAAAACGATAACCCGACTTTGGCTTGTCTTGCCAATCATGATACTGATGCCCAGCTTCGGTGGCGTCATCCAAGCACAAGAACCACAGGAGATTGTGAGCCGCATGGAGCAGCTCCTCGACTCAAGAAAAGCGGAAGGGATGGTGATGGAAATCACTATGAGTGTGCCCGTCGTGGGCTCCACGACAATGAAAGTATCCACGCTGGGCGAGAAGAGCAAGACCGAAGTTCGAGTGAACGAACGAGAGGTTACCAGCTGGAGTGACAAGAAGACCGTCTGGTCCTACGAAGCGAAGGCCGACGAGCTGGTAATACGTGACGGAGCCGCTGGGACAGATGGGAAAACCGACTTCCTCCAGTCGTTGACCGACACGCACACGTTTCAGCTGAAGGGTTCCACAGCAGAAGCCTGGTGCATAGAGTGCAAAAGGCTCAAATCGGTGAAAGACAAGGATATCCCTCGCCAGCTTACCCTCTGGGTAGATAGGAAAACATACATGCCGCTGTCGGTGAAGACATCTCTTTCGGGCGTAAAGATGACGATAGAGAACATCTCCTTCGGCTGCAGCGAGGAAGAGGTGAGCTTCGACCCGGCGCGGTTTGAGGGCGTGAAGTATCTGGACCTTCGCAAGCAGAGCGAATGAGAGGACTGCGGGGCATAGGCGTGCTGATGATGATGTGGGCAACGGCTGCGCTGTCGCAGACCTTCCCGCTGGAGAGGACAACCTTCCCGCTTCATGCGTGGGTGCCCGTCGACAGGGAGCTGCACTGGGAGCCGACAACACAGGTGAAGAAGGCATGCGCACCCATCCTCTGTGACGTCAACGCCCTTCAGCTGGAAGCTGCCACACAGTTCGGCCTCGTGGAGCGCCTGCAGACGCGCGACGCAGCGGAAGCCGTTACGTCGAACCTCGTGCTCATCGAGAACAACCCCCACTACCGCGTTGACACGCTGACGTATTCGATTCCCTACCTCACGGCTCACGCTGCCAAGCTGGTTGACGACATCGCGGTGAAGTTTTCCCGGCGCGTGCAGCAGAAGGGGCTGGGGCACTACCGCCTGATAGTCACCTCGGTGCTGCGAACGGTGGAGGATGTGCTGAACCTGCGCGCCTCGGGCAACAGGAATGCGGTGCTGAACTCGACGCATTGCTACGCGACAACGTTCGACATCTCCTACGAGCGCTTCTTCCGCGTAGGCTGGTTTGCCGATGCCGACCCGGAGACGCTCACCAAGATACTTGTCGACGTAGTGCAGGACTTCCGCGAGAGAGGGGAGTGCTACGCCATCTTTGAACGTCGCGAATCGTGCGTGCATGTGACGGTACGATACTGAAGCCAATTGGAAGTGTGTTTAACTGATACTGATTTTTTCTTTCTTCAAAAAAGTTTTTTCTTTCTTCATACGGCGAGATTCTTTCTTCATAATTTTTTATTCCTTCTCGAAAAATGAAAACGATGAAACCATACATCCACAGAGTTAACTACTACGAAACAGACCGCATGCAAGTGACGCACCATTCGAACTATATCCGCTTCATGGAAGAGGCGCGCATCGACTTCATGGAGCGTGCCGGTATGGGTTACGAGAAAATGGAGGCCGAGGGTGTCGTCTCGCCCGTGATGGCTGTCACATGTGACTTCCGCAAGCCTACCACCTTCCCCGACGAGATAGAGATAGAGGTGCGCGCAGCCGAACTGTCGCGGCTGAAGCTGCGGATGGCCTACACCATGAGGGTAGGGGGCGAGCTGGTGTGCACCGCTACCAGCCTTCATTGCTTTCTCCGCAACGGGCGTCCGATAAGCCTTGAGGAGGAGTTTCCCGAATTCTACCAACTCCTGAAGGAATCGATGGAGTGAGTGAAGAAAAAAATGCAGCATTTGCTTTGAGACAGAAGGGATAAGAAGTAATTTTGCCCGAAATTCGCTGAAACAATCGTGACGAAGATGAAAATGAAGAAGTACGTTTGGATAGTGCTCACCGTGTTGGCGATAGCTGTCGCTTTCGTTTCGTGCAAGTCGTGCAAGTCGGCAAAGCGCAACAAGCCCGTTGTCCCCGAAGTGGTAACCCCTGCGGAGAAGGAGAGCGAGAAGGAGATTATGGAGGAGTTGTCGTGGCTCCTGATACAGCCGGGACGTTACTACAGCGTAGCGCTTGACGGCAGGAGAGGATATGTGATGATTGACAAGTCGGAGCATACTCACATCGCTGGGCATTTCTATGAAGATACCGGGGAGGCGTGGGCAGAGCCGCGCTCCTTTACTGCCGAGCTGAAGAAACGCTTTGTGAACGTCACGACAGGCGACGAGACACGCAAGATTCCCACCAAGGACCTGAAGCGAAGCCTCTCCATCGAGCCCTATGAGGCTCCCGCGTACGAGGCTGTTGACGACCCGCGCTACAGGAAGCCTACATACGAGGTGAAGGTCACGCAGGACGTCAAGTACGGCACCGCCGACGGCTACTGGACAAACATCTCCGGATTCGAGGATAAGAGCTACACGCGGGTGGTGCTGGAGGGCTTCCGCAAGAGCATCTCGAAGCGCGAGCTCGACTTGCTGCTCGACCTCTATCAGCCTATCGGCGCGCCTGAGGGGAAGAAGCCGCTCATCATGTTCATTCACGGAGGCGCGTTCTATGTGGGCGATAGGCAGAGCGCGCCTATGGTAGGCTGGTGCCGCTACTTCACCTCGCTGGGATACGTCTGTGCCAGCATCGATTACCGCATCGGGTTCCTCCCCTCCAAGGACGACATCGAGCGGGCAGGATATATGGCGTTGCAGGATGCACACGCCGCTATGCGTTTCCTCGTCTCCAAAGCCGACGAGTACGACATCGATACCGACGAGATCTATGTGGCAGGCACCAGCGCAGGCAGCATCACGGCGCTGAATCTCGCCTTCATGCGCAACGACAGCCGCCCGCAGTCGTCCTACGGCAAGAAGGCAGGACTCATCAAGACGGAGCGCAGCACCGACCTGGGAAACATAGAGACTTCGGGCAACGAGTTGCGCAACAAGTTCACCATCCGCGCTGTGGCAAACATGTGGGGGGCGGTGAACAACGTCGATATTCTGAAGAACAGCGACACCGACATCATCTCCTTCCACGGAGATGCCGACCAGCTTGTGCCCTACGATCACGGCTACCCCTTCGAGGACATCAAGAACAACCTGGGCGAGAAGCTCTTCAACGAGATGTACGGCTCGGTGCAGATAGACAAAAAGGCACGTCAGCTGGGGCTCCGCAGCAAGTTCTACGGCTTTCACGGCGAGCCGCACGCCTTCCACGTGAACAAGGACCAGTCGGTCAACAACTACTATTATCTCATCAGGGATTCCATCAGCTCGTTCTTCTATCAGGAGATGGTGCCTCACGAGGCAACCATCGTGCCCGACAAGCGCGACGATCAGCGCTTCGTCATTGCCGACACGGATGTGGATCATGTTTCGTGGCGGGCGGAAGGTGGATTCATCATTGAAACGGGGCGTAACGTGGCTCGCGTGCTCTGGCGTACCGATGAGACGAATCATCGCCTGTTTGCTTCGGGCACCTATCGCAACGGCTTGGGCTACAAGACGAGCAGGGAGGTGATGAAGCCGTACTAGCTTCACGCAGCAAGGACATCAGAGAGCTTATGTGAGTGCTTATCCGTTTTGTTAGCTATATAAGGAAGATTCGTTTTTAGGAACAGTTCAATCATAAATATAAACTAGAATGAAAAAGATCAGAGCCGCCGTCGTTGGATACGGCAACATCGGGAAGTATGCATTACAGGCGCTTGAGGCAGCCGAAGATTTTGAAGTGGCAGGCATCGTGCGCCGCAAGGGGGCCGAAGATAAGCCGGCAGAGTTGAAGGACTACACCGTAGTGAAGAGTATTCGCGAACTGCACGACGTGGACGTCGCCATCCTGGCTACTCCAACGCGTCAGGTGGAGGCTTACGCTTTGGAGTGCTTGGCAGCAGGCATAAACACGGTGGACAGCTTCGACATCCACACGCAGATTGTGGATCTGCGACGTGTGCTTGGTGAGGCTGCGCGCCGTGCAGGACGTGTGTCGGTGATCAGCGCAGGATGGGACCCAGGCAGCGACAGCATCGTGCGCGCCCTTATGCAGGCTATCGCGCCGAAGGGAGTGACGTACACGAATTTCGGCCCGGGACGCAGCATGGGACATTCGGTTGCCGTGCGTGCGATACCAGGTGTGCGCGACGCGCTCTCCGTAACGATTCCGTTGGGAACGGGCATTCATCGTCGTATGGTGTACGTGGAGCTGGAGCCCGGCGCAGATTTCCCGACAGTAGCTGCTGCTGTGAAAGCCGATCCTTACTTCGTGAACGATGAGACGCACGTCATGCAGGTTGACGACGTGGATGCGCTCAACGATGTGGGGCACGGCGTCAATCTCGTGCGCAAGGGTGTGAGCGGAGCTACGCACAATCAGCTGTTTGAGTTCAACATGAAGATCAACAATCCTGCGCTCACGGGGCAAGTGCTCGTGTGTGTGGCGCGTGCTGCTGTGAAGATGCAGCCAGGAGCCTACACGATGATAGAGATTCCTGTTATCAATATGCTGCCAGGCGACAGGGAAGAGAATATCCGTCACCTCGTGTAAGATACCTTCCTGCTCAAAGACAATAAGAAGCGCATCCTTCATACAGGGTGCGCTTCGTGTATAGAAGTAGAGAAGATGGGGAAGCTCGCTTGCAGCTAGCTTCACTCTGACAGCACGGACAGGAGCACCGAGTGTCTCCGGCCTTCTGGGAAGAGTTTTTCTGGTTTTTTGTTGAAAGTCTCGCTATCGTTATCGCTATCGCCATCGTCTCATTCGATAAATTCGGGTAATTCGTGGTTTTTTTCCGAGGCGCCGCCTGCTTGTAACCGAAGATTCAAATTACTTTGCAGCGTAATTTGTGCAATAACGGAGAATCTTTCGTCATTACATGCTTGTCTTTTTTGAACCGCGAAAAGACGCATGGGACTTTTATAAGCGACGCATGCATCGTTTATAAGCGACGCATGCGTCGTTTGAATTTTTCTTTGCGGTAAAAGCTTAGTTCCTAACGAATAAGACGTGTTTTGCTTGAGACGGGAAGTGATTTCTTCTTTTTTATAAGTGTTTCCTTCTTTTTGGAAATGTGAAGTGCTGCTTACAGGCGGAAAGGACAGGAAAAAATATGCGTTTCTTTCTTTTTTCCCAAAAAGTCTCTATCTTTGTGACAACATAAACAAGGCGCTTAGATATGAAATGTAATAAAATTGCCCATTTCATCGGGAAAAACCGCAAATATGTTTACCCCAAGATTCAAAGTCCCTTCTTTTGGAAGGGATTTAGGGTAGGCTTCTGTCCTCCGTCTTCTTTCCAATGTCTTCCGTCTTCTTTCCTCCGTCCTTTGTCCTCCCTCCTCTGTCTTCTGTCCATCGTCTTTCTCTTTTCTTGTGCCAAGTCTCCCGTGCGCCAGCAACTGGCGCGAGCCGAGCTGGTGATGGAGACGGACAGCCGTGCAGCTTCTGTCGTGCTCGACAGCATCGACTCCTCCGCCCTTCGCGGCGAGGAGGCTGCGCTCTACGCCATCCTGCGCACGCAGACAGATTATAAGAATTACAAGCCTCTCACATCCGACTCCCTCGCCAGCATTGCCACCCTTTATTATGGCATCCCTCACCGCAAGGATTACCATGCGGCTATGGCGTGGTACACGTTAGGGTGTGTTTATAAAGAGACCAAAGACGACATCAACGGTACCGCCGCCTTTCTGAAGGCAAAAAGCCTCTTCCCCGACACGCTCATCCGCTATTACGCCCTCAGCGAGCAGAATCTCGCCCTCCATTACATGAACCGCTCCATGAATCGCGAGGCTATCCATGAGCTGCAATCTGCCAAGCAGAATCTTATACGTCTTGGCGACAGCACCACCGTCGCCTTCATGGACTATAAGCTTGGGCAATGCAGACTGTATTTGCATGATCATTTTTCAGCAAAGAGCTATTTTGAAGCCGCCATCAGTAATCCTTATGCAAAGAATAGCAGTGTTAGTGAATCTTATTATGAATTAGCGAAAGTAGAAACTTACGATCTACACGACTATGCCAAAGCAAACCAGTATCTCGATTATAATATTTCCCATTCTGTAAGTCGTAAACAGTCTGGAACATACAGTTTGAAGGCCTTCGTTTTCCAAGAGCAGGGATTTCTTGACTCTGCCTGGCATTACTACAACCGTTCCCTTTCCTGCACTCCCAACCTCGCCTCCTTTGCCTATGATTACTTGCAGATGGCAAGTCTTGCCCCCCTGCTGGGAAAGACTGACTCTATAGGCTACTATGTTCAGATGCACGACAAGTACGTAGACTCTCTCTATTTCGTGAATAATCAGCAGGCTATTCGGCAGGTGACGAACGATCATCGAGTAGAGATGGAACAACAACGAATGGAAGAACAGCATCGCCGCCTCATCCTCCTTGTTTCTGCACTCTGCTTGGTTTTAGGTTTACTTCTGCTTGCACTTTTCACCTATCTAAGATACTTGAACAAAAAGAAAAAACTGGAAATCCAAGATGCTATCCGACAAGGCAATGTGGAAGCGATGAATCTGTCAACGCTATCCGAGGAAGAAACGAACGAAGAAGAAAGCAAGGAACATGACATTATCAAGCATGAGAATGTTGCAAACACAGATGCATACATCCGTTTGTTCCTTTTGGGCAAGAAGCTACTTGATCCGAAGGCTGTAGACAATCTGAGAAAGCTGAGTGTTTTTGTCAAAGGTGAGGAGGCAAATAAGGTTCGTGAGGATTATCTGAATGCCCTTGACCATGCCTTTGTAGAACTGATGATGATGTTGAAACTGGCAGCTCCCTCCATCAACAAGATGGAGTTGGTATACATCATCAGCTGTATGTTAGGACTTGACGACAAGCAAATACGAATAATTCAAGATTCCAGCGAATCTGCCTATCGTACTCGAAAAACACGACTGAAAAACAAACTTCCAAGAGAATTAACCGAAAAACTTCTTTCTTTTGGAAAGGATATAAAAGAGTAATATCCAATTACATACAAAAAGCGTTACAAATTTGTAACGCTTTTTTTCATGCGTTGCAGAAATTTAACGCCTTTTCTTTGATTTCTTCGTTTTTTTTCGTATATCTTTGTCTCGTCAACAATTAAAAATGAGAAAAAAATGAGAAATTTTTTCTTTGGAAAGTCCATTCAGCCCCCCTATATTTGCCCCTAGAAAAACGAAATATCTTTGACTAACACATATTCATTATGAAAAAGTTATTTTTCCTCTTTATATTTTTCCCTTTGTTGGGTATCTGCCAGACATCCAGCCCTTACTCGGAACATTATATGTGTGA
The DNA here is from genome assembly GCA_017615125.1 of Bacteroidaceae bacterium. Classification (GTDB taxonomy): domain Bacteria; phylum Bacteroidota; class Bacteroidia; order Bacteroidales; family Bacteroidaceae; genus UBA1189. The sequence continues at coordinate 50,557 of JAGAAS010000048.1, forward strand.
GGACGAAGTGAACGGTTTTTATTGTGACTTGTACTTCGTCGGGAATGAATACTGTCTTGTGTTGACACATTTCAATGAAGAAATTGATGCTCCGATGGGTATCCTCTTGTCC
>JAGAAS010000049.1 GCA_017615125.1 Bacteroidaceae bacterium
AATATATAAATAACCTCTTTTTCCGGGCTCGCACGAAATCGTTTGGGAACTGTAGCACTGTAGCGCTGTAGCAACAAGAGGAGCGACGGGAAAATCAATGGGCAGATAATCAAACGATTACAAACATCTGGCTTGCGTTTCAGCGCACAGAAAGGCTTGTCCTCGGGGGCGTATTCTTGCCAAAACGGGGCTTTTTGCCCGATTTTCGGGGCGTTTTTCGGGCATTTTCACGCTGTTTTCGTCAGTTTGAAAGGTTCAGATTTGAGCGATTTTTTCCATTTTTCGACGACTTTTCTGTCGTTTTTCGTGTTTTTCGCGTCAAAATCCCACTTTTTCGCCTTCCAGGCAAAGCGGCCTTCCGCAGCGCAGATTTTTGCTAGGAGAACCGATGGAGCAGCGTTTCTGTCCCCCGATAACGGGGGAACCGAAGGGGGTGTAAAGACCATTGAAACCAGAACAGTGCTTGCTCATGTTATGGTGAGTCGCGACAGAGGAAGAGCATTGGAAAAATGCTCAAATGAATGAGGGGAAGACGAGAGGGTGACTATCTCCTTAAAAATCGTAACTTGCCACTTTGCCGTCTGTTTTGTCACTTTTCGTACCGCAAACCGCCATTTTCCCCAGCCAAACTGGCCATTTTCATCTTCAAATCCTCGCTTTTTCTCTCTTTCTTTTTCCCTGACGGGAGTACAGGAAAACGGCTGCTTACGATTTGTAACTTATCGTTCCGCCCTGAAATACCTCCGCTTTTCTTCCTTCATAAAGCCTGTTTTCGAGAAGAGCATACGAAAAATATGCTCAAGGAAAAAAAATTTTTACTAGGAGAACCGATGGAGCAGCGAGAGAAAAAAGAAGCCGAAAATAACGGTTTCATCTTTTCCGAGTCGCGACAGAGGAAGAGCATAGAAATATGCTCAAAAAAACTTTTTCGAGAAGGGAAAAATTTTTTTTCTTTCTTCATACGGCGAGATGTAGAAAGAAAAAATGGCGAACACGGATAGCACGGATTTTCACGGAAGCACCACGAATGGACGATAACAAAAACCTTTAAAACCTCTTTCATCGAACAATCTTCTTGATGAAAGAAAAACAAAGGAAACAGGATTTTTACTGCACCCTTTCAGGGTGGAAATCTTACAAAAATCTTAATCAAAATCTTTCAAAAATCTCTTTTTCTTCGGGCAGCCCGTCTGTCGTTTGCCGAACTTCGTTCTGTCTGCCTTCTGCACGGCTGAGCTCATGCAAACCTGGCTCTGCCCTGCAGCATGCCGACTGTCCATCGTTGCCCGATGGCTAGGCAACCGACATCCGAACTGAATGCAAACACGGCAAGCGAGGGCTCATCATCCGCAGAAAAAACCTTCCGCAGGCAGATAGCAATCAGGCAACAGGACGGTAGAGAATCATCGCAACGCGAGGATGCGCGGCTGCTTGTGTGGCAGCACCAAGCTCGCTTGGGTGATGACAGGCAAGGAGCCGTCAGAGAGTCCGAAGGGCTCAAGAACCGCGCTGCTGACTGCAAAGAAAAATTGAGAGATTTTTGAATTAGATTTTGTAAGATTTCCGGCTCTCGAAGAGAGACGCCGTAAACAAAGAACGATTTTTCAGCGGAGCGGGGTTTTTCTTCCCGAAAGGGCTTCAATTCGAGGGATTGCCGGGATGTTGGAGTGAAGAGGAAAAGCAACGCTTAAAAGTCCAAATAAATTTGACTTTTCGCTCGGCTCACCCTACTTTAACCTGCGGTTTTAGATAGGGGTCGCCTCGGGATAAAAAAATAAAAACGATTATTTTATTTTGTTCTCCGCTCGGCTCACCCTATCTTTGCAGCATGATAGATGACCGTATCGACGTTGACACCATGAACACGAACAAGCGCATGAAAAAGGAATGGGCACTGGGCATCGTGGCAGCGATGCTCGTGTGTGCGGGCTGCGCAAGCGTCCGCGACGTATCGTACACCACCGAGCGCGTGGAGAGGGCGGGAGAGCTTCAGGGCTTCCCCAAGCAGGGCTATCAGGGCATGAGCATCTATGGCGACTACCTCGTGAGCCTGCAGAACACGGGCCTGGCGACCCTCTACCGCCTGACCGACAGCGGCCTGGAGCGCGTGCACCAGTTCGCGCTGGCAAGCCGTCATGAGGTGAACCACGCCAACGTGGCGGACTTCGGCAACGAGCGCGTGGACAAGGGTGACGTGCTGCCCGTGCTCTACGTCTCGCAGTGCGCACGCCAGCGCTACGAGGGGCTGAAGGATGTGTGCTTCGTGGAGCGCATCTCCACTGACGGCGACCCGCAGCTGGTGCAGACCATCGTCCTCGACGACACCGACGGCCTCTTCGGCTATGCCCTGCAGTGGGTCGTGGACAACCGCCGCAAGCTCCTCATCGGCTACGGCAATACCAAGGAGAACCTGGCCGAGGGTAACCGCTGGAGGATGATGACCTTCCGCCTGCCCCGCCTCAGCGAAGGGCCCGTCGTGCACCTCCGCCCGCAGGACGCCCTCGACAACTACTGCATCCAGGACCTCGACGCCCGCTTCCCCTCGCGGCAGATCGGGCAGGGCGCCTGCATCACGGGCGACTGGATGCTCATCCCTGTGGGCCTGGGCACCGCCGAGCAGCCCAGCATCCTCTACGTGTGGAACCTGAAGAAGAAGCGCCTCGACGGCATCTACGACTACCAGCAGCTGGTGCCCGCCGAGTTTGAGGACTGCGCCCCCTACCGCGGCGACCTCCTCGTACAGACCAACGGCATGGGCCTCGTCCGCCTGGTGAGGAGATAGTACCGACGACAAGCAAAAAAACGTCTTGCGTATGAGAAAACGAAGAACAATAGTCATGCTGCTCTGCGCCGTCGCTGCCCTCAGCCTCCGGGCGCAGCAGTTCGTGGAAGACTCGCTGAAGGTGGACGGACGGATGCGCCACTTCGAGGTGTTCCTGCCGGAGGGGATAGCGGCCGACGCGCCGCTGGTCTTCGTCCTGCACGGCTACGGAGGCGGCATATCGCGCACGAACCCGATGGTGGAGACGGCTACGCGCGAAGGCTTCGCCCTGTGCATACCGCAGGGGCTGAAGGACCTCCGGGGGAAGCCGAGCTGGAACGTGGGGTATCCCTTCCAGGAGGGCTGGAAGGTGGACGACGTGAAGGCGCTGTGCCGGATGGCGGTCTACGTGCAGAGGCGCTACCGCCTGAGCCGGACGAACACGTTCCTCACGGGCATGTCGAACGGCGGCGAGATGTGCTACCTGATGGCCTACTCGCGCCAGAAGACCTTCAAGGCTGTGGCTCCCATCGCCGGGCTGACGATGGTGTGGATGTACCGCGAGCTGGAAGCCCCGAAGCCCATCCCCCTGCTGGAGATACACGGCACCGAGGACCGCACGTCGGAGTGGACGGGCGACCTGACAGACGAGGGCGGATGGGGCGCCTACATGCCCGTGCCGCTCGCCGTAGGCTACTGGGTGGCCAGGAACCGCTGCACGAGGGAGGAGACGGAACGGGTAGAGAGCCTGGACAGCGAGAGCGGGCACTACGTGATCAAGCACCGCTTCACCGACAGCCCTTCGGGATGCGACGTGTGGCTGTACGAAGTCGTCGGCGGAGGACACACCTGGCATACCGGCGACCTGCGGACGGGCGACGAGATATGGCGCTTCTTCAGGCAGTACGTGAACTGAAGGAGAAACTGAAAAAATAGAAGCCGACGCCTCGGGAACGCCCCACCCAGTGAGGCGTTCTCCTGATATTCAGCGCGGACAGCCCCCGAAGGGCACGACAGGGGAAAAGGGCGTTCAACCATCATTTTTTTTGCCAAAGAGAACATCTTTTTGCCGAAAAAGAGATACTTTTGAGGCCGAAAGGAAAAAAATCTATCGTTATGCCACTGAAACATACGCACAAGATTGCCGTGATAGGCATCGGACAGGTGGGCTCGTCGGTATGCTACGGGCTTATCAATCAGGGAATATGCGACGAGCTGGTGCTCGTGGACCGCTTCAACGAGAAGAAGGCTGTGGGCGAGGCTATGGACCTCAGGCACAGCATCGAGTACATGAGCCGCAACATGAAGGTGTATGCAGGCGACTACAGCGACTGCGGCGATGCCGACATCGCCATCTTCACGCTGGGCACCTCGCAGGCATCGCTCAAGAAGGACGAACAAGGGCTGGTGATACGCTCGTCGTCGCTGGAGGCTGCCTGCAAGATGATCAAGCCTGTGGTGAACAACCTCATGGACGCGGGCTTCGACGGCTACATCGTGAGCGTCACGAACCCGCTCGACACCATCACGCGCATCATCTGGAAGCTCTCGGGGCTCCCCTCGAACCACGTCATCGGCACAGGCACCGCGCTCGACTCGGCGCGCCTGAAGCTGTTCCTGGGCGAGCTGATGAGCGTCGACCCGCATAACATCAACGCCTACGTCATCGGCGAGCACGGGCCCTCGCAGTTCGTCCCCTGGAGCATAGCCAGCGTGGGAGGCAAGTCGATGGAGCAGATCAAGGCCGACAACCCGCAGCTGTTCGAGGGTGTCACCTACGACGACATCGTCGACCGCGTGCACAGCGCAGGGCCCCAGGTGGTGAACCTGAAGGGCTACACCAGCTGCGGCATCGCCTCTGCCGCCATCGCCATCGCCCGCGCCATCCTCTTCAACGAGAACCGCGTCATCCCCGTGTGCACGAACCTCGACGGCCACTTCGGCTTCCACGATGTGTTCACCAGCGTGCCTGCCATCATCGACAGCGACGGCGTGCGCGAGATCATCGACCTGCACCTCACCGACGAGGAGATGCGGAGCTTCGAGAACACCGTCAGGACCATCAAGGCGCAGGACGCCGAAGCAACGAACTTCATGTAGGCGCCGCGTTGCCGAATAGAAAAAAGCTGAATCGTTTCCGTAAAACCATCTTATAAAATGTATACGTTTCTCCTAAGCATTGTTGCCCTGCTGCTCGGCTATTTCCTCTATAGCCGCCTGGTGGAGCGCGTCGTAGCTCCCGATGCCAGCAAGCCCACGCCTGCCGTCACCCACAACGACGGTATGGACTACATCCCCATGCCCACGTGGAAGGTCTTCATGATTCAGTTCCTCAACATCGCAGGAACAGGCCCTATCTTCGGGGCAATCATGGGTGCCAAGTTCGGTCCCTCGTGCTACCTGTGGATTGTGCTGGGCTGCATCTTCGCAGGAGCCGTCCACGACTACCTCTCGGGCATGCTCTCGATGCGGCACGACGGCGCCGGGCTCCCTGTGCTGATAGGCGAGTACCTGGGGCGCAGGACAAAGGCGGTGATGCTCGTGTTCACCGTGCTGATGCTGACGCTCGTGGGCGCAGTGTTCGTCTACAGCCCTGCTGTCATCCTGGGCGGGATGACGGAGGGAGTGACGGGCAACATCACGTCGTCGACGATGTTTTGGGTGGTTGTCGTATTCATCTACTATGTGATAGCCACCTTCCTTCCCATCGACAAGATTATCGGAAAGATCTATCCTGTGTTTGCCTTCGCGCTGATCTTCATGGCTGTGGCGCTGCTGGTGTGCCTGCTGGTGAAGTGGCCCTCGCTGCCCGAGATATGGCAGGGAATAGGGAACCGCGCGCCCTCCGTAGGCGTGAAGGGACAGAGCATCTTCCCCTGCCTGTTCATCACCGTCGCCTGCGGCGCCATAAGCGGCTTCCACGCCACGCAGAGCCCGCTGATGGCACGCTGCCTGAAGAACGAGAAGCTCGGAAGGCCCGTGTTCTACGGCTCGATGATCACCGAGGGGCTCGTGGCTCTCGTGTGGGCTACCGTCGCCTCCTATTTCTTCTTCGACGGAGGGGCTGCCGAAGTGGGCGGAGACATGACGACAGCCGCGCCTGCTGTGGTGACGCTGGTGTCGAAGAGCTGGCTGGGCGTGTTTGGCGGCGTGCTCGCCATCCTGGGTGTGGTAGCAGCGCCCATCACGAGCGGCGACACCTCGCTGCGCAGCGCCAGGCTCATCGTTGCCGACGCCTTCAAGCTCGACCAGAAGCCTTGGCGCAACCGCATCGTCATCAGCCTGCCCATCTTCATCGCTGCCGCGCTCCTTATCTGGTTCAACATCTCCGACTCGCAGGGCTTCAACGTCATCTGGCGCTACTTCGGCTGGGCAAACCAGACGCTTGCCGTGTTTACCCTCTGGGCGCTCACCTCGTGGCTCTCGCGCGAGCGGAAGGGCGTGTGGTACCTGCTGACGATGCTGCCTGCGTGCTTCATGACGGCGGTGACGCTCACGTTCATCCTTACCGACAAGACGGGCTTCCGCCTGCCTGCCTCCCTCATCCCCTACCTGGGCACAGGCCTCTTCCTCGTGAGCATGCTCCTCTTCTATGTCATCCGCTCCCGCAACAGGAAGCGGCGTCAGGCGAAGAAGACATCCGAGGAAGCCTGAATGCGCGTGAGAAGCATGAATGACTAGCCCTCGTGGCTTATTCCCCACTCCTCCCCTATGCAGAAGACGAAGATTACCGAGATGGGACGCCTCAGCACCGAGCAGTTCCGCCAGGCACAGAAGATGCCGCTCACGGTGGTGCTCGACAACGTGCGCAGCTTCCACAACGTGGGAGCGGTGTTCCGCACGTCCGACGCCTACCGCGTGGAGCGCATCCTCCTCTGCGGGCTCACGGCCTGCCCCCCCTCCGCCGAGATACACAAGACAGCCCTCGGCGCCGAAGATGCCGTCAGCTGGCAGCACTTCGAGGAGACGCTCGACGCCGTCGCCCTCCTGCGCAAAGAGGGATACCGCATCTTCTCCGTCGAGCAGGCACACGGCAGCACGCCCCTTCAGGAGCTCACGCTCGCGCCTGACGGCAAGTACGCCATCATCCTCGGGCACGAGGTGCACGGCGTGCAGCAGGCTGTCGTCGACGCTTCCGACGGCTGCCTCGAGCTGCCCCAGTACGGCACGAAGCACTCGCTCAACGTCTCCGTCACAGCAGGCATCGTCATCTGGGAGTTTGCCCGCCAGCTGCTCATCCAACACCCCATCGACAAGTAGTTTGCACGCCAGCTGCTCCTCCAACAGCCCGTCAACAAGTAAGCATTCCCCCACAGCGACAGACTTTTAAGGAAGAAGACGAACGAACCACGCTCGTTTCCTTCTTTTTTTCGTGCGCTTCTTTCCTCTTTTTGTGAAAGACGCATGCATCTTTCATAAGCGACGCATGGGTCTTTTATAAACGCCGCATGCGTCGTTTCAATTTTTCTTTGTGAAAAACGGCTAAGGAAGAAGGAATTGCCGCAAATGGAGAAGGGATTGCCGCAAATGAAAAGGGTATTGCGGCAAAAGGGAAGGGATTGAGGCAGACAAAGAAGGGGATTGCGGCAAAGCGCTTCGAGGGCGCTGGGGCTACTTTGTTGTTGTGGGCTCGATGATGAAGAGCTTGTCGCTGGGGCGTATCTTGCAGGGCACCTTGAAGGAGACGGCAACGCCCTTGGGAACAACGGTGACGGGCTTGAGGTCGACGCGCAACTCGTCGGGAGTGATGTAGACGGCGCCCGTTGTGGGGCCTGTGACGAGGAGCTTGTCGCCCAGGTGTATCTCGTGCGCCTCGATGAAGAACTCGCCCACGCCGAGCCGCGAGAAGTGCTTGACGCCTATGCCGGCAAAGACCTTGCGCTCGGTAGCTGCGGAGCCGTAGTGGCTGCTCCACTCGCCCAGGCGCTGCCCCAGGTAGTAGCCGTTCCAGAACCCGCGGTTGAAGACGGTAGCAAGGCGCGCGTCCCACTCGTCCTTCCGCGCTTCGGTGAAGGTTCCGTCGACGACGCTCTGGATGGCCTGCTTGTAGCACTCGACAACGGTGCGCACGTACTCGGGCCCTCTGGCGCGCCCCTCAATCTTGAAGACGCGCACGCCGGCTTCCATCATCTCGTCGATGAAGCGGATGGTCTTGAGGTCCTTGGGCGACATGATGTACTTGTTGTCGACCTCGAGCTCGATGTCGCTCTCCTTGTCCTTCAGGCGGAAGGTGGGTGCGTCGTCGGGAAGCATCGTGTGGGCGTTGCTGCTCTCCATGCGGTGCACGTCGTATCCCCTGCGGCACACCTGCATGCAGGCTCCGCGGTTGGCACTTGCGCCGAGCTCGTGGAGGCTCATGTAGCACTTGCCGGAAATGGCCATGCAGAGGGCTCCGTGACAGAACATCTCGACGCGGATGAGCTCGCCCTTAGGGCCTCGTATCTGCTCGCGGAGGATAGTGTCGCAGATGGTGCGCACCTGCTCGAGGTTGAGCTCGCGGGCGAGGACGACGACGTCGGCAAAGCGCGCGTAGAAGCGGAGAGCCTCGGCGTTGCTGATGTTAAGCTGCGTGCTCAGGTGCACCTCCTGCCCTATCTGGTTGCAGTAGCTCATCACGGCGATGTCGGAGGCGATGACGGCGCTGATGCCTGCCTCGTGGGCGGCGTCAACAATCTGTCGCATGAGGGTGATGTCCTCGTCGTAGATGATGGTGTTGACGGTGAGGTAGCTCTTGATGCCGTGACTGGCGGTAAGTGCGGCAATCTCCTTCAAGTCGCTGATAGTGAACGTGGAAGCGGAGCGCGCACGCATGTTCAGGTAGCCGATGCCGAAGTACACCGAGTCGGCGCCAGCCTGAATGGCTGCTGCCAGCGACTCGCGCGAGCCGACGGGCGCCATAATCTCAAAATCGCGGATGTCGTAGTTCATGGGTGCAAAGGTAATAGAATAAATGGAAAACGCGAAATATCGGAAAAACTTGTTTTTCGGGAGTTTTTGCGTATCTTTGTACCTTGAAATGAGAATAGGGTCTATTGATTTGGGAGAAAAGCCGGTGATGCTGGCTCCTATGGAGGATGTCACCGACCCTGCCTTCCGCCTGATGTGCAAGCACTTCGGTGCGGACTTGGTGTATACGGAGTTCGTGTCGGCAGACGCTATCATCCGCGGGGTGAACAACTCGCTCAGGAAGCTTCAGGTGAACGATGCGGAGCGCCCGGTAGCCGTGCAGATTTACGGCAAGGACATCCCCTCGATGGTGGAAGCGGCGAAGATTGCCGAAGAAGCGCATCCCGATATCCTGGACATCAACTACGGATGTCCCGTGAAGCGCGTCGCAGGCAAGGGCGGGGGCGCCGGGCTCCTGAGGGACATCCCGCTGATGCTTCGGATGACGCGCGCTATCGTCGATGCCGTGAGCCTGCCCGTCACCGTGAAGACGCGCCTGGGCTGGGACTGCGAGCACAAGATTATCGTCGAGCTTGCCGAGCAGCTGCAGGAATGCGGCATCAGCGCGCTGACGATTCACGGAAGAACACGCAGCCAGATGTACACAGGCGAAGCCGACTGGACCCTCATCGGCAAGGTGAAGGAGAACCCCCGCATGCACATCCCTATCATCGGCAACGGCGACATCACTACGCCCCAGCGGGCGAAGGAGTGCTTCGACACGTACGGCGTTGACGGCGTGATGATAGGCCGGGCAACGTTCGGGCGCCCCTGGATATTCCGCGAGGTGAAGCACTTCCTGCAGACGGGCGAGGAGCTGGGCCCGCAACTGACGTTCGGCTGGAAGCTCGACGTCCTGCGCCAGCAGGTGAAGGACAGCGTCGAGCGCCTGGGCGAGCATAGCGGCATCCTCCACATCCGACGTCATCTGGCAGCAACGCCCCTCTTCAAGGGCATCCCCAACTTCCGCGACACGCGCATCGCTATGCTCCGCGCCGATACGGTAGAGGAGCTGTTTGCGATATTCGACATCGTCGAAGCCCGATATGCCCATCTGCCCCCCAGCGAGATATATGTGTCGACGTGAAAAAAGTGCATCGAATTATGAAGAAAGAATCTCGCCGTATGTAGAAAGAAAAATATTTTTTCCCTTCTCGAAAAAATTTTTTACTCAAAGAAAAAAATCGGGAGCCTTCGGTTTTTGACATCAGCAAGGAAGAAAAAGAAGTGAAACCATTATTAATAACATCTATCAACCAACTATGAAAAAAATTTTCTTTTCAGCAGCTCTGGCTCTTGCAGCAGCAGGCGTCAGCGCACAAGCCCCAGGCGGCGGAATGCCTCCTATGGGAGGCGGTATGTTCGGCGCCCCGCAGCAGATTGACGTCGAGTTCGATGAGTATGTTGCAGCGCCGGCAGGCTTCGACGAAGTGCGCGAAGGAATAGAGCACGGAACGGTTCAACTCATTGAATACCAGTCCGAGTCGGTAGGCACAACCCGCAAGGCGAATGTCTATCTGCCTCCCAAGTACGACGCCAGCAAGAAATACAGCGTGCTTTATCTGCTCCACGGAATCGGGGGCGACGAGAATGAATGGATGTACGACGGGGGAGTGCCCAACGTCATCATGGACAACCTCTATGCCGACGGCAAGGTTGCCGACATGATTGTGGTGATGCCTAACGGGCGTGCGGCAAAGGACGACTCCCGCTCGGCAGGCTTCGGCTCGTTCCCTGCCTTCGGCGAGTTCGACAAGGACCTTATCGGCAGCCTCATACCTTATATTAATAGCCACTTCAGCACCTATGGCGACAAGATGCATACAGCTATCGCAGGCCTGTCGATGGGAGGAGGACAGTCGCTCAACTTCGGATTGGGACACATGGATGTGTTTGCATACGTGGGCGGGTTCTCTTCTGCGCCCAACACTATGCGGGCTTCCCAGCTCATCCCCGATGTGGAGAAGACCAAGAAGGAGAACAAGCTCCTGTGGATGGTATGCGGCAGCGCCGACAACCTGATGTTCAACAGCACTCAGCTCAAGGCCTTCTGCGACGAAAACGGCATTCCCTGCACGCTCATCAACTATCCCGAGGGCAAGCACGATTTCGTCGTATGGAAATACGGGCTCTATAACTTCGCCCAGCTGATTTTCAAATAACGGCTCTTCCCGTTGCTTTTCAGAATAGAATCATCTATAAACATCAGACATACTATGGGACAATTACTTGAAGGAAAAGTGGCGCTCATCACGGGTGCCGCGCGAGGAATCGGCAAGGCGCTGGCGCTGCGTTTCGCGCAGGAGGGCGCCGACATCGCCATCACGGACTTAGTGTACAACGAGGCTATGAAGCAGACGGTGGACGAGATAGCAGCCTTCGGCACGAAGGTGAAGGGCTATGCGTCGAATGCCGCAAGCTTCGAGGAGACGGAAGCTGTCGTGGGGCAGATTAAGGAAGACTTCGGGCACATCGACGTGCTGGTGAACAATGCCGGCATCACGAAGGACGGACTCATGATGCGAATGACGGAAGCGCAGTGGGACGCCGTGCTGACGGTGAACCTGAAGTCGGCATTCAACTTCATCCACGCCGTCACCCCCATTATGATGCGTCAGCGCTCGGGCTCCATCATCTCGATGAGCAGCGTGGTGGGCGTGCACGGCAACGCCGGGCAGTGCAACTACTCGGCATCGAAGGCAGGCATGATAGGCCTCACGAAGTCCATCGCTCAGGAGATAGGCTCACGCGGCATCCGCGCCAACGTGCTGGCTCCGGGCTTCATCCTCACGGATATGACGCTGCAGCTCCCCGAGGAGGTGCGCGCCGAATGGTGCAAGAAGATTCCTCTCCGCCGAGGAGGCACCCCCGAGGAGATTGCCGATGTGGCGCTGTTCCTTGCCAGCGACCTGTCGTCGTACGTCACAGGGCAGGTAATCCAGATCGACGGCGGAATGGGCATGTAGGAATATCCGCACGGATTTTTTCCGCATCGTATTCAGACAAAGGAAGAGCCTGCACCTTTCGAGGATGCAGGCTCTCTGCTTTTCGGAGGATTGCGTTTTCAGCGCGTCTTTCCGCACTTACTGCTCGTTTTCCGATTGCTGCTCAACCCTTCCTCACTCGATGATGCCGAACTCGGCTCCGCTGCAGTAGTCTGTGCCGCGCTGCTCGCTGAGGGCTCTGAAGCGGATGTAGCGGGCCTTGACGGGCTTTCCGAACATCACCTTGTTCTCTCCCATCCCGCGGGGGAAGGAGCCTTTGGCAACGGGCTCGCCCCACTTCTTGCCGTCGGAGGAGACGTAGATCTCGTAGTCCTTTACGTGCCCGTTGGGGCTGTCCTGACGGGGCAGATAGGTGATGCCCTTGATGGTCTTCTGCTTTCCGGCGTCGAAGTCTACCCAGTGGGGATAGGTGCCAACCGTGATGCTCCACATGCTGTGCCAGAAGGTGCTGGGGTCGCCGTCGACGAAGGCTTCCGTGCTACCCTCGGAGGGCTCTATGGACGAAGCGAAGATGACGTCAAGTTGCCCTTCGGGCTTGGGGATGACAGGCATCGCAGGCGCGACGTTTGTTGTGCTGACGCAGGCGCCTCCTTCCGCGCTGAGGGGACGGATGAGGAATCCGAAGTTCGTAGGCTCGGCAAACGCTCGGTCGATGTTCAGGGGGCCTCCTTGCCCGCAGCTGTTTCCTCCGAGCCCTGTCACCTTCGCGTCGAGTGTGAGGAAGTAGCTATCGCTCTTGGGCAGCTGGTAGGGATGTGCTGCCAACAGCAAGTCGAGGGCGCTCCAGGGGCTGACGCTGAACGAGAAGGCTGGTACCGACTGGCTGGGGGATGTGGCATCCGAAGCGATGGAAGCGCTGCCAGAAAGCTCTCGCTGGCTGGCAAGCGTAGCGTCGGTGCCGGCAGCACGCGGCACGGTAGCAATGATGTGCGCGCCCGCATGGGCTTGCCTGCCTACCGTGTTGTCCGAGAGGGTGAGCCAGCGCGTGCCTTCGTGATTGCCGTTATCCTGCGGGAAGGTGTACTCGGTGTAGAGGGCGTCGGTGGGTGATGTCCAGAGCCCTATGTCGGCGCAGGCCATACGGTCGTTGTAGTTCTCCACAGGCCCCCGTCCGTAGTAGCTCACCATATCGAGCGACTTGGGGAACTGCATGACGTAGCCCAGCCGGGCGAGTACCGTCTTCTGGCGGTTGGAGGTGATGGAGGAGGCCAGCTCGATGCTGCCGTCGGGCCATACTGTCCAGACGACGTTGCTGACAAATTTGAAGGATGCGTCGCCAAAGGGTGCGTCCGTCAGCTCTTCAATGCTGTTGTGTCCGCTGGCGGTACCCCCGTGGAGGCGTGCTGCGCAGGGAGCCTGCGAGGTGACGGTGAACGAGAGGGTGACGCTGCCGTCGGCCTGCTTCTTCACCTTGGGAGCCGTAGCGGTGTGCTGCAGGTTGTGGAGCCCGTTGGCAAACCATCCGCCCACAGCCCAGTTGTCGTTGTTGACGAAGGCGCGGAAGGCGTTGAGCTTGGGCCCGCAGCCCTCGGGGATGACAACGGTGCCGTCGTAGGTGAGCTTATGGATGGTGCCCTGCTTCATGTCGAACTGCACCTCGAACCCGTCGCCGCTGACGGAGAAGAACGGTGTCTTTGCCTGCGACACGAAATTCCCCGTTTTCATCGGGGTTTTTCCCTTCTGCAGGGAGGCAACCGAAGCTCTCTGCGGCACGATACAGAGGGGTATCTGCTCTTCGGCGACGACGTATCCCTTCGGTGCCCAGGGGAGGTCTTTGTCCTGACAGAGCTGGATGTTGAGGAAGTACTCGCTGTCGTCGGGCAGGGAGCGTATGTCGTCGGCGGGGAAGGGGACGGTGATGGTTTCGCGGGGAGCGAGGGTGACGTCGGTGGTACCGCTATAGAGCTTCTGCCCGTCGCGGGTGAGCGTCCAGACGACATCGAAGTGTGCCGGCTCGAAGTAGTTCTTGTTGAAGCCTTTGATCTCATCCCCGCTGAGGGAGATGCTCACGGGCTGATGCACGCGCTTCACCTCGTAGTACTGGGGCTTGGGGGTACGGTCACCGAAGATGATGCCGTTCATCACGAACTGCCCGTCGTTGGGTGTGTCGCCGAAGTCGCCTCCGTAGGCGAGGTAGCGTGTGCCGTCGGCGGTGTAGTTATACATCGACTGGTCCACCCAGTCCCAGATAGCTCCGCCCATGAAGAAGTTGGTGCTCTCCATTGCTTCCCAGTAGTCGGCGAAGTTGCCCAGCGAGTTACCCATCGAGTGAGCGTATTCGTTGATGTGATAGGGATACTTGACGTTGTAGGTGCCCCTCACCGCTCCGCGCACCCAGGGGATGGAGGGATACTGGCTGGAGCCTATGTCGGCGATGTTGTTGTTACGCTCGTATTGTACGGGGCGACTCTGGTCGAAGGCCTTGATGGCATCGTAGGCAGCCTTGAAGTTGTCGCCGGGCCCTGCTTCGTTGCCCATGCTCCAGATAACGATGCTGGGGTGGTTGTAGTTCTGGTGCACCATCTCCATGTTGCGTGCCACGTGGGCCGCCTTCCATTCCTGCGGATGCGAGAGCGAGGCCTCGCCGTAATAGTACTCGTGGCTCTCCACGTTGGCTTCGTCCATGAGGTAGATGCCGTACTTGTCGCACAGGTAGTACCAGTACGGGTCGTCGGGATAATGGCAGTCGCGCACGTGATTGATGTTGGCACGTTTCATCAGGAAGAGATCCTCCTTCATCATCTCGCGTGTGAGCGCATGCCCTGCTGCCGGATGGCTCTCGTGGCGGTTCACACCCTTCAGCTTCACGGGCTTGCCGTTGACGTAGAAGTAGCGTCCTTCCAGCCCGAACTCATCCTCGGTAGCCGGCGTATCCTTGATTTCCACCTTGCGGAAGCCCGTGTAGGCGGAGACCATATCCACCACATTGCCCATCTCGTCCATGAGAGAGCCTACAACGACATAGCGCCAGGGAGCCTCTGCCGACCATTTCTTGGGAGAGGGCAGGGCGATGGATGTCGTCAGCGTGGTTGTCGAGCCCTGGGGGAGGATGTTGAAGGCGTTGTCGACAGCATACGAGCCCACATAGTCATTGTCGTCGGAATAGAGCTCACACAGATAGATGTCGTACACGAGGCGGTATCCTGCGGCACGCAGGGCTGTCAGGTTGGCCATCACCGCGTCTATCGTCAGCGTGCCGTTGGTGTACGTCTCGTCCAGGTCGGGGGTGATGACCAGGTCGCACACCTGCACCTTCGGCTTCGCCTCCAGCGCCACCGTGCGGAAGATTCCCGGCAGGCGGAACATATCCTGCGCCTCCAGGAACGAGCCGTCGCTCGAGCGGTACACCTCCACGCTGATGCTGTTCTCTCCCTCCTCCAGATAGGGGGTGATGTCGAACTGCGCTGTATTGCGCGAGTTCTTCGAGAATCCCGCGAAATAGCCGTTTATCCAGAGGTAGAAGAACGAGTCCACGCCGTCGAAGTTCACATACACCTCGCGCCCCTTCCACTCTTCGGGCACGAAGAACGTGCGACGGTACGAGCCCACCTCGTTGCGCGCGTTGTAGGTGGTCCAGTCGGCGGGGGGCGTGCGCATCACTCCCTGCCTCCAGTCGTCCTTCTTGACCTCATGGTAGAAGATGACGGGCTGGTTCACATAGATAGGTGTGCCGTAGCGCTGGGTGCCGTCCTTGCCGAGCCCCTGGATGTTCCACGAGCCGGGCACGGTGATGTCGTCCCAGGCGCTCACATCGTAGTCGGGCGTATAGAAGTCCACAGGCCTGGCGTCAGGATCGGGAGCCCAGTGGAACTTCCATTTCCCGTTCAGCGACAGCCAGTAGTCGCTCTCTTCGGGCAGCACGCGGCGTGCGCTCTCCTCGTCGGCGAACGAGAAGAACCAGTTGTGCGGCAGCTCCTTGTTCAGCGAAAGGTTTTCAGGGTCTTGCCATTCGGAACCGTTGGGGCAGACAGCGTTGACATAGGAGAAGCCTGTGAGCTCGCCCTGGGCGAAGCTGCTGAGGCAAAACATCGTCATCGACAGCAGGCAGGCCGACAGACGTCCGGGGGCAAAGGGGCGGAAGGGGGTAGTCATAGGTATTGAATTAAGTGAAACGTGTTTCTCTCTGCGAAGATACGACACTTTTGTAGAAAGACAAAACAAAAGGGCGTTTTATTTTTCACTGCCTTCCCGAGAAAAGAGCGTTTTGCTGCACCAAAGGTAATATTTTGTCGTTTTTTTCAGCTTTTGCCCGAAAAACTGCTATCTTTGCGCCCGAAAATAGAAAATCCGTAATTATTTCAACTCAAAAAGTTATCATTCAACACCTGTTTTCCCGTTGTGTAGTACACTTTTTTCGTTTACCCGACTCGTGTGAAAACCATCATTTTTCATTAACAAATACCCTATTTTACCCGATGAAAAGGAACATTTTTATTCTTTCGCTGCTGTCGTGCCTGCTGCTGACAGCCGTATCGTGTGGGAAGAAGTATTCCTACGAAACCGTTGCTGGCGACCCGTTGAACGCCCGCATCTACACTCTTGACAACGGCCTGAAGGTCTACCTTACCGTCAACAAGGAAACCCCGCGCATACAGACGCTCATCCCCGTGCGCGTGGGAGGCAAGAACGACCCTGCCGAGACGACAGGCCTGAGCCATTACCTCGAGCACATCATGTTCAAGGGCACCACCCACTTCGGCACCCAGAACTATGAGGCTGAGAAGCCCCTCCTCGACCAGATCACCGACCTCTACGAGGTGTACCGCAAAACCACCGACGAGGCTGAGCGCAAGGCCATCTACCACCAGATCGACAGCATCAGCTACGAGGCCAGCAAGATCTCCATCCCCAACGAGTACGACAAGCTGATGGCAGCCATCGGCGCTGAGGGCACCAACGCCTACACCTCCTACGACGTCACCTGCTACACCGAGGACATCCCCTCCAACCAGATCGAGAACTGGGCCAAGGTGGAGAGCGACCGTTTCAAGAACATGGTCATCCGCGGGTTCCACACCGAGCTTGAGGCTGTCTATGAGGAGAAGAACATCAGCATGGGCGACGACCAGGAGAAGGTCATCGACAGCCTTGCCGCAGGCCTCTTCCGCAACCATCCCTACGGCAAGCAGAGCGTCATCGGCACGCAGGACCACCTGAAGAACCCCAGCATCGTCAACATCATGAACCACTTCAACAACTGGTACGTGCCCAACAACATGGCCATCTGTATGAGTGGCGACTTCGACCCCGACAAGGTCATCCGCGTCATCGATAAGTACTTTGGCGACATGGAGCCCAACGAGCACATCGTGCGCCCCGTCTTCGACCCCGAGGAACCCATCACCGAGCCTGTCGTGAAGACCGTCGTGGGACAGGAAGCCGAGAACACGTGGCTGGGCTGGCGCATGCCTGCCGCTGCCTCCGCTGAGGCTCCTCTGGCAGAGCTCATCGGCGAGCTGCTCTACAACGGACAGGCCGGACTCCTCGACCTCGACCTCGTGCAGCAGCAGAAGGTGCTCGTCGCACAGTGCTTCCCCTACCAGCTCAGCGACTACTGCGCCTTCCTCATGATAGGCTATCCCAAGGAGGGACAGACCCTCGAGGAGGTCCGCGACCTCCTGCTCGGCGAGGTTGCCAAGCTGCGCAACGGTGAGTTCGACGAGAGCCTGCTCCACGCCATCGCTGCCAACAAGAAGCTTGAGCAGCAGCGTGGCCTCGAGCGCAACCGCAGCCGCGCCTCCATGTTCGTCGACGCCTTCGTCAACGGGCAGGAGTGGAAGGATGCCGTCAGCTACTACGACCGCATGGCTTCCTTCACCAAGGACGACGTCGTGCGCTTCGCACAGCAGTACATGGGTGCCGACGCCTACACCGTCGTCTACAAGCGTCAAGGCGTCGATACCGACCGCAAGACCATCGAGAAGCCGGCCATCACGCCCATCTTCACCAACCGCGACACCGTCAGCGCCTTCCTCGCTGAGGTGCAGAACAGCACCGTCGCCCCCATCGAGCCTGCCTTCGTCGACTTCGGCAAGGAGCTCACCAAAGGCACCGTCAACGACATGCCCGCCCTCTACAAGAAGAACGACATCAACGACATCTTCAACGTGCAGTACGTCTGGGAGTTCGGCGACTTCGCCGATCCTCTGCTGACAACGGCTGCCGGCTATGCCAACTACCTCGGCACCTCCAAGAAGACGGCTGCCCAGGTGAAGCAGGAGCTCTACAACATCGCCTGCTCAATGGACTTCCGCGTCGGCGACAAGCGCACCACGCTCTCCGTCAGCGGACTCCAGGAGTACATGCCCCAGGCTCTCGCCCTCGTCGAGGACTTCGTTGCCGACATGCAGCCCGACGAGGCAGTCCTCGAGGGCTACAAGGCCGACATCATCCGCAGTCGTATGGTGAACAAGACCAACCAGCGCGCCAACTTCAATGCCCTGCGCCAGTATGTCCTCTACGGCCCTGGCAGCCCTGCCACGCGCACCCTCTCCAACGCTGAGGTGATGGCGCTCGGCGGGCAGCAGCTCACCGACAAGGTCAAGGCGCTTGCCGACATGAAGCACCGCGTCGTCTACTACGGCCCCGCCTCCTCCAGCGAAGCCTTCACCCTCATCGCCGAGAACCATCGTGCCGGCACGCAGGACATCCCCGTCAACGAGCCAGCACCCTACCAGCCCACCGACGAGAACGTCGTTTACCTGGCACCCTTCGTTGCCAACAACAGCTATGTCTTCAGCGTCACCAACCTCGGCACGCCCTTCGACCTCGCCAAGCACCCCTCCGTTGAACTCTACAACGAGTACTTCGGTAGCGGCATGAACGGCATCGTCTTCCAGGAGATGCGCGAGGCACGCGGACTCGCCTACAGCGCCTCCGCACGCGACGTCGAGCCCTCCGACGCCCAGGAGACCGAGTACTTCATGGACTACATCATCACCCAGAACGACAAGGTTCTCGACGCCCTCACCCACTTCGACGAGATCATCAACCAGATGCCCGTCTCCGAGGCTGCCTTCACCATCGCCAAGGAGGGTCTCCTCGCCAACATGCGCACGATGCGCGTCACTGGGCAGGCCGTGCTCCGCAACTGGCAGTCGCTCCAGGACCTCGGCCTCGACACCGATATGCGCCGCGACGTCTATGAGAAGGTTCAGACGATGACGCTTGACGATGTCGTCGCCTACCAGCAGGGCACCATCAAGGGCCGCAACTACCACATCTGCGTGCTCGGCGATCCCGCACAGCTCGACCTCGAAGGGCTCGCCCGCTGGGGACGCATCGAGCAGCTCTCCACCGAGCAGATCTTCGGCTTCTAACCCTACCTTCCCCCGGAGGGACGAAACAACACAGGAGGATGTGCCTTTCTTGGGGCGCATCCTCCTGCTCTTTTCCTCCGTAGCTCTGCGGCTCTATGAGCCTTTGGCTACCAGGCAGAGGGTGTAGCTGAAGGGCTCAAGGGTGAGCGTCGGCTGCGCGAGGGCCTCTTCGGCGGGAGTGACGGTGCGGGGGATGTAGCGCGTGGGCTCCTGCAGGGTGTTCTCGCCCTGGGCAGGGCCGTGCAGGGTGAGGGTGCGGAGGATGCCGACGGAGCCGAAGCGGGGC
>JAGAAS010000050.1 GCA_017615125.1 Bacteroidaceae bacterium
TATATAATATATAAATAAATTTCACTTTTGACCTCAGCGGCAACTGTGTTGAGAACTGTAGCACTGTAGCAACTGTAGCGCACGACACCGACACGCCCCATCCACAGCGCCCTCTCGCAGCGGTTCACCCCCTTGCTCAGCGCTACAGTTCCCTAAAAAACCGCCAAAAACAACTTTTTTACTGGAAAACAGCTTTTCGGTCCCTGAATTCTCTCTTTTCCTGAAAAGGTTGACATTTTCCTAGAAAGGTTGACAACGAGAACAAAGGAGTGAACGAACCGTTCATCCCCTGGGAGAACGAACCGTTCTGTCAGGTCGGAGACAATACCTCATCCCTGAATCAGGGATCTGGTTCATGATGCAGTTCGATGACAGTCGTCATTGGCGACAGCGGAAGTGACTCTGTGCTGGCGGTGCCGGGGGCCAGAACCACCGTCGCGAAACGCGACGGTGGTCAAGAGAGTCGATCATCGCTAGCGAAGAGGTTCTCCGCGCGCTGGTGCCCGCACGATAGTAAAGAGGAAAGAGCACTGCCCTGTTTCAGGGCCCCCTTCCCCCGAAGGCGAGAAACATCGGAAAAAAGTTCAGGAAAACACGAAAAAAATGGCTGAAAAATTTGCAGAAACGAAAATAATTTCGTATCTTTGAAAAGAATTTCTAAGGTACTCCCGCTCGGAAGAAAAAATGAAAAAACTATGTTTTTATTTGTTTTTTCGCTCGCTTATTCGTACCTTTGCAAAGAGAATTGAACCACGGAAAAACTACTAAACTTCCATATCATGAAAAACATCAGAACACTATCGTTATTGCTGTTCCTCATCGTGACAGGAGCACAGAGCGCGGGCGCCAACGATTGGGGACCCGATTGGGAATACTGTAACTATTACGGTGATTATACATCAAACGGTATTTCCTACTATGTGTATCATACGACTTCTCATAAGGATGATGCGTCCATACACGCCATTACTGCCACAGGCGATGTCGTAGTTCCGTATATGCCTTGTGGTGCCAGACTTTTCTCCATCGGCTACTGGCCCGACCAGGACAAATCGGAAGACGTTACCTGCACGTCGGACATGACGTCGCTGACATTCAATGCACATGTGAATATTCACGGCACTTTCACCCTTGAAAACCTTCATGGCCCCCTTACCTTTTATGGACCGAGTAACAATCCGCTTCTTCCCGGTTGTATTCGCTGTACTACGGTAAAGATGGGTTCTACATTAAACATTCCGCGTGCAACGGCACTTTCCATTGACTGCTTCCAGGTTGACGGCACCGTCAATGCGCCAGCTATCACGAATGTTACTTTTACCCCAAACACGGTTATCAACGGCACATTCAATGCGAACAATGCAACGTCGGCTACCTTAAAAGGTACTATTGCCGGCACGGTGAATTTAGCCAAAGTTACTTTACCTATATTCAGATGGAATGGCGGTGATTGCAAGATTACCGGGTCAGGCCATGTTAATGTGCCGGTTGCCACGAACATTCATTTGGAGTCGGGGTATGGCGTTTCCGGCGAAATATATGCGCCCTCGGCAACGGAGGTGAATCTGGATTGGGGCTCTCATTTTGCCAACTACGGCTCCATCTATGCACCAGCGGCAACGGCAATCAATATAGAGTCAGGAGATGCGATGCCTACCGAATTCTACGGCAAAATCACCAGCAACCAGCTGACAAGCATCTCGTTGGGGTATGTCGATTTCGGTTCAACAGGCAAATTGGATTGCTCAAAACTCACGGACATCTATATTCCCAGTCGTTTTCGGATTCCCATCTTTGACGGAGCCTATAGCAACCACTTCACAGTACCTTCGAAAACGATTACGGTGCACGTCTATGACATGTCTCCTAAAGAACTTACTGCCTTGAAGAACAGCTCTGCCACATGGAGCGGCTTCAATATTGTCAACCACCAGAGCGACATCAGCTATACGCTTATTTCCGACGGCCATGCGAACGCAACGCTCTATGACTTGTATAACTCTGAGGACTTTGCCCAGGCCACCAATGTCAACCAGATTTCCCAAGTCACCGGCGGCTCCAGGTCAGGCACAATAAAGGCGGGTCATAACTACGCTGTGGTGATAAAGGACGTCGACTGGGATAACAGGAAAGTGACTCTGAACGGCAGTATTGATCTGACATCGCATCAGGATCAGGGCATACTGGTGAAGTACCGAAATTACCCTGACTTAACGATGGGCTCGAGATTCGAAGTCTGCGTCTCGGACAAGACCTGCGACCTTCAGATTTCTCAGCAGCGACAGTGTGTAGACACAATAGGACATTATTCTGAGGAATGGAACTTCTATTATACAACCTATGCCGATCGCTATGGCAAAATCAACTATACGAAATATCTGGATGGAACGACTACGAACGGGAGCTTCCAAAGCAAAACAGCTACCATTACTGGCTCTCAAGGCTCGATGGTCACGCTGAGCATCCCTTATGATGAATATTGCCCGGACAACTTGGTGGTGGACGGTACACCTGTCCCCTTTGAAATGAGCGAAGGTGTTGCTACCGCCAGTTTCCGATTGCCTTCAGCCACAGAGCAGATTACTACTTGCAACGCCTCGCTGAAGTGGAAAAAAGCGGCCAAGATAACTGTAGTGGAACCCGTTCCTGAAGGTGTGGAGGTAGGAGACACCATCGTGGTGCGGGGAGACACCATTGTGGTGGACGGCCCGACGATGGTTGTGCCTGCCCGCCATCAGCCCCAGATGATGGTGATGCGCTCGGGCGATGGCGATGTATTGCTGAAGGGGATGTGTAACCCTGATATATATGGGAATGAATCGTGGGCAGAACAAATCAGGGACGCATACGAACAAGAGTTTGGTTATCCCGCAGATGAATATGGTATAGTGGTAAATGCTGTTGCCAATTGCGTAAGCCCCGTAACCACATTAACAGTGCCTAATATTGACTATTTAGGGCAAGGAGGAGAATTTGACGCTACCGATTGGGGCTTCCAAGCCGAGATCACACCCGTGACAGGCCAGACACTGAAAACGCTGTTGGTGGGATGGATTACAGAAGAGGATGACCGTCAAGTGATAAAATGGGAAGATATGCTACATGGCGTTTTCAGTAACTACGTCAAATACAATGAAGCCACAAATACCTATATCTTTAATTGGGGCTTTGATGAAATGAATGTGTGGATTGGCGACTACATCATCAACATCGGTATGGGACCGGAAGAGACCTCTATTGAGACGGGTGCCACGCTGAACTTCGTGCGCAAGGGCGGACGCACGGAAGTACTGTTTGAAAGTGAGGACCCCCAGGTTACCAATTACGACCAGCCTATCGAAGAAGGCTCCACCAGCTATAAGCTTGGTTATTTTACTCAGGCCGAGCAAGACGAGGCGGGAATGAACTGCTACCAGTTGCTGTTATTCAACCCCGTTGAGGGCGAAACCATCCACGTGCTTTGCGATGCTACCGACATCTCCGATAAGATAGCTTATCAGGACAATGGCTCTGCCTATCTCAACCTCGAACGCAAGAACCACACCTACAGCATCTACATCGACGAGGCTCCCGACGCCAACCCCACGTGGACCATCCTGCAGGGCGAAGGTATGACAGGCTCGCAGGTTGTCGTCAAGCGTAATGGCGAGGATGAGACAACGACTCTTGACCTTCCCGCAAACACGATGACCATTGATGACGTGGGCGTGGAGAAAGTGACGCTGAAGGTGCCCCTCGGGCCCATAGAGCCAGTGGAGACCTATAAGATTCGGCTGGTGTCTGTGACGAACCAAGCGGCTGTCCAATTGTATTTACAGAGTTTTTTTGGAATGGGCAGGGCAAGAGCAACTCAATTTTTAGGAACTCTGCCAGCCATCATACCCAACAGAACATTTGCCACAGAGGCAGAGGCTCAAAGTGTTGTTGAAACACTTGCATCCAAGGGCGGCACGGCAGAGATTGTGCCAGGATATTATGGCGCTACTCAGCCGGTTCCCGGCAATCTCCCCATCAGGGTGCTGCGCAACGGTGCAGAATTTACCACGCAAATGACCTTCGGCGACCCGCTCTACGCCACCTGCGAGGTGCCCTTTGCTACCCTGACAGATGCTACATGGGAGGTAAGCTTCGACACCAGCCGAAGGCAGATCTTCTACCGCAAGGGTGGCTCGTTGACATCAGACATCCAGTATGAAATTTATTACAACGAACCTATTGTCGAAATTCCCAAGGATTCTGTTACTATCGTCGACCTCCCAGCCTACGGCGAGCCGAACGGCAACTTGCAGCTGAACATCCAAGTGGCCGATGACGAGAAGCTGACTGTTTATCGCAATAACATAGACATTACTGAAAAGTTCGACTATGACGAAGAGAATGGCTATCGCAACTACTTCCACAACGGAGGGAATGTCACCGATGCCTATAGCATTGAAAACTGGGGCTTCAACACCCGCGAGGCTGCCACATGGCAGATAATCATTGAGAATACGAACTCTCTCGTATGTAGCTATGTCGCAGGAGGCAAGGTAAGCATGAAGCGGATTATGACTGACGGCACCCTGGATCCGTTAGGCGGCGGGCTGACCTATGGCTACCATTGGTTGAATGATGGCGAGGGCGTGGTGGTACGCTTCGACCCCGACAAGTCAGGCAACACGTTGAACAAGCTGCTGCTGAATACCACCTTGCTTAACCTTGAGGATGACGAGCGTATAGAGCATGGCGCCGATGGCAGCTATACCTTAACTCTGACAAAATCAGAAATTCCTGCTCTTACAACTCCATCATATGAATTTACGGTGTTTGCCGAGTTTGAGGGCGAAAAACTCGGTGTCAACTACATGTTCATAGGTAACTTCAAGAGCGTGTATGCAAGTGCCGACCTTAACGATGAAGTTGACTATGACGGTTATGAATTCATCGCTCATAATGTTGAAGGGTACTATTCTGATACAGTAGTCGAAAACGGTACCGCTTCAGACAAGACTGCTACTGTTGAGTTCGAGCTGGAGAATGCCAATAATCTCTTTAAGGTTTATCGGAATGGCGTGGATTGGACCGATAATTTCGTTAATGTCAATGGATACTGTAGCCAGAAGGCTGGCTTAGGTGTTGAATGGAACAACATGCTTCATGAGCCTGCCCAATGGGTTATCATCGTTGACGACGGCTCGGGACAGTACGACGTGAACCACGATGGTGCGATCAACGTGTCCGACGTCACCGCGCTGGTGAACAAGATTCTGCACCCGTAAGAGCGCTGCGCCCTTGCGCTGAGCTAGATAATCAGATAATCAAATAATCAGATAATCGGGTAATCCCATGAAAAGAAGCGCGCTGCCCTGCGGTGACAGGGTGGCGCGCTTAATGCGTGAGGGGGGGCGTTTTCGAAGGTTTCAATCCCAGCCTTCGTCGTCGGTGTTCTCCATGTAGCGGCTCATGCCGTTGTCGTCGGTATCGTCCTCGGAGGCGGGGTCGAAGCCGCGCATGTTGTCGTGCGTGCTGCTTGAGGTGCGTGTCGTGCTGCGCTTTGTCGCGGAGGGGGAGGCTGACTGGGACGTGGAGGCCTTGGGGCGGCGGGCGATGGTCTTCTCATACGTCTCAAACAAGACGTGCCTGTTATCGTTCTCAGTCGGGAGCTTCCGATGGCCGACGCCATTGCTGCACGCGAGCAGCAGGACAAGGGTGAGGAGGAGGAAGAATGTCTTTTTCATGTATCGTTCGTTTTGCTGCTACAAAGGTAGCCAAAATAGCGAAAGCGGGCAAGGGGCAGCGGGAAAAAGTGATTCACCGGGGAGCCCATCCACTCTTGCAGTCCCCTCGAGATTGGTTGTTTCTCCTTCTTGGAGGACTATATTCAAGGAAAAAACAAGCCGGCAACGTGTGTTGCCGGCCTGCTGTCTCTACGCGAAAGGAAGATACGTCATTCGCTCTTCTTTTCGGAACGGGGGCGGAAATGGTTCATAGGGGAACGTCCGACGCCCTGTCCCTTGAACCCCTTCTGCATGTCGCGGAGGAGCTCGCGCTGGAAGTCACGCTCTGCCATCTGTACGCGGAGCAGCTTGGTGGCGGGGAGCATCTCCTTGAACTTCTGCAGGTAGTCTTTCTCAAGCTGATCGCACTTGATCTTCATGTCGGCCATCTCGTCGACAAACTGAGAGGCTTCCTCCTCGGTGAGCTTCTCTCCCTGCGGCTTGCGCACCTTGCGGAAGGTGTTACGCTGGAGTTCCATCTTCTCTTTCTGCAGCTGGAAGTAGAGGGGGAAGAAGGCTTCGGCCTCTGCCTCGGTGAGGGCGGCGCGCTGCGTGATGAATGCCTGCTGCTTGGCCTTGTAGTCGTCGGCCGACATGGGCTTCTTCTGCTCCTGCTGCTGGGCAAACGCCAGCGTGAAGCAGCAGAGTGTTAACAAAAGGACGGTGAATCGTTTCATAGCCTTATCTTATTCTTCGTCTGTCAAATAGCAGTAGAGGGTGTACTCGTCGAACAGGGATGTAGCCATATAGTCGGCCATCTCCTCTTCGGTATACTGTGCCAGAGGCTCGTCGGAAGGACGGATGTCGGCACGGTGCACGGCGCCCACGATGAAGGCAACGGCGCAGACGGCAGCGGCGGCATAGAGCCAGGGGCGCCAGGTCTTGCGGCGGATGACGGGCTGGGCAGCGGGAGCCTGCTCCTTGAACTCACGCTCGGGCAGCAGGCGCATCATATTATCGGCGAATCCCTCGAAGTAGCCTTCCGGCACACGGAAAGGATTCTCTTTGCCTATTTTCTTTCTTAATTCTTCTTCGGTCATAGTTTTTATTCCCTTTACGTTTCTTTGACAACAACAATAGAAGAAAGTTTAAACATCTTCCTCAAAAAAAGATGCAATTTTTTTTACTGCCAGATGGTAGGATGCCTTCAGGGCTCCCACGCTGGTGTGGAGTATCTCGGACATATCCTCGTACTTCATCTCGTCGTAGTACTTCATGTTGAAGACGAGGCGCTGCTTGGGGGGTAATGTCTGGAGGGCTTCCTGCAAGCGCTGCTGCACATCATCGCCGTCAAAATACTCGTCGGCCTCGAGCTGTACCGCCGGAGTGTCGTCATCGTCAAGCGACACCATCTCGTTGGCACTCTGCTTCTTAAGGAACGTGAGTGCCTCGTTGGTGGCTATGCGGTAGAGCCAGGTGGATATCTTTGAATTGCCCTGAAAGCTGTCGATGTTGACCCACGCCTTGATGAACGTGTTCTGCAGCAGGTCGTTGGCATCGTCGTGGTCGAGGACAAGACGACGCAAGTGCCAGTAAAGAGGTTCGGTGTACTCTTTCACCAGCACCGAGAACGCTGCCGAAGCCGTTGCGGGCTGACGCAGCTGGCGCAATATGAGTTCTTCATTTATTGCCATCGCTGCAAAAGTACAAAATATTTCAACACGGACAAGACTTCACGCACATTTATGTTTCCGACAAAAGCAAGAAGCTGACTTTTCGTTTATTTGATGATGACCTTGCGCCCGTTACGGATGTAGACGCCCTTGACAGGCTGAGCCACACGCCGGCCGTCGATGGTATAGTACGGGCCTTCGTCCTGCAGGGGAAGAGTGACGGGCTGGATGCCCGATGCATCGGACAGGAGCACCTTGTTCAGGCGGATGCCGTGTCCCTGCAGATTCACTCCTTTTCGGGCCAGGATGTCGTATGTCGCCTGGGGAAAGGAGAGGACAGATGTGGCACTCTCACCATTGCCCACAGCGTGGACGTCGCTGGGGATGTATTCCTTGGTGTAGGTCGTTCCTTTGATGATGAGCGAGACGGCGTTCTGCTGATCCCAGTCGCCATACATCAGCTGAATCATGTTATAGTCGGTATAATCGAGCGTATATTGGAGTGTCATCCGCACGTCCTTGCCCAACGCCTCAAACTCGTAGGCAGGTATGTACAGTTGCAGCCCGTTGCCCCAGTCCATCTTGGAGTCACCCTCCCAGAACACCGTCCCCCCGGGATTGTCGTCGGGGGTGTTGTCCGGTTCCTTGTACTCGACATTAGCGCCCTCGCAGATGCCTTTCAGGGGATAGGTGTTGCCGATGGTGATACCCGAGGAGGTGCGGCGGAAGATGCCGAACTTCTCGGTGCCGTTGCCGAACCCATTGTTGTCCCAGACGAAGGCAGCGAAGCCGCACTCGCGGGCAGTGCTGACCATACACTGATAATAGTACTGCTGGTTCTCCAGCTGTGCCTGTTTCTCGTCGGTCTTATAGTGACAGGTAGCGCCGTACTCGCCTAAGACAACGCCCAGACCCTTCTTCCACCATCCATAGAAAATACGGAGGAAGTAGTTTCTCATCGTCGACTCGTCGCTCGTGGGAACGCTCTTGCCCATGTCCTTGTACTTCTTGCCCCAGTAATAATAGGAGCCGCTGCCGGCATACTCGTAGGGGTCGTAGCAGTGGAACTCTACGCTCAGACGGCCTTCCACCACGTCGGTAGGAACGATGAATCCCCCGTCGAGGCCGTAGTAGCCGTTGCAGGCATAGGTCTGTACCACAAGGTGACGGTAGTAGTTTTTGCCTCCAGTAGAACGCACGGCATCGATGAACGTCTGGTTGTAGCTGTTCTGCACTTCCTGCCATTCGGACTCGGGCTTGCCCCAGTTCTCCTGCCCGTTGACGAGGGCTATCGTCTCGTTGGTTCCGGCAAAGGCGAGCCGTTGGTCGTAATCGCGGAAGAAGGTGGCGATGCACTTCCACAGCGCAGCCAGCTTACGATTGTTTTCCGCCTTCTTGGATTTGAAGGGATTGCGGTCGAGCCAGGCCTCGTGGTGCGTGTTGATGATGACGTACATGTCCTCTGCCAGACACCAATCGACAATCTCCTTGACGCGGTTGAGCCACTCGTCTTTTACCACCATGTTTGTCGCATCGGAGAGCTGCTCGGTCCACCTGACGGGTATGCGTATCGCATTAAAGCCCTGCGACTTGATGTACTTAATCATCTCCTGGGTGGTCTTGGGGTTGCCCCATCCTGTCTCCCCTCCCCCGCTCTCGAGCGAGTTGCCGAGATTCCAGCCCATCACCACGTTTTTATCCCATTCCTGTGCGCTCAGAGTCATGCCCGTATCGTCAGGAGTCACATCTGTGTTGAGTGCCTGAACTGCCAGCACGGACAAGAAGGCAAAGGCTGTTACCAGTAGTCTTTTTATCATAGTCTTATATTTTGAAATTATCGGTTAAAGCAAAACGAGAGTCAAGAACAGAACAGAACAAAGATAGACGTTTCTTTTCTAAGCACAAAACATTCTGTACAAAAAATCGTTGCAATGCACAACTTCGTTCGATCGGTTTCGTGCATCATCAGACGATATGGATGCTCATGCCCTCCTCAGCCAACTCGGTGGAGGGGAATACCTCGCGTGCCTCACGCAAGAGGAGCTCCTCATCCTCATAGCGTGCCGAGAAGTGCCCGAGGACCAGACGCTTCACTTCAGCTTTTGCGGCAATGGAGGCAGCACCAGCAGATGTAGAATGGAACGTCTGCTTGGCACGCGGCAAGTCTTCCGTCGCAAACGTGGCATCGTGATAGAGGACATCGACGCCTTTAATAATAGGAATAATCTCGGACTTGGGAGCTGTGTCGCAACAGTAGGCATAGCTACGCGGAGGAGCCGGAGCTGTGGTGAGCCAGTCGTTGGGGATGACGCTGCCGTCATCCAATGTGAAGTCAGCTCCGTTGCGTATGCAGTTAATCTGCGAAATAGGAATATGATAGTGATCTATCATTTCGCGCAGGATATGACGCGGAGAGGGCTTCTCGCGGAAGAGGAACCCGCTGCAGGCGATGCGGTGATTCAAGGGAATCGTCTGTACCGTCAGGGAACGGTCTTCATAGATGATGTCTGCCGTATCGGGCTGGAAAGGATGAAAGACCACTTCGTAAGCCATATCGCGGCAGAAAAAGTCGATCTGAGGGCGAAGCAGCGTCTCCAGCTCGGGAAATGAATGAATATGGAGCGTTGCTGCGCTTCCCCGGCCCAACATTCCGAGGGTGGAAATCAAGCCTATAAGCCCGAAGCAATGATCTCCGTGAAGATGACTGATGAAGATATGTCCGAGGCGCGAGAACCCTTGCCGGCAGCGGCGCATCTGGAGCTGAGTGCCTTCGCCGCAGTCTATCATGAACATCTTGTCGCGCAGACGGACAAGCTGCGACGAAGAAGCGTGACGTGTCGTCGGCAACGCCGATCCACAGCCCAGAATCTTTACTTTAAAATCTTCCATACTACCGACTTTTCTTCGTTCTCCGCTGCAAAATTACAAAAAAGACAGGGACATACGAGCAGGAAAGAAGAAAAAGTACATTTCCGCTTGCAAAACCGACAGGAGATGTGTATATTTGTAACCTAAAAAGCGCTTTCGCCTATGACAAACAAGAAAAAAAGCCACATTCCCAACGCAGTAACCAGCTGCAACCTGCTGTCGGGGTGCATCGCCTGCGTGTTTGCCTTTATGGGGAACTATACGGTTGCCTTCCTCTTCATCATCGCTGGTGCCGTTTTCGACTTCCTCGACGGGCTCACGGCACGCGCCCTTCATGCCTATTCCCCTATCGGGAAGGAGCTGGACTCGCTTGCCGACGATATCACCTTCGGGCTGGCTCCCTCGGTGATGGTGTTTACGCTGCTACGAGGGTGTGTGGGCGAGCAGATGGGCTGCGACAGCTTCCAGGGATGGGGATTGCTCCCCTTCGTGGCATTCATCCTTACCGTGTTCTCAGCCCTGCGGCTTGCGAAGTTCAACATCGACGAGCGGCAGACGACATCGTTCCTCGGGCTGCCGACGCCAGCAAACGCCCTCTTCTGGGGGGCGCTGACGGTGGGCTACCACGAGGAGCTCAGCCAGACGCCTTACGGCATGTGGGTAATCGTTTTTCTGATTGCCCTGATGTCGGGACTTCTCGTTTCGGAGATTCCCATGTTTTCTTTGAAATTCCACAGCCTACGTTGGAAAGAGAACAAGGTGCGCTACCTCTTCTTGGCGATAAGCATCGTCCTCTTAGCCATCCTGCGCCTTAAAGGATTTGCTGCAGTCATCGGATGGTACATCGTACTGTCGTTGCTGACGAATCGTCCGAAAGTCGAGCCGGCAGAACAATAAGTTTTCTCCTCCAAAAATTATTCTTTCTACATCTCGCGAGATTCTTTCTTCATACGGCGATATTCTTTCTTCATAAAATGATAAAGTTTCTTCTTTTTCTCCTCTTGATTTTCCTGTTGGGCCGACTGATAGCACAGTCCTCTTCAGGGAGAACGAACAACCGTCCCGACAGCAATCACAGAAAAGAAAACCGGACGTACACATCCGAGGGGAAAGAGTCGTCCACCATCACGCGCATCAACGAACCGAAGAAGAAAGTGCTCGACAGTTCGGAAGCCGAGTATGCCTCGTTCGAAGAAATAGAAGAGGAAAAAGAGACTACCGACGAAGACTAAGAAGGAAGAGGCCTCTCACACCATCTTATAATAAAAGGTATGGGCAGAAAACACCTGCTTGGCTAATCCGAATCGGATAAAGCCCGCTACCAACTTAACTGCCTGACGACGAGGCAGCCGCGAGCGACGGACAAACTGATTGATGGTAAGTCCCTCAGGCGTATCCAACAGGCAGAGGAGCTGCCTCTCTTCCTCCCCGAAAGGCACCAGCAAGCCTTCTGCCCTCTCCGAGCGCCAAAGTTCCATCTGTACGGGCGAAGCAACAATATTCTCATCGGCTATCCGCACAAAAGCCCTGTAGCTTCCGTCTTCCAGTTTCGCACGTACCGGAAGCGCAAGAGCAGGATCAATCTGGGCTATCACAACCGTCTTCCCTTCTACCTGATATCCCGCCATACGGCAAACGACGGGAGGCTCGCAATACAAAGCGCCTGCAGCCTCAACCATATACATCTCCTCGTCGCTCTGGACGCCGGCAATTTTTCCGTTGTCCTTCACGCCGATAAGCAGACGCCCACCGTCGGTATTGGAAAATGCCGACAAGCTACGGGCAATCTTGCAAATGCTTGATATCTCGTATTTGAAGTCCTGCTGCTGGTTCTCGCCCTCAGCAATAAGGGAGTGGATGTCCATCCTGTCTGTTCCGTCAGAAAAGCATGCGGATTACGTCGTTCAGATTGGCATAAATCATCAATGCCATCAGCAGAAGGAAGCCTACCCATTCGGCCCGCTCCAGGAACTTCTCGCCGGGCTTCTTTCCCGTAACAATTTCCCAGAGGAGAAATAAAATGTGTCCTCCGTCAAGGCCCGGGATGGGAAGGATGTTCATGAAGGCGAGGATGACGCTAAGGAATGCTGTCATCATCCAGAAGGAATACCAGTTCCACGTTGCCGGGAAGATGCTGCCGATAGTTCCGAAGCCTCCGAGCGACTGGGCGCCGTCCTTCGTGAAGACATAGCGGAAATCGCTGACATATCCTTTGAGGGTGTTCCAGCCGTAAGCGATGCCACGAGGAATGGACTGCCAGAAATTGTACCTATCCGTCTGATACTCGTAAGGCAAATCCACAGCCACCCCTATCATGAACTTCGGGTCTGTTGCCACCTTCATCGTATCGACAACGCCGTTTCGCTTATAGGCAACCGTTATGTCGTGGTTGACAATATGTCCCTCGTCTTCCTGCTGCTTCAGCTGCGCCAGAACATAGCTGAACATAGCGAAGGAGCCTGCCTCCTGCCCGTTGACGCTAATGATGCTGTCGCCTACCTGCATCCCCGCAGCAGCTGCTCTGCCATTCTCGCTCACGGTGCCAATCACCATAGGGGTATAATAAGAAATGAACGGCTGAACATCCTTGTTGAAGTCAAGAAGACTCATCTTCTCTGGCATCGGGATAACAACCTCCTGCCCGTCGCGAAGCACCGTTATCTCCTTTGCCCGGCAAATGGCGCGCAACATGTCGCTGTCGAAACGGGTAAAAGCTTTTTTGTCGGTGCGGAGAAGGACGTCATGATCCTGGAAGCCAATGGCTTCGGCGCGCTCATTGAACTCCATTCCGAACTTGCTGTTGTCCAAGGGGCGATAGGAATCTCCCCACGCGAAGATTACCATCGCATAGAGGAGGAAGGCAAGGAGCAAGTTATTGATGACTCCGCCAGCCATGATGAGCAGGCGCTGTCCCGAGCGCTTGGAGCGGAACTCATACTCCTGCGGCTCCGCAGCCAAGTCGGCAAGGCTCTGCGTCTCATCGACCATTCCAATGATGCGGCAGTAGCCCCCGAAGGGCACCCACCCTATTCCGAACTCCGTATTGTCTGGGTCGCGGCGCCAGTCCCCTTTCGGCAGCGCAGCACGCTCCTCATCCGTCATAGGGCGATAAAGGGCCTTGCCCTTGTCGTCTTTCTTCGGTGTTCCGTCGTCGTTCAGCAGAGGAATGATAGCATCCTCCACGTTGCGGGAAAGAAAGCGCACACGCAGCTTCCCATCGACCTTTTTGATGCGGAAAAGGGAGAACTTCGGGTTAAAAAACATATAGAACTTATCCACTCTCGCCTTGAAGAGCTTCGACCAGAAGAAATGGCCGAACTCGTGGATGATGACGAGGATGGAAAGGGAGAGAATCAGCTGAACTGCTTTTATCAGGAAAGTCATTATCGAAAAACTATTATTTATTCAACATCTGATGATATGCATTGAACTTACGATAACAAGTGTAACACATCTTCAATTATGTATTATACTTATCTACTAGCTCTTTGGCGATGACGCGGGCTTCCTTATCTGTCACGACGTAATCCTCATAGGTAGGAACTTGGATATAGACGGCACGTTGCATTACCTCTGCTATCACGTCGCTCATCTGGACAAAGCCGATGCGCCGATGGAGGAACGCATCCACGCATACCTCGTTGGCAGCGTTTAGTATACACGGCATGTTACCTCCGCGCTGAATAGCTTCGTATGCCAAAGCGAGATTGCGGAAACGGACAGGATCGGCATCCTCGAAAGTAAGGCTACCGATAGCAGCGAAATCCACACGGGGAAATGAAGACGGCAGACGGGCAGGGAAAGAAAAGGCGTACTGGATAGGCAAGCGCATATCAGGTGTTCCAAGCTGCGCCTTCACAGATCCGTCGGCAAACTGCACCATCGAGTGCACCACGCTCTGCGGATGAACAAGAACCTGAATCTTGGAGACATCCATCCCAAAGAGCCACTTGGCTTCTATCACCTCAAATCCCTTGTTCATCATCGATGCCGAATCGATGGTCACCTTTGCACCCATGTTCCAGTTGGGATGACGAAGGGCCTGCTCACAGGTAGCATGCTGAAGCTGCTCTGCCGTCCACGTGCGGAACGGACCTCCCGACGCCGTGAGGAGAATCTTCTCCACAGCGCTGGATGGTTCTCCCACCAGGCACTGGAAGATAGCGGAATGCTCGCTGTCAACAGGCAGGATGGGAACTCGGTACTCGTTGGCAAGCGATGTGATAATCTCCCCTGCAACAACCAGCGTCTCCTTGTTTGCCAAAGCAATCGCCTTGCGTGCCCGAATGGCATTCATAGTGGGACGCAGCCCCGCGTAGCCTACCAAAGAAGCAAGCACCACATCGATGGGCTCCATCTCAACCATTTCGCTGAGGGCGTCGGAGCCGGCAAAAACCTTTATGGGAAGGTCGGCAAGGGATTCCTTCACCTCGAGGTAATAGGCTTCGTTGGCGATAACGACAACTTCCGGATGGAACTTACGCGCTTGCTCGATAAGCAACTTCGCGTTGTTATTTGCCGTCAGCGCATACACTTCGAACAAGTCGCTATGCTCTTCGATAACCTGTAGCGCCTGCGTGCCAATAGAGCCGGTTGAGCCGAGAATGGCTATCTGACGCTTGAGGGATTCGTTCTTCGTGGTAATCATCTCTAAATGCTTTTCTCCTTTAGAAAGCTATATAGGCAGAAGGGTCCAGCGCCACTCCTTTGTGCCAGAGTTCAAAATGGATAAAGGGCATCTCGCCTTCGTTCTCGGCCTTGCCTACGGTAGCAATCGCCTCGCCTGCCCGAACCTTGTCGCCCGTCTTTTTCAATGCGTTGCCGCAGTGTGTATAGAGGGTAGTGAGCTCTCCGTTATGCTGGATGACGACTACATAACCCTTACCTATCATATATCCTGCGGAGAGGACTGTTCCCTCAAGCGCAGCACCGACTGCTTTGCCTGGATCGCCCGCAATCTCCACTCCGTAACGGTAATTGTTGGCATCGAAGGTGTTTTGAAGGAGTCCCCGCAAGGGAGCAACCATATTGAGGCCTGAAACATCGCCCACGTGCGAGGCTTGCGTTGTGAGATTGTATTTTTCCGTTTCCTCGTAGTGACGTGCAAACTCTTTCTCACGCTCGCTCCTTTCCATCAGCTCGGCTGCGCGGAGTGCCGTCAGAGAATCAATAGACTCGATGGTATCTACCCTGACTCGCCCGCCGAGGATATCCTGCAAGTTGGTTACATACATATTCTGCCGCGCTACGGCATCCTCCAGCGAATCCATCCGAAGAGCGAAATTGATGACTTGCTCTCTCGACTGCGGCGTGAGATAGCCCGGCATCAAGGTATGAAGAGGGGTGCAGATGAAGACAAGACATGTAAGCGCAACGATGCCCAAAGCAACGACAACGTTAATCAAAGCTGTCCGATGTTTGAAGGATGAATGCTCTTTTGTTTCCATAACTATTCGATAAGCCCCTCAGGCAAATTAAACAACACCTTGCGGTTGTCATGATCCAGATTCTCAATCAAATCTTCCTGAGCAGGTATCATGACTTCGCTTCCGTCGGGACGCTCCACAATAAAAAGCACATTGATGGTAGTATCGTCGACATCGACTACTTCTCCCACGAAACCGAGTGTTGTGTCAAAGATTTCATAGCCGATAAAGGATTCCCAGGTGTACTCCAGTTCTTCGTCCTCGGGAATGTATTTGACAGGGAAATAGGTCTCCTTGTTCGTGAAGGCTCGAGCCTGCTCTATCGTGTCGATGTGCTCAAACTTGATGAGAGCAACCGTATTGCTCTTGAATCGATACTCCTCTATAAAGAAAGGAACAAGGATGCCATCCATTGAGCAAATCAAATAGGGACAATCCGTTCTGTCGAACACATCGTTCGTAAACGACATAGCGATTTCGCCCTTCACGCCGTGCGTGCGGGTGAACTTCCCTATGCAGATGACTTCGTCTGGATTGATCATGATTGCCTTTCTTTACAGTTCTATTTTCAAAGCATCCCGTCTCAGTCCTCCACACGCTTGATGTGAGCACCCAGCTTATTCAGTCGAAGGTCTATATTCTGGTATCCTCTGTCTATCTGATCGATGTTTCCTATCGTGCTGGTTCCTTCAGCACCCAATGCTGCGATAAGCAGGGCGATACCGGCGCGGATATCGGGGGACGTCATCTTGCGAGCCCTCAGCCGCAAGGCTCTGTCGTGCCCGATGACGACTGCTCGGTGCGGATCGCAGAGAATAATCTGCGCACCCATATCAATCAGCTTGTCCACGAAGAAAAGACGGCTCTCAAACATCTTCTGATGGATGAGCACGCTGCCTTTAGCCTGCGTGGCTGTCACGAGAAGGACGCTGAGCAAGTCAGGAGTGAGTCCAGGCCAAGGAGCATCGGCGATAGTCATGATAGATCCGTCGATAAACGACTCTATCTGATAGTGCTCCTGGGAAGGAATATAGATATCGTCGCCTTGCTGCTCGATAATGATGCCAAGACGACGGAAGCTGTCGGGAATAATGCCCAGATTGTCGTACGACACGTTGCGGATGGTGATTTCGCTTGCCGTCATCGCTGCCATCCCTATGAAGCTGCCCACTTCAATCATGTCGGGCAGCGCTGTATGCTCGCAGCCGTGCAAGGAGGTAACTCCGTGAATGACAAGCCTGTTGCTGGCGATACCCTCGATGTGTGCCCCCATGCGGCAGAGCATGCGGCAGAGCTGTTGCACATAGGGCTCGCAAGCAGCGTTGTAGATGGTTGTCGTGCCCTCTGCCAACACGGCAGCCATAATGATGTTTGCCGTTCCGGTAACGGATGCCTCGTCGAGGAGCATATAGGAGCCCTTCAGGCGGGGAGCCTTCAGCTCGTAGATGCCTCTTTTGTCATCGTAATCGAAGGTTGCCCCCAGGTTCATGAACCCCTGGAAGTGCGTGTCGAGGCGTCGACGCCCAATTTTGTCTCCTCCAGGCTTGCTGATGAAGGCATGTCCGTAACGTGCCAGCAAAGGACCGATGAGCATCACAGAACCGCGCAGCGAGCTGCACAAGCGCAGGAACTCGTCGCTTTCGAGATAGGCTCTGTCGATGTGGGCTGCGCAGAAGCTGTAGGAGCCTTCGCCCAGTTTTTCCACACGCACGCCCATCGCCCTCATCATCTTCAGCAGGTTGTTGACGTCGAGGATGTCGGGGATGTTGTGCACACGCACCGTTTCGTCCGTGAGCAGCGTGGCGCACAGAATCTGCAGTATCTCGTTCTTCGCTCCCTGAGGGGTTATCTCACCCTTCAGCGCGTGTCCTCCTTCGATGATGAATGTTGCCATAAGAAAATGTCTTTTTTTGCAAGGTTCCCAGACGGTTTTCCAGTCGTTCTGACTGGGGAGAGGAATGAAGGTTTTTTATGAAGAAAGAAGAAAAAATTATGGAGAAGGGAAAAATTTTTTTCGAGAAGGAATCTCGCCGTATGAAGAAGGGAAAAATTTTTTTTCTTTGTCCAAAAAATTTTTTCCTTTGAACAAAATTTTTTCTCCTTTCAGAAACGGACGTCAATAGTTCTTTTTCTTCTTCTTTTTCTTCTTTCCGCTGCTCTGCTGCTGGGGATGGGCATTGGCTGGAGGTGCCTTGTAGGCTGCCAGCTGAACGGAATCGGGATTGAGCCGCAGGCGCCCTCCGGAGAACTCAAAGATGTCGTTCAGAATCTTTTCATCTTCGAGGCCCTCCTTGTTCCACATCAGATGTTCCTTTTTCATCTGGATGGCGATGAGCCTGAGGAGCTCGTCGCGCATAGGGCCGTCGGGCAGCTGGCAAGCCTCTTCAATCATGTCGGGGATGTAGCGCCCGTAGTGACGGTAGCGAATATTCCCGTTTGAATAAGGAACCCTGTCGGGAGCAGCATGAACGGCTTCGGGGCGGATGACCTCGTAGGGATAATCGATATCGAGCTTGAAGTCTGACATGATGGCCAGATGGTCCCACAGCTTGCGCTCGTAGTCGGGAACGTCGCGCTGATCGGGAAACATGTTCTTCATGATGGCGACAATCGTGTTGGCGCAGCGCTGACGCTCGGCCCTGTCCTCAATAGTAACTGCGTAGTCGACCATACTTTGGATGGAGCGCCCGTACTCGGGCAGGGACAGTTTTTTCTCTTGCGTGTTGTATATCATCTTTTCAAATATTGTCGTATAGTAAGTTGCGCGGCTTCGTTGCCACAAATTCTTTCAGGTAAAAGGGCTCGAAGTAGGCGACATCGGCAAAGCGCCCTTCGACGAATGCTTTCTCCGCCAGAGGGAACATCCAGCGCGCCAGCGGATGGATATCGTCCACGAAGTGGGCATTTGGATGGCGGATGACCTCCTTGCACTTGGCTGCTCCGTTGCCGAAGAACCATACGGGATGCTCTTCGAGATACTGGAGGTAGCTTTCCGAGCCGATGATGTCGGCACTCACATCCTTCAGCGGATGGAGCGCACGATCGTAGATGGCGGAATAAACCTCCATGCGGCGCGCATCAATCATCGGGCAGAGCAAAGCATCCTCCGGCAAGCTGTCGTCGAGCAGGACGGGAACGCTGAGCACCTCCAGCGTAGGAAGGGCGATAAGCGGCAGATTTCTTCCGTAGCAGATGCCCTTTGCCATCGACGCTCCTATTCGCAAGCCCGTGTAGGAGCCCGGCCCGCAGCTGAGGGCTACGGCGTCAATATGTTTGCCTGCGCTGTCAGCCATCGACAGCACATCGTCAACAAACACGCCCAGCGTGACTGCATGCGAGGGCCCGTCGAAGTCTTCCCTCGTATAAAGGAGAGCTCGATCTTCGCTCAAAGCTACCGAGCAGACGGAGGTAGACGTTTCCAGATGCAGGATACAAGCCATTTTTTACTTCTACTCCAAGTTTAGACTGCAAAAATAAATAAAATATGCGACAAAATACTTACTTTTGCAGAGATTTAAAAAATTGTAACGTATGATTCAGTCAATGACAGGCTACGGGAAGGCCGTCGCCGTGTATGGGAACAAGAAAATATATGCTGAGATAAAGTCGCTCAACAGCAAGGCGATGGATCTCTCCACGCGCATTGCTCCGCTCTATCGGGAGAAGGAAATGGAAATCCGCAACATGATTGCGCAAGTGCTCGAGAGAGGAAAAGTGGACTTCAACCTTTGGACGGAAGAGGATGCCGCAACGACTGCTACCCCCATCAACGGAGAACTTCTGAATGCCTACAAGGAGCAGCTCGAGGCCTTTTCGGAAGAGTATCACTTGCCTCTATCCCCCATCACCCTGCTGCCTTCACTGCTCCGTCTGCCCGATGTCCTAACGAAGAACGAGACGAAAACGTTGGAGGAAGACGAATGGGCTGTTGTCAAGGCAGTTGTAACCGAAGCTATCGACAAACTTGTCGACTTCCGCAAGCAGGAAGGCGCAGCGCTGGAGAAGAAATTCAACGAGAAGGTTGACAACATCGAGTCGCTCCTTCATGCTATCGAGCCTTACGAGAAAGAACGCGTGGAAAACATCCGCAAGCGCATTCTCGATGCTTTGGAGAAAAAGCTCGGAGTCGACTACGACAAGAACCGCTTCGAGCAGGAGCTCATCTTCTACATCGAGAAGCTCGACATCAACGAAGAGAAACAGCGCCTCACGAACCATCTCAACTATTTCCGCGAAACGATGCGCGAAGGGCACGGGCAAGGCAAGAAGCTCGGATTTATCGCCCAGGAAATGGGAAGGGAAATCAACACGACGGGCAGCAAGAGCAATCATGCCGAGATGCAGAATATCGTCGTGAAGATGAAAGATGAGCTGGAGCAGATAAAAGAACAAGTGCTGAACGTAATGTAACCCTACATATCTAATCTACTACCTATGGAACCAGGAAAACTCCTTATCTTCTCCGCCCCCTCCGGCTCGGGCAAGTCAACGATTGTCAACTACTTGCTTCAGCATCCCGAGCTGAACCTTACCTTCTCCATCTCGGCAACAAGCCGGGCTCCGCGCGGTACAGAGCAAAACGGAGTGGAGTATTTCCTCCTCACCCCCGAGGAGTTTCGGGAGCGTATCGCCAACGACGAATTCATTGAATACGAGGAAGTTTACAAGGACCGTTATTACGGAACGCTGAAATCGCAGGTTGAGCGTCAGCTGGAAGCAGGACAAAACGTCGTGTTCGACGTCGATGTCAAGGGCGGCATCAATATAAAGAAGTACTATGGGGAGAGAGCCCGCTCGTTTTTCATTCAGGCACCCTCCATCGAGGAGCTGCGCCGAAGGCTTGAGAAGCGAGGAACCGACG
Source organism: Bacteroidaceae bacterium (assembly GCA_017615125.1). Taxonomy (GTDB): domain Bacteria; phylum Bacteroidota; class Bacteroidia; order Bacteroidales; family Bacteroidaceae; genus UBA1189. The sequence goes on from JAGAAS010000050.1 coordinate 20,525, forward strand.
CGCCCGAAGTCATCGAGGAGCGCCTTGCGAAAGCATCCTACGAGCTTACTTTCGCTCCGCAGTTCGACGTCATCATCGTCAACGATGAGCTCGAAAGAGCCGAAGCGGAAACCTTGCAATGCGTTACCGAGTTCCTCAACCACTGAAGGACACCCTCCTCGGAGGCTGATTCACAAAGTCCCTCGCACAGACGAGTAGGGATTTTCGGCGGAAGTTTCAATCCTGTTCATAAAGGACATACCGAGCTGGCGCAATACATCTGCGACGCGGGTATCGTGGATGAAGTATGGTTTATGGTGAGCCCTCAAAACCCGCTGAAGAAGGACCTTCAGTTGCTGGACGAGAACATCCGCCTTGAGCTTGTCCGACTGGCTGTCGAGGACTATCCGCAACTGAAGGCCTGCGACTTTGAATTCCACCTCGAACGCCCTTCCTACACGTATATCACGCTGCAAAAGCTGGAAGAGAGCTATCCCGAGTGCGAGTTTTCCCTTATCATCGGTGCCGACAACTGGGAACTTTTCCCGCGTTGGCGCGCAAGCGAGTTTATTCTTCAGCACTATCCCGTCATCGTCTATCCTCGAGGCAAGGAAGCCTTGTTACCTGCTGAAAATGAGGCTCCTGCGGAAGGGATTCCTTCCCAACCCCGCTTCCTGCCAGACGCTCCGCTCTTCCCAATCAGCTCTACCGAGATTCGCGAGGCGATACAACGTGGGGAGGATGCTTCAGCATGGGTTGACGAGAAGGTTTTGGGCAAGATAAAGGAACTTCGGCTCTTCAGTGACAACGAAGAAACAGATATGCCAAACCTATAAAGATTTTTTCTTTCTACATACGGCGAGATTCTTTCTTCATACGGCGAGATTCCTTCTCGAAAAAAATTTTTCCCTTCTCCAAAAAAAATTATTCTTTCTTCATCTCGCGCGCTTCTTTCTTCATACGGCAAGATTCTTTCTTCATATTGCAGCATAGCAAAAGAAGGAGGCTCATTGCCTCCTTCTTCTGTTGTCACATAGCTTTCTGCTGTTTTTTACGCTTTGCGAGGCTACGCCAAATCTTGAAGGGTATCTCCGAAACGAGAATGATGCCGAGAATTATCGCTATCGTCACCTTGATGGCAGTAAATCCTGCTCCGAGGGCCATACTCAAGCGGTTGGCAACAACATAGTACGACGTCCAGAAGATGCCTGCGCCCGGCACGAGGGGAAAGATGCCGCAGATGAGGAAAACGGTGATGGGGCATTTATAAAGTACTGCGCACGTGCGGGCAGACAAGGCGACAGCAATCGTTGCCGCGCAAGATGCTTCGACAACAGAAGCATTCGTCAAGCGAGTCAGCAGCAGGAAGACAATCCATCCCACCGTTCCGCAGATTCCGCTGATGAAATAATACTTTCGCGGCACACCAAACAAGACTGCAAAGGCCGACGTGCCGATAAAAGCCGCGATAATCTGGATAGGGACCTTTGCCGTAAACGTATCGACGCTCATACCCGAGAGGGCAATCATGCTGCCCGAGATTCGGCTGTCGATGATAAACACAAGGCACACGCCCATAGCGATGCAGAAGAAAACCATCAGCGCATCCAGCATGCGCGTCATCCCAGCGATATAATCCTCGTTGGCAATATCGCGTATTCCATTCGTAAACGACACACCAGGAATGAGTGGAATTACGGCACCGATAATCATGTTCCCAAGATTATCGCCTATGCCCAGCCGATAGGAAAGCAGGCAGAACAACGTCACGAGGGCTGCTCCGCAGATATTCCCAAAGATTTTCGACATGCGGGGAGCGAAAAGCGTCAGCACGAAGAAATAGAGCAGAATCCCCGAAAAGAAATCAACAATGCTGTCCATGAGACTTCCGCCGAAGATTATGCAGAAGAATGCGCTGCCCAAAGCAGAAGCAAGTATCTGTTCCCAAGCGGGTTTCGACTTCATGGCTCGTATCTTCGTCAACTGCTCCCGTGCCTCGCTCAGCGAATACTTTCCGCGCTCAATCTCACGCGAAAGCTGATTTACAGCAACCACCTTGTCGAGCTGAGTTCCTTTGAATGGTATAAACTCAACGCTTGCGAAGCGCCTCCCAGTCGAGAAGATGCCGTTGCTTAGGACAAAGAAATTGCGGCTGTCGACGCGATAGTAAGAGGCTATCCTGTCCATCGTTTCCTCAACGCGGGAAATCTCGGCGCCGTTCTCCAGCAGGATATGCCCAGCCATCGTTGCAACTTCCATAGCTTCGGAAGTCTGATCTTCTACTACGAATGTCTTTTCGTCTGTCATCGTCTTTCAAAAAGCAGCGCAAAGGTAGGAATAGTTAACGAAAGGAAAAAGCAAAAAGGCAAAGTCTTTTCCAAAATCTGCTCAAAGCCGAAAGACAAAGGAGTTCCCCATCCAGAGGGGACTCCCTTCCTTTTTAAATAGTATGCATTCGCACATAAAGACAACTCCTCCCACTTGCTATCCAATGTAGGGAATGCAGCGGGAGGAGAAGAAAAGTACAAAGGAAACAACCGGAGCTAGCAGCAGGAGGAATCAATTCTGGAGTGCGATGTATCCACTCTCGTCAACCATCTTGCCGCCCTTTTTCGTGAAAAGGAATTCGTAGAGGCGGTAGGCCATACTGTCGTGAGACTCCGACTTGCGTACGGCGGCATAGATACTCGACGTGAAAGGATACCTTCCCTCGCGCAACGACTTCTTGTCTGGCGTCACGCCGTCGATGGAAAGGACATTCACTTCTATCAAGTCGCGCATCATTACGGTGCGGTAGTAATAAGGCGTATAGGCTATGCCGTATTCATCATTCTCAAGTTGCAGGTACGGGGACATCATTGACGAGCCTACCAACTCGGGCCCGTCCACCATCTTCAGCCCCTTCATGACTAAAGTCTCCATTTTTTCCTGACTTCCTGAATCGGCATCGCGAAGGTACGGAGTGATAGTGTGGTCTTCCCCTCCGACTTCCTTCCAGTTTGTTATTTTTCCCGTATAGATTCCTTTAAGTTGCTCTGTCGACAGGTTCTTGACAGGGTTTTTCGGATTAACGATGAAAACAAGTGCGTCTGTAGCCAAAGGCGCTGTCTCAAGCTCGACTCCCAAGATGTTGGCGGAGTCCTTCTCATTGCGTGAGATGTCTCGGCTGGCAATAATCACATCCGTCTGCCCCTCAATAAGATTCATATAAGCTCCGTGCGTGCCGCTGCATTGATTCTTTTCATAAAAGTCGCGTGACGAGAACTTACCTTCCGCCGCACTAAAATCGGGATATATTTTATAGGTCCCCATAGTTATGAAATGCTCCTCCCATTTGTAAGGCACTCCGAGCAACTTAAAGGCAACAATATCTCGCAAGGGACTCGTACTAGTAGAACAATCCGTCAACGGCCATTCCTCAAAAGTGAGATTCTCAAAACCAGCATACGTCTCTTCCTCCTCGACACATCCACTAAGCCCGACTATCATAAAAAGCGAGCCGAAAAACATATATCGCAGACTTTTCATAATTCAAATTGTTTTATTGAAATACTGTCGCGCAAAAATAATCTTTTTTTCGTTCCGCAATAGAAAATGAGAA
>JAGAAS010000051.1 GCA_017615125.1 Bacteroidaceae bacterium
CTTCAGAAAATCCTGAAGGCGCCCCTCTTTCCTTTATAGATATAGGTGGCGGAGTTCTACATATTGTTTTTTGAGTTATTCAGCCAATGGAATGTTTTGTCGGCAGAAATCTGCCAGCTTGTCGCGGCATTCCTCCATAAGCCACTTGGGCGTGGAAGTGGCGCCGCAGATGCCGATACTCTTTACATCCTTCGTGATGAGGCTGAAGTCGATGTCAAGGCTTTTCTGGATATGATGCGTATTCGGATTCACATCGCGGCAAGCCTTGAGGAGCACTCTTCCGTTTGAGCTCTTGCTGCCGCAGACGAAAAAGACAAGATCGTGCCCGGCAGCAAAGCGACGGATATTCTCAAGCCGATTGGCAACCTGCCGGCATATCGTGTCGGAATAATGGAACTCTACATCTTTGTCGATGCGTTTCCGTATGGTCTCAACAATCTGCCGGAATTCGTCAAGGGATTTTGTCGTTTGCGAATAAAGGTAGATGTCGCGATGGAAATCTATCCGATGAAGCTCGTCAATGGATTCGATGACGATAGCGTGCCCATCCGTCTGCCCGACTAATCCTAAGACTTCAGCATGTCCTTTTTGCCCGAAGATGACGATTTGTTCGTCGCGCCCTTCCCGTTGGTTCGCTTCGTATTCTTTGCGAATCCGTTGCTGTATCTTGAGCACTACGGGGCAAGTGGCATCTATCAGCTCAATATCGTTTGCTTTGGCGATGGCATACGTCTCGGGCGGCTCTCCATGTGCCCTGAAAAGCACGCGGGTACCTTTCAGCTGTCGGAACTGCTCGTGGTTTATGGCGATAAGCCCTGCTTTCCCCAGCCGCTCGCACTCTTCCTCGTTGTGGACGATATCTCCCAGCGAATACAGAGGATTCCCGTCGCTCAGCTCCTGCTCCGCTTTCTCAATGGCGGTTGTGACGCCGAAGCAGAAGCCGCTGCCTTCGTCAATTTCTATGGTCATTCAGTCTTCGGATGCAACACGTAGGTACTGCTCGTAAAGCCATTCGTTCTGCTCGGGAATCGTCAGGTTGCTGTTGTCAAGCAAGATAGCGTCGTCGGCTTGTCGGAGAGGACTGATTTCCCGCGAAGAGTCGATGCGATCCCGTTCTTTCACGTTCTCGAGTATCTCTTCGAACGAGGCTTCTTGTCCTTTGCCCTTCAACTCGTCGTAGCGTCGTTGCGCGCGTACTTCAGCGCTTGCGGTAACGAAGACTTTCAGCTCTGCTTCGGGGAAAACTACCGTTCCGATGTCGCGTCCATCCATCACGATGCCTTTCTGCTTGCCCATTTCCTGTTGCTGGGCAACCATTGCCGTACGAACAAATCCTACAGTAGCAATCGGGCTGACGTGTGCCGAGACTTCCATTCCGCGGATTTTGTCTTCGATGTATTCCCCGTTCAGATAGGTGTCGGGACGGCGTGTCTCTTCGTTGAAGACAAAGGAGATATGGATATCATCCATAGCGGCTTCCAGCTGCTCGAGGCGGATGGTTCCGTCTTCCTCGAACATATCGTGCGTGAGCCCGTAGTAGGTAACTGCGCGGTACATCGCGCCTGTGTCAATGTACGTGTATCCGATTTTCGAAGCCAAGTCTTTGGCCATAGTGCTTTTCCCGCACGAGGAGTGCCCGTCGATGGCGATAATGATTTTTTTCATAATGTATAGGATATATTCATGGTGAGGGAGTTGGCTACTACGTGATATCTTCCGTAGGCAACTCCTATGTTTATTCGGCTGACGTTGATGCCTGCTCCGAGCGAGAAACCGGCAAGCGATCTTTTTCCCGGAGTCATGAGCTCGCTGTGAAGTAAATGGTTGTATCCTGCTGAAATCCAAGTGTATTCCGTGGGGAAGAGATCGACGCCCAGAATGAAGTGTTTGAACAGGATGTCTTTGAAGGAAGCATCGCTGCTGTTGTAGAAATCGTCTGAAGACCAGTGATTAAGGTCGGTAAGGGTAAGGGAGAATCGCACGGGTGCGTAAGCCAGCCTCTTGCTGAATCCTGCCAGCAGGTTGAAGGGAAGGGGCTCGTGCATTTCGTCGTACGAAAGGACTTGTCCTCCCAGCTGCCGGGCAAGGAGTGAGAAGGAAAAGTCGGACTCAGGGTCGTAGTAGTTCAGTCCCAAGTCGACGCCGAGGGCGAGGGAGTAGACGACATCGTAGTTGGAATAGATGACTTTCCCAGTCACGCCTCCCGACCAGTAGTCGCTCAGGGCATAGCTGTAAGTTCCCATCAGGGCCATATCCTTCGCGCTGAATGTGCCCATTTCCGTTCCTTGCGCATCGGTCTGCTTCATGGTGCCGAATCCGAGGTAATGGACGCCGAGCGCCATCGACGAACGCTCGCTGAGGTCCATGTTGTAGGCAGCCCCCGCCTTGTTGGAGCCTTGCAGGTAGCTCATGTACCCGAGGCTGAGCGTGCCTCCCGTCACGTTGCTGAGGAGCGCGGGGTTGTGGAAGGTAAGCATGGGGTCGTCGTCGGAAATGGAGATGTTGTCTCCTCCCAAGGCCGCAGCATGGGCGGCGGAGGGCAGGTTCAGGAACTGGAATACCGAACGGTCCTGAGCTTGCGCCGACAGGAAGAGGAGCGTGGTGATGAAGGCAAGAAGGGTTCTTTTCATGAAGATGAATCTTTTCGGGTTCAAATATAAGGCTTTTTCTGACGAAAAACGCAAAAATGCACGGATTATTGAAAAAAAAAGCTCCTGCATGTTTGCCACAAAAAAAAAAGTATTACTTTTGCAACAATGAAGATAATATGTAAAAATCGATAGTATACTATGGAAGTAAAGAAATCAAAGAGCGCCAACCTTGAGAACAACAAGGGCACATGGGTTCTCATGGGTCTTGTAGCTGTGTTGGCTATCCTTTATGTAGCCTTCGAGTGGACACAGCACGAGAGGAAGTTCAACGACGACATCCTCAATGCCGGCGACATCACGCTTGAGGAAGAGGTCATCCCTATCACTATGCCGGAGAAGAAGACGGTTCCCCCTCCACCACAGGCTGTTACGCAGGCTGAGGTACTCAACATCGTGGAAGACGATGCCGATATCGAGGAGACCACGCTTGTTTCCGCTGAAGACCAGACGGAATATGTCGAGATTTCCAACGATGTTCCCATCGTAGTGGAGGACATTGAGGAAGAGCAGACGATTTTCCAGGTTGTAGAGAAGATGCCCGAGTTCCCCGGCGGTACGGCAGCACTGATGCAGTACCTTCGCAAGAACATCAAGTATCCGACCATCTGTCAGGAGCAGGGCATCCAGGGACGTGTAGTCGTTCAGTTCGTTGTGAACAAGGACGGATCAATCGTCGATCCCGAGGTTATCAAGCCCGTCAATCCTTATCTCGACAAGGAAGCCCTCCGAGTTATCTCGACAATGCCGAAATGGACTCCCGGAGAGCAGCGCGGCAAACCCGTGCGCGTGAAGTTCACGGTACCTGTTCAGTTCAAGCTGAGCAACTAATTATGTAGCCGGATTGAAAGAGAAGGGAGGTGCGAGCCTCCCTTTTTTATCCTTGCCCGTACTTCCCGCAATTTTTATTTTCCCTTCTTCATAAGAAATTTTCCCTTCTTCATACGGCGAGATGTAGAAAGGAAAAAAAATTTTCCCTTCTCGATAAAAAATTATTCCTTCTTCATAATTTCTTTTCCCTTCTCCATATTAAAATATCCACTATGCAGCTGACATCCCGACAAATCACCGAACGCATCAGTTCCCATATCGACAGCCTAGCTCTTCCCCAGGAGCCCGCGGGCCTATATCTCCCTGTCCGCTACGTCCTCTCGATGGGAGGCAAGCGCCTTCGCCCCGTACTCATGCTGCTGACGTACAATATGTATAAGCCCGACGTGGACGTAGCGATGGACCCCGCAGCAGCGGTGGAAATATACCACAACTTCACGCTTCTTCACGACGACCTGATGGACAAGGCCGACATGCGGCGCGGACATCAGACGGTGCACCTGAAGTGGGATGCCAACACAGCCGTTCTCTCCGGTGACGTGATGCTTTCGCTCGCCGACACATATATGTCGCATTGCGACGACAGGCACTACCGCGCCGTGATGGAGACATTCAGCCGCACCTCCATCGAAATCGCCGAGGGACAGCAATACGATATGGACTTCGAGCGGAGAGACAATGTGACGGAGGCCGACTACATCGAGATGATACGCCTGAAGACGAGCGTCCTGCTCGCTTGCAGCATGAAGATAGGAGCAATCCTTGCCGATGCTTCCGACGAGGATATATATAATATATATAAGGTAGGGGAGCAGATGGGGCTCGCTTTCCAGCTGCACGACGATTATTTGGATGTGTACGGCGATCCTCTCACCTTCGGGAAGAAGGTCGGAGGCGATATCCTTTGCAACAAGAAGACGTTGCTCTTCATCAAATCGATGGAACTGGCCGACAGCACCCAGCGCGAGGAGCTCCGGCGCTGGTTCTCTTCCTCTCCCGACAGCGCTGCTGCCTGCGAAGAAAAGATTCAGGCAGTAACCCGGCTCTATACATCACTCGATATGCCGCAAATGTGCCGCGAGCAGGAGGATTTGTATTACCAACGCGCGCATGCGTATTTAAATAAGGTACAAGTGCCCGACGAAGCCAAGAGCGAGTTGCGTTCCTACATGGCTTCCATGATGAACCGCACGGTATGATGCAGATTGTCGACACGCATACTCATCTCTATACCGAGGAGTTTGACTCCGACAGGGCCGATGTTGTGCAGCGTGCCCGGGAGGCAGGTGTCACGCATCTTTTCCTTCCGAATATCGACGGGGGTTCTGTGAATCGTATGCTGTCGATGTGTGAAGACTATCCCGGCATTTGTCATCCGCTCATAGGACTTCACCCCGAAGAGGTGCGCGACGACTATCTCTCCGTGCTGGAAGAGATGAAACGACTGTTGGATTCGCCCCAGGAGGGAAAGAAGTTCGTGGGCATCGGCGAGGTAGGATTGGATTTCTATTGGGATTCCACATTCCGCGCGCAGCAGCTGGATGCCTTCGAGCAACAGGTCCGCTGGGCTTCGGAAAAGGGACTCCCGCTGGTGATTCATTCCCGCGCTGCCTTTCCCGAGCTGTATGAAACGATGGAGAAGTACCGCTCAAGAGAGCTGACAGGCATATTCCACTGTTTCGGCGGAACAGCCGAAGAGGCTGAGGCTCTTCTCTCGTTTCCGGGTTTTATGCTGGGCATCGGAGGCGCGGTAACGTACAAGAAGTCTTCGCTTCCCGATGTGCTGCGCGAGGCAGTGCCTCTGGAACGTGTTGTTGTTGAGACGGATGCTCCGTATCTGGCTCCTGTGCCTCATCGAGGGCGTAGGAACGAGAGTGCATACATCGTCGATACGGTTCGGCGCCTTTCCGAGATTTACGGATTGTCGGTTGAGGAGGTAGCAGCGGCTACTTCGGAGAATGCCTTCCGGGTTTTCCCTTCCTGTCAGAGCATCAATAGATAAACTCCCAGCTTTTCATGCCCTCGTCGTACAGATTTGCGTGGAAGCGGATGGTGTCTCCCCTATGAAGGCCATACGGTTTCAGGGGAAGAGACATGTAAACCCTTTGGCGGTATGCTTCCGCATCATCCACATTCTTGTGAATCAGTGCGAAGTCAACACCCGCCTTGCCCTCTTCCGTTGTGTCGATGACACCCAGGTAGTGTTGTTTGTTCAGCGAATACAGCTGAATGATGATATTGAGGTATTCTCCGCTTCGCCGGATACTTTGCAGGAAAACAGGATCGTAAGTCAAAACCAGATCATCCGTAGGAGGAGTCGGGACTTTCGAATAGATGTTCACCAAGTCGTAAAGACGGCAGCTGTCCCTTTCTTCTTTTATCTCGTACATAGCTACTACACGATAGATGCTGTCTGGACGGAATGTCGGCACGCTGTCGTGCCTGTCGAGATACGAGTCGCTGAACTCAATGCCGTAGGTATGTCCGTTGTCGGTGAGAAGGTTCTTCATGTTTCCGTCATCGTCTGTCTGCATGCAGACGAAGTCGTAGATGAGCGACGGATAGCTGTTGTCCTCTTCGCAGGAAGCAGCGACGATGCCGAGAAAGAAGAAGAGCAAAACGAATGCTTTGCTTATGGATAGCAGAGAGGAGGGCTTTTTCATAGGAGTTGAAGTTGGTGCAGGGCGGGGTTTGCGTACATTTCCAGCATCTTTCTGTATAGGAAGGGCTCGTCTTTATGTTCCATCTGTATCTTTGCAAGCTGCCCCTGTAAGTATTCTTCAAAAGCTTTTTTCTGTTCTCCAGAATAGCGGGAACTCAAGGAATCATCTTGGCGGAGTAGGTCAACGGCAATGTAATTGTTGGGGAAAAGACGGTAGTTCTTATAGATGGACTCGTCTATGTGCTTGGCAATGTCGGCAAAGAAGTCGGCCTTGGAAATGTCATCGGGCAGCGAGTCGATATAGCTGTTGATGCAGGGAGCTGACTGGTAGTGGATGTGTCCTTTGTATCCGAAGATACCTGTCTGCATATTCAGGAGATCGTCCTGGGCAGACTTCTGGAAACCTTCGATATCTCTTTTCATCTGGAACTCCTGCGCCTTCAGCCAGTCGCAGGGGTCGTATTCATAGCTGATAGACAAGGGTGTGAGGTTGAGGCTGCTGATCCGTTCCTTCATCGAGCCCGAGCCGCCGATGGCAAGCATCTTGAGCAGGCTCTCCTGTGTCTTGTCCGTCGAGTCTTTCGATCGTCCTTCGCGCTGGGCAATCCAGATGGCGCTCTTCTTCTCGCCCACAGCATAGTGGATGTAGTTCGAGAGGCGTGTGCTCGCAAGCAGTATCTCCTTCAGGCCTCCTGTGCGGGTGACAATGAAGCTCTTGTTGATGCGAACCAACGTCTTTATCCAGGGATAGATGAGCAGGTTGTCGCCGATGGCTATCTCTACGGTCGTAAAGCCGTGCTCCAGGATGGCAAGGTCAAGTAGCCCGGAGTCAAGGACGATGTCCCTGTGGTTGGAGATGAACGTGTAGTTCGACTGCACCTCTGCGGGCGGGATGGCCGAGAAGTCACTCGTGAGCCCTTCGCTGCAGCGCTTCACAATGCCTTCGAGAAAAGGCTTGCAGAAGGCGAGCTGGAAGTCCAGGTTCGTCTTGCACCCGCGCATAGTCGTGGCTATCGTCTCAAAGGGAATCTGAGGGAAGACAAAGCCGACAACTTTCTGGAAAGAGGGGCTGGCGAGCAGCTCTTCGTAGGCTGCCGGCAACTCAAAGGGCTCTAAGGGACGTATGTCGTCAAATTCGCGGGTGTCTGTCATGAGTGGTTCGTGAGGAGGGAATGAAAATGGCAGGATAGCTTTCTTATGCTTCGGGGAGGAACTAACAGAAGGAGTCTTCGATGATGTCGGTAAGGACATCCTTGATGTCGAGCCCTGCAGCACGCACCTGCTGCGGAATGAAGCTCGTTGCTGTCATTCCGGGAGTCGTGTTTATCTCAAGCAGGTTCAGCTTCTCGCCCTCGGTAATGATGTAGTCGATGCGGATGATACCTCTGCACGGCAGAAGGTCGTAAATGGCGGAGGTAAGCTTCCGTACGCGCTCGGCTGTTTCCTCGGGTATGCGGGCAGGAGTGATCTCGCTAACCTTCCCGTTGTATTTTGCATCGTAGTCAAAGAACTCGTCTTGGCTGACAACCTCTGTGATGGGGAAGACAACGCAGCTTTTCTTTGTCTTGTAGCATCCGCAGGTTATCTCTGTGCCCTGCATGAAGGCTTCAATCATCACCTCGTCGGCTTCCTTGAGGGCATCGGCTATTGCCGGCTGGATTTGTTCACGTGTCTTGACCTTCGTGGTGCCGAAGCTGCTTCCCCCGCACGTAGGCTTGATGAAGCAGGGGAGCCCAATGCGCTCGACGACGTCGTCTTCGCCGATGCTGCTCCCTTTCTTCAGCGTCAGGGACTCTGCCACACGCACGCCGAAGCCGCGAAGGTACTGGTTGAGGACAAACTTGTTGAACGTCATCGCCGAGATAAGCGGAGAGCATGTGGAGTAGGGGATATGCATCATTTCCAGATAGCCCTCCAACAGCCCGTTCTCTCCTGGCGTGCCGTGAATGGTGATGTAGGCATAGTCGAAACAGATCTGCTCGTCTCCCTTGCGGAAGCCGAACACATTCCTGTCAACAGGCAGCGTGGTGCCGTCTTCCAGTTCCACATGCCAGTCGGTGCCGTGAATGACGACAACCCACACGTCGTAGAGGCTGTGGTCTAAGAATGAGTGGATTCCTTTCGCTGAGCGAAGGGATACCTGATATTCGGAGGAGTCTCCTCCAGCAACAATCGCAACTTTGCGTTTCATTTCTTTCCTTTATTATATTATTTCTCTTCCGGCAGCATAGTTGCGCCATCGGATTAAAAGTTGGTTCATATCTTCGGGCAGCTCGGACGAGAAGAACATCTCCTCCTTCGTGCGCGGATGGACGAATCCTAACGTGCGCGCGTGCAGGGCCTGACGGGGACAAACCTCGAAGCAGTTCTTGATGAACTGCCGGTATGAGCCTGAAGTCGTCCCCTTCAGTATCTCGTTGCCTCCGTATCGTTCGTCGTTGAACAGGGGGTGTCCGATATGCTTCATGTGGACGCGTATCTGATGGGTGCGCCCTGTCTCAAGCTGGCATTGGACAAGGGTGACGTAGCCTATACGTTCCAGCACCGTGTAGTGGGTGACGGCATGCTTGCCTATCGACGGATCGGTGAATACCGCCATTTGCAGACGGTCCTTGGGGTTCTGCGCAATCTGGCTCTCGATGGTTCCCTGGTCGTTCTTGACGATGCCCCACACCAGCGCGTTGTACTGTCGCTTGGTGGTCTTGTTGAAGAACTGCATGCCGAGCGAGGTCTTCGCGTCGGGCGTCTTGGCGAGCACGAGCAGCCCGCTGGTGTCCTTGTCTATTCGGTGCACGAGCCCCACTTGCGGGTCGTTGGGATCATAGCCGGGATTGTTGCGCAGGTGCCAGGCAACGGCGTTGACGAGCGTTCCGCTGAAGTTGCCGCATCCGGGATGCACGACCATTCCTGCGGGCTTGTTCACAACCATCAGGTCGTTGTCCTCATAGGCGATGTCGAGGGGGATGTCTTCGGGCGTGATCTCCGTCTCGTAGCGGGGACGGTCCATCACGATGCTTATCTCCTCGCACGGCTTTATCTTGTAGTTGCTCTTGACGGAACGTCCGCCGACGAGGATGAATCCCGCTTCGGCAGCCCGCTGGATGCGGTTGCGCGAGACGTTCGGCAGGCGGTCGAACAGGAATTTGTCTATGCGGATGGGCACTTGTCCCTTGTCGACGACGATGTGATGGTGCTCGTACAGCGCATCCTGCTCGTCGAGGGATGCGTCGAGCTCCTCTTCCGACGCGTCAGTGGCCAGGAGCAGCTCGTCGATGTCGTCAGAACCATTCATCTTCTACCTCGGTGGGAGTCTCGACTTCTTCCTCCACTATGTATCCGTCTCCCACGACGAGCGTCAGCGTGGAGCCTTCGGGAATCATCTGCCCGGCGTAGGTCTCCGTGCCGTTGTACAGTATTTTATACACCCAGTCGGCCTGTCCTCGTATGCTGTCGTTCTTCGTGAGGATGAACCCGGCAGCCCGCAGGCGGGAGACAGCCTGGCGGTAGGAGCTGTTGTCGGCAAGGTCGGGGAGCCTCACCAGCGGCTCGTTGCCCGAGCTGACTGTGAGGTAGACGTTGTGCCCTCGCTTCACCTTCGCGTTGGCTTTGGGGCGCTGGTCGATGACGATGCCTTCGGGAACGCCTTTTGCGAAGGACCTGTCGGCAGATATCCCGTTCAGGTCGCGCGTGTCGAGCAGGTGCAGAGCCTCATGCTCGTCGATCTGTGTCACGTCCGGCACGAGGATAGCCTTACCGTGCTGCGTGTAGATGTCGAGCCACTTGAAGGTGAGGAAAACGGCTACGATTGCCACGATAACCATAGCAAGTATGTTCAGCCAGAAGACGGAACGTCTCATCGGCTTGCGTGTTGTCTTCTTTTCGTTCATGACTTTTTCTTGTATTTGCTGACAAAGGTACGATTTAGCGAGAGAAAAGCAAAAGGAAAACTCGTTTTTCTTTTCTTTTCCGAGCGTGAGTATCTTAGAACGAAGTTCAAAGTACGATTAAGCCGAGCGAAAAAAACGGAACCAGATATGCCGGTATCATAATAATCTCATTGTCTTTTGCTAATATCTTAAAAATTCCATTCCCCACAAATTCACTCGCGATAGCCGAAAACACAATCCCCTCCCTGTTTATTTTTTCCTTCTCCAAAAAGATTTTTTCTTTCTACATCTCGCCGTATGTAGAAAGAAAAAATCTTTTTTCTCCTAGCAAAATTCGACAGAGAAAAAATATCATGTGCGGTCATTATGGTCATGGTCATTTTGGTCAAAATCGAAAACAGACTCCAAAAAATCGTCCACTATATATAATTATATATAGTGAGCAAAGAGCATGTTTCCAGGAAATGATAATGACCATTTTGACCTTGACCATCTTGACCGCGCTGCCACAAAGGAACTCTCCGCCTATAGTACTCTCTCGCTGCGATTAGGCTTCTCTCAGCGTTGCAGTTCCCCCTAAAAAACGCGACTTTTTCCTGAAAACGACCCTTTTCGCAATTTCCATAAATCCTCAGTTCCACGATTCACCAGTTTGCCTTTAGCCTCCCAACTTTTTAACTTTCTCCCTCTCGTAGGCACAAAGCGCTTTATCGTTGTCGTTGATGGATCATTTCATAAAAAAATCCAGAGAAAAAGGACTTTTCTCAAAACAATTCCTATCTTTGCATCAGCATCTGCCGGCAGCCGTGATGTCCCCAGAGGGGGGCGGAGCCACCGAGCAGAGCACTACATATTAAAAAGCGTCATTGATGCTTTGTTTTTGACCGTTTGAAACTACCACAAATCAAATAGGTTGTCAAGAACAAAAGTGGAGGTGAATGCTACGGGTGTAGTATATACTCCCGGAGTGTGCAGCGAGGGCAAACTGTATGCCCTCATGCGCACTTTTGGGGGTGCAAAAAATACTGACCGGCGTGGGTATTCAGACTCTGTTCGTTCTCAACCTATGGGCTGTGGTAGGCCTCAAACGGTGGATGGGCAGAAGAGGATACCCCGCTTTTTATATATGTTGTTCTCTGAAAGAAAGAACCCTCTGACTTTTGGGTATCAGTCAGAATTTTGAATAAGGTTATAAGAACATGAACAGGTCTGACATTATCCAAGTCATAGGGCGAGATTATTTGGTTCACAATATTGAGAATGACGAATTTCGCTATCCAAAAGCATTCAAAGAGAGAAACATCCTCTTTTCTCCTATCCAAATAAAGGGACCTGACAATAGAACATACGAGAATCTTGACATTCGCTTTGTTGACGATGAAAGGCAAGTTGCAGTTCTTGTTGAAACAAAAAGCAATTTCGATAACGACAAGAACGCTGAGTTCCAACTTAGTGCTTACATGATATATGAGCATGAACTGACAGGGTATGCAACAATTGGAATATTGGCAAACACAGAAGATGACAGGATCAGAGTTTGGCGAGACAAGGTGTGTGACGATAACAGGCTTAGTGAACACTATAAGATAAAATCATTCAAAGAATACGCAAATCTGCTGAAACCCATAACGAGCAACAATAAAGAGAAGGTCACAAAAAGCACATATGAATTGAACGAAAAACTGCAAACCTATGGTATAAATGCAGGTCTTAGGAGTCAATTTGTCGGCACATGTCTTCTTGCGTTAAGGAATGGATTAAAATACAAGGGGCTTACCACGAGCCAAATTATTAGCGGAATAAAAGACATACTAACATCGAAACTTGACAAAGATTTGAATAAAGCATTGAAACTGGGTGTTCTAGCTCAGAAGGTGTTAGAATCACAAGATGTCAGATATCTTCCAAGCAATGATTTTGAGAGCATTCTAAATGATATCTCGGTAAAGATTCTCCCCTACATAAACGATGAGACATCATTAGGGCAAGACTTGTTGAATTTATTCTTTACTACATTTAATAAGTATGTAGGGAAGGGTAATAAAAATCAGGCGTTCACTCCGGACCATATTGTCCACTTTATGTGCAAAGTTGTAGGTATTAATCGCAACTCCAGGGTTCTTGACCCTTGCTGCGGTAGTGGTGCATTCTTGGTTAGAGCCATGACAGAGGCAATAAGGGATTGTCAGACAGAAGAAGAAAGAAATATCGTATATAAAGAGCATATATATGGGATTGAGTACGATGAAATGGCATTTGGCCTTTCCACAACCAACATGCTGATTCACAATGACGGGAATACTAATATAAAACAAGGCAGTTGTTTTGAGCAAGACAAATGGATTGAGGATGCACAGATAGATAGGGTGCTTATGAACCCACCATATAATGCTGATAAGAAAACAAGTAAAAAAGAGTATGCTCAAACCTGGAAGAAAGACAAGAATGGAAAAGAAAGGAAAGAAGACCCAAGCAAAGGATTCCATTTTGTATATCATATTGCCAACGTGGTAAAGAAAGGAAAACTAGCTGTTCTGCTTCCTATGCAATGTGCTATAGGAACGGACAAAGAGGTACAGAAATACAAGGAGATGATGTTACAAGAGCACCATCTTAATGCAGTTTTCTCGTTACCGTCAGATATATTTCATCCAGGTGCGAGTGCTAATGCTTGTTGCATGGTGTTCGACTTAGGTATTAGACATAAAGACGTGAAAGAAGGAACTTTCTTTGGCTACTATAAAGATGATGGGTTCAGAAAGAAAAAGAACCTAGGGCGCGTTGAGAAGATAGATCCAGAAACCGGTGATGGAGTTTGGGCAAAAATAGAAGAACTATGGCTCGATACCTATAAGAAAAGAATTGCAGTTACGGGATTATCGGCAATACATAAAGTGACCTATAAAGATGAATGGCTGTGCGAAGCCTATATGAAAACCGACTACTCTACACTTACTCCAGAGGAATTTGAAAAATCAGTGAGAAACTTTGCTGCATATTGTATCAGTTCAAGATCAGAAAACTATGACGAGGAAGAGTAAATTCAACACGTCCGAGTGGAAAGAGTTCCCTCTCTCGAAACTCTTTTATATTACATTTGGGAACAAGTTCGATTACAACAAGATGACAGAAAGTGGTAATACACAAATTGCTTTTGTATCAAGAACAGCTTCCAATAATGGTGTAAGCGGCTGGGTAGAAGAAGTTGAGGAAGTAAAGCCTTATCCAGCTGGATGTCTGACCGTCGCATTAGGTGGAAGTTTAGGGGCTACGTTTGTTCAACCCAAGCAATTTTATACTGGACAAAATGTAGCAGTGTTGGCTGATAAGAAATCTGGCGAGAAAATCCTAAACATAGAAGAAAAACTGTTTGTGGCAATGCTTATCAAAAAAGAATGTGAGTCTCGATTTGTAGCATTTGGACGTGAATTAAACAAACATATAAAAAAAGACTTCACTATTCGTTTGCCAGCGCTGGAAGATAATTCTATTGATTGGATTGCTCTACGTGAAATCTCTAAAGGTGTACTAAATGAGGTTTCTGTTTCTACAGCCAATGTCGTTTCGCAGTTTTCAAATATGTCATCTTGGAAACGTTTTCGGATTGGGGATTTGTTCTATACAAACGAGAAAGGGAAATTACCTCGTGGCAAAGTACATTCAAAGGATACATTGCAAGACGGCTCAGATTTTTTCTATGTAGGTGCAAAGAAAAGGGATAATGGCATTATGTATCGTTGCGGTTATGATGAGAAATTATTGAGCAAAGGGAATTGTATCGTTTTTATATGTAATGGACAAGGCTCTGTGGGGTATACAAACTATATCGATACAGACTTTATGGCATCTGGAGATGTTGCTCTTGGTTACAATAAATGGTTGAACAAATATAATGCATTGTTTCTTGTAACCATTCTCGACAAAGAGCGATTCAAGTATTCATTTGGAAGAAAATGGGGGAAGTATCTTGCAGATACAGAAGTGCTTTTACCTTCTACAGAAAAGAGTGAACCCGATTGGCAGTATATGGAAGAATACATAAAGAGCCTACCTTATGGGGACCAAATATAAAACAAGAAAGGTTGGGTATTC
>JAGAAS010000052.1 GCA_017615125.1 Bacteroidaceae bacterium
CCAACCCCCCCCCCTTGAAAAATCACAGCCTTCAGAAGCATCTGCAGATAACACATTTACTTTACTCAGTGCCAAAAAATAGATGCATTCTTTGGATTTCCTCTCTTATCCGTATCTTTGACTTCGTCTAAATTACTTTCGCTCGGGAAAGAAAAAGAAAAGTGAGTTTTCTTTTTGCTTTCCTCTCTCTTATCCGTATCTTTGGAAAAAAAATCAAAACGTTGTTTTTGGCGCATGAAACTATCTATTGTCGGAACGGGAAAAATCGTAGGCGAGGTGCTGGAGATGCTTCGTTACGACTTTGCGGGGCAGATAGAGGTGACGGCCATCTTTGCCCGCGAGCATAGTGTGGAGCGTGCCCGTGAACTGATGAAGGCTTATTTCCCTGCGGGGCAAGTCTTCACGGACTACGGGCGAATGCTTCAGGAGGCGGAGGCTGACTACGTCTATGTCGCCAACGCCAATCACGTGCATTTCCCTTATGCGCTGCAGGCCATTCAGGCGGGACACAGCGTGATAGTGGAAAAGCCCCTAACGGTGACGGGCGAAGAGACGGAGCAGCTCTACCGGGCGGCTGAGGCTCGGGGCGTTCGCTGCCTGCCGGCTTTCAGCCTGCTCTACATGCCGCTCTTTGCGCAGTTGGCCCAAGCGGTAGCGTCGCTGGGAACGGTGCGAATCGTCGAGTGCAACTATTCACAGTACAGCAGTCGTTACGATCGTTATCTGCAAGGGGAAGTAACGCCCGTTTTCGACCCAGAATGTGCCGGAGGGGCACTTATGGATATCAACATTTATAATATTTGCTTCTGCGTTGCCTTGTTCGGCGCTCCCGTTTCGGTGAACTATGCGGCAAATCGAGGCTTCAACGGCATCGATACGAGCGGCACGCTCACACTTCGCTATCCCACCTTCGTGGCTTCGTTGACGGGAGCCAAGGATTCGGCCGGTCCCTCACACGGATGTATTCAGGGCGAGAAGGGATACATTGAGGTGCAGGGCTCTGTGAGCACGATGAAGTCGTTCACGCTTCATCTTCACGGGCAGCAGCCCAAGACGTTCTTCTCTGCGGAGAGTCATCGTCTCAGCTACGAGTTCGAGGCGTTTCGCATCTTGGCTGATAGTCCTGCAGAGAGCCGTCTGGACATTCCTTTCCTGAATCGTCTTGCCCAAGACATAGCTTCTGTTGTCGATAAAACGAAGGAAAAGTAGGCGAAAGCTTGTCGGCAACGGGCAATGTGTGCTGCTGCGAGCTGCCTACCTTTATTATTTGCGCTTCTTGCTTTTCTTGCCGTTTCCCTTGTAGAACTCCCAGAAGGGGGATTCAGAATCCGGAGAGTCCTTCTTTGCCCGACGGCTTCCGTTCTGGCGCGAGGACGCATCCTGGAAGGTTTTCCGTGAGCGCGGGGAGGGGAAGTCGTTGCCCTGCACAACTTCTGCGTTGTCGACGACAATGCGCCTGTCGTGGAAGTAGACGTGCGCCATATCCTTGATGACAAAGCGTGCATCGCGCTCGGCAACCTCGAAGAAGGAGAAGTTCGTGAAGAGGTCGATGCGCCCTACGGCAACGCGCCGCTGAACATTGGCGTTGAGGAGTTCCATGATTGTTTTCGGGCGTATTCCGTCGCGCTTCCCGAGGTTGATGAAGAGGCGCGTGTAGCCTGCTTCGGGCTTGCTGGGGTCTTCTTTCCTGCCGCGCTTGCGTTGCTCACCGCTGGGCTTCTCCTCCGGTATGTCCAGGTCGTCGGAGCCCTTGTAGAAATCAATCATCCGATTGAACTCCAGGCTTACGATGCGCTTGATGAGGTCTTCGGTAGAGAGCCACGAGAGTTTCTTATAAATCGGGCCGAGCAAAGGGGCAATTTCTTTCTCTTGCACTTCCACCTTCTCGAGTCTGTCGACGAGGTGGAAGAGTTGCTTTTCCGTGATTTTTGCTGCTGTGGGAACGGTGCCTCGCTCGAACTTCTTACCTAAGGTTCGTTCGATTTCGCTGAGTTTCTTCCGCTCTCTCGTGTGGATTATCGCGATGCTGGTACCGCGCTTGCCGGCACGTCCCGTTCGTCCGCTACGATGGGTGTAAACCTCAAGGTCGTCGGGTAGTCCGTAGTTGATGACGTGCGTAAGGTCATCGACGTCGAGCCCTCGGGCTGCCACATCGGTAGCGACAAGGAGCTGCAGATGGCGCAGACGGAACTTCTGCATCACTAAGTCGCGCTGCTGCTGACTTAGGTCACCGTGCAGGGTATCAGCGTTGTACCCCTCGTCCATTAGCTGCGAGGCAATCTCCTGAGTTTCCGCCTTCGTGCGGCAAAAGATGATGCCGTAGATGTTTGGGTAGTAATCGACGATGCGCTTCAAGGCGGCGTATTTGTCTTTAGCATGCACGAGGTAGTAAACGTGATTGACGTTGGCGGCTCCTTCGTTGCGGTGTCCGATTGTAATCTCCACCGGCTCGTGCATGTACTGCTTGCTGATGCGCGCGATAGGGGCGGGCATCGTAGCGCTGAAGAGCATCGTGCGGTGCTCGGAGGGTATGCCGGCGAGGATAGCGTCGATGTCGTCGGAGAAGCCCATGCTGAGCATCTCGTCAGCTTCGTCGAGCACGAGCGTGTTGATGTGCGTCAGGTCGGCAGCGCCCCGCTCCATAAGGTCTATGAGCCTGCCAGGCGTAGCAACGATGACGTGCACGCCGTTGCGAAGGGCTGTTATCTGGCTTCCTATGCTGCTGCCGCCGTATACGGGTAGGATGGCGCACGTAGGGAGATACTTGGCATAGTCCTGCAAGTCGCTGGCAATCTGAAGGCACAGCTCACGCGTGGGAGCGAGGATGAGCGACTGGGGAACACGCCAGTCGAGGTTGAGGCTCTGCAGGAGCGGAAGACCAAAGGCTGCCGTCTTGCCCGTTCCTGTCTGCGCGAGGCCGACAACATCGCGCGCGACGCCATCGGGTGTGAGTCCCAGGATGAGGGGGATTACTTGCGACTGGATAGGCATAGGTTGCTCGTAGCCCAGTTCGCTGACGGCGCGGAGCAAAGGCTCGCAGATGCCGAGCTCGGAAAAGGATTGTATGAGAGATGTTTCCATTGTCTTCTTTAGAAAAACGGGCGCAAAGGTACGATTAAGCGAGAGGAGAACAAAATAAAACGGATTATATTTTTTCGCCCGAGCACAAGTACCTAAAACAAAGAGGTTAAAGGTACGATTAAGCGAGTGAAGAACAAAATAAAAAAGGAAGTTTCTTTTCTTTTCGCTCGCTTAATCGTACCTTTGTAGCTCAAGAAGAAACAAACGTATGGGAACGAGAACGAAAAAAACGGTAATCCTGCTTTTAGCGGTGTCCTGCGTGGGATTGCGTGTGTCGGCGGACAACTGGCTGAGTCGTTTGCCTGACAATACATACGTCGCGGTGCTCTCTATTCCTGGGGCGCACGACGCGGCTACCGGCTGCGGCTGGGAAAGCGGCTACGAGGACCTTGGCGACAGCTTCGCCCGTACACAGGAGCTCTCTTTGAGCGAGCTGTGGGGGCTGGGAGTAAGAGCCTTCGACCTGCGCCCTTGCACGCGTAACGGGTACCTTCATATCAATCACGGGCTCGTTGCTACCAGCATGCGCTTCGACCAGGCGCTGGGATTGCTGAGGGATTCGCTCGTTGCCAATCCCTCGGAGTTCATCATCATCCATCTTCTGCATGAGACGGATGGAGACCAGGTGGAAGGGACGTACAACGAGCAGTTGCTTCAGCTGCTGAACATGCCTGGCGCGGAGGAACTTTTCGTGCCCTTCAGAAGGAACCTCACGGTGGGCGACATGCGCGGCAAGATATTGCTTTTGAGCCGCGACATATACGCTACGCAGCCCGTGGGCGGCTTTTTCCGCAATTGGACACACGAGGCAGTGTGGGACAAGATGACTCAGGGGCGCATCACGGGGACTACCTCCAGCGCGGCATCGCCCATGTATGTGCAGGACTATCCTGAGACGTACGCCAGCGAGGCAATGACGACGAAGATTAACGCAATGACGCGTCTGCTGAAGTTCAGCACTACGCACAGGACAGGAAGTACCGTCTCCATCTATTGGGTGTTCAACTTCGCTTCGGCCTATGCGCAGGTAGCAAACATTTTCGGCTACGAAGTGTCGACAAGCGACGGCTACCGCGACAACGCTGCGCACACCCACGCGGCAATACTCGACTACCTGCGCGACAACAAAGCCGGTCCTACGGGTGTAATAATGATGGACTACGCAGGAGTGGACGAGTCGGGAGGCTATGCAACGCGCGGCAAGGAGCTGGTGGAGACGATCATTGCCAACAACTTCAACTATCTTGACAGCATTCCTGCGCGGGTTGTTTCCCCGCGTGTCTCGGTAGGCGCTTCTTCCGAGATTCGCGCTATCTTCTCGCTTACGGGCGAACGCATAGCCGTTCCCCGCAAGGGATCTGTCTGTCTGGTGCAGTATACCGACGGCTCCGTGCGCAAGGTGCTTTACTGAGAGAAGAAGGAAACGGAACGGATGAGTAATTAACAACAGAAAAAGAAGAATAAAGAAATTGATATACCCAACGAACTACGAACAGAAGGTAGGCTTCGACCGTGTGCGTGAGCAGGTTTCGGAGCGCTGCCTGAGTGCTATGGGGCGCGAGCAAGTGGAAAAGATGCGCTTCGTGGCCGACTATGATACTTTGACAAAGCTCCTCGACCAGACGGCAGAGATGACGCGTCTGTTGCGCGAGGAGCCGGACTCCTTGCCGGCACAGTTCTACTTTGATGTTCGCGGGGCACTTAAGCGAGCAAACGTCGAAGGGGTGTATATGAGCGAGGACGATCTTTTCGACCTGCGCCGTTCGCTCGGCACTATCAACGAGGTCGTATGGCTATTACAGGGCGACAATCCTTTTGACGAGGAGGCTTCCGATCTCCGTTATCCTCAGCTGCGCCTCCTTGCCCGCGACGTGTTGTGTTTTCCCGGCTTGGTGCGGCGCATAGATACCATCCTCGATGCCTATGGGCGCATTAAGGACTCTGCTTCTCCCGAGCTGCAGCGTATTCGGCGTGAGCTGCTCTCTGCTTCGGGAAGCATCAGCCGAAAACTCATGAGCATCCTTCATGCTGCCCAGAGCGAAGGCTTGGTTGACAAAGATGCCAATCCCACTATGCGCGACGGGCGTTTGGTGATACCTGTTGCGCCGGCGCTGAAGAGAAAGATAAAAGGAATTGTTCACGATGAGTCGGCGACAGGCAAGACCGTCTTCATCGAGCCTGCCGAAGTGGTGGAAGCCAACAACCGAGTGCGTGAGCTGGAGGTAGCCGAGCGGCACGAGATAGTGCGCATCTTGAGTGACTTTACAGCCGAGTTGCGCCCTCACATTCCCGATGTGCTGGGTTCGTATGACTTCTTGGGCGTAGTGGATTTCCTGCGCGCAAAGGCGTTGACAGCCATTGCGATGAATGCAATACGTCCTGTCGTGGAGCCCAGACCTGTGCTCGACTGGGTTTATGCCGTGCATCCCCTTCTGCAGCAGTCGTTGCAGAAACATGGTAAGACGGTGGTCCCTCTTTCAATAGAGTTGAATGAGCACCAGCGCATCCTGCTCATCTCAGGCCCTAATGCCGGAGGAAAATCGGTCTGTCTGAAGACGATAGGGCTCTTGCAGTATATGATGCAATGCGGGCTGTTGGTACCGATGAAGGAAGCAGGATACATGGGCGTGTTCAAAGAGTTGTTCATCGATATCGGAGATGAACAAAGCATCGACGATGACTTGTCGACCTATAGCAGTCACTTGCTGAATATGAAGAATGTGATGAGGAACTGTGGGCCTGAGAGCCTAGTACTGATAGATGAGTTTGGAAGCGGCACCGATCCTCTTATCGGAGGAGCTATTGCCGAAGCGGTGCTGAAGCGTATCAACGGTAGCGGAGCATACGGAGTTATCACTACACACTATCACAATCTGAAGCAGTTTGCCGAGAGCAACGAAGGAGTCGTCAACGGAGCGATGCTCTATGACAGGAACCAGATGCAGGCGCTCTTCCAATTGCAGATAGGGCAGCCGGGAAGCTCTTTCGCGGTGGAGATAGCTCGCAAGATAGGACT
The DNA here is from genome assembly GCA_017615125.1 of Bacteroidaceae bacterium. Taxonomy (GTDB): domain Bacteria; phylum Bacteroidota; class Bacteroidia; order Bacteroidales; family Bacteroidaceae; genus UBA1189. Next base: position 6,098 of record JAGAAS010000052.1, read on the forward strand.
CCCCGAGGAGGTGATAGCCGATGCTTCTGAAATAGTGGGCAGCGACTACATTCAGTCCGACAAGTATGTGCAGGATATTGTGCGCGACAAACGCTATTGGGAGCAGAAGCGGCAGAGCATCCGGCAGAAGGAGAAACAGCTGGAGGAAATCATCGCGCATTACGAGAACGAGCGCTCTGAGCTGAATGCCTCCAGAAAGCAGATAATCAAGAGAGCCAAAGAAGAGGCGGAGAAAATCATCGACAGCTCCAACGCGCAAGTAGAGAATACCATCCGTAGCATTCGCGAGGCGTTGGCAGAGAAAGAACAGACGAAGCAGGCGCGCGAGGCTCTCGCAGCTTTCCGTACCGAGCTGGAGACGGCTTCTGTTGCTGACATACCTGTTGCTGAAATGCCTTCCCACAAGCGCAAGAAGTACAAGCTGAAATATACTCCTCTCAAGGAGGCAACTGGGGAAGAGCATCCTGCCGTTTCAGACTTGACGTTTGCTAAAGGGGATTTTGTCCGAATTAAAGGGCAGGATACCGTAGGCGAGATACTGGAGCTGAAAGGCAAAACAGCTACGGTAGCTGCAGGAAATGTGCGTGCCCGTGTGAAGCTCGAAAACCTGGAGCATGCATCCCGAGAGGAAGCTCAGGCCCAGAAATCAGAGAACCAGACGTACACCTATATCAGTCGTGAAACGCAGGAGGCAATAGTGGAAAAGAAACTCAACTTCAAGCAGGACATCGATGTTCGCGGCATGCGGGGTGTGGAAGCCGTGCAGGCTGTCACGTTCTTCATCGACGATGCCGTGCTGCTGGGAGTAAGGCGTGTGCGCATCCTACACGGAACGGGCAACGGCATCCTGCGTTCCTTGATTCGTGAATACTTACGGACAAACGGAGCAGTCCGGTCTTTCCGCGATGAGCACGTGCAATTCGGTGGAGCAGGGATAACCGTCGTTGACTTGATGTAAAGGAGCGATTGAGGCAGAAAGAGCCGAGGAGAAGAACAGTCTGTTAATTTACCCCTAACTCTGTCGAAATATAAAGGAAGAGGGAGCCTCCTTGTGAGAAAAGGAGGCTCCCTCGTTTTATAGTAAGTAATATGTGCTGGTTCGTCAGAAGCGGAAGCCTAAGGTCGCTACGGCTTTAACGTTCGTGCGCTGGAGGGCGGTAGCCTCAAGGTCACGATTCTCGAAGGGGAAGAAATCGTAGTTCCTGTTGCTGTAGAGCACGGCAAGGTCGGCATAGAAGATATCTCCGCGATAGCCGAGTCCTCCGCTGAGCTCGTGTGCATTCAGGAAGTTCTTGTAGTCGGTGTTGGTCTGCACGGAGTTGATGGGAATCATCTTCCAGGCGTCGGCCTTGAAGCCTCCTGCCGTGTAGTTGTAGCCGAGACGGGCGAAGAAGCTCTCAAGGAACATCTTTTCTACACCGAGGCGGAAGGTATTCTGCGTGCCGAAGTTGTCAGCCGTGTGGTTGTTGATGATGGTGTTCTCCTTGCCGGAGCCCTCAAAGAGCTGGGTAGTAGCTAGGTTGCGTGCTTCCCATTCGGCATCGAGGGCAAGACCGGACTCGAAGGTGTAGCCGGCGCTCAGGTTGAAGCGGGCAGGAGTCCTGTTGGTATATTCGGTGTAGCAGTCGTTGCCATAGGCATTGTTGCTCTGCGTATCCATCGAATAGGTGTCGTTGTCGATGTGCGACGTGATGATGGCGGAGTTGTAGTCCGTCAGATGGAGGTAGGTGGGCAAGGTGACGCCGAGTCCGAAGCGCAGCGACGAGGATTCAATCGGGCGCAGGATGGTACCTAGCGAGATGCCCCAGCCGTAGCCTTTCGTCTTGTACCAGTTGTTCAGGGTGTAGTCGCCTATCACCTCCGTGCCGTCGGCAGTAAGGAGTACCTCGTTGTAGGTGCTGTTGTAGGCATAGTTGACGTTCGTATAGGTAACGGTTGCACCGAAGTACACCTGGTCAACAAAGTTGGCAGAGATGTTGAAGTCGTAGGCACCCGAGCTTCCTGATTCGTTGGAGTAGAAGTCGCCTGACTGCGAGGGATAGAAGTACCCATTGTCGAAGGCTGTTGCATCGATAATGCGGGCGTCAGAACCCATCAGCGACAGCCATCCGTAGTTGGCATTATCGTAGTAGTTGTAATTGTAGAAGCTGTACTCGGACGAGGAGTCGAAGAAGTCGTCGCCGATGTTGCGGTTGTCGTACACCTGCATAGCCATAACGCCCGTCTGCGACAGACCTCTCAGCTTTCCTTGCATATAGGTGTTCCCTCCGAAGTCCTTCAGCTTGCGGTAGTTGAATCCGTAGTTGACGAAGCGGAGAACGCCTTCGTTGCTGTACTTGTCGGAGATGACCAGGCCGACGTTGTCGAACGAGCCCCCGCGGTAAAATCCGCGGTTCGTCATACCGTCGAACTGGGTCTTGTTGGTCGTGTTGTTGGAACCGAAGGAGATCATCATGTCGCAGCTCCTGTAGAGTCCGATGCCTGCCGGGTTGACGCCCATCGTGCTGATGTCGGCGCCCAGGGCATTCATCGCCCCGCCCATTCCGATGTAGCGTGCTGTACCGTCGATTTCTGTGTCGATAGCGTTGACAGCCTCGTATGATGTTTGTGCCTGTACGGCTATACCGAAGAGTAAAGCTGTAAGGGAGAAGAGAATCTTTTTCATAATGGTGAGAAACTTTATATGTTGTTTAACAAAGGATAATTAATTTTGGAGAAGGGAAAAACTTTTTTCGAGAAGGAAAAAATTTTTTTCAAGAAGGGAAAACGGAATATGTGTTAAGCATATCGTCGGGAGTTGGGCTTAGCGTCTGCCGCCTCCGCCGCCACC
>JAGAAS010000053.1 GCA_017615125.1 Bacteroidaceae bacterium
AGACAAAAAAGTATACCGAGGGGGATAGACAACTGCTTACAATCCGTAACTTGTCCCCCCCCAAAAAAAAAAGCCAACTTCGGCCTGCACAAAACCCCGTTCTTGCCCTTCGTATTCCCCACCCTCCAGTCACAAAAAGGCCCTCTTCGCAACCAAAAACGCAGACTTCCCAATCCTTTTTTCACCACTTACATCTTAACACATAAATTATTCTTTCTACATACGGCGAGATTCCTTCTTCAAAAAATTTTTTTCCTTCTCGAAAAATGTTTTTTCTTTCTTCATATCGCGTGACGGAGAAGGGGAAAAGGACCTTTGGGTCTTTAAGAACATTAAGGACCTTAAAAACTTTAAAGACCTTGAGGTCTGCCTCTTGAAAACAGAAAAGAGAGCCTTTTGGGCTCTCTCTTCGTGTTTTGCGGATGAAACCGACGGCATCAATAGGTGATCAGCGGCTCCAGTTCCTTGGCCTGAGCAATCATCTTCTCCAGCTCCGTAACGGAGGGAACGCGGTTGCAGAGGTTCTTCTCGTCGTTAACGGCTACCAGCTTGGGCTGGAGGTTGGCCGGTACGCGATGACGGAACTCCTTGACGGTGTCAACGCCAGCAGCTTCGAGCAGCTCGGCAAACTGGCCGGCGATGCCCTTGATGCGGAACAGGTCGGCATGGTTCGTCCACTTCAGGATCAGCTTCTCGCTGATGCCAGTGGCTTCTGCCAGTGCTACGCGGCCTTTCTTGGCTGCACATTTCTCAAGTAAATCCTCGGTGGTCTTAATGCCTGCTGCCTGCAGTTTCTCTGCATAAACAGGGCCGATGCCCTCTACGTCGATAATTTTGTAACCCATAATAATTAGATCTAAAAAGTTGTGAAAATATTTTCGCGGGTAAAAGTAGGTTTTCTTTTTTGTACTTCCAAATAAAAAAGCAGGAATTTTTCAAAAAAGTTTAGCCGACGGACCTTAACGACCTAAAAGACCTTGAAGACTTCAGGGGGCTATCGCCTCCACCAGGGGAACCGCCGCCGGGGTTTGGGGACGGGGGCTGGACGTACGCTGAGGTAGCGGGCAAGGGCCATGTCGGCATAGGAGTAATAGACGGTGGTCTCGTGCGCCACGAAGTCGGTATGATAGCGTGGGATGGTGCTCTCGCGCATCACCTTCTCGGCTGGTGCCGTAAAGGAATAGTTGTAGGCTGTGGCAAGGAAACGCACGCGCGTCGTGTCGTCCATTTCCTTGAGTTCCGGGTACTGGCGGGGCACCACATGCAGGAACATGGCAAGGTAGACGCATTGCTGCTCGGTGGAACAGAGCCGTTCGAGACGGCGCTTGCGGTTGAACTTGTCATCGGAAAGGTCGAACGTTAGCCCGTACTTCTTGGGTAGCTCCGATTCCATCCAGAGCTTTTCGAGCCCCTCGGCAAAGGTAGCCTTCATCTGGAAGACGCCGATGGAGAAATTGCCTTTCTCGGAGCCTCCGTGAGCATAGAGACGGCGCATGGTGGCCTTCTCGATGCGGTCGCGGAAAAAGGAGTATCGCACCAGCTCGGGGAAGACAATGGACTCGGCCAGCAGAGGGTCAACCTCGTAACGGGCGAAGATGGAGTCCCAGACGGCACGGTTCTCCTGAAGATAAGCCTCTGCCCCACTCCAGTTCTCACCGAAAATCTCGGCATACTCGGCATCGGTGAGCGCGTGCAACGCTCCCGGCATACCCAACAGAAAGGAAAGGAGAAGGTACAGGGCTCGTTTCTTCATCGGACGGAGAGGTTACTGCAGGCTGTTCAGGAGGTCTACCTTCCCTTCGTCAACCAACTTGATGATCAGCTCGCCAAAAAGCGTGTTGGCCCAAGCAAACCACGAGCGTGTGAAGTTCTGGGGATCGTTGACATGGAAGGTCTCGTGCATGAATCCTGTGCCGGCATCGGTATCGAGGAGAGTCTGCAAGCACCAGCGGACCTCCTCGTCACCCTTCGCATTATTCTCAGCGGTAAAGGCACGCATGATGATGCTCATGGGCCAAATCATGTCAAATCCCACGTGAGGACCGCCGATGCCCTCGCCAGCCGTACCGCTGAAGAAGTAGGGATTGTCGTGACTCCAGACGAAACGACGCGTGTTGCGGTAAACAGGGTCTTTGAAGTCAACACCGCCCAGGTAAGCCATAGCGAGGAGCGAGGGCACGTTGGCGTCGTCCATAAGATACTGATTTCCAAATCCGTCAACCTCAAAGGCATAGATTTTTCCATACTTCGGATGCTTGTAGACGGCATATTTCTTGAGAGCCTTGCTCACCTCCTTCGAGAGCTCACGGCACTCCTTCGCCAGATCCTTGCTGTTGCCATACTTCACAGAAGAGAGTATCTCGGCCGTCTTGTCGAGGACGCTTACTGCAAAGAAGTTGGAGGGGATGAGGAAGGGGAAGGTCGTAGCATCGTCGCTGGGACGGAAGGAGCTGGCAATGAGCCCGACAGGGTTGATAGGTTGCCCCCACCCGCTGTTGTACTGCGTATCGGAGGCACGCTCGGTGCGACGCTGGAAGTTGTAGGAACCGTGTCCCTCCTTGCGCTGCTGGTCGCGGAAGGTGGCAAGGATGAGGGCTACGGCATTCGTCCAGTCGTCGGTGCGGAAGATGCTGTCGTCGCCCGTAGCCTTCCAGTAAGCATAAGCCAGGCGGAGGGGATAGCACAACGAGTCAATCTCCCACTTGCGCTCGTGAAGCTCAGGCTTCATGGCCGTACGGTCGCTCATCCACTCGCTGCCGGTAGCACCCATGTTGAAGGCGTTGGCATAGGGGTCGATGAGGATGCACTTGAGCTGGCGGAGTATCACGCCGCGAATGAGTTTCTGCAGCTCAGGGTCGGAAGCACAGAGCTGCACGTAAGGATAGACCTGTGCCCCGCTGTCGCGCAGCCACATGGCATGAATGTCGCCGGTATAGACGAACGTATCGTCGGCCCCATCGAAGTGAACGGTCGTGTCAAGGGTGTTGGGGAAGCAGTTCTCGAACATCCACACGAGCTTGTGATTGGTAAGCAGATGCTTGATTGCCTGAATCTTGGCTTCAACGGCATGCGACGTGAACAGCCGCTGCTCAGGAGCCGGCCGGTTGGAAACAAACGTGGAGACGGTCACCTCCTCACGCGGTGTATCGGAAGCTAACGACTGCGCAGGCATGTCGATAACATTTTTTTTGCCCCCATTACAAGCTGCGAGGATAAGCAGCAGAGCAAAACCCAAAACTTTGGATAAGTTGTTTTTCATAATAGCTATTTAAAAAGGTATAATACATGCTTCTTGGTCGATGGCACAAAATTAGTGAAAAATTGAAGAATTTGTCACATGTACCTTGCATTTTTTTGAACTTTTTCTTTACCCACGAACAAAAAGAAAGCATTGGCGCAGGATATGCTTACTTTTTTCAGAAAAAATTTCGTCGGTTTCTTTGTTTTTCCTATCTTTGCGGTGCCTATAGAAACAAAGTTTTTCAACCATAATTTTTGTAATATGACTATTGATCAATTTAACTTCAAAAGCAAAAAAGCTTTTGTACGAGTAGACTTCAACGTTCCCTTGAACGAAGAGTTCGCCATTACCGACGACACCCGCATCCGCGCAGCCCTTCCCACCCTGAAGAAGATCCTCGCCGACGGCGGACGTCTCATCATCGCCTCACATCTTGGCCGTCCCAAGAAAAATCCCGACCCCAAATATAGTCTGAAGCATGTTGTAAGTCATGTCAGCGAGCTTCTCGGCGTAGACGTCAAGTTTGCCGACGACTGCCAGAAGGCTCAGGAAATGGTTGCTGCCCTCAAGGACGGCGAAGCCCTGCTGCTTGAGAACCTCCGCTTCTATGCCGAAGAGGAAGGCAAGCCCAGAGGACTGGCCGAAGATGCCACCGAAGAAGAGACCAAGGCTGCCAAGAAAGCCGTCAAGGAGAGCCAGAAGGCCTTCACGAAGGTTCTTGCCGACTATGCCGACTGCTATGTGAACGATGCCTTCGGTACGGCACACCGCGCACATGCCAGCACAGCCCTCATCGCCGACTACTTCGACAAAGACCACAAGATGTTCGGCTACCTGATGGAAAAAGAGGTGAAAGCCGTCAACAAAGTCATGAACGACATCCATCGTCCTTTCGTTGCCATCATGGGCGGCTCGAAGGTGAGCACCAAGATAGAAATCATTGAGAACCTGCTCGGCAAGGTCGACACCCTCATCCTCGCCGGAGGTATGACCTACACCTTCATGAAGGCACAGGGCGGTACCGTGGGCAACTCCATCTGCGAGCTCGACAAGCTGGACCTCGCCCTTGACATCATGAAGGAAGCCAAGGACAAAGGCGTTAAGCTGGTTCTTGCCACCGACTCGAAGGTTGCAGACGCTTTCAGCAACGATGCCAATACGATGATTACAAGTTCGATGGAAATTCCCGACGGATGGGAAGGACTGGACATCGGCCCCAAGTCGATGGAACTGTTTGCCAACGCTATCAAGGGCGCCAAGACCATTCTCTGGAACGGCCCTACCGGCGTGTTCGAGATGGACAACTTCGCATTCGGAAGCAAGGCTGTGGCCGAGGCTATCGTCGAAGCCACCAAGAACGGTGCCTTCTCACTCATCGGCGGAGGTGACTCAGTAGCCTGCATCAACAAGTTCGGACTTGCCGACAAGGTGAGCTACGTCAGCACAGGCGGAGGCGCACTCCTCGAAGCTATCGAAGGCAAGGTGCTTCCCGGCATCGCCGCCATCGAGAAGTAATAAAATAAGGAAAAGAAAGAAAAATAGCTTTTCCCTTCTCGGGAAAGGCACAATAAAGCCTGTTGCATGAACGTCAACGACATCGTACAACTGCTCATTAAGAACCGACTGCAGGAAGCATTAAATGCCCTGCAGCCGTTCTTTCTGGACGGATCTCAATGGGAACTCTCAAAGGAATATTCAGACATTTGCAACACGTATGCCACCCTACTTGACTATTTCAAGAGAGGCGTTGACGACAGCGAACGGCAGCGCGTACACAAGGACCTTGTCGGGCGGACGCTGCTGCTGACCGACCGGCTCCGGATAAAAGACCTTCCAATTCAGAGGAACGAATTCGGAGTCCCCTCGCTTTGGAATGCAAGCGATCTGTCCTCGGCACGCACGCTCCTTTTCTCCTCGCATACAAGCGATACCCAGGCATGCCTCCTTATCAGCAGCATGACGCTCAGCCTCATGCGTGTCTTCGACCCCCTCAAGGTCATTCTTCTGAGCGAAGCATCTCTTTCTGAAAAGGACAGCATAGCCATCCGCGCCGTTACGTCCCTATTCATCTGTGTACGTCTGCACAGCGCCCGCCTACCCTTCTATCCCGACCTGCAGACACGCCTTCAGCTGCTCAGCGAGGACTCGGCGTTTACCGAGATGCTGTCCGACGTGGAGCTGCAGTTCATTCGCAGCCTCGACACAGAGCGTATCGAGCGGAAAATGAAGGAAGAGATCATCCCCTCGATGCTGCGCAATCCCAAGCTCAAAGGCAAGCCCTTTATCACCAACGAAGACCTGACCGAAGACTCAGATCCCGACTGGGAAAAGTGGCTGCAGGAATCGGGCGTAGAGGAAAGCATCCAGGAACTTACCGAGATGCAGATGAACGGTGCCGATGTCTACATGGCCACCTTCTCGCAGCTCAAGGGCTACCCGTTCTTCCAAAAGATGGAGAACTGGTTCCGTCCCTTCGACATCCACGACTCGGAGATAACCGATCTTTTCCCCGACGACGAGGACAGCTCTACCCTTCGCCAGCTGATTCTCCACTCGGGAATCTTCTGCAACTCAGACAAGTACTCCTTCTGCCTCACCCTGAAGCAACTACCCAAGGAGCAGCTCAAAATGCTTCGCACGCAGATGAAAGAGCAGGAAGACGCTATGCGCGAGGAGCATGCCGAGACGCTTGCCTCGCTGGAGGAGAAGAAAGGACAGCAGCTTTCGTCACGCACCCTTATCCGTCAGTATATTCAAGATCTCTACCGGTTCTTCCATCTCCACTACACGCGCTCCCAATACGTCAATCCCTTCGAGGCATCCTGGCTGCAGCATACGGAAAAAGCGCTCTACGACATCTTCCAGATACAGCAGAAGAGCCTCCTCGCCATCATCGAGATGAACGCACGACGGAAAGACTATGCCTACGCGCTTGTTGTTTTCGACTTGCTGTTGAGCCGGTATCCTTCAGCTATGGATGCAACTCTCTGGCAAAAGCTTGGGCTCTGCCGGCAGCAGTCGGGAGACTTGCAAGGTGCTTTGGAAGCATTACGAACAGCCGATGCGTTAAGGCCTGATAATTACTGGACTACGCTTCACACGGCTCAATGCTACCGCGACTTGGGGAACTATTCCCGCGCCCTTGAGCACTATCGCCGAGCCGAAGGGATGAAGCCCGACAACCTGCAGCTCACGTACCAAACGGCACGTTGCCTGATGGAACAGGATATGTTCAACGAGGCTTTGCCCGTCCTCTACAAACTTGCCTACCACGAGCCCGACTCAATGAAGGTGATGCGTTCTTTACTTCACGCTTTACTTATGACGCACAAGCCTCAGAATGCAGAAAAATACGTCGAGACGATGCTCAAAGAACACTTTCACGACATCCAGCCGACAGATTGGTTCACCATCGGCTGCCAACTTTGGCTGACGGAAAAGCGAGAAGAAGCCGTCAATTGCTGGAAACAAATGAAAATGCAGGATTTCGACGTCAAGCAAATGCTTCGATATGGATTCGATGAGTCGGACCTCATCTATATCAGAGACTTATGCGCCATGAAGATCCAATAACAAGACTTCGTCACCCAAAGCAAAACTCCTCAGTCAGCACCAACATTTACCCGCAAAGGAAAAACAGATAATACTGAAGGAATAGGCATAAAAAAAGAAGGCCGTCCTCTCGACGACCAATCTTTCAACTTTAAAAATCTAATACCATGAAAAACACGTTGCAAAGGTACGCACTTTTTTCGTATCTGCAAGCAAAATGGCAAAAAAATATGTTCTTTAACATTATTTTACGTTAAAAGCGCTTTTTTTTGCAATAATTCCCACAAAAATGTTACCTTTGTGGAAAATGAACGCCAGCAAGCAACGATTTTTCTTTAATGAACCAAAGATATGGATTAATCATCAAAATTTTTTCTTTCTACATCTCGCCGTATGAAGAAAGAAAAAAAATTTTCCCTTCTCGAAAAAAATTTATTCTTTCTAAATAATTCAACATGGAGAACATTTCAAGAAGAGGTTTCCTGAAAACAATGGGAACAGCCACAGCAGGTGTCCTGCTCACAGGAACGGCAGCCAACGCTGCAGAACAAATGGCAGGACTTGCCGACAAGAAAAAGAAGAAAAAGGAAGTCGTAGCAGACAACCCCAAGGTCAAACTCGCCTGTGTAGGCATCGCCAACCGCGGACGACAGATTATCAACGACTTTATGCGTACGGGACTGTGCGAAATAGTCGCCCTGTGCGATGTAGATCTGCAGAGCAAGGAGTCCCAGCAGACGATTGCCGAACATCCTGACGCAAAAGTATTTACGGACTTCCGCGAGATGTTCGACAAAGCAGGAAACACGTTCGAAGCCGTCACCGTAGCTATTCCGGACTTTTCGCACTTCCCCGTTTGCATGCTCGCCATTTCCGAGGGCAAGCACGTCTATGTGGAGAAGCCGATGGCCCGCACATTCCTCGAAATAGAGCTGATGATGGACATTGCCCGCCGACATCCCGAGGTTGTCACCCAAGTGGGCAATCAAGGACATTCCGAAGCTAACTATTTCCAATTCAAGGCTTGGAAGGAAGCTGGCATCATCAAGGACGTCTATGCCATCGACGCGCATTTCAACGACTGGCGCCGCTGGTATCCATACGACACCAACATCCAGCGCTACCCCGAAGCCGAGCCTCTTCCCGCAGGAATGGACTGGGACAAATGGCTGACGACAGCCCGCTATCACGACTACAACGGGAAATATCATCCGGGCAACTGGCGCGGCTGGTACGACTTCGGTCTTGGCGTACTCGGCGACTGGGGAGCTCATATTCTTGACACGTGTCACGAATTCCTGGAGCTGGGTCTCCCCTATCAGATTGAGCCGCTGAAGCTTACGGGCTACAACGATTTCTTCTTCCCCAAAGAGACAACCCTCCGCTTCAAATTCCCAAGTCGCGGCAACATGCCTCCCGTCGATGTCACTTGGTACGACGGAGAGCAGAACCTGCCGCCCCTTCCGGAAGGATTCGGAGAGCACAGCGTTGTCAACAACGACGTTCCCGCAACCAACCAGACAGGACAGCACGCCCCTGCAAAGCTGAGCCCGGGAAAGGTTATCTACAGCCGCGAGCTTACATTCAAGGGCGGAACGCACGGAGCCACGCTGGAAATCATTCCAAAGGAGAAAGCGGAAGAAATGGCCGACAAGCTGCCCGAAGTACCCAAGAGTCCCTCCAACCATTTTGCCAACTTCCTTCTTGCTTGTCAAGGAAAAGAGAAGACACGCTCCCCGTTCCATATCTTCGGACCTATGGCGCAGATGTTTTCGCTGGGAATCATCGCCATACGCACCCAGAGCACTATTACATTCGACAGTGTAAAGAAAGAAATTGTCGGAAATCCATTCGGTAACGCCCTTCTGGCAGGAGAACTGCCCCGAAAAGGATGGGAAGAATTCTATAAACTCTAAACAACTCACACCAGTCTATGAAAAAGATACTATTTCTATTATGTTTCGCCTTTGCTTTCTTGTCCCTACAAGCACAAGAATGGCAACAACTTTTCAACGGGAAAAACCTTCAGGGCTGGAAACAGCTGAGCGGAACAGCAACCTATACGGTACGCGACAAAACAATCGTCGGAATAGCCGCAACAGGGAAAGAGAATTCGTTCCTCGCTACGAAAAAGAATTATTCCGACTTCATCCTGGAGTTTGAATTCAAGACCGAAGGCATTAACTCAGGCGTGCAGCTCCGCAGTCACCAGAACAAGAAACTCTATGGAGGACACGTCTACGGCTACCAGTTCGAAATAGACCCGGCGCCAAGGGCCTGGACAGGAGGTATTTACGACGAAGCAAGGCGTATGTGGCTTTATCGGATGACATCTAACGAGCCTGCACGGACAGCTTATCACGATGGATGGAATTCAGCGCGCGTAGAAGCCTTCGGCCCACGCATCCGCACTTGGGTTAATGGCATCGAATGCGCAAACCTCATAGACGATGCCGACAAAGAGGGATTCATTGCCTTGCAAGTACATCTTGTCGGGAAAGCCGATGAAGGAAAGCAGATTTGCTGGCGCAACATTCGCATCCTTACAAAGGATGTTGAAAAGTATCTCACCCCCGATACGCACGCAGCACCTGAAGTAAACAACATTCCAAACACCCTGACCGACTACGAGAAAGAACAAGGATGGATGCTGCTTTGGGACGGAAAGACAACCGAAGGTTGGCGCAGCGCCCGAAGCGAATCATTCCCGGAAAAGGGCTGGAACATCCACGACGGAATCCTTACCGTTGAACCTGCCGACGGAGGAGAATCGACAAACGGAGGCGATATCATCACGCGCAAGACATACAAGAACTTTATCCTCAAGGTGGACTTCAAAATCACCAAAGGCGCGAATAGCGGCATAAAGTATTTTGTTGATCCTGAAATGAATAAAGGCGCAGGCTCTGCTATCGGCTGCGAGTTTCAGATTCTTGACGACCAAAATCATCCCGACGCCAAGTTAGGAGTGAAAGGCAACAGGACTCAAGGCTCCCTTTACGATCTTATCCCTTCGAAAAACGGCGTTTGGGATACATATAACATCGAGGGCTTTAACACAGCTATGATTGTTGTGAAAGACAACCACGTAGAACATTGGCTCAATGGAACAAAGATTCTTGAATACGAGCGAAACAACCAGATGTGGAATGCTTTGGTTGCCTACAGCAAGTATCGCGACTGGCCTAATTTCGGCAATGCCAAAGAAGGCTACATTCTTCTCCAAGATCATGGGAATGAAGTTTCGTTCCGCAACATCAAGATAAAAGAATTGGAATAATGAATCATACGTTTTTATAACAAGAAGAGCAATGCTATTTGGCATTGCTCTTCCTTATTTATTTAAAATGCATCATTCCACATAAAGCACCAATCCCTTTAGATATTCCCCTTCAGGATGGTATATATTAATAGGATGATCGGCTGGCTGGTGCAACTGATGAAGGATACGAACCTTTCGCCCAGAAATAGCGGCTGCCGTAAAAACAGACGTGCGGAACTGATCCTTATTAACTGCTTGAGAACAGGAAAATGTAAACAGGATACCGCCAGGCTTTATCTTTTGCAAAGCCTTAGCATTTAACTTGCGATAGCCTTGCAACGCATTGTGAAGGGCATCACGATGTTTTGCAAAAGCTGGAGGATCAAGCACTATTAAGTCATAAGCATCTTCTGCATCACAAGACGGCATTTTATCGAGAAACTCAAAAGCATCAGTAGCAAATGCCTGATGACGCTCATCTCCTGGGAAGTTCAATTCCACATTAGCACGCGTGATATCGATAGCCCGAGCCGAGCTGTCGACACTATGCACGAGCCTTGCTCCTCCTCGCATGGCATAGAACGAGAACCCACCCGTATAACAGAACATATTCAAAACGCGCCTGTCAAGAGAATACTTCTCCAAGAGTGCACGATTTTCTCTTTGGTCGACAAAAAAACCCGTCTTCTGACCTCCCATCCAATCTACATGAAAACGAAGACCATTTTCTATTGCCACATCATCTGCGTTTCCTCCTAACAGATAGCCATTTGAGTCAGTTAAGTTGGCTTTATACGGAAGCGTTGTCTCAGACTTATAGTAGATATTCTCAATGGTTCCCGAAAGGACATCAGCCAAAGCCTCTGCAATATCGTGCCGACAAACATGCATGCCGACAGAATGCGCCTGCATAACAGCCGTACTTCCATACACATCAATAATCAAGCCTGGAAGTCCATCCCCCTCTCCGTGAACGAGACGGAACGAATTGGTCTGCGGATTTCCGAAAAGCCCTATCGCGCGTCGGACTTCCAACGCTACTTGCAGACGATGCTGCCAAAAAGATGCGTCAACAGGCTCTTTCTCATCAAACGAAAGTACGCGAACTGCAATGCTCCCAATCTGAATATGCCCTTTGGCAAGAAATGCGCCGTCAGCCGATACCACATCCACCAGATCACCCTCATCGGGTTTTCCTTCAATGTGATGAATAGCACCGCTGTACACCCAGGGATGAAACCTCCGAAGAGAGTCCTCCTTCCCTTTTTTCAGAACAACAACTTTATTATTCATTGATTCTCACTTTTCTCCATACAATACTGCGAGCTATTCTTCCTCGCATTCATAAATCTCCGTATCCTCTATCTCATAGTCTCCACTCTGACGTAAGCTTTCCAGCTTCTCATAGATTCTGAGGCACGCCCAAGCATCCGTTGCGGCATAGGCTTTTTGCGCATCTGTAAGGACATCTGCTTCCCAGTTGGAAAGACGCTGGGATTTCGATATCTTCTGCCCAAACAGCAACGCATATATCTTCTGAAGGCTCATTGCCTCGACCCCCATCTGTGAAACATACTGCTGCAGTTCAAGAAATCCTGCAGGAGTAAAATCGCCTTTCTGCTTTAGCCGGCTAATGTCATCCTTCAGGGAAAGCCCTATTTTCAACGGTTTCTCGGACTGTAAGAAATGAACGAGAGGCTGCGTTAAGCCTGTCATATTCAGACGGAACAAAAAGCAAGTGTCAAGAGTAGAAACCTGCAGCAAAGCCACCTTGTTCACATGTCCTTTCGCGAAAGAAGGTCTTGTCTCGGTATCTATTCCTACCCTTTCCTGCCTTTCAAGGAAAGCAACAGCCCTCTCTGCTTCTGAAGGAGAGAGAACTGTTATGATTCGTCCTTCAAACAGGACGGGGTCAAATTGAGCAACAGTTTTCTTGTCTATATCCTTTTTTAAAATGAACATCACTATTCTTCCTTTTCGGCATCGTCCGAGCCAGCATACTTCAATTCATGCATAGCCCGCATAGTATTAACTAGCGTCTGTCCCCAATAATGGGCAAAGTTTTCTTTACATTCCACCAAAGCATCGTTCATCGTCTCATTCATACCTGTCTGGAAAAGGCAAATAAAGTTCTTCAAATCCTGATAGATATCTGCCAAATCTTCCGACATCGTCTTGCGGATAGGCACATCGCTGTACTTCATCTCTTCAACAAACACATCGAGGTAATCGTCATACCCAGACAGCACTTCGGCTACTGTCAGCCGTATCACCTCATAGTCGTCTTCTGTGACGAAATGTTCCAGATCCTCTTCCTCTCCGATACGCTGACACTCGGGCAACATAGAAGCCTTAATATACAGCAGAGGCAAGACCTTGAGCAGGGTGTCAACGAAAGACTTTCGTTGCATGCCCTCACTTCGCTCGATAAACGCGCAATATTCTGCCGCTACGGTAACAAACTCGACTGTATTCTTATCAAAGACAGCTTGTGATTTCTCTCCCATTTTTCCGTATTGTTTCTGCAAAAATACGCTTTCCTTTTCGATTTAGGAAACGGAATAATTAAAAAAACTTATTTTCTTCGTCAGAACAAACAAAAAAACAAAAGGCTTTTTCGCTTTCGACAAAAATATGTACCTTTGTTCCCAAATGCACCATTGAATCATGGCAAACAAAAAGAATAACAAAAAAACAGACAATAAAGTCAAAAAGGCCAACATCTTCACACGTACTGCTGCCTTTTTCAAGGACGATAAGTTTCAGTTCATTACAGGATTGTTGCTTGTCGTTGCCGCCATTTACCTGTTAATAGCTTTCACTTCATACATCGTACTGAATGGAGCAGACCAAAGTGCGATAGAAACAGGAGCAAGTGTCGGGATAAAGAATGCCGGAGGAGTACGGGGAGCCAGCATCGCCGAGCTTCTCATAAATCAGACTTTCGGCGTTTCAGCATATTTCTTGGCTATACTCTTGGGGATTTATGGCTTGCAGCTGATGCATATCAGCAAGCAGCGCTATCCACTCATCAGATGGACCATTATCTGCCTGACGATGCTGATATGGATATCTGTTTTCACAAACTTCATGTTTGGCGGACTTGATAACCGAATGAGCTTTTATCTGGGAGGCTATCACGGTAAATTTGTCACCGATTGGCTCACAGCGCAGATAGGCAAGCCTGGATTGTTTATTGTGCTCCTTGTTACAGCCATTCTCTTCTGCATGTACCTCACCTCCGACACTATCGTATTCATTCGCAAGCTCTTCCATCCCAGCACCCTGCTGCCCGGTAAGGACGAAGTGGAGGAAACGCCGGAAAACCTTCAAGGAAACAATGTACCTGAGACAAGCAGCTACTCCTATACCATTAATAACGAGTTGACGAACGACGACAACGCGTTTGAAGAACAAATCATAGACTCCGATGCCGACAATTCCGACGACGAAGAGGAAGAAATGGTAGAGGGGAAACGGAATAAAGCTGAAAAAGAAGAAGCTGGCGTTATCTCCGTAGAAGTTCATGCAGCGAATGAAGATGAGAAAGCCGAGAAGATATTGCAACCCTATGACCCCAAGCTTGATCTTTCGCGTTATAAATACCCCACCTTTGACTTGCTGAACCAAAGCACGGCGGAAACCATTTCCGTTGATCAAGAAGAACAAGACGCTAATTCACGGCGTATCATTGAAGTTCTTCGCTCGTTTGGCATTGACATCAGCAGCATTAACGGCACCGTAGGCCCCACCATCACTCTTTATGAAATCACCCCAGCGCCGGGAGTGAAGATTTCGAAGATCAAAAATCTGGAAGAGGATATTGCCCTTAACCTGAAGGCTTTGGGAATCCGCATCATTGCTCCTATGCCCGGGCGCGGCACCATAGGCATTGAAGTCCCGAACAAGAAGCCTCAAACCGTATCCATCAACTCCGTCATCACCAGCAAGAAGTTCCAGGAATGCGAATACGACCTTCCCGTAGCTATCGGCAAGACAATCACGAATGAAGTCTTCACCTTCGATCTGGCGAAAGCACCTCACCTGCTCGTTGCAGGAGCTACAGGACAAGGAAAATCGGTTGGCTTGAATGCTATCATCACTTCCCTCCTGTTCAAGAAGCATCCTGCTGAGTTAAAGTTGGTTATGGTCGACCCGAAGAAAGTCGAGCTGAGCATCTACAACTCTATCGATCATCATTTCCTTGCAAAGCTGGAAGACGAAGAAGATGCTATCATTACCGAAGTCGACAAGGTTGTACGCACGCTGAAGTCTCTCTGCAAAGAGATGGATGAGCGCTACGACCTGCTCCGAATGGCTGGGGTTCGTGCCATCAAGGACTACAACACCAAGTTCCGCAATAGGGAACTCAATCCGAAGGCAGGACATCGCTTCCTTCCGTATATCGTTGTCATCATTGATGAATACGGAGATCTCATTATGACAGCAGGCAAGGATGTAGAACTCCCCATCTGCCGCATTGCCCAACTGGCACGCGCCGTAGGCATACATATGATTATTGCCACTCAGCGTCCTACTGCCAACATTATCACGGGAACCATCAAGGCAAACTTCCCGACACGTATTGCCTTCAAGGTAATGTCGCCGATAGACTCACGCGTCATCCTCGAGCGCACGGGAGCCAACAGCCTTGTGGGACGAGGCGATATGCTTTATCTGGGTGCAGGAGATCCTGTCCGTATCCAATGCGCCTTTGTCGATACGCCCGAGGTGGAGCGCATCTGCGAGTTTATCAGCAAGCAGCAGGGTTTCCCACAGGTATTCCCTCTGCCCGAAGTGGAAGAAGAGAGCGAAGGAGGAGCAAGCGAAGCCATCAATCCCAACAAGCTCGACCCGCTCTTTGAGGAAGCCGCCCAATTGGTTGTCTCGCGCCAGATGGGCTCAACGAGCACCATTCAGCGACAGTACGCCATTGGCTACAACCGAGCAGGGCGCATCATGGACCAGCTTGAGCAGGCAGGCATCGTAGGTCCCGCACAAGGCAGCAAGCCTCGTCAGGTGCTCTGCATGGACTTAATTGAACTAGACAAGAAAATACAAGACCTAAAAAACAGACAACAATGAGAAGACAATTCTTTTTCGCAATAACCCTCTGCATGCTGCTCTCGGCAAGCTTTGGGAAACTGTATGCACAAGAATCTGTCGCCGACAAGCTTCTTGCGCAAGCAGCCTCTCTTTTCACCGACAAAGGGGCGGAAGCACATTTCCTTATCGATGAGGAAGGAGTCAACATCAACGGCAAACTGCTGATGGAGGGGAACAAGTTCTACTTCGACACCAACGAAATGCAAGTCTGGTTCGACGGAAAAACCCAATGGACGGCACAGAACTCCTCCGGCGTCAGCGAAATATACATCTCGGAACCCACTCCTGCCGAGCAGCAGAGCGTAAATCCCTACCTGCTACTCAGCAACTACAAAAAGGCCTTCTCAGCACATCTCGGGCTGAAGCAGAAAGGCCTGCAGGAAGTCGTTCTCGATGCACTTAACGACAAGCAGGAACTGAAAGGCGCAAGCCTCACCATCAAGGACAACGGAGAACTGAAGCAGCTGACGCTCATCTTCCCCGACATGAGGGAGTACCACATCTACATCCTCTCGTTCCGCAACGGGCTGACCTTCCAGAAGGGCACCTTCACTATTCCCGAAAAGAAGCTGAAGGAAGCCAGCGACGTCATCGACATGAGATAGAATAAACGAAACAGACAAACGAAACAGCATATATAATAAATATGGAGAAAACCAAATGCCTCATCATCGGCTCAGGCCCTGCTGGATACACAGCAGCCATCTACACGGGAAGAGCCAACATCCCCACGCTCCTTTACGAAGGACTTCAGCCAGGAGGACAACTGACAACAACGACAGAAGTAGAGAACTTTCCCGGATACCCCGAAGGAGTGACAGGCACCCAAATGATGGACGACATGCGTCAGCAAGCCACACGCTTCGGTGCCGAGATGCGCAGCGGGATGATTATGAAGGCCGATTTCTCAAAAAGGCCCTATCACGTATGGGTTGACGACGGAACCGAAGTGGAAACCGACACCATCATCATCGCTACGGGAGCCACAGCCAAATACCTGGGGCTGGAAGACGAAAAGAAATATGCCGGAATGGGAGTGAGCGCATGCGCTACGTGCGACGGATTCTTCTATCGCAGAAAGGTCGTCGCAGTAGTAGGAGGCGGAGACACCGCCTGCGAAGAAGCCTCGTATCTGGCAGGACTTGCTGCGAAAGTATACCTGATAGTAAGGAAAAACTACCTGCGCGCAAGCGAAATCATGCAGAAGCGCGTTGCCGACAACCCGAAGATTGAAATCCTCTTCGAGCATAACGTTGAGGGGCTCTTCGGCTCCGACGGCGTAGAAGGCGCACACCTCGTGAAACGCCTCGGGCAGCCCGACGAGAGCCGCTACGACCTTCCCATCGACGGATTGTTCCTCGCCATCGGGCATCGCCCAAACTCCGACATCGTGAAAGGCTTCATCCCTACCGACGAGGCAGGATATATCATCACCGAAGCAGGCACCCCGCGCACGACGCTTCCCGGCGTTTTCGCAGCAGGAGATGTCTGTGACCCGCATTACCGTCAAGCCGTCATAGCCGCAGGAAGCGGGGCAAAGGCAGGCCTTGAAGCCGATCGTTACCTTTCGGCAAACGGATTGAAATAATATACATTTTAGCAGCACGAAAGACTAGAATATACATTTCCGTAAGGATACGAAATTTTGGAGAAGGAAAAAAGATTTTTCGAGAAGGGAAAAAATTTTTTCGAGAAGGAATCTCGCCGTATGAAGAAAGAAAAAAATGGCAACAGCAAAACCCGCCCCATAAGGGGTTAGAAAGCCTTTTTTCTTTCCTATTAAAAAAAGTCGCCCTCTCATGCATATTTTTCCGCTTTTTATACGTCTAATGAAAGATATTGTTATTTAATTTATAAAAATGAAAAAGAATTTCTTGACACTTGGCCTCCTGTTAGGCCTCGCAATGAGCGTTTCTGCACAGATTCAGATGCCGCCCATCCCTATTGACGAACACGTACGTATCGGACATCTCGAAAACGGATTGACTTACTACATCCGCCACAACGAAGAGCCGAAAGACCAAGTCCACTTCTACATTGCGCAGAAGGTTGGCTCCATCCTCGAGGAGGAAGACCAGCGCGGACTTGCCCACTTCCTTGAGCACATGTGCTTCAACGGCAGCGAGCACTTCGCAGGCAACGGCGTTGTGAAATACTGTGAGAAGATTGGTGTGCAGTTCGGCGCAGACCTCAATGCCTACACGAGCATCGACGAGACAGTATATAACATCGACAACGTTCCCACCACCAATCCGGAGAACATCGACTCGTGCCTCTACATCCTCTACGACTGGGCCAACGGCCTGCTGCTGGCTGGCGAGGACATCGACCACGAGCGCGGAGTCATCCACGAGGAATGGCGTTCAAGGAATAACGCCCAGATGCGTATGTACGAGCAGCTGCTCCCCCGCATCTATCCGAACAACCGCTACGGCGAGCGTATGCCGATAGGCCTCATGAGCGTTGTCGACAACTTCCCTTATCAGGCCCTTCGCGACTACTACGAGAAATGGTATCGTCCTGACCAGCAGGGAATTGTCGTCGTTGGCGACATTGACGTCGACGAGATAGAAGGCAAGATCAAGAAAATCTTCTCAGGCATCGAGATGCCCGAGAATGCTGCCGAGCGCTACTACGTAACCGTTGAGGACAACAAGGAGCCCATCGTCGCTATGGCGAAGGACAAGGAGATGCAGATAGCTATGACCTACATCTTCAACAAGCACGAAGCTTTCCCGCGCGAGATGAAGGGCGACATGAGCTACCTTATCGCCCGATATGCCCTTAATATGGCCGACAATATGATTTCCGATCGTCTGAGCGAGCTCGCCCAGCAGGCAGAGCCGCCTTTCATGCAGGCACAGATCAGTTTCCACGACGACTTCTTCCTTGCAAAAACGAAAGGTGCAGCAATGGGTGTTGCCGTTACCTCTGAAGACGGACTCGTAAAAGGCGTAAGCACCGTCTATCGCGAAATGCTCCGTGCTGCACGCAACGGATTCACAGCAAGCGAATACGAGCGTGCTCGCGCCGACTATCTCACCCATCTGGAGAGCAGCTACAACGAGCGCGACAAGACGAAGAGCGCATCCTACTGCAGCTCGTATGTACGCCACTTCATTGACAACGAGCCCATCCCGGGCATCGAGAACCGCTACGCCTTGATGAACCAGCTTGTTCCAAACATCCCTGTCGAAGTTATCAACGGAGTTGTTGCAGAGATGATGTGCGACTCTAATCTCGTTGTGGCTTGCATGCTCCCCGACAAGGAGGGCGTCACCTACCCCACCGAGGAAGAACTGGCTAAGATTCTGGCAGATGTGGCAGCCGAAGACATTGCTCCCTACGAAGACAAAGCCAGCGACGAACCGCTTATCTCTGCTACGCTGAAGCCTGGTAAAGTAAAGAAGGTGAAGGAAGATAAGTTCGGCTACAAGAAGTACACTCTCTCCAACGGAGCAACTATCTATTTGAAGTCCACAGACTTCAAGGCTGACGAAATCAGTATGCGCGCCTCGAGCAAGGGAGGCCAGTCGCTCTACGATGAAAATGAGTTCATCACCCTCGGCCAATGCGACGACGTCGTGACACTCGGCGGTGTCGGCAACTTCAGCAACACCGACCTCCAGAAAGCTCTTGCGGGCAAGAAGGTTTCGCTCAACACCAGCATCGGCACCTACTTTGAAAACATGGCTGGCTATACTACGCCAAAGGACTTCGAGACGCTGCTCCAGCTCACCTGGCTCCGTTTCACCTCTCCCCGTCAGGATATGGAGGCTTACCAGTCATATATCAATCGCAGCAAGGCATCCCTGCAGAACCAGGAGCTGAATCCTATGAGTGCTCTTCAGGACACCATCGCCAGCGTGCTCTACGACAACAAGCCCCGTGCACGTCGCATGAAAGCATGGATGTTGGACGAAATCAACTACGACCGTGCTATGCAGATATATAAGGAACGTTTTGCTAATGCCTCTGACTTTATCTTCGTCTTCACAGGCAACATCGATGAAGCCACAGCCCTTCCTCTCATCCAGAAATATATCGGCAGCCTGCCAAAGGGCAAGAAGAAAGAGAACTGGAAGGACATTCACATGGATATCAAGCCTGGCAAGATCAGCAACATTTTCGACAAGGAAATGGAAGTGCCTCAAGCTACATATCTGCAGGTAATAGACGGAGACATCGATTACAACCTGAAGAACAACCTCGCCTTCGACTTCGCAGGGCAGATTCTTGATATCATCTACACGGAGGAAATCCGCGAAAAGGAAGGCGGCACCTATGGTGTTAGCGTTGTTGCTCAAACCAACAATGTGCCGAAGAACCGCGCCACTATGCAGATTGTCTTCCAATGCGATCCTGACCGTCGTGCCTACCTCGGAGGACGTGTCAAAGAGATTCTTACCCAATTTGCCGAAGAAGGACCTTCGGAAGCCAACCTTGCCAAAGTGAAAGAATTGGCTTTGAAGCGCTATCAGGAAAACCTGCGCGAGAACAGTTTTTGGAGTAGCGGTATCTTCGACTGGGCATTCTATGGCGAAGACAACATCAGCACCTACGAGCAGACTCTCAACAGCATCACAGCCAACGATGTTCGCCTCGCTGTGAAGAACCTTCTCTCACAGGGCAACGACATCGAAATTG
This sequence comes from Bacteroidaceae bacterium, assembly GCA_017615125.1. GTDB lineage: Bacteria > Bacteroidota > Bacteroidia > Bacteroidales > Bacteroidaceae > UBA1189. The sequence continues at coordinate 19,809 of JAGAAS010000053.1, forward strand.
TTATGTCGGGAAAAGCCAAAGAAGGCGCTGAATGAAAAGAAGAATCATTTCAATAAGCATTGCTTACTGTGAATAAAGAAAAGCAGACAAAGAATCCTTAATTCTCTCATTTGCATTAATGAAAACCAGTTTTACCGTCTTGCTTAAGGAAATCCGCCGACAGCGCAATCTGAGTGCGAAAAGGCATCCAATGTATCAAAACAACAAATTCGGCAAATACTTCATGTTTGTCTTTGCCGGCATTTGGGTTGCCTACCTTGTGATGTTCGGTTTCCTTCTCCCGACTATCTTCCGCGAAGAGATGCCCAGCATGGAACCCTATCATATTTTGAATAGAGGAATGTGGTTTATCTTTATGGCTGATTTCGCAATGCGTTTTATGGGGCAGAAGCTACCTGCCAGCGAAGTGAAGCCCTATGCTCTGCTCCCTGTCAAGAAGCGTGAAGTCATCGACTGCCACCTTCTGCTTAACGGAGTCGACATGTATAACCTCATCTGGCTCTTCCTGCTGGTGCCTTTTGGCTGCATGACGCTGTGGAAATTCTTTGGTCTAGGAGGACTTATCGGTTTCCTTCTCGGTTACTTGATACTCATTGTTGCAAATGGATATTGGAATGCTTTGTGCCGCACACTCATGAACGAGCATATCCTATGGGTTTTACTACCCATAGCGGTATATGGAGGAATTATCGCCCTTATGGTGACGACGAAACTTCCAAATACCATCGGCATGGAATGGGGCGAGGGCTTCATCCAATGGGAGCCCTTGGCCTTCCTTGCCGCTCTTGCCGTTTTAGCGTTGATGTTTTGGCTTTGTCGCGTGATGCAATTGCGAATTGTCGACAAGGAGATAGCCCGCACGAAGACAACGAAGCTAAAGCATGTACGTGAGTACAAGTTCCTTGACCGTTTTGGCGAAATAGGTGAGTTCCTGCGCCTTGAAATCAAACTTCTTACTCGCAATAAAGTGCCTAAGGTCCAATTCCGAATGGGCCTCATCTTTATGATCATGTTCAGTTTCTTCCTTGCCTTTACAGATATGTACGACAACGACTTCATGCGCTATTTCATCGCCATCTATAATTTCAGCGTACTAGGAGTGATGGTGCTCTCGCAGTGCATGATGTTCGAGGGAAACTATTTGGATGGTCTGATGAGCCGCAAGGAGAGCATCCTTACACTACTGAAAGCTAAGTATTACCTACAGTGTGCTATTTGCGTTGTTCCGCTGCTCATCATGATTGCCCCAGTAGCTAAAGGCAAGCTTGACTTGCTGGATGTTTTTGCAGCATTCTTCGTCACTACAGGCTTTGTTTTCTTCATCATGTTCCAATTGGCGGTTTATAACAAGAGCACAATGAACTTAAACGAGAGGGTAATGGGACGAAACTCCACGAGCAACTGGTTCCAAACGATGCTTATCATGGGAGGTTTCTTCCTTCCTGTGATATTGATTATGACCCTCAACGCTATTTTCCCTAACGGACGAACTTCTGTATGGGTAACACTTGCCATCGGTCTTGCTTTCACTATAGCTCATCCCCTTTGGCTACGAAACGTTTATCATCGCTTTATGAAGCGTCGCTACGTCAATATGGCTGGTTTCAGAGCCTCACGTCCGTAATCTAACTCTTTCAGAACCCTTAATTACCTTTATATATATGATCATCTCAATCAACAATCTCCACAAGAAGTTTGGTAATGTCGTTGCTGCAAATATCGACAGCTATTCTATTAGGCACGGCGAAATGGTAGGACTCGTTGGAAACAATGGTGCAGGAAAAACCACACTCTTCCGACTTATCCTTGACCTACTCAAAGCAGACGAGGGTAACGTCACCCTTACAACGCAAGATGGCACGCTCGTTGATGCCGATGTCACCTCTACCGAGGACTGGAAGCGCCATACGGGTGCCTTCATTGACGATAGTTTCCTTATCGACTACCTCACTCCCGATGAATATTTCCATTTCCTAGGACGTATCTATGGGCTCAAGAAAGAAGATGTTGACGCTCGGCTTGAAAAATTCCGCGCATTCTTCAACGGAGAGATTCTTGGAGAAAAGAAATACATCCGCGACTATTCTATGGGCAACAAGCAGAAAATCGGTATTGTCAGCGCAATGCTCCATACACCCGAGCTGCTCATCCTTGACGAGCCCTTCAACTTCCTCGACCCTTCGTCGCAGGCACACATCAAGCATCTGCTTGAAGAATACAATAAAGAGACACACGCCACCGTGCTCATCTCTTCGCATAACCTGAACCACACAGTTGAGGTATGTCCGCGTATTGCCTTGCTCGAACACGGAGTCATCATTCGCGACATTGACAACACTAACCATACTGCAGAGTCAGAACTCGAGTCATACTTTGACGTATCGTCCAATGTGCAACCGACTGAGGAAGAAACGGTATTGGAAGAAGCATCATCTGAAGAAACAATACCACAAGAGCCTTCTGATGAGAAACCATTGGAAACGACAGACACTTCTGAGACAAATGAATAAAAGGAAACTTTAAAAAATATACCATGTTAACATTTCGACTTCAATATTTCACCCATTGGGGGGAGAATCTCGTTATTCGCATAGCAGGTAACGAATACATCATGGACAACGATGGACAAGGGAACTGGTACATCACGCTGCCTGTTCCCTCTAAAAGCAAAACCATCACTTACAGCTATGCTGTCATTGAGAATGGCAAAGAAACCCGGCACGAGTGGCATGAGCACAAACAAGAAATCCCTTCAGGAGCAGAAGCGATGATTTTCAACGATAGCTGGAAAGACAGGCCAGGTGCTCCATTCTACGCCGAAGAGTTTTCCAGCATTGTGGGTGCTGATAAGGTAAGGCGCTGGAGAGGCGCTGGCGTAGCCATTCCTGTTTTCTCACTACGCAGTAAGAAAAGCTTTGGCATCGGAGAGTTTGCCGACATTCCACTTCTTGTAGATTGGGCAAACAAGACAGGCATGAGCATCATTCAACTATTGCCCATCAACGATACCACGATGACCAAGACGTGGAAAGACTCTTATCCGTACAATGCGAACTCCACGTTTGCCCTTCATCCAGCTTATATCAGACTAGAAACGGTAGGACATCTTTCCGACAAAGGTAAGATGAAAGAGTTTTCTTACCTGCAAAAGGAGCTGAATGCCCTTCCTCAAGTAGATTATGAGCGTGTCACACATGCTAAATGGGAGTACCTGAAGCTCATCTATACCGAGAAAGGCGAAAAGACGTTGGCTTCTCCCTCTTTCCTTGCTTTCTTTGAAACCAACGAATACTGGCTTCGTCCATATGCTGTCTTCTGCTATTTGCGCGACAAATTCGGGACGCCCGACTTTTCCAAATGGAAAGGTGTTAAGTATAGCGACAAATTAATAAAGGAGAAAGCCCCCTCGAAAAGCGATTTCAAGAAGCCCCTTTCCGAAGAAAAAGCCTCTGTCGGCTTTTATATGTACATCCAGTTCCACCTGCATACACAGCTCAAAAAAGCTGTCGACTACGCCCACGCTCATGGAGTGGTGCTCAAGGGCGACATCCCCATTGGAATCAGCCGTACTAGTGTAGATGCATGGACCTACCCGCATCTTTTCCATCTGAATGGACAAGCAGGAGCTCCCCCTGATGCCTTTGCTGCCGATGGGCAGAACTGGGGTTTTCCCACCTACGATTGGGAGGCGATGGAACGCGAAAACTTCCAATGGTTCCGAAACCGGTTCCAAAAGATGAGCGATTATTTCGATGCATACCGAATTGACCATCTTCTCGGCTTCTTCCGTATCTGGGAGATTCCTACACGCTACAAGTCGGGTTTGCTTGGGCATTTCAATCCAGCTCTTCCCTACTCAGCCGACGAAATCTGTCAACGTCTTGAGATGAGCCAAGAGCAGCTAGAAAAGTTTTCGACACTAAATAGCACTCATAAGCCAGAGACGGACGTTCTTTTCGTTCAAGACGAGTATAAAAAAGGATACTTCCATCCTCGTATCTCCGGATTCCAGGCACCTTGCTTCGAACAACTGAGCGAACGACAGAAAGATTTATATCGTCAACTGCATGAGGAGTTCTTCTACCATCGCCACAATGAATTCTGGGAGCAGAAAGCAATGGACAAGCTGCCTTCTCTGATTGATGCTACCGACATGCTTGTCTGCGGAGAAGATCTTGGTATGATTCCAGCATGCGTACCTTCCGTCATGCAGCGGCTTAGCATCCTAAGTCTTGAGATACAGCAGATGCCCAAAGAGCTGGGAGTCGTCTTCGGCGATCCTTCACACTATCCTTATAATAGTGTATGTACAACTTCGTCGCACGATATGTCCAACATCCGTGCTTGGTGGGAAGAAGATCGTACTCTCACGCAGCAGTATTGGGAGCAGATGTTACATCGGCAGGGAGAAGCACCCACTACTTGTGAGCCCTGGATTTGCGAAGAGATTATCCGCATGCACATGAAATGTCCATCGATGCTTGCCATCCTTCCTTTACAAGATTGGTTAGGTATTGACATAACCCTTCGCTACAAGAATCCAGCTGAAGAACGAATCAACGTTCCTGCCAATCCTGATAATTATTGGCGCTATCGTATGCACCTGACGCTTGAAGAGCTTCTGTCTGCCGATGATTTCAATGCCCACGTTAAGGAACTAGCGAAACGTCCTCAAGAATAACTTCTGCGACATTTCTTCTAAGAAACAAAATGAGAAACACCGCCATAATTCCCGTTATAACGGGAGTGACTGCTCTTGCTACACTTTCCGGATGTGCCGACAAAGCAAAACAGGAAAAGAAGGAAGCGCCCATGAATATTCTTTATATCATGTGCGACGATCATTCCTACCAAACAATAAGTGCCTACGATCAACGCTTTATTCAGACGCCCAATATCAATCGTATTGCAGCTGATGGCGTGCGTTTTACAAATAGTTTCGTCGCCAATTCTCTCAGCGGGCCCAGCCGAGCCTGCATGCTCACGGGGAAACATAGTCATGCCAACGGCTTCACAGACAATACAGTCACTTTTGACGGAAGCCAGCAGACTTTCCCAAAGCTACTTCAGCAGGCAGGCTACGAGACAGCTATGATTGGAAAATGGCATCTTGTCAGCCAGCCCACGGGCTTTGATTATTGGGACATCCTCATCGGGCAAGGAATGTACTACAATCCGGAATTCATCTGTAATGGGGAAAAAGTCCAACGTGAGGGATATGCGACAGAGATTACTACAGATTTAGCTCTCGACTGGTTGGCAAACAAGCACGACAAGAGCAAGCCTTTCTGCCTCTTGTTGCATCACAAAGCACCCCATCGAACCTGGATGCCTGACAGCTGCGATATGGAACTTTTCAGCGGTGTCGAGTTTCCGCTCCCCGATACTTTTTGGGACGACTACGACGGACGTCCTGCTGCTGCAGCGCAAGAGATGCACATCCTGCAGGATATGGACCTTGTCTACGACCTGAAACTTGCCGACAAAGAGAAGGAAATCCATTCAGGAGGACTTGAGGACTGGGGACGTACGATGTACAGCACGCTCCTTACTCCCCATCAGAAAGCAACGTGGGACAGTCACTACGATTCCGTCATTGAAGCCTTCAAAGACAGTTTCCTCCGCAACGAGCCCAGCGGGCAGGAAACCATCATGTCAAAAGCAAACGGAGGCATGAGTGCCGACGCCAAGCGCCTGGCTCAATGGAAGTTCAATCAGTATATGCGCGACTACCTGCGCGTCATTACCTCCATAGACCGTAATGTAGGGCGTGTGCTCGACTACCTCGAAGCAAACAACCTGATGGACAACACGCTCATCGTCTACACTTCAGATCAAGGATTCTATATGGGCGAGCACGGATGGTTCGACAAGCGCTTCATGTACGAGGAATCGTTCCGCACTCCCTTGCTCATGCATTTGCCAGGAGGAAAGAAGGGAGACATCTCACAGTTGGTGCAGAATATCGACTATGCGCCTACGTTCCTCGAGCTGGCTGGCGTTCCTGTCCCCGACGACATTCAGGGAGAATCGTTGCTCCCTTTGCTCAAAGGACATCAGCCCAAGCATTGGCGCAAGGCTCTTTACTATCACTATTACGAGTATCCTGCCGAGCATGCTGTCCGACGTCACTACGGAGTACGCGACAAGCGATACAAGCTCATTCACTTCTATCCCGCTACGCATGACGGCATAAAGGAAAACAAGCAGCAAGCTCTGGCAGACAGCATTGACTGCTGGGAACTCTACGACTTGAAAAACGATCCGGAGGAGCTCCACAACATCTACGGAACAGCAGGCAGCAGGCGCATCACAAATCGCCTGCAGAAGATGCTTCATGAGCTCCAGTTGCAGTACGATGCTCCTGAGCTAAAGTACCCCGACAAAGAAACAAACCCGTAACTCCTCCCCTACAGCCTTGTCTTCCGACATCCCCTTTTCAGCTGCGCGGAAACTTATCCGCCCGAAAAACTTCAGCACACTTGTGAAGCCTGTCGGCTCTGCTTGTAACCTGAAGTGTGCCTACTGCTACTATCTGGATAAGGCAAACCTCTACGCCGACAACATGCCGCGCATGAGCGAAGAACTTCTCGAAGAGTACATCCGACAATACATCCAGGCTGTCGATGCGCCTGTCGTCACGTTCTGCTGGCACGGAGGCGAGCCCTTGCTTGCAGGACTTCCCTTCTTCCAGAAAGCGATGGAATTGCAGGAACGCTACAAGGGCGACAAGCAAATCGAAAACACCCTCCAGACAAACGGCACGCTCGTCAACGCTGAGTGGTGCACGTTTTTTCGCGAAAACCATTTTCTCGTAGGACTCTCCCTTGATGGCCCTCGGGAGATACACGACGCTTTCCGACAAGACAAGGGAGGGCATGCTACTTTCAACAAAGTGCTTCATGCTGCCCAGATGATGGCTTCGCTCGGCGTTGAATTCAACATTCTTTGCACCGTCAATGCCCGCTCTGCAGGACACGCCGTTGAAATCTACCGCTTCCTGCGTGCCCTCTCCCCCTTCATACAGTTTCTTCCCGTTCTTGAATATACCGATTCTAGAGGACAAATCGTTCCCCCGGGCACCGAAGGAGCTACACTTATGCCCTATTCCGTCAGCGCGGAAGAATGGGGCACTTTCATCTGCAGCGTCTACGACGAATGGGTGCGGAATGATGTAGGGCGCATTTTCGTCCAACTTTTCGACGTCACCTTAGCCCAATGGTGCGGGATGCCGTCAACCCTTTGCGCCTTCTGCGAGACATGCGGCGACGGACTTGTTGTCGAGCATAACGGTGACGTATACAGCTGTGACCATTTTGTCTATCCCGAGTATTGGCTGGGAAACATCACGGAGACGCCCCTTTCCCAGCTCTGGCGCGACAAGCGGCAGTTCCTTTTCGGCACAGCCAAGTTCGAGCAGCTGCCTCGCGTCTGCAAGCGCTGTCGCTATCTTTTCCTCTGTCACGGAGAATGCCCCAAGCACCGTTTTTCCCTTTCCACCGAACGCAACGAGAAAGGGCTCAACAGCCTCTGCAAGGGCTACAAGATGTTTTTCAGCCACACAGAAGCCGACATGAAAACGATGCGTCACCTGCTTGAGAAAGGCCTTGCTCCCGCACTTATCATGCAATCCCACAAGCCCTAACGTCCCCTTCCTTTCCGTTATTTTCTGTCTGGAGAGAATGAGTTGCAAATCTCATTCCTTCTCCAGTCATATTGTATCTTTGACTTCGGAGGTTGCTCAACGCGTTGGGTAACCTTGCTCAACGCGTTGGGTAACCTTGCTCAACGCGTTGAGCAATCCCCAATCAAAAGGAAGCTGCAGCAAATGCAGTTTCCCTTCATTTAGACAATAGATTTCCCGCCTGGTTTCGCAAAGTGTGAAGAAGGGTCTCTGCTGGGCTTAACAACGAGTTGAAGCACGATACTAGAAGGGTTTCAGCGAATGAAAACTTTCCTGCTTTTATTACCTGTACGCTGTATGTAGATGCCCGACTGAAGGTCTGTCACTCTGTTGCCTAACAAATTATAGTAAATGGCATTTCCTTGCTCTTCTTCTACCGAAGAAACGCGTGAAACATTCTCTTCTACAATATTTCCAAAGTCCTTCCAAACTTCAGCATTTGAATATAAGTCACCCGACCCTATGGGAACATACAAAGAGCAGCTATTGATATCTGTATCTCTAAAAGTTTCCTCCAAAGCAGTAGGAGGTGTAATGTTATGACAATGTATTTCTCGCAAAGAAGAACAGCCATTGAAAGAGAGATCCCCGATACTTGTAACCGATGCAGGAATTGTGATACTGGTAAGAGAAGAACACCCGAGGAAAGCACCATCCCCTATATCCGTCAGACTCTTTGGGAGAATGACGCTAGTAAGGGAAGAACAACTGCAAAAAACTCTTTCCTCAATACTGATAACACCTTCGGGAATGGAAAAGGTGGTGAGTTTTCCACACCCCCAGAAAGCACACCTTTCTATGTTTTTTACACTCGCAGGAATGGTGATATTTGAAAGAGAAAAACAGCCATAAAAAGCTTCATATCCGATAGAGACGACACTCTCGGGAAGGGATATGCTTGCGAGAGATTGACAATCAGCAAACGCCCAGCTTCCAATAATTCTTGTGCCCTCTTTTAAAGAATACGAAGAAAGCGTTCTGTCGGTTACTTCAACGACATACGTATCGGCATAGCGTATGTTATCTACAACAGGAAGACTATAGCACTTGTTGAAAGCACCGATACCGATGCTGATGACACTTTCGGGAATTGTGATGCTTGAGAGAGAGGAAGACTCGAAAGCCTCTGAACCTACGAACCTTGTTCCATCTTTTAATGCGTATGTAGAAAGAGTTTTATCTATCGCTTCAACCGCATAGGTGTCAGCATAACGTATGTTATCGACAACAGGAAGAGAGGAACAACCTCCAAAAGCTCTAAATCCAATACTGACAACACTTTCGGGAATAATGATATTAACAAGTGAAGAACAACCCCAGAAAGCAAGTTCTCCGATTTTAACGACACTACTTGGAATGGGGATGCTGCTGAGTGAGGAACAGCCATAGAAAGCCCAATCACCGATGGTAGTAATCCCTCTGGGAATGGCGATGCTTGTAAGGGAAGTACAATTATAGAAAGAATTATCTCCAATACTGGTAACTCCTGATTCGATGACAACTGTAGAGATATTATCCTTGATTTCATTCCAAGGGGTATCTGAATATGACTCCGAATCACTATAGCCTTCAGAGGCAGAACCACTATTTTCATACCCCGTTGATACAGGATAATAAAAATGGGAATAATCCGTCATCTTTCCCGAGCCTGAAATTACGAGCGAACCATTATCGTATAGTTTCCAAGTGACATTATCACCGCACTTACCGCTGTCGACAACCGACTGCGCATAAGAAGTCATACCAACAAGCAGCAAAAGAGAAAGCAGTATCTTTTTCATAGATAGGATTTATTGTATTTTTCCGATTAGCGTAATTGTCTTTGCAAAGTTACTCCTTTTTAAATAATATGCAAGCGTTGAAGTGCAGAATTGCCGAAAACGGAAAAACAATTCATCAGGAAGTAGAGAGATACGGAGAACTTTTTGTAAATTTGTCCCCAATATGACAAAGGACAACAATACCTATCTCGCATCGAAGCCCCGATATGAGATTCTCGACGGACTGCGCGGAGTGGCTGCCTTGCTGGTGGTAGCCTATCACTTGTTTGAGACCTATTACAGCGGAAAGCCGAACCAGCCGATTAATCACGGCTACCTGGCTGTCGATTTCTTCTTCGTCCTTTCAGGCTTTGTGATTGGCTATGCCTACGACGACCGTTGGGACAAGATGTCAACGTGGGCTTTTTTCAAGCGCCGACTGATACGCTTGCATCCGATGGTTATCTTCGGCACCCTGTTCGGAGCCTTGATGTTCTACTTCGGCAGCAGTCCTTCGTTCCCGCTTATCGGGCAGACCCCCTGGTGGATGGTGCTGGTAGTGATGCTCTGGTGCTTCACGCTCATCCCGCTGCCTCACACGATGGACATCCGAGGCTGGGCGGAAACAAATCCGTTAAACGGCCCTGCCTGGTCGTTGCAATGGGAATATCTGGCAAACATCCTCTATGCGCTTGTTTTCCGCAAGCTGTCAAAGAGGGCATTAGGTATCTGCGTAGCCTTCTTTGCCGTATTGACTATCATGCTTTGCCTGAACATCGACTTGTTTGGACTCCTTGAGGAGCGCAATTGGGCTTCCTACACCGTTGTTGGCGGCTGGAGCACCACACCAGGCCAGTTGCAGGTAGGCCTCACCCGTCTGCTCTATCCCTTCTTCTGCGGATTGCTTGTCTCGCGTGTGGGTAAGCTGATTAAGGTGAAGGGGGGCTTCTGGTGGTGCTCGCTGATGATAGTCGTCCTTCTTTGCATGCCTTGGATGGGACTTGGCACCGAGGGCGAGAGCCGTTGGACGAACGGACTCTACGAGGCTTTCTGCATCCTCGTCTGCTTCCCCCTCATCGTAGCGATGGGTGCCGGCAGCAGCGTGAAGGGCGGCAAGTCGGAAGCTATCAACCGTTTCCTCGGCGAGATTTCATTTCCTCTTTATATTACGCATTATCCGCTCATCTACATGCAGATGGCGTGGGTGGAAAGTCACAAGGATGCGCCGTTGAGTATGCACATCTTCGTAGCTGTCAGCATCTTCCTGCTTTCCATCTTCGTGGCATACGGAGCCTACAAGCTCTACGACCTGCCCGTTCGCGAGTGGCTGAAGAAGAAATTGTTCAAACAACGGAATTAGGAATACAATCCTATAGCGCCATCTCTTCTAAGATTGGGAGAAATGATGGTGAATTATTCCTTTTGGGGAGAAACGATATTCTTTTTCGAAAAAAGTTTTTCGAGAAGGAATCTCGCCGTATGAAGAAAGAATCTCGCGAGATGAAGAAAGAAAAAATTTTTGCTTAACTTTCGCTCGTTAGAGTTTAACTTCGTCGCGTTAGAGTTTAACTTTAGCGCGCTAGAGTTAAACTATTTTCACCCACAATTTTTTTAGTGAAAAAAATATCAAACAACTTTCTTCTTTCACAGAAAGTGATTATCTTCGCGAATTAAAACTAACTATCATCATTTCTACATATCTATGAAAAGCAAGTACAAACTTCCGCAAGAGGGCGGGCTGATTACTGCAGGTGTGCCAAGTGACATTATCTGCCGGTACGAAAAAGTTCCCACACAGATTTTTGCCGACGAATACGACGGCGTGACATACGTTGCCAACAAGATTGTCGAGGCTATCAAAGAACATGAGTCGGAGCAGCCCGACAAGCTGTTTGTCCTGGGATTGGCTACAGGACGTACTCCTCTGGGGCTCTACAGCGAGCTGGCTGCCCGCTATAAAAGAGGCGAAGTAAGCTTCCGCCACGTAGAAGTTTACACGCTTGACGAATTCTACCCCATCTCGCCGGGACATCATCAGAGCCGTTGCTACCGTCTGCACGAGGATTTCCTTAATATGGTCGACATCGACCCGAAGAACGTGCACATCCCCGACGGCACAATTCCCATTGAGAAAGTCTCGGAATACTGCCGCGAATACGGACACGAAGCCAAGAGCAAGATGGACCTCATGATTATGGGCGTTGGCGAGCAAGGACAGCTGGGATTCAACGAGCCGGGCTCGTATGCCAAGTCGAAGACACGCCTTGTGCAGCTCAGCTACCACTCGGTGAAGACACAGATGAAGTTCTTCTCCTCCGTCAAGGAAGTGCCAAAGATGGCCATCACGATGGGTATCGACACCATTATGCGAGCAAAGCGCATCATCCTCATGGCCTGGGGCGAGGACAAGGCTCCCGTCGTGAAACAGATTGTTGAGGGGGAAGTCAGCGAGAACATCCCTGCTACCATCCTTCAGGAGCATCCCGACATAGAAGTCATTGTCGACGACTTCGCGGCAAGCGAGCTGGCTCGCATGCAGACCCCCTGGCTGGTAGGCCCTTGCGACTGGAGTCGCAAGCTCATCCGCAAGGCTGTCATCTGGCTCAGCGACACCGTACAGAAGCCAATCCTCAAGCTCACGCTTCAGGACTACCTGCAGCATTCGCTCATCGAGATGCTCGACAAACTCGGCAAGACCTTCGACCAAGTGAACATCGAAGTCTTCAACGACCTTCAGCACACCATCAGCGGATGGCCCGGAGGGAAGCCTAATGCCGACGACTCCACGCGTCCTGTCAGTTCAACGCCCTATCCCAAGCGCGTGCTTATCTTCTCGCCCCACCCCGACGACGATGTCATCTCGATGGGAGGAACCTTCTGCCGTCTTATCGAGCAAAAGCACGACGTGCACGTAGCCTATGAAACGAGCGGCAACGTGGCTGTCTACGACGACGTTGTCATACAAAATCTCGACACAGCCCGCGAAATGGGATTGGGCGACAGAGTAGAAGAAATCCGTGCTATCATCGACAGCAAGGTGGAGGGACAGCCCGAGCCACGCGAGCTTCTCAACATCAAGGGAGCTATCCGTCGCGCCGAGGCTCGCGCTGCAGACCGTAGCATCGGGCTGAACGACAGGACAAATGTGCACTTCCTAAACTTGCCGTTTTATGAAAGCGGTACAATTAAAAAAGGAGAGCTGGGTGAACGCGACATCCGCATCATCGTCGACCTGCTCCACAGCATCAAGCCTCATCAAATTTATGCTGCAGGAGACCTTTCCGACCCGCACGGCACACACCGCGTATGCATCGAGGCAGTACTCGGAGCGATGGATGAGGTGAAAGACGAAGACTGGGCGAAGGAATGCCACATCTGGCTCTATCGCGGTGCTTGGCAGGAATGGGAGCTCGGGATGGTTGATATGGCTGTTCCGCTTAGCCCCGATGAACTCGTCAAGAAACGTCATGCTATCTTCCGCCACCTTTCGCAGAAAGACATCGTTCCTTTCCCGGGTGAAGACCAGCGCGAATTCTGGCAACGTGCCGAAGAGCGTACCCAGCATACGGCTAAGCATTACGACGAGCTCGGACTGCCTGAATACCAGGCTATTGAAGTCTTTGTCCGTATGAAATAAGCGTGACTCAACAATAACTTTCATTCAACTCTTTGAACACTAGCCAATGAAACGCTACCCATACCGAGAAGTCAACACTATCGAGTCTCTTCCCGAGCCAGCTACGGGCACCAACATGATTGTCCACTATGTATTCCAATACATCGACTTCAATGAGGTTCCCTGGTATGCCGAAGAAAACTCCTTCATCGACTGTTGCTTCCTCGGGTGCACACTTGTGCCGGGAATGGACCGACGCTTTGAGTCGTGCCTCGTCCTTCCTCGGATGAACATGCTCTACCGCGCCTTTGTCAACGAACTTTATAGCGGAGACACGCTTTATCAAGGCTTTGACCCTGAGCACGAAGAGACGTTCGACAACTGTTTCGATACCCGCGTCTATACTCAGTACCTCGACCAAGGGAAGCGCTGCGACGACATTCGCGTCACCCTTGGGCGCGCGCTGCACGATCACTCTATCAGCGATGCGATGAACGACTTCCTTGAGCATTACAATCCGCGCGATGTCGTTGCCATTATGGGAGGACACAACCTTCACCGTACCGATAAGTTCTTCGAGAATATCGTGCGCATCAGCAAAGCCCTCACGGAAAAGGGGAAGCTGATGGTTTCGGGCGGAGGGCCAGGCGCTATGGAGGCAACTCATCTTGGCGCGTGGCTTGCGGGGAAACCCGACGAAGTCGTTGACGATGCTCTTCAGATGCTTTCAGTAGCTCCAACGTTCCGCGATAGTCATTGGCTGCAAAGCGCCTTCCAAGTACGCGCCAAGTATCCGCAGACGCGATACCATAGTCTCGGCGTGCCTACCTGGCTCTACGGACACGAGCCCTCCACGCCCTTTGCTACCGAAATTGCCAAATATTTCGAGAACGCTATCCGCGAAGACAACCTCCTTGCTATTGGAGCAGGAGGCATTATCTATACGCCTGGGGCAGCAGGAACTCTGCAAGAAGTGTTCCAGGATGCAGCCCAGAATCATTATGAAACAGTAGGCGACCCAAGTCCGATGGTCTTTTTCGGCATTGACTACTATACGCACGAAGTACCCATCTATCCCCTGCTTCAAGATCTTCTGCAGCGTGGGAAATACCAGAACCTCATGCTCTCCATTACCGACAGCCCGCAGGAAGTCATCGACATCCTAATGGCTGAAAACTGACTTTTCAGAGGATCTTCTCAGAAGGAAAGACTAATCCGGCATTCGGTAAGGCAGGTTTTCGGAACGAGTACAAGAACAAGAATAATTTTGAAGAAAGAATAATTCTTTTGGGAGAAGGGAAAAATAATTATGGAGAAGGGAAAAAAATTTTTCCCTTCTCCATAATTTCATATCACAAAAGAACGGCTAAATAAGCCTAGCAATAATGATTTCGTCTTTTGAGAGCCAGAGAATCAAAGTACGGGAGTTCCTGCGCTCGTCAAGCCTTCGGCAGAGATGACGGGATGCGTGGGAGTGCCGTTGTTATAGAAAAGAAGATGTGCCTGGCCTTGAGCGTCTGTTTCAACCGAAGGATTCCAATAAAGTGTACGACGATAATCCTTGTCTCCGGGAATAGGCCCGTCGGGATACTCGGGAGCATAGAACTCAGTTACTTCGCTATATCCGCGGAAGGTAGTCTGTCGCGTACCTTTTGTACGTGTCTTCCGCTCGGTAAGAGGATACATGCTGATGTCTATAACATAAAGTCCAGCGGGAACGGGCGTTCCATCAGATAGTGTTTTCCTCTTTCGGAGTTCTTCCAACTGCTCGACGGTAAGCGTCTCGCGCACGATGGGCATACTCTCAAAAATGGTAGGACTATCATAAACAATGATGCTCTTAATATCCTCCATATCCATATCAAAGCCGGGAATGTAGGCTGTTGTAGCAAGATTGCGGTGCTCATCGTGAAGATACCAGAGAACTCGATGATTATTGAGAAGGCACTGATCTAACGTCCAGGAAATGAATTCATCGCGAGTCGTAATGGAAGAATCAACCACACCATCGTAACGGCTCACGTCCAGATCGTATCCTTTCTCCTTCAGATAGTCGGCAACCTTATAAGTAAAACGCCCGCAGTCGAGCTGGTACTCGGTATCCTCTTCGGCATCAAACGCCTTGAATGTCATATAGTCAATATACTTGCGATTGCCTTCCACTTCCACTTCATCGAGATGAAATACCAAATCGGTATTGGCCTGCTGCATCCACTCGGGTACTGGTTTCTGGGGTGCATCATCGTCAAGCGAGAGCGTAGCATATTCAGGAAGGAAAAGCTCGGTAGGCACGTAGGCACGCGGCGCAGGACGATCGGCACGATCGAGACGCAAACGAACATCAACGGGTTCGTTCTTATGCTTGGCAGTAAGGAACATATCCCAAATGCTGTCGAAGTCTTCTACCGCAAAGCCGAAGCGTCCCTCAGCGTCGGTAACAACCGTGCTTTGCTGCGAGAACTGTCTGTCGCGCGAATAGAGCTTCATCGTGAGCGAAGCGCCAGCAAGAGGTTTGCCCGTACGTCTCGTCAGCATCACGCCGTCAAGCACGAGGCCGTTTTCCACATAATGCTTTATGGTGAATGGCTCCACCATACTCATCTGACGCCAGTTGTAGCGTGTCCACCCTTGCGTCATCATAAGGAGATCAAGGGATTGCCTATGGAGACGGTCCTTACTCTCAAAATACCATTCAGGCTGGTTGATGAACCCTTTCAGCTCCGACGAGAGGAGCAGGTTAGTCAGCATATTGTCTTGATAAGCTGTGCCTAAGTTCTGTCCATCCCGTACGGCAACGGAAAGATTTGTCTGCAAAGGCTTTCCATAGACATCGGTTGCAGAAAGCTGCAGATTGATTGGATCAAAGGGCTGATAGACTCGTTTGTCGGAGGTGACGTCTACATGCGCCGAAGAGATTCCGTTGTTTATGAAAGCCATCCGCTGAGCCAACACCTCCCCTTCTTCCGTAAAGAGGGTAAGCTGATGAACTCCTGTCGGGAGATCATCACTTGGAATAGCAAATGTTGTCTGAAGCAAGGAAGCATCCTCGACGGAAGGCACCAACCGGAGAGAATCGAAATAGCAGGCAATGCCCCTGCACATAAGCGAGACTCCAATGAGCGGAGTCGTTTGCTTTCGCGATGCCTTCATCGAAAGCCTTCCGCGCAGCGAGAGGGAGTCGGAGGCGTCAACGAGGAGCGTGCTTCCTGTGCTGAGCGCTTCCGGCAAGCGGAAGGAATAGGTTTTCCCTTCGTATACGATATTGACTACGTGGCGCTTGCGCGTCGGGGTGAACGAAAAATATCCCATTCCGTCGTGCAGAGTTGTAAGCAACGCCAAGTCGTCTCCTTCTCCTTTCTCATCTTTTACTGTGCCCAGAACGGGGATTCCCTGCCCTTTCTCATCAACCGCCTTGAAGGCAACGCGACAAGACAACCCCTGCACGAGGTTTCCCCCCTCGGGATAGAAGGTTACATTTACCTTTTGTTCCTTTTCCTGCTTGGGGCGATTGGTTGTCACCCAAGGAGCGATGCTTGCATTGAGCACAGGATTCTCGTAGTTGCCCTCCTCCTTCGGAGCCTCGTAGACGGGGAACACGCGCGAGAAGATACCCTGCTCGCCAAAGTTGAGCATATTCATCGTGTAGGCCCTCACTTCGTAGTATCCGCTCGGATAGCTGAGCACTCCGCGCAACTCGCGTGCCTCCTGCGTGGAACGGTCGACAAGGGGGAAGGAGCCGTGACATCTTCCGTCAACAACCTTGAGCTTCAATTGATTCAGGAGAACTCCCGTCGGAGACATCAAGTCAACATAGAGCACTCGGCTTGGTGCCGGCTGCCCAGTAGAAGCATTGATGACCCAAGCAGAAAACCAAATGACATCGCCCTGAAAATAGGCCGTGTTGTCGAAATGAAGGTACACCTTTTCCTGGGGGCACTTCTGGTTGAAGACAGAAGTCTTATATACATAGGAATAGAGCTTCTTGAAGGTGTCTTTATCACTCTGCGCAAAGGCAGAAGCGACTGCTGTCATCAGACATAGAAGCGTGATGAGACAACGACGGACAGTTGTGTTGGAATGCATATTCATCATATCGGAATAATCAGTTAAGTTTTTGTTTGTCAAAAAGGCTTGCCGCAAAGACACTTCTCAACGACGCAATTGAAAGAACTCCTTCATCAGAGCTGCACATTCGTCAGCCAGAACTCCCGCAACGACATCGGTTTTCGGATGAAGCGCGGCGGGTGCAAAGCGTTGGAATCCGCGTTTCTCGTCCTCAGCACCGTATACTATACGGGAAATCTGCGACCATCCAAGCGCGCCGGCGCACATCACGCAAGGCTCGACGGTAACATAAAGCGTGCACTCCGTCAGATACTTCCCGCCCAGATAGTTCGAAGCAGACGTGAGCGCGAGCATTTCGGCGTGAGCCGTAACATCCGTCAGCCGCTCCGTCTGGTTATGTGCACGCGCTATGATACGTTCCTGACAGACGACAACCGCCCCCACAGGAACCTCGCCCTCACTATAAGCCACACGGGCCTCCTGAAGGGCTTGGCGCATGTAATACTCATCGTTCATCGGCGCATATCATGCTCATCGAAAAGCGTGGGATAGTCAATCTCCAGGTTTCGAAGGATGAACTGAAGTAATGTCTCGCGCATCCAGCGGCTCTTGTTCGTGATGTGGTACTTACGAAGGTAGTGATCTACCATCTGCACCTCCTCCTCACTCATGAGCGTGATGAGCCGATGCGAACGTGCCGACTTCGGATGCCGTTCAAACGGAATCTTTTCTTTCTTCTTTGCCATAATTGTCACAAAAATAGTGACAACAAAGAAGAAAACAAAATATTATGCAACAAAAAAACAGGAAACAGCCTTTTTTAGACAATTATACAGAATGTGTTGCAAAGGGTATACTTTTCCCTTGCTGTTTTTTTCTTTAACTTCGGGGGTCGATCAACGCGTTGTCACACCTCGATCAACGCGTTGGTAGACCTCGATCAACGCGTTGATCGACCCCCCTTGTAAAACAACCCTCCAGGAGCATTTGCTGAGAATGCTCCAACTTCGCTTGATGTCAAATCGTTGACTCTTTATTCAAACTGGAGAACGCGGGAGGGATATATCTTCGAAACCAACTGCGAAGGGATGATAAGCATCGCTACCGAAGCCACAAGCATCCCCACGTTAAGCAGAATGAGCAAGGGCCAGTTGAACTCGATGGGCACGCAGTCGAGGTAGTAGTTCTTCGGATCGAGGGGGATAAGTCCCGTGAACTTCTGGATGGCGCACAGCCCCAAGCCGATGATATTTCCCCAGAGCATTCCTCGCCCGATAATGTAGGCCGAGAGCCAAAGGAACACTTTGCGGATAGACACATTGGGAGAGCCGAGAGCCTTCAGGACTCCGATGAACTGAGTCTTTTCAAGGATAAGTATCAGCAAGCCAGAGATGACCGTAAAGCCCGCTACGCCCAGCATAAGCAGAAGAATGACCCAGACATTGACGTTAAGGACATCGAGCCACGCAAAAAGGTTAGGATTCTGTTCCTCAATGGTCTGAACGAAGTACGAAGTGCTATGAGCATTTCCATACTCGTCCAACATCCTGCCGATTTCGTAAGAACGGAGCGAGAGTTCGTCATAATCGTCTATCCCTATCTCAACGCCAGCCACTTCGGTACTATCCCATCGGTTGAGTGACTGAACAGCCCCCAAGTCGGTAAGAGCAAACAGCTCGTCGAAGTCACCGAATCCTGTATCGTAGATTCCGCATACCGTCAGGCGACGAGCGCGAATCGTATTCTCAATAAAATAGGTTTCCAACCTGTCGCCCACATGGATGTCGAGCTTGTCAGCCATTATGCGCGAGACTAACACCTGATTGCCTTTTTGTGCATGCAGCACGCTATCGACAGAGCCTTCTTTCAGATAGTCAGCAAAGAAAGAAAAGTCGTATTCCTCTCCCACTCCTTTCAGCACGAAGCCCAAGAATTCGTCTCCTACCCTGAAAAGGCCGGGCTTGGTTGCATAACGCTGCACTCGCTCCACGCCTTCCATAGCAGAAAGGAGAGAGCAAAGCGAATCGTCGGCGACTATAGGAGTCGACTCATACGATGTAGCCGATTCAAAGCTGCTCACGTGAATATGGCTGTTGAAACCGATAACCTTTGAGCGTATTTGATGCTTGAAGCCCAGCGAAACGCAAATGGTAATAATCATAACGCACAAGCCCAGCGCGACGCCTGCCTCAGCAATGATGACAGCAGGGCGCGACACACGACGATTGTTCTTCTCGCTTTTGTGAAGTCGCCGGGCTAAGAAGCGTTCAAGGTTCATACAAACGTCAGACGGAAGAATTCAGACGAATACTACTCCACGCGCCCAGGATAAGCCTCAAGCGCTTTCCCGAGCACAAACAATGCTCGCTGGAGGTCTTCCTTCTTCAGCACATAAGCCATACGGACTTCGTTCTTCCCCAGTTCCGGAGTCGTGTAGAAGCCCGAAGCAGGAGCCATCATTACCGTCTCGCCTTCATAGTTAAAGTCCTTCAAGCACCAGGCACAAAACTTTTCGGCATCGTCAACCGGCAACTTGGCTACAGTATAGAAAGCGCCCATCGGGATAGGACTATAAACTCCGGGAATACGATTAAGCCCGTCGATAAGGCACTTACGACGCTCTACATACTCGTCGTAATTCTCGCGTTCGTACTCTTCGCCCGCATCGAGAGAAGCTTCCGCAGCTATCTGTCCTATCAGAGGAGGGCTCAGACGAGCCTGACAGAATTTCATCACAGCCTGCCGAACGGCTTCGTTCTTTGTGATAAGCGCGCCTATACGAATACCGCATTCGCTATAACGCTTCGATACGGAATCAATCAGCACAACATTATTCTCGATGCCCTCCAGATGACAAGCACTAATATAAGGAGAACCCGTATAGATAAACTCCCGGTATACTTCGTCCGAGAAAAGATACAAGTCGTATTTCTTTACCAAATCCCGAATCCGGTTCATCTCTTTGCGAGTGTAGAGATAGCCCGTAGGATTGTTGGGATTGCAAATAAGAATGGCTTTGGTACGCTCGTTGATTAATTCCTCAAATTTCTCAACCTTCGGTAGGCAGAAGCCTTCGTCAATCGTCGTCGTAACGGTGCGGATGATAGCTCCAGCCGAAATAGCGAATGCCATATAGTTGGCATAGGCTGGTTCGGGAGCGATAATCTCATCGCCTGGATTCAAGCAAGCGAGGAAAGCGAACAAAACAGCTTCCGAACCTCCCGTCGTAACGATGATATCGTCGGCTGTGACAAAGATGTTGTACTTTGCATAATACTTGACGAGCTTCTCCCTATAGCTACGATAGCCTTGCGAAGGACTATACTCAAGGACTTGCCTGTCGATATTACGAATAGCATCGAGAGCCGCCTGAGGCGTCGGAAGGTCAGGCTGACCGATATTCAATCTATAGACTTTAACACCGCGTTCTTCGGCAGCATAAGCCAAAGGGGCAAGCTTGCGGATAGGTGATGCGGGCATCAAGGTACCTCGTTCTGATATCTGGGGCATAAAGGAATGTTGTTAGATACTTCTAAACAATTAAAATAAACTCTCTCTCGTTGCAAAAATACAACAAAAAAACCATATCTAAAACGAACAACCTCACATTTTACAGATATTTGTCATAGCAGGCAGATTATTATTCAACTTTGCAAAAAAATAGAAGGAGTTACGTTTTGTTCTGCAAACGGAATAGTGTATCTTTGCACCTAGAAAACAATAAAGAAACATCTATGCAAAACGAATGGTTTGAGTCGAAGATTGAATACGACAAATTGACAGAAGACGGCACCCCAAAACGGGTAAAAGGCGAAAGCTATCTGGTGAACGGCATCAGCTGTTCCGAAGTGGAGAGAAGGATGACGCACGAGATGAAGTCGTACATAAGTGGCGAATTCATGGTAACCGACATCAAGCGTGTCAAATACGGAGAGTTGGTGTTTACAGATGATGAGCTAGCCGATCGATACTTCAAGATAAAGCTTGTCTTCATCACTCTTGACGAAAAGACGGCAGCCGAAAAGAAAACACGCCAAGATGTACTCGTGCAGGCATCGGACTTGCGCAATGCGGTAGTCAGACTTGAAGAGTTCATGAAGGGCTCTATGATGGATTACACGATTGCTTCCGTACGAGAAGCACCCTATATGGATGTTTTCAAATAATACCTTTTTCCAACAATAGTGTTCTCAGAGTCGTAACTCTACTATCGTCTGCGCGAAATGTCTGTTACAGAAAATCTGCTTTCCATTCGCTCTACCTTACCTCCCGAAGTCGAGCTGGTAGCAATCTCGAAGTACCATCCTGCCGAGATGATTGCCGAAGCCTACGCTGCAGGACAGCGCTGCTTTGGCGAGAACCATATTCTTGAAATGGCGGCAAAGGCAGAGGTTCTTCCCAAAGACATCAAATGGCACTTCACAGGACATGTTCAGACAAACAAGATAAAATACATGGCCTCTTTTGTCGACACCGTGCAAAGCGTTGATTCCATGCGCGTTTTGCAACAACTCGACAAGCACGCAGCCCGCTACGACAGAGTTATCAACTGCCTGCTTCAGCTACATGTAGCGCAGGAGGAGTCAAAGTTCGGATTGACGCCCGATGAGTGCTTTTCTCTATTGAGCACAGAACCTTGGAAAGAGCTGAAGCACATCCGCATCACAGGCCTTATGGCTATGGCGAGCAACACGGAAGACGAAAAGCAGATACGCAAAGAATTCCGAACCGTTTACTCGCTATTCCTCAAAATCAAGGAAACATTCTTTGCCGACGACCCTCACTTCCGTATTTTATCCGAAGGAATGACACAGGACTATCCGATTGCCGTTAGCGAAGGAGCCAATATGGTACGCATCGGAAGCGCAATATTCGGAGAAAGAAGCTACTGACAGAGCCGCAACACTTCATCTCAAAAAGCAGGATCTCTCCTTATCATTTTTTCTTTGACTTCATGGGTTACCCAACGCGTTGGGTAAGGTTGCTCAACGCGTTGGGTAACCTTGCTCAACGCGTTGAGCAACCCCCATTGAAAAACACTCGCTCAGAAGTGTCAGCAAAAGAGTTGCTTTGACTTCGCTTGGAGCCAGAGAGTATTAAATCAATTATACAGGAATCGCTTGATACTCTTCTTTGGAGTCTTCTCAAATTCTTCTGCCTGAATAACGAACTCCGATATCTGCGAATAAGAAGGAAGTGCGTCGTTGAGCTTCTTGCGATTCTCTTCCATCAAGGCAGGAAGGTCTTTTTCTGTGTATTCTGTATTTGTAAACTGGTCAAAATCAGGGAATACCAATGCAACGAGTTTTCCATTCCTGTCGATAACAAGCGACTCGGAAACGAATGGATAGTTGTTCAGTTTATCTTCAATCTCCTCGGGGTAAATGTTCTGCCCGTTGGCGCTAAGCAGCATATTCTTGCTACGTCCTTTGATATACAGTCGCCCATCGGCGTCCATAATGCCAAGATCTCCCGTATGGAACCAGCCATCAGCGTCGATAGACTCCCGCGTTAGTTCTTCATTCTTGTAGTAGCCCAGCATAACATTCTTTCCTCGGCATAGTATCTCTCCCACTACTTGGGAAGGATCGGGGCTGTCGATTCGTACCTCCATATTGATTACAGGTTTTCCGCAACTTCCAGGAACGGTACTCTTCCAATCTTCATAACAGATGATCGGAGCACACTCGGTAGCTCCATATCCTACCGTATAAGGGAAACGAATAGAATGGAGGAACTGATCGATCTCCTGATTAAAGGCAGCTCCGCCAATGATTACCTCGTAGAATTCTCCTCCAAACGAACGCATCATTTGATCGCGCACATTCTTGCGTACTGCATCGTTCACGATAGGCATACGGAGAAGCATTTTCATAGGAAGAGTTTCAAGCTTTGGAAGAACCATCTTCTTGATTACCTTCTCAATGATAAGAGGAACAGCAACAATGATATTTGGTTTTACGTCGTTGAAGGCATTAAAGATGATTTTCGGGCTGGGAGTGCGCGTCAGGAGAAAGACGTGAGCTCCTACCGTCATCTCGTAAAGAAACTCGAAAGCCATTCCGTACATATGCGCCATAGGAAGCATCGACACAACCTTGTCGCCTGCATTCAAGAGTACTACTCCATAGGCAAACTCCACATTTGACGAAAGAGCGCGATAAGGAATCATTACCCCTTTGGAAAATCCCGTTGAGCCCGACGTATAATTGATAATTGCCAAATCTTCTTCATCGGGTGTCGGATAATGAATGTCTTCCGGAGTGAATCTGGATGGATATTTCTGTCCGAAAAGCTCGTTCAGATGAGCACGAGCATAATCCAGACGCTCATCGCGCGACTCAAGGATAGAGAAATCATTGATCTGAACAACACCAAGCACTCCCGGAATAGCATCAGGAAGAAGGCCTTCCCAGATTTGGTCACTTACGAAGACAAGTTTCGGATCTGAATGGTTGATAATGTTGTGTATGTTATCGGGCTTAAACTCGTGAAGAATGGGTACAGCAACGGCTCCGTAGGTAATCGTAGCAAGGAACGCTACTCCCCAGTTGGAACTGTTACGTCCACAAAGCGCTATCTTATCGCCCCTCTCGATGCCTATCTGCTCGAACATGATATGCAGTTTCTCTATCTTGCGGGCAACATCCTTATATTGAAGAGTAGTGCCTTTATAGTCAGTAAGTGCATCCAAAGTCCAGTTACGACGAAGACTCACTTCCAACATTTGAATAATCCCTTCCATATATTTTTCTCCTTTATATTATTGCGCTGCAAAGTTACTGGCATAACACAAAACTCACATTAAGAAATGTAGTAAAAATATCGATTTTTGCGCATACCGATTCAAAAAGTGCTAAAAGATAGCCTTTCTACTTTACATAGTATTTCTTTCCGCACATAATATAGATTCCTTTCTTCACTGCAGAAATGCGGCGTCCCATTAAATCATACAACAATCCGTCACTCTCATTCAACGAATTATCACCCATAGTTTCCCATTTCACTTCAGATACATCTGTGTCGTTCATGACATCGCTCAATTCTGCTGCAGAAAGCGAATAGTTATAGATACGTACATCATCTACGTATGCTTTAAGAAATGGATCAGCATTGCTTTGGCTTCGCCCGATGTTACAAATAACAGGAGCTATATCAAGAGGGGAAAGCGATATTTCATCTGACGAAGCTACTTCTTCTCCGTCAATCCAAACAGATACTTTTTCTGCCGAGAAAGTAACGGCAATGTGTCTCCAATTCGTCCCCGTCAATTTCTTTGATGTTATGCTCTCTTCTTGACCTTCTTTCTTTAGCATCAGACACATTTCGCTACCATTATTTGGCGTAAGGTACATACAGTCATCCTCCCCACTTCCAAAGTCAAAAAGCCTCATTCGAGCAGAAGGCGTTGCCTCCTTCATCTTAAACCATCCACAGATTGTCATCTCTGACATCTGAGCAACCGCATACGGAACTTGGATGTATTTGGTTCCATCAAGATTGATTGACGTAGTCCCTGAAGCATGCAACGTAGCCAAGGCTGCATTTGCATAGGCGGGTTTATCACAGCAAGAAGCATCGAACAAGTTTCCCGATGTATCACTCAAATCTGAATCAAACTGCCATTGTGCCACCAATCCCTTTTCACCGCTTGTGATAGCAACAACTGGCTCGCATGATTCCGAGCTGTTCACTGAGTAATCTATTGCCTTTATTTTATATAAATAGGTATGCCCAGGGACACAAGTATTATCGACAAAGATAGTGTCCTTAATTCTCCTTCCTATTGTATTCCATTCCATATCTTCTGAGTCGGCACGTAGCACAGTATATCCATCCAAATCCGTTTCTTTGTTTGCTTGCCAACAAAGCCGAATTCCCGCAATCAAGCCTTGGGCTTCAAGACCAACGGGCGTTTCAGGAGCATTCAATTCACAACGTGCATCTATAGGAATCAGACGCCAACGCTGTTTATCTTCACCTGTACGAATATCCTGATAGATATTTGCGCCGTTTGCTTTACTTCCTCCTGCAACTTCCAACACAAGATTGCTGTGCTTATTATGAATGATATAGTCACCATCTCCCACATATTCGAACCACCAAAGTTCATTATCGCCAAAGGAGCCATTGAATAGTTTCACGTCTCCCCACTTGTCCAAGGACCAGTTCCATACATCAGGAGTAAGGCCATTAGCCACACTAGTAATCTTATAATAGCTTAGATCCCCGTATGTGTCTGGGCCGCAAGGAACAATATTCCATTGTAAGTATTTCTTTCCACCTGTTCCGTATGAATATTGCCCTATCTTCGTGCCATCCGAAGACGAGCCATTCTCAATGCCCATCACATAACGGCTATTCTTATTCATGATCACATAAGTACCGTCAATGGGAGCAGGAGGCACGTCTTCTCCCCATGTAATCATAACCACACGTTCAGCATTGGTTTGTCCATTTTGATAGCTTCCTGTTTTTCCGCCTGGCATCTGAACGACGAATTCGCGCTGAGGGCCATAACCATCATAATAGACATCCCTATCCTTTGAAACAAATCGATATGATGACGGATTTGCCTGTCGCTCACTTGTTCCTATAAAGGCCTCTATTCTATCATCCAGCGTATTACGATAAACACTAGCAGCAGTCCAATGAGCACGATCTTCAGCATAAGCAAGCCTGTCGCCGAAACTGGCTCGGCAGAATTCTCCACGCGCAAGTCCGTCAAAGCCCCACCAAATACCGTTTTGCATTCCATACTCCACGCCAACCATCGCTTCCATCACGTTATGCAATTCATCGGCAGTAGCACAGTTTCCATCGGCTCGCACCTCAGCAAAGAAATCCGCATAGTTCTTGAACGAACCAGCCAACTGGTGAGTATTTCCCTCATTTACGTATGGCTTCATATAATTGTACCAATACGAAGCCTTATCACAGTTAAGCGTATTTCCAGCGCTTATACGCACCGTATCAAGCAGCGGATAATTACCACCACGCAACTCTTTACAGATAGCATAAAAGTCATCAATGCTTCCCTGTCCCCAACCAAAGTCTGGTTCGTTAAAAGGTGATACTGTACAAACATTAAACCCCTTAGCACGTGTATAAAGATAGGTTTTATATATAAGCTGCGCCCACATTGCCGCACTATTCTTATACATAGTCTTTACATCAGAACCATCGCCTGGGTCGCTATTTAGTACAATCTGAATATGTTTACCAATGTGCTCAAGATGTTTCAATCGACTTTCTAATGCTTTTTTCTGATCTTGGCACAATTCTCCTTCAGATGTTAATTCATAATTACTCTGAAATGAGGCACGCCCAAGCCCTATCTGATCACTACCAATATAGGCGACTCCCCGTCGCACATTCGTCTCGCTATCCCAAGCCACGTCCATTCCCCAAACAATAGGCTTGCTTTCTCCCTCGGCCATTACGTCATATACCAAAGTGCCATCTGTCTTAATATTTGCCTTGAAAAAGTCACCTGCCGTATAGACCTGTGCTTTGCACGGCATAATAAAAAGCAGTATCACAAGTACAGCATTTTCTAACTTACTCATAGTGTCTATTTATCAAAGACAATGCAAAGAAAGCAAAAGAAACGGAATAATCAAAATAAAGGGAACCAAAATCAGAAGAATCTAACAATAGCTCATTATCAAAAGAGCAACGTCTGTTGAACGAAAATAAGAAAAAAGATATTTTTATAGATTCATGATTCTGCCCACGCGCCCCAAAAGGGAGACAGTTTTGCAAGGCAAGCCGACGACACCTTTATATTAGGAAGCGAACCTCCCTGCGGGGAAAAAGAAAGCCCCCGCCGTCCTTGAGGACAACGGGGACCCGAAAAAGCGGCGGCTACCTACTCTCCCACTTGCGCAGTACCATCGGCGCGGCCGGGCTTAACTTCTCTGTTCGGGATGGGAAGAGGTGGAACCCCGGCACCATTGCCACCTGAATGGGCTTCCCAAAAGGTATTCTATTCAATGTACCGACATACACACAGACCAGTCCGGCAGCAAACGAGCGCGCTCCGCAAACCGAACGTATACTCCGCCCACAGAGGCGGAAGTCTCGGGCAATTAGTACTGCTCGGCTGTGACGTCGCCGTCTATACACCTGCAGCCTATCAACGTCATCGTCTATGACGACCCTCAAGGGAAATCTAATCTTGCGGCCGGCTTCGCACTTAGATGCTTTCAGCGCTTATCCGATCCCGACGTGGCTACCCGGCGGTGCTCCTGGCGGAACAGCCGGCAGGCCAGAGGTCGGTCCAACACGGTCCTCTCGTACTAGTGTCAGAGCCACGCAAATTTCCTGCGCCCACGATAGATAGAGACCGAACT
>JAGAAS010000005.1 GCA_017615125.1 Bacteroidaceae bacterium
AGGACTGGGCTTTGTGCTCAGCGGCCCGATAGGCGCTATTCTGGGTGCCATTCTGGGTTCGATGGTTGACAAGGGCATTGCCGTACTTTCGTATGAGAGGGAGGGCGATAGCCCTGGAGGAGCGTACGACAGGGGCGGGCGCTCGGGCACAACTTATACAAGACAGCGTGCCACGGTGGGCGACATCCGAGTCTCCATTCTTGTTCTCATCGCCTGCGTCATGAAAGCCGACGGGCGTCTGCTGAAGTCTGAGCTGGAGCATGTGAAAGCCTACTTGCGTGCCAACTATGACGAGGCGAGCGCCAAGCAGGCACTTCAACTGCTAAAGCAGCTGTTGGAAAAGGAGATAGACCCTGTCAGCGTGTCGCGTCAGATAGGTGAGAATGTCAACTACTCCACGCGCCTTGAGATAGTCCACATGCTACTTGACCTTGCCAATGTGGATGGGGATTTTGACCCGCGTGAGCAGCAGGTGATAGAGCAGATTGCAGCGGGTATGGGGCTCTCACAAGCCGACTACAACTCCCTTGCCGCTCTTTATCAGAAGACGAAAGACCCCAACTGGGCCTATACCGTGCTGGAGATTTCCCCCTCGGCTACCGACGACGAGGTGAAGACAGCCTACCGTCGCATGGCACTCAAGTATCATCCCGACAAAGTGGCTGGGGCAGGGGAGGAAGTTGTCAAGAACGCTACGGAAAAGTTCCGCGCCGTCAACGAAGCCTACGAAGCTATCAAAACTGCCCGAGGAATAAAGTAACGCAGATTATTCCCTTATTCTAATTCCGTATTCCCTTATTCTAATTTCACAGCCCCCTATTCTAATTCCGCAGCCCCTTATTCTGAAAGAACAATCCTTAACGCTATAAATTCGCTACTATTTATGTCTCTCAAATCCCTTTCCCTACTGCGTTATTCTGTGCGCGCCTACAAAAAAGATGTTTCCGTGGAAGACTCCAAGCTTACGTACATACTCGAATGTGTTCGTCTGGCACCCTCGGCAGTCAATTTCCAGCCTTGGAAGTTTCTGGTTCTGAAGTCCGACGAAGCCAAGGAAAAAGCCTATCCCTGCTACGACCGTCCTTGGTTTCGCGAAGCACCCGTGATTATCATATGCTGTGCCGATCATTCCCAGTCGTGGAAACGTCGTAGTGACGGTAAGGACCATGCCGATGTTGATGTGGCTATTGCCACAGAACATCTTTGCCTTGCCGCAGCCGAGCAGGGACTGGGCACTTGCTGGGTATGCAATTTCGATGCTGAAGGCATCCGTAGGGCCTTCGATTTGCCAGAGCATGTAGAGCCTGTGGCTCTTGTGCCCCTCGGTTATCCTGTAGATGACAATGCCCCTGTCAAGACCCGCAAGCCGCTGGAAGAGATAACGAAGGAACTGTAGTTACTTTTTCTCCTCTTTCAAAAAAGCCTTTAGGATTTCGTAAAAATCTGGCAAGGATTCCTCTAACGAAACGGGGCGTCCGTTGCGAAAAAAACAATGTTGGCTTGATGCCGTGCACACCACCGTGTCGCCTACCTTCATTGTGTAGCCGAAGCGCATCTTTAGTCGTGCCAGCTCCTCAACGTGCAGCGTGATGACAATCTTGTCAGGGAATGTCGTAGGCTTGCGGTAGTTGCACGTCACACTCATCACGGGCGATGCAATCCCTTCAGCCTCCATCTTCTCAAAACCATACCCCAGCTGTTCCATGAAGTCGATACGTGCCTCTTCCATGAAACGGATGTAGTTGCTGTGATGCGTTACCTGCATCTTATCCGTCTCGTAATAGTGGACGGTATGAATATAGGGCTTTATTACCATTGTCTTAATCTCTAATGCTTCCGGTGTTTCTTGTAGTACTCCAGTCCTAAACGGACGTTTTCCTTGACGGCTTTGCATGAGTAGGTGGCTCCCGTTACTCCATCCACGTCGGTTTTCAACGCCTTCGATACGTCCATGCCGTTCCATTGTGGGAGGAGATGCGTCTTCACCCGTGCAAAGTAGCGGGGCGTTTCGTGGTTCGGAAGAGCTTCAACCTTTGTTATCTTGTTGTCAGTAATGTAAATCTTTACGGGCGTTGTCCATTCATAGCCATAGACATCTTCTGACAGCTTTGTTGTGTTGACGACATACCCGCCATCCACTTTTTGCATGATGTCAGCATCCGGCTTGCAGCCTGTCATCATCGCTACAATCCCGAAAACCAGTATCAAGCCAATCACTCTTTTCATTCTCATTTTAAGAAAAGTGTCTAGATGGTTCAGCTTGTAGATTATTCAAACAACAGCTTCTTGTCGCGCTTGGCAGCGGGGATGGTCCACTTCTCGGGAACGAAACGCCATTGGCAGACGGAGCGAGGAGTGATGGTATCGCGAGCCTCGATGTAGGAGAGCATGTAGAAGCGAAGGTCGGCATCGGTACTGTAGTCCACGCGTTTGCGCAATTCCTCCTGCGGGATGCCTGCGCCACGGGTGAGCAGCTCGCCTCCTCCGTTGCCGCGGTAGGAGTTAACAGCCACACGATAGACCCTTTCGGGGTCGAAGGGTTGTCCGTCAGCCATGCTGAGGATGCGCACACGTTGCCCGATGGGTTTCGTGACATCCACTTCATAACGAATGCCGGCAGCGGTGTCGAAGTTGTAATAGATGTTCTTAAACTTCGGACGTCCCTTACCCGTGTTTTTATCGCCATTGGCTGTGTTGCTCTCATTCTCGTCGAAGAGAAGAAGATGGTCATTTGCCGAGTGCATTTGGTTGGCCCAAAGCGCATAGGACATCTCTAGATGGTCGCGGACTTCGTGTCCCTTCAACAACATGGTGTAGAGCATGTTTTCGTATCGATAGAGATTGAACATGTCGCGTACATAAACGTCGCCAGCCTTTATGGTGGCATTCAGCGAAAGAGGCGCAGCCAGCGATATGTCAGCACGGGTGATGTCGAGCTGCATCTGGTGAATAAAATCCATAAAGGGGCAGGGGCCGAAATAAGCGTCTTGCGTAGAGAGCGTCTCTGTGAAGGTGCCAATGCGTTTGGAGACGTACTTTTTGACGGTCTCCATCTGCGGAGCAAACGTTGTCATGAAGTCGGGGTCTGGCTCGTAGTCCGTGACAGACACGTTCTCGGCATCGGTATGTCGCAGCACCCATTTTCTGTGTTCCTTCCGAAGGGTGAGGGTGAGTTGTGAAACACTACGCGCGCCGTTGG
>JAGAAS010000054.1 GCA_017615125.1 Bacteroidaceae bacterium
CGGGGGTGATGAGGAGGTCGTCCTCGAGGCGGATGCCGCCGAAGTCCTTGTAGGTCTCCAGCAGGTCGTAGTTGATGAACTCAGCGTGCTTTCTCTCGGCCTTCCACTTGTCGATGAGGGCGGGGATGAAGTAGATGCCGGGCTCGTCGGTGAGCACCCATCCGGGCTGGATGCGACGTCCGCAGCGCAGGCAGTCGGTGCCGAACTGTGTGGAGGGGCGCACCTCGTCGTCGAAGCCTACATAGACCTGTCCGAGGCCTTCCATATCGTGCACGTCCATACCCATCATGTGTCCGAGCCCGTGCTGGAGGAACATAGCGTGAGCGCCTGCCTGCACGGCATCGTCGGTGTTGCCCTTCATGAGCCCGAGGTCCTTGAGGCGGTCGGTCATGAGGCGGCAGACATCGAGATGCATGTCGAGCCACTTCACGCCGGGATGTGCGCGCTCGATGACGAGGTCGTGACAGGCCTCGACGATGGAGTAGATGTCGCGCTGGCGGGAGGTGAACTTACCGCTGATGGGGGTAACGCGGGTGTTGTCGGAGCAGTAGTTCTCTACCGTCTCGGCGCCAGCGTCGCAGAGCATGAGGCGTCCGGCTTCGAGGGGGCGCAGAGAGGGGTCGCCGTGGAAGATCTCGCCGTGCATGCTGAGGATGGTGTTGAACGACACCTTGCAGCCGTGCCCGCAGGCGATGCCTTCGAGGAGGCCGGCGATGTACTTCTCGGTGACGCCCGGGCGGCAAGCCTTCATGGCTGTGGTGTGCATCTCGTAGCCGATGGCCATCGCGCGCTCTATCTCGGCAATCTCCTCGGGGCTCTTGACGGCACGCATGTCGACGACGGCCTTGATGAGGGGCACGGAGGCAGCGGCGCGTGTCTTCAGCGGATGGATGCCGAGGAGGTCGCTGATCTGTATCATGATGTCGTGACGGTAGGGCGGCAGGAAGTGGATGGTCTGCCCCTTGGCGTTGGCGGCGTTGACCATCTGCTGGAGCTTGCTCATAGGTGCGCTGTGGGCGACGCCGGCTTCCTCGGCCAGGTCGTGCACGGAGGGAACGAATCCCGTCCAGATGATATCCTCGATGTCGATATCGTTGCCGATGAGGTATTCCTTGTCGTTGTCGATGTCGATGACGCCCACCAGTCCGTCGCGGTGCTGCCCGAAGAAATAAAGGAACGAGCTGTCCTGGCGGAACTTATAGGCGTTGTTGGGATAGTTGCTCGGGGCCTCGTTGTTGCCGAAGATGAGGATGAGCCCGCTGCCTACCTTCTGCTTGAGGAGGGCGCGGCGCTGGATGTAGGTTGATTTTGGGAAAAGCATAGTGTGTGATGTATTTGAATGGTTTGTCTGATTCTTCTATATCCAATGTTCCTCCTTGTACCAGCGGATGGTTTCGGCGACGCCGCGCTCGAGGTTGTAGTCGGGGCTGAAGCCGAGCTCGTCGCGCAGGGGCTGGATGTCACAGATCCAGTTGCGCTGGCGGAGGATGTTGTACTTGTCCTTGTTGAGGGTGACGGGTTTCTTGGCGATGCGGCTCCACAGCTCGCAGGCTCCTGCTGCCGCCCTTCCTAGCCAGAGGGGTGCGACGATGCGGAGGACGTGCTCCTTGGGCAGCTCGCGGCAGATGAGGTCGCTGAAGTCGCGGCTGGTGTGCACGTCGCCGTCGCTCACGAAGTAGGCGCGCTGGGTGACGCCCTTATCGATGGCGAGGAAGACGGCCTTCACGAGGTCCTTGACATAGATGAAGGTGATGTCCTGCGGCTTGCGCCCGAGGGCGACGTCGATGCCTTTGCTGATGCCCTCGACCATGAGGAAGTAGTCCTTCTCGCGCGGGCCGTAGACGCCTGTGGGGCGGAAGATGACGTAGGGGAAGTCACCGATGTTCTTCAGGTGGTCCTCGACGTGCAGCTTGCTGATGCCGTAGCGCGTGTTGGGACGGGGCTCGTCGGCATCGGTGATGGGGACGTGCGGCTCTGCCTCGTGCACGGGGCCGTAGGCGCCGAGCGAGCTCATGAAGATGAACTGGCGGGGCACCAGGGAGAGGTTGACGAGCGTGTCGACGAAGTTGCGCGAGCCGATGAGGTTGATGCGGTTGAAGTCGTTGGGGTCGAGGCACTTGGTGACGCCGGCACAGTGGATGATGACGTCCCACCTACCCTCGTCGGCAGCGAACGCCTGTAGCTGCGCGCGGAGCGTCGCCACATCGCCGTAGGTCAGCTCGATGAAGTGTATGCGCTCGTCCTGAAGCCACTTCCTGCTGCTGGTGCCGCGGATGCCGGCCCACACGTCGAAGCCCTCCTGCAGGGCTTTCTCCACGAGGAACCCACCGATGAAGCCGCTGGCTCCCGTCACCAGGAGCTTCCTGCGGGGCTTCGGCTCCGCGGTGCTGCTCCACAGGTCGTCGAATGATAGTTGCGTTGCCATGAATCAACAAGATTTGCGTATTCGTCGTCTTTCGTCTCGCAAAAATAAGTATATCACGGCGGAAAACAAAATTAATTCGAAAAATACTTTGCAAATCGCAAGCGTTGGGCTATCTTTACGGAAAAATTCCGAACACCATGAGGAAATCAGCCGAAAAGAAAAGCAAGCGAATCACGAAGCGCATGCTCATCGCCGCCATGAGCGACCTGTTCCAGGAGAACGCCGGGAAGAGTATCAACCTGAATCTCATCATCAACGAGCTGCGCCTGAAGACGCACCCGCTGAAGATGCTTGCCGCCGACATCCTCTCGGAGATGCTCGAGGAGGGCTACATCGAGGAGGTGCGCCGCGGATACTTCCAGCTCACGGCACCCGTGAGCGCCGAAAAGGAGGAGGCGGAGGAGACCATCGTGGGCAAGACCTACGTGGGCACGCTGAAGGTGGAGAAGAACTACGCCTTCCTGATGACCAACAACAAGGAGGTGGGCAACGACATCTTCATCCCCAAGGAGAAGCTGAAAGGAGGGAAGAACGGCGAGAAGGCCGTCGTGAAGGTTGTCGACTGGCCCGGGCACGCCAAGAACCCCATCGGCAACGTCGTCGACATCCTGGGCAAGAGCGGCAACAACGATGTGGAGATGCACGCCATCCTTGCCGAGTTCGGATTGCCCTACGTCTATCCGGCTGCCGTCGAGGACGCCGCACGCCACATCCCCGACGTCATCACCGACGAGGAGATAGCGTGCAGGGAGGACTTCCGCGACGTGCTAACCTTCACCATCGATCCCATCGACGCCAAGGACTTCGACGACGCGCTCTCCATCCGCCAGCTCAAGAGCGGGCAGTGGGAGATAGGCGTCCACATCGCCGACGTCACCCACTACGTGAAGGAAGGCAGCATCATCGACCGCGAGGCTGAGCACAGGGGCACCTCCGTGTACCTCGTCGACCGCACCGTGCCGATGCTCCCCGAGCGCCTCTGCAACTACATCTGCTCGCTGCGCCCCAACGAGGACAAGCTCTGCTACTCCGTCATCGTCCACATGAACGAGAAGGGGCAGGTGCGCTATCATAAGATCGTCCACACCGTCATCAACAGCAACCGCCGCTACAACTACGAGGAGGTGCAGGCCATCATCGAGCGCCAGCTGGGGATGGAGAAGCCCCGCGGCAACACACGCGAGCCGCTCCCGGGCGACGAGTACACCAACGAGCTGATGGTGCTCCACCGCATGGCACAGATCCTGCGCACCGAGCGCTTTGCCAACGGCTCGGTGAACTTCGACCGTGTGGAGGTGCGCTTCGACATCGACGCCGAGGGACATCCCGTCAGCGTACACCTCAAGGAGCAGAAGGAAGCGCACCAGCTCATCGAGGAATTCATGCTCCTCGCCAACCGCATCGTCGCCGAAGAGATAGGGAAGGTGCCCACGAAGCAGCAGAAGACCTTCCCCTACCGCATCCACGACGTGCCCGACCCCGAGAAGCTCGAGGGTGTGGCACACTTCATCACCAAGTTCGGATACAAGCTCAAGACCAGCGGCAGCAAGGAGGTCATCTCGGCAAGCATCAACAAGCTGCTGCACGACGTGCGCGGCAAAGCTGAACAGGAACTCGTGGAGACCCTCTCGCTGAAGGCTATGCAGAAGGCACGCTACAGCACCGAGAACATCGGGCACTATGGGCTCGCCTTCGACTACTACACCCACTTCACCTCGCCCATACGGCGCTATCCCGACATGATGGTGCACCGCCTGCTGGCCCGCTATCTGGCAGGAGGGCGCTCGGTGTCGAAGGGAAAGTACGAGGAGCTGTGCGAGCACGCCAGCGCTATGGAACAGCAGGCAGCAGCTGCCGAGCGCGCCAGCATCAAGTACAAGCAGGTGGAGTACATGATGGACCGTCAGGATCAGGTGTTCGACGCTGTCATCAGCGGCGTCACCGAGTGGGGACTCTATGCCGAAATCGTGGAGAACAAATGCGAGGGACTCGTCCCCATGCGCGACTTGAACGACGACTACTACGAGTTCGACGAGAAGAACTACTGCCTCATCGGGCGTCGCTCCCATCACCGCTACGTGCTGGGCGAGAAAGTGCGCGTACAAGTCGCCCGCTGCAACCTCGACAAGAAACAACTCGACTTTGCGCTGGTAGAGTAAAATTTTAACAGGGATTTCTTTCTGCTCGCTTCATCGTACTTTAACCTGCGGTTTTAGATAGGCTGCGGCTCGGAAATAAAAAGAAAAACTTGTTTTCCTTTTGTATTCCTCTCGCCTTGCACTATCTTTGACCTTCGGTCGAAGGTACTTTCGCTCAGGAGAAAAAATAAAAGAATTTTTATTTTGTTCTCCGCTCGCTTAATCGTACCTTTGTCGCCTGGATATGGAACAGTCGCAACAACAACCCTCCACCGTCCAGTACGCCATGAACTACGGCGCCGTGCTGGGACTCTATTATATAGGAAAGTTCATGCTCTTCCCGCTCAGTTTCAAGTCGTCGCTGGCAGGGCTGTTGTTCGTCGTGCTCACGCTTGCCGTTCCCGTGCTGGCTTACAAGCTTACCAAGCGCTTCCGCTATTCGTTCACGTCGGACGGCGACATCACGTTCTCGAAAGCCTGGAGCTTCGCGCTGCAGCTGTTCCTCTACGCCTCGGTGATAGTGGCTGCCGCACACTACATCTACTTCACGTTCTTCGATCACGGCACCATCGCTGCCGCGTTCAACGACAGCCTGGCGCAGATGCAGACGACCACCATCGAGGGCGTCACCGACACCGCCTCGTGGCAGGCGCAGCTCGACTCGATGAAGGAGACGTTCAAGACCATCGCCTCGATGACTCCCGCCCAGCTCACCATGCAGCTGCTGGGCAACAACCTCTTCTGGGGATGCATTGCCGCCCTGCCCGTAGCAGTGCTCAATGCCCACCGCCCAGCCTTGATGAAATGAAAACGACTAAAAACCTATCGATATGGATATTTCTGTTGTAGTTCCCTTGTATAACGAAGCCGAGTCCCTGCCCGAGCTGTTTGCGTGGATCAAGCGGGTGATGGACGAAAACCAGTTCTCCTACGAGGTGCTTTTCATTAGCGACGGTAGCACCGACACGTCGTGGGATGTGATAGAAAAACTTCATGCCGAGCAGCCCGACATCGTGAAGGGTGTCAAGTTCCGCCGCAACTACGGCAAGAGCCCTGCCCTCTTCTGTGGCTTCAAGCGTGCCCAGGGCGACGTTGTCATCACGATGGATGCCGACCTGCAGGACTCTCCCGACGAGATTCCCGAGCTCTACCGCATGATTACCGAAGAGGGCTACGACCTGGTGAGCGGCTACAAGCAGAAGCGCTACGACCCCCTGAGCAAGACCATCCCCACCAAGCTCTTCAACGCCACAGCGCGCAAGGTGAGCGGCATCCACAACCTACACGACTTCAACTGCGGGCTGAAGTCGTACCGCAAGGATGTGGTGAAGAACATCGAGGTGTACGGCGAGATGCACCGCTACATCCCCTACCTCGCCAAGAACGCCGGCTTCGACCGCATAGGCGAGAAAGTCGTGCACCATCAGGCACGCAAGTACGGGAAGACGAAGTTCGGCATCGACCGCTTCGTCAACGGCTACCTCGACCTGATGACGCTGTGGTTCCTCAGCAAGTTCGGCAAGAAGCCTATGCACTTCTTCGGCCTGTGGGGCTCCGTCATCTTCATCATCTGCTTCTTCATCGTCCTCGGCCTGCTCATCGCCCGCATCATCGATGCCAGCAACAGCCTCACCGACAGCGTGTGGTTCTTCCTCGCCCTCGTGGGCATGCTCATGGGCGTGCAGCTGTTCCTCGCGGGCTTCCTGGGCGATCTCATCAGCCGCAACGCCGAAGGACGCAACAACTATAACATCGAAAAGGAACTCTGATGAAGCGTCAGTCGGCCAAAGCCCTTCTCTCCGTTGCCCTCGTTGCCGCGATGATAGCGGCAGGAGCTGCCGTGCACGGCTGCGGAGGCGTCGACTGCACCATCAACAACACGGTGACGGCAACGCTCAACTTCTACTCCCGCAGCGGAGCAGCTGTCGCCTACACCGATACCCTCACGGTGACGGTAGTGGGAGCCAAGGGCGACTCGGTCATCCTCAACAGGAAGAAGAACGCCTCGGGCTTCACCTTCCCCCTGGGGTACACCCACGACTGCGACACCTTCGTGCTACACTACACGCGCGACGTGTGCGACTCGCTCTTCCTCTGGCACGACAACCATCCTTACTTCATCTCCCTCGACTGCGGGACAGCGATGTTTCACACGCTCACGCGCGCCGAGTGCACACACACGCTCCTTCAGGAGGCAGTGATCGTCAACCCCGAAATCAACTACGATGGACAAGAGAACATCAAGCTTTATTTTAGGGTTGATTAGCCTCCTGCTGCTCACGTCCCACGCCTGGGCACAGCAGCCCCAGCTCAGCTCCTCCGAGGGGAAAAAAGCCGTTGAAAAGGGGAAAAACTACATCGAGCAGCAGCTGCAACGGCACGACGACGTGCCCCTCCTCTGCGGCGTGTACCTCTCTGCCGACGTCTTCGGATTCATCTACCCCTTCTTCACCAGCAACGGCTTCTACAACAACGAGGTCTCCCTGTCGGTGAACCTGAAGAACCGCTTCCAGCCTGTCGTCGAAGTCGGCTATGGGCACTGCAACACCCTGGGCGAGCTCTACGACATCCGCTACGCTACGGCGGCGCCCTACTACCGCATAGGCATGGACTACAACTTCCAGTACCGCAACCGCAAGTCCAGCTACATCATCGGCGGCGCCCGCGTGGGCTACAGCCAGTCCACCTACGAGGTGGAGGCGCCTGCGCTCGATGACGATGTGTTCGGTACCGCTGCCCCCTTCCACCTCACCGACATGCCCTGCCGCGCCCTCTGGGCCGAAGCCCTCGTGGGCGTGCGCGTGCAGATGTGGAAGAACCTCTACCTCTGCTGGACCGTGCGCTACAAGCGCAACCTCTCCATCACCACCTCCGCCAACGGCAACCCCTGGTTCGTGCCCGGCTTCGGCGCCTACGGCAACGAGGCTGTGGGAGCCACCTACTCCGTCTCCTACTACCTCCACTGATGCTCCCTTCCTCCGTAAAAACGGAAAAAGAACCCCCGCAGAAACGAACTTTTTCTCTTCTTTCTTGCCGATATCGGCACAAAGAGCTATCTTTGCACGCAGAACAGGTCCCATCACTTGCCGATAGATGAACAGAGAGTACATATCCGTCAGTCAGTTCGCCAAGAAACACGGTATCTCGGAACGTACCGCCCGCAACTACTGCGCCAACGGGAAGATAGAGGGAGCCTTCCTGACGGGCAAGACGTGGAACATACCCTCCGATGCAGCCCTTCCCCTGCGTAAGTCGGCTAAGGGTAAGTCGTCGCCGCTGCTCATCGCACTGAGAGAGCAAAAGGCTACCCGCCTGAAGGGAGGCATCTACCACCGCACCCAGATAGACCTTACCTACAGCTCCAATCATATCGAAGGAAGCCGGCTCACCCACGAGCAGACACGCTATATCTTCGAAACGAACACCATCGGCATCACCGAAGCTGCTGTGAATGTGAACGATGTGGTGGAGACCGTCAATCACTTCCGTTGCATCGACTACATCATCGAACATGCCGAAGAGAAGCTCACCGAAAACTACATCAAGCAGCTGCACCTGATGCTGAAGCGGGGCACCTCCGACGACCAGAAGGACTGGTTTGCCGTAGGCGAATACAAACGCGTGCCCAACGAGGTGGGAGGCAGGGATACTTGCCTGCCGCAAGATGTCCGTCAGGAGATGAAGTCGCTGCTGAAAGGATACAACGCCCTGAAGAGCCCCACCTTCGACGATATCCTCGACTTTCATGTCCGCTTTGAAGCCATCCACCCCTTCCAGGACGGCAACGGGCGGGTAGGAAGGCTCCTCATGTTCAAAGAATGCCTCGCACACGGCTACGTGCCCTTCATCATCACCGACGAACTGAAGATGTTCTACTATCGCGGACTCCGCGAATGGGGCCACGTCAACGGCTACCTCGTCGATACCTGCCTCACAGCGCAGGACCACTATAAAACCCTTCTCGATTACTTCAAAATCAAATACTGACCTGTATCTAAATGTTTAATCGATTCATTGTTTAATCGCTAAATCGTTAAAACCGCCCCCTCCTCCACAGTTCCACTGTTTCACAATTTCACAATTCACCCTATCACCCGATTATTTGATTATCTGATTATTTAATTTCCCCCATGACCCTTCTTGAAATCATCCTTCTTGCTATAGCCCTCGCGATGGACTGCTTTGCCGTCTCCGTCACCAGCGGGTTCATCCTGCGCAAGGTGCGCTGGCGCCCCATCCTCCTCATGGCCCTCCTGTTCGGTCTCTTCCAGGGTGCGATGCCCTGCATCGGCTGGGCTGCGACGAACTACTTCGACCGGTACATCCGCGACGTGGACCACTGGATTGCCTTCCTGCT
Source organism: Bacteroidaceae bacterium (assembly GCA_017615125.1). Classification (GTDB taxonomy): domain Bacteria; phylum Bacteroidota; class Bacteroidia; order Bacteroidales; family Bacteroidaceae; genus UBA1189. The sequence goes on from JAGAAS010000054.1 coordinate 8,921, forward strand.
GCTTGCCTTCATCGGTAGCAAGATGCTCTACGACGGCTTCAAGGGCGAGGAGGAGTCGCACTTCAACCCCCACAGCCTGCGCACCCTCGTGGGCCTGGCTGTCGCCACCAGCATCGACGCCCTCGCCGTCGGCATCTCCTTCGGCTGTCTCGGCATGAACACCTTCTCGTCCATCCTCCTGCCCGTCATCATCATCGGCGCCGTGTCGTCGCTCTTCTCGCTGGGAGGCAGCTTCATCGGCATCTTCCTCGGGCGCAAGTTCCACCTCCCCGTCGAGCAGATAGGAGGCCTCATCCTCATCGGCATCGGCATCAAGATACTCATCGAACACCTGTTCTTCTAAGCTCCTCTGTTTTGATTGTTAAATCGTTTAATCGTTAAATTGTAAAACCGCCCCCTCTTCCACAATTCCACGATTCAACAATTCCACAGTTCCACAAAATGAAAAAGCCCCTCAACTGGCTCATCCTGCTAGCCCTTGCCGTTGCCACCGTGCTCATCGTGAAGCACGACGGCGCCACGTGGTACACCAACCAAGGACAGGTGTTCGGCACCTTCTACAAGATCACCTACCAGCACAACCGCGACATCCAGCCCCTCATCGTCGCCCGCCTGCGCGATGTCGACAACTCGCTGTCGCCCTTCAACCCCCAGTCCGTCATCACCCGCCTCAACAGCGGCGAGAGCCAGCAGACCGACTCCCTCTTCCGCACCGTCTACCGCAAGGCCTGCGAGGTCTATGCCCTCAGCGGAGGCGCCTTCGACATCACCGTTGCCCCCCTCGTCAACGCCTGGGGCTTCGGCTTCAAGGACGCCGCCACCGTCACCCCCTCGCTCATCGACAGCCTGCGCACCTTCGTTGGCATGCAGGGCACCCGTCTTCGCGGCACCCTCCTCGAGAAGGACGACCCGCGCATCCTGCTCGACTGCAGCGCCATCGCCAAGGGCTTCGGCTCCGACTGCGTGGCTGCCCTCTTCGACAGCCTCCGCATACGCAACTACATGGTCGAGATTGGCGGCGAGGTCGTCGTGCGCGGCATCAACAGCAAGGGTCACGCCTGGCGCATCGGCGTCAACAAGCCCACCGAGGACTCCCTCGTCATCACCAACGAGCTCGACACCGTCCTCGCCCTCACCGACTGCGCGATGGCCACCTCCGGCAACTACCGCAACTTCTACTACCGCGACGGGCAGCGCTTCGCCCACACCATCGACCCCCGCACCGGCTATCCCGTGCAGCACAGCGTGCTCTCAGCCACCGTCATAGCCCCCACGTGCATGGAAGCCGACGCGCTGGCAACCTCCATCATGGTCCTCGGCCTCGACTCCGCGCGCGCCATGCTTGCCACGCTCCCCCACGTCTCCGCCTACCTCATCGTCGGCGACGGCCCCGACGACACCCGCTCCGTCACCATCCCCTGAAGCCCCCCCACTCCAGCTTGGCCTACGGACTATGGTCAACGAGAAAGCCGGCACCTTGCTTTTCTCCGTCCGTTGCCTTTCTGAAGCAAAGTTACGACAATCCCGTGGTGCTGAATATGGTTAAATTCGATTACGTACGATTATTTCTGAAAAAAGTTTTCTTCGTTTGCATCGCGCTGAAAAACACTTTGTTGCAAAGAACTTCTTTCGGCTTGAATGAACCTCCGGCAAGGTAGAATCACGGGAGGTAAAGGTACCTGTTTCGTTGATTTGACCGAAAAGCCTGTTTGCTGGAATCAATTATTTTTTTGAGAGTGAGGAGTTTAGAGGCTAAGGGGGAGGGTTTCCTGCTCTTTGCTCTCCTCGATGGTTTTGTAGGCGAGGGCGTAGGCGAGCATCTGCTTGAGCATGGCGCGGAGACCGTTGCTGCGGGTGGGAGAGAGGTGCTCGTGGAGGCCGATGGCGTCGATGAAGTAGAGGTCGGCGTCGAGGATCTCCTGGGGGGTGTGCCCGCTGAGGACGCGGATGAGGAGGGCGACGATGCCCTTGACAATGAGGGCGTCGCTCTCGGCAAGGAAGAAGACGTTGCCGTCGCGCTCCTCTGCCCACAGCCACACGCGGCTCTGGCAGCCCTCGATGAGGTTTTCCTCCGTCTTGTGCTCCTCAGGCATGGGCTCCTGTTCGTTGCCCAGGTCGATGAGCATCTGGTAACGGTCGAGCCAGTCGTCAAGCTCGCTGAACTCCTCGATAATCTCGTCTTGTATGTCGTTGATGGTCATGTCGCTGTGGGGATAGGAAGGGTGTGTGTACGTCTGCGCGAGGGGGTAGGTGGTCGTCGAAGGGGGGTTACTTCTCGTTATAGACTACTTGCATGAGGACGCCGCCGACGACGCCGAGGGTCTTGGCGTCGATCCACGTGATGTCGTCGCCCAGCGTGTGCCACATCTCGCCGAAGCCCCATTTCTCGTCGTAGGGGATGATGTCGATGCAGGGGATCTTGGCTGACTGGTTGATGGGGAGATGGTCGTCAGTGACCCAGCTGCCCTCGGTGAAGGGGAAGTAGCTGCCGAGGCCCATCGAGTGGGCGGTGCGCCATACCTTCTCGACGATGCCGGGGGCGTAGTTCTTGGAGATGTTCTCCTGGCAGAAGCGGGCGTCGGGGGTGCCTACCATATCGAGCAGGATGCCGTAGCGGGCGATGTAGTCGGGCTTGTGCGGATGGCGTGCCCAGTAGCGTGAGCCCAGGCACCAGGTGTCGTCGAGGTGGGGCGTTTCGGAGTCGGCGTGTATGCCGTAGTCCTCGGCATCGAAGAAGATGATGTCGACGCCGATGGCGGGCAGCTGTTCGGAGAACTGACGGGCCATCTCGAGCAGCACTCCCACGCCGCTGGCGCCGTCGTTGGCACCGCTGATGGGGATGTAGTGGTTGGCTTTGGCGGGGTCGTTGTCGGCCCAGGGGCGGGTGTCCCAGTGGGCGCAGAGGATGACGCGCTTGTTGGTATGCGTGTTGAACTGCCCGATGATGTTGCGCATGGGGAGCTCGTCGCCGTTCCAGGCTTTGACGGTTGCCTCCTGCTCGATGACGTCGGCGCCGCGCAGGCGGAGCTGCTGTGCGAGCCAGTCGCCGCAGGCGC
>JAGAAS010000055.1 GCA_017615125.1 Bacteroidaceae bacterium
AATAAAATTCACTTCTGACCTCAGCAAGTACTGTGTTTAGAACTGTAGCACTGTAGCGCTGTAGCGCACAGCGCCGACCCACCCCCATCCACAGCACCCTCTCGCAGCGATTCACCCCCCGCTCAGCGCTACAGTCCCCCAAAAAAATGACTTTTTTCTGAAAAACAGCCTTTTCTCCTTTTATTATTTAAAGAAAACCGCTAAATTTGCCGATTGGAGAAAAATCGACTTTCAAGACAACGTATGGACAATTTACTGACTCTTTCGGAGGAAGACATCAAACTGCGATTCATTACGCCAGCTATCTTACAGAAGGGATGGTCTTTTGATGACATCTCAATGGAGGCGAAAGTCCAGTTGACGGATGGCAAGATAAACCTCCGGGGAAATCTTGTCTCGCGCAGCAAGCCCAAGTTTGCCGACTACGTGCTTTACTACAACCGCACCACTCCTATCGCTATCGTCGAGGCGAAAGATGCCAGCCACTCGGTAGCCTTCGGCATGCAGCAGGCAAAGGAATACGCACAGATGATGGACATCCCCTTTGCCTACAGTTCCAACGGGCAGGGCTTTCAGGAATACGATTTTCTCACGGGGCGAGAGCGCTCCCTCGCTATGAATGAGTTTCCCACTAAGTCGCAGCTCTATGCCCGCTACGCCTCCGAGATGAACGGAGGAGAGGGGCTCACCGAGAAGGAGGCCGACATCATCCGCCAGCCCTACTGCACCGGGCAGGACATCTTCCCTCCACGCTACTATCAGCGCAATGCCGTCAACCGTACCGTCAGCGCCATCGCCCAAGGGAAGAAACGCCTGCTGCTGGTGATGGCGACAGGAACGGGAAAGACCTACACCGCCTTCCAGATTGTCTACCGCTTGCTGAAGGCAGGCATCGTGAAGAAGGTGCTCTACCTCGCCGACCGTAACGTGCTCATCGACCAGTCCATACAGCAAGATTTCAAACCCCTCAGCAAGACCATCCACAAGGTCAACTTCCAGCAGGACCTCGGCAGCGGCATCACAGCCTACGAGATGTACTTCTCCCTCTACCAGCAGCTCATCGGACAGGGAGGGGAACAGAACTACAAGAAGCTGTTCAAGCCTGAATTCTTCGATATGGTCATCGTCGACGAGTGCCACCGAGGTAGCGCCAAGGACGACAGCAACTGGCGCGAGATACTCGAATACTTCGACGGCGCCATCCAGCTGGGTATGACGGCAACACCCAAGGAAACGAAATACCAGTCGAGCATCACCTACTTCGGCGAGCCCGTCTATACCTACAGCCTCAAGGAGGGCATCGAAGACGGCTTCCTCGCACCCTTCAAGGTGGTGAACATCAAGACGAACATCGGCGACGAGTGGCGCCCCCTGAGAGGACAACGGGACATTTACGGACAGCTCATCGAAGACCGCATCTACAACAACTCCGACTACGATTACAATATCATCATCGAAGACCGCATCCGCGAAGTGGCGCAGGAGATCACCGATTATCTGAAGAGCACCGACCGAATGGCGAAGACCATCGTCTTCTGCGCCGACGAAGACCACGCCGACAGGATGCGCACAGCACTCGTCAACGCCAACTCCGACATGTGCCAGAAGAACCCCGACTATGTGGTGCGCATCACAGGCAGCGACCCCTATGGGCAGTCGAAGCTCGACTACTTCATCTCTGCTGCTGCCAAATACCCCGTCATCGCTACCACCAGCAAGCTGCTCTCCACAGGCGTCGACTGCAAGATGGTGAAGCTCATCGTCCTCGACCAGCGCATCAACTCGATGACCGAGTTCAAGCAGATAGTCGGAAGAGGTACACGCATACGCGAGAAGGAGGGGAAGACGCACTTCGTCATCATGGACTTCCGCAACGTCACACGCCTCTTTGCCGACCCCGACTGGGACGGCCCCATCGAAGTCGACGACGGCTACACACCAGGCAAGAAGGAGAAAGATAAGAAAGACAAGCCCTACCCCGACGGAGGAGACGGCGACACACCCACGGCTGGAGACCTCCCCAAGCCCATCGTCGACCGTAACGGCTGCCGCGTGGAAGTCATCCACAAGATTGTCTCCATCTACGACACCAACGGCAAGCTGCTGCGCACCGAGAGCATCAAGGACTACACGCGCAAGAACATCAACGACACCTACGCCTCGCTCGACGACTTCATCATCCGCTGGAACGCTGCCGAGAAGAAGGCCGAGATTACCGACCTGCTGCGCGAGAGCGGCATCGACCTTCAGGCACTCAAGCACGGCAACGATATGGACGACGTCGACGACTTCGACTTCATCTGCCACATCGCCTACGGCAAGAAGCCCCTCACACGCCGCGAGCGTGCCGAGAACGTGAAGAAACGCGACATCTTCAGCCGCTACGGCGCAGAGGCGCAGAAGGTGCTCGAGGCACTCCTCGACAAGTATGCCAACGACGGCATCACACAGCTCGAGAACAAGAAAGTGCTCCAGCTCGACCCCTTCCGCCAGATGGGCTCGCCTGCCAACATCGCCAAGATGTTCGGAGGCGCGGCAAAGTACAACGCAGCAATCAGAGAACTCGAAAAACTCCTTTATACCGACATTGCATAACACCCCTATATGGCACTTACCAACTTCGTAAAGAGCATACGCAACATCATGCGCAACGATGCAGGCATCAACGGCGATGCACAGCGCATCGAGCAGATTGCGTGGATGCTGTTCCTGAAAGTATACGACGAGAAAGAAAACGACTGGGAGTTCAACGAAGACGACTACGTCTCCTTCATCCCCGACGCCTGCCGCTGGCGCAACTGGGCTGTCGACAACGGCGACGGAGAAGCACTCACAGGCGACAGGCTCCTCGACTTTGTCAACAACACCCTCTTCCCCACGCTCAAGGGGCTCGAGGTGACACCGCAGACACCTATGCGCAGCGCTATCGTGCGCACCACCTTCGAGGATGCCAACCAGTATATGAAGGACGGCGTGCTGCTCCGTCAGGTCATCAACGTCATCGACGAGCTGGACCTCGGCGACTACGAAGAGAGCCACGCCTTCGGCGAGATTTATGAGTCCATCCTCAAGGAGATGCAGTCGGCAGGCTCCGCAGGCGAGTTCTACACGCCCCGTGCCCTCACCGACTTCATGGCCCACATCATCGACCCCCAGGTGGGCGAGACGATGGCCGACTTCGCCTGCGGCACAGGAGGCTTCCTCACCAGCTGGCTCAAGGCGCTCGACAAGAAGGTGCAGACTGCCGAGGACAAGGAGGCCTACGCACGCTCCATCTACGGCATCGAGAAGAAGCAGTTCCCCTACATGCTCTGCGTCACCAACATGCTGCTGCACGACATCGACACACCCCGCGTGTTCCACGACAACTCGCTCGTGAAGGATGTGCTCAACTACACCGACGACGACAAGTTCGACGTCGTCCTCATGAATCCCCCCTACGGAGGCAGCGAGAAGAACGACATCAAGCAGCACTTCCCCTCCGACCTGAGCAGCAGCGAGACCGCCGACCTCTTCATGGTGCTCATCATGTACCGCCTGAGGGAGAACGGGCGCGCCGCCGTCATCCTCCCCGACGGCTTCCTCTTCGGTGCCGACAACGCCAAGCTCGCCATCAAGCTGAAGCTCCTGCGCGAGTTCAACCTGCACACCGTCATACGCCTGCCCGGAAGCATCTTCTCGCCCTACACCTCCATCGCCACCAACATCCTCTTCTTCAACAACGAGGTTGCCGAAGGAGCGCCCAAGGGCTTCAGCACCAATAAGACGTGGTTCTACCGCCTCGACATGCCCGAGGGATACAAGCACTTCTCCAAGACCAAGCCCATGCAGATGCAGCACTGCCAGCCCATCATCGACTGGTGGATCAACCGACAGGAGATCATCGATGCCGAGACAGGCGACGAGAAAGCCCGCTGCTTCACAGCCCGACAGCTGCTCGAGATGGACTGCAACTTCGACCAATGCAAGTTCCCCAAGGACGAAGAAGAAGTGCTGCCCCCCGCCGAGCTGCTTGCCGACTACTTCCAGAAGCGCGCAGCCCTCGACCATCAGATAGACAAGACGCTGGCTGAGATACAGCGCCTGCTAGGTATTAACATTAAACGCGACGAAGCATGAACGACGTTCCCACTACCGACAACAGGCTCGACGGATTGTTCGACAAGGTGGCCACACTCATCGAGCAGGCACGCCAGCGGGTTGTGACTGCAGTAAATATAGCCGAGGTCTATACGAAATATGAAATCGGCAGATACATCGTGGAAGACGAGCAGCAGGGAAACACCCGTGCCGAATACGGGAGGAAAGTCTTGAAAGAACTGTCGGAAAGATTAACTTCAAGATTTGGCGATGGATGGTCTCCCGAAACGCTAAAACTTTGCAGGCGCTTCTATACGGTCTATTCCAATTTGGTAGACAGTGTTTACCCAATTCGAGATGAAAAAGATAAACAGCGTTTACCCAATCTGGATTTGACAAACGGTGATGACCAAAGTCAAAAACACTCGTTCACCCTCTCCTGGTCTCACTATCTCATCCTGATGCGCATCGAAAACCCCGATGCCCGCAGTTTCTACGAGATAGAATGTGCCCAACAGCAGTGGAGCGTGCGACAGCTGAGCCGGCAGGTGGGCAGCAGCCTCTACGAACGCTTGGCATTGAGCCGCAACAAGGATGAGGTGATGCGCCTCGCCCGCGAGGGGCAGACCGTAGAAAAGCCGTCCGACATCATCAAGAACCCGGTGACATTGGAATTCCTGGGACTGAAACCCGACGAGGCCTATTCGGAAACAAAGCTCGAGAGCGCCATCATTAACAAGCTGCAGACCTTCCTGTTGGAACTGGGCAAAGGATTCCTCTTCGAGGCACGGCAAAAACGGTTCACCTTCGACGAGGAGAGCTATTACGTCGACCTTGTGTTCTACAACCGCCTGCTGCAATGCTACGTCCTCATCGACTTGAAGACCGACAAGCTCACACATCAGGACTTGGGACAGATGCAGATGTATGTCAACTACTACGACCGCTTTGTGCGTCAGGACTTCGAGAAACCCACCATCGGCATCCTGCTGTGTGAACGGAAAACAGATGCCCTCGTGGAACTGACCCTTCCCAAGGATGCCAACATCTATGCCTCTGCCTATCAGCTCTACCTGCCCGACAAAACCCTGCTCCAGGCAAAGGTGAAAGAATGGATTTCCGAGTTCAAGGAACAGGCTGACAACTAAGACTCTTATGACAGGACAGCAACTCAAAAACAGCATCCTCCAGTGGGCCATACAGGGCCGTCTCGTGCCCCAAGACCCCTCCGACGAGCCCGCCTCCGTGCTGCTCCAGCGCATCCGCGACGAGAAGCAGGCACTCGTCAAAGAAGGAAAACCCAAGAAAAAAGACCTTGAAGACACCCTAATCAATCAAGACGAAATAACTTATGAGATTCCAAAGAACTGGGAATGGTGCCGAATTAAGGATATCTCTGAATCATACATAGGACTTACTTATAAACCTTCTGATATTTCCGAATCTGGTACTATTGTTTTACGTTCTTCAAACATTCAAAACGGAAAAATTGACTATAATGATATTGTGCGTGTCAACTCTAGGATACCAGATAAATTATGGGTTGAAGAAAATGATATCATTATTTGCGCCAGAAATGGCAGTAAAAAACTTGTCGGAAAATCAGCCTTAGTTTCGAATGTAAAAGAGCGGATGACTTTTGGCGCATTTATGGCTATTTGCAAGACACCCTTTTATAAATTCGTTTATACATTCTTACAATCTAAACTATTCTTTACACAACTGCAGTTTGTTTGTGGAACTACTACTATAAATCAACTAACACAGAAAAATTTTAACAACTTCTATATCCCTCTTCCTCCTCTTGCCGAGCAGAAGCGGATTGTGGAGAAGATAGAGGAGCTGATGCCCTTTGTGGAGGCGTACGACAAAGCGCAGACACAACTAGACACCCTCAGCAGAGAGCTGCCCGACAAGCTCAAGAAGAGCATCCTCCAGGAAGCCATCTCCGGGCGCCTCGTCCCCCAAGACCCCTCCGACGAGCCCGCCTCCGCGCTGCTCCAGCGCATCCGCAACGAGAAGCAGACACTCGTCCGTCAAGGCAAGCTGAAGAAAGAAAAACCCCTCAACCCCATCACCGACGACGAAAAACCCTTCGAAATTCCCGATAGCTGGGAGTGGGTAAGATGGAGAGGAATTGGTTATTTTATGTCAGGCCAAACACCTAAATCAAATGAATTAGATTATACAATTGGGGGTATACCTTATTTTAAAGTGTCTGACATGAATGTTCAAGGAAATGAGAAATATATGACAAAGACTTCTCTTTTTCTAAAAAGTGGAGCAAAATATAAGTTATTTCCTAAAAATGCCATTATTTATCCCAAGAATGGAGGCGCTGTTTTTACGAACAAAAAAAGAATACTATCAAATGATTCTTTAGTAGACCTAAATACAGGAGGTTATATACCTTCAAGTGAATTATTCTTTGACTATATTTTTTATCTTTTTTCGATAATTGATTTCAAGAAACATTTTAAAGGAACGGCTCTACCAACAGTTGATATGGAATCAATTGATAAAATCCTTGTCCCTCTCCCTCCTCTTGCTGAGCAGAAGCGGATTGTGGAGAAGATAGAGAAGCTGTTCAAGGAGATAGAGACACTGAAAGCCTAAGAAGCTGGGTTCCTCTCAAGGGGTTTAATACTTGGGGACATAGTCAACTTTGCCGCTGAGGGCATCCTTTAAGATTCCCTCAACAAAGTCTTTTGCAGCAATGTCCAGCTCACGATCCTGAACCTCGCTTTTATATTCGAACTTCACCTCCTGAATCTTCATAGGTCCCCAATACTGGGACTCTATCCAACCGTCCTTGAAAGAAAACACTACCGACGTCCCGGGCTTCGGATTCTTCGGCAGCTGCTTTTCAAGTTCTTTCAAAGTAGTTATCTGATGTCTTTCGGTATCTCTGATAATGTCATCCTTGGTCCCGACTGAAAGATGCGTTGCTTTGCGCCAGTACTCAGAATCGGAAGAGGAAAACATAGCCAGTCTTTCCCGATAACCCTGAATGTCAACCCCCTTTTCTTTCGCCCATTCTTCGTCAATCTTGAAAAGGAGATTGCGCATATCAATATGAAATTTGAGGTTTAATGAACCTATGACTTCATCCTTGTCTGGCTTGCTCAACTCCTTCAGCTCTATGCCGTATTGCTCGGCAAACTTCTTTGCTCCCTGTTGGAAGCCCTTGCTGGAAACCATTATTCCGCGCACGTTTCCCAAATCATATAGTACCCCAAAGAAATCGCGCACCCTCCCGATAGGCACGCGGCTGTTGAAGGCTTTGCACTCGATGACTACCCGATGCAGCACGCCCTCCATCTCATACTCCCAGAACACATCTATCTGATGCTCGCACCCCGACTTGCCCTTCACCTTCACATCGTGCTCCACTTTTGCCGGCTTGAGGGCATCGTTGTGCGAGAGAATCTTATAGACTCTTTGGGCGAATAATTCAAACTCTTTATATTGCCTCATATCAATAGTTTCTAATTATCATTTTCAGTTCACAAAAATAAGTTTTTTTCCCGATTCTTCCAAAATTCTGCCCTTCAGCGCGATAAAAAATTGTGGAACTGAAGGAGCAGCGTTTCGCTCGCTTATTCGTATATTTGAGCTATGCTCTTCCTCCTCCTTACAAGGCAAAGTCCGAACAAGTTCGGCTTTGCTCTCGTTTCGAGCGTCGGTTGAACTGCGTTCTAATATACTTTCGCTCGGAAATGAAAATAAAAACGAGTGTTTCTTTTGCATTGACGTTGTCTTCTTCGACGCGACTCAGCCGTTCAATCAGGCTTGACGGCGTCAATGGTCTTTACACCCCCTTCGATTCCCCCGTTATCGGGGGACAGAAACGCTGCTTTCTCAGTTTCGCTCGCTTATTCGTATATTTGAACTATGTTCTAATATACTTTCGCTTGGAAATGAAAATTAAAAACGAGTTTTTCTTTTGCATTTCGCTCGCTTATTCGTATATTTGCGGATTGAAAGGGGGATGTTGTCTCTTGCGTATGCGCAAGATTCGATAGAGGTGGATTTCTGAGGTGACAACCCTGAGAGGCATTTACATAACACTAACATAACCGCGCTACGATGATGAAAAAGGTATTTATCCAACTGACGGCAGCATTCTGTCTGCTGATGACAACGACGGCTCTCACGGCCCTGGCTGTGGAGAAGAGCCCAGCGACTTCCCTGACTTCCCTCTCATCGACGGGAGCCCAGACCCTCAATGCCTCCGCGTCGGAGGATTTATACGCCAACTACAATGCGGCCTTAAGCGTTATAAGGGACGGACAGACCTACCGCGTGTACACGTTGTATAACGGCGAGTACTACTACCTCACCGAGGACGGTTACCTGACGCCCTTCGAGAGCAAAGGCCAGGTGTTCTACTTCCATAAGGTCAGAGGCGAGGAGTATGAGTACGGATTCATGATCCAGAACGGCTTCACCTGCTTCACGAACCCCGAGGAGGAGAACGACGATGCGCTGAATAGGAGTCACCTGAACACTACCTCCACAGACGCCCGGCACATCTGGGAGGCGCAGGTGCTGTTTCTCAACGACGGCAAGTTTGCCATCCGCTGCACCAACGCCAAGAGCGGCACGCAGGGATGGAACAGGCTGGGCAGCGCCTTCTGGACGGTGAACCCAAGCAGCGAAGGCCCCCTGGCGGAATACAGCTACGACATTGACTACGTGTGGCAGCTCGTAGAGGCCCCCTGCCCCACTCCTATGCCTGATCTGGAAATGCTCGTCAACGGAGGGTGCAACGGCACCTCCGACGGCTGGACGGCTTCGCAAGGAATGGGCTACGACTGGCTGATAGAGTCGGATGACGAACATACGTACTGGAAGAGCTCGTACAACCTGTGCACGCTCTCGCAGACCATCACGCTCGAAGACTTCAACATCGACGAAGAGTACGTGGACAACGGCTTCTTGTGGTGCGCGGCATCAGCAGAGATGAGATCGTCGACCCGAAGCGACAACAACGGACTGGGAGCCTTTGACTGCAGGGTGAGCGTGAAGATGCTCGATGCCAACGGTACGGTGCTCAGCACGGTGACCCTGATGGACGACAACACGTACTTCCCCTACTGGGACAAGTACAGGACGACACCCTTCCAGCTGGTAAGCGGCACACGCAGCATCACATACCTCGTGGAGGGACGCGACCCGTGTTTCTGGGCCGGCAACTTCGGACCCTGCTTCACGAACCTGTCGCTCAGGTATATCACCGTAACTACTCCATTAGAGGGCGAACCCTATCCCGTGTGGGTGGGCTCGAAGCATGTGACCTCCGAGAACAAGGACGACATCCTGGGCGACGGCTCCGTGAGCTACACTCCCGGCGAGGGCTCGGGCACGCTGACGTTCAACACATCGACACCCACCATCATCGGCTCACACTCCTGGCAGGGAACAATAGGCACAGACGTGTATAACTATAAAGCGAAAGTCTTTGCCGAAGGCATCGACCTGACCATCGACGCGCCCAACGGCCTGACCATCGACGCGGGTACAGATGAGAAAACCTACGGAATCATTACCGCCAACGAGGGCAACCTGACCATCAACGGCAACTTCAACCTTAGCGCCGGAGGCGGTGCCGTCTTTCTGGAGAAGGGCGACCTGACCGTCAACGGCAACTTCACCTCAACATCCATCATGAAGGGATTCCTGATACTGAGTGGCGATGTGAATATATCCGGCGACGTCTACGTGAAGACCACCAGCACCAAGTCCACCACCTTAGCCCTCAACAACGGATACCTGTACATCGGACCGGGCAGATGGGAAATAGAGTCGGGTCTTGACGTCGTTTACGCTATGGTAACCACAGAAGAAGGAAACCCGGGAAGCATCGTGATTCCCTCCACCCACGAAATCGCCTATCCCGTGGGAGGCAGCCTCAGCGCCGACCACAGGGGGATCTTGAATCCCGACAACAGTTTTGCCAAACACGTAATCATCCAGAAGAAGGGTGCGAACCCCGAAAAAATCATCGACCTGTCGACGCTCACCGCCGACTGTGTGGTGCCCGACGGCTACACTATCACGGACACCCTGAACGGTTTCTACAAGGTAAGCATCGCCGACGGAGCCACCGTGTCGCTGCGCAATGTGACCATCAGTATGCAGCCCGAATCATCCGACTCGGTAACAATTTCGACCTGGGATACGTACTATAGGTGGGCAGGCCTCACCTGCGAGGGCGATGCAACCATCCTCATCGAAGACGGCGTGAATACCGTGAAGGGATTCTGCAATGAATATCCCGGCATCTACGTGCCCGCTGGCAAGACACTCATCATTGACGGCACAGGTGAGCTCAACGCCATCAGCGGCGGCTCAACTGTATGTGACTACGCCTTCTCCAGTACCGGCATCGGCGGCGCCCACGACATTTCATGCGGCAACATCATCATCAACGGCGGCACCGTCACAGCAACGAGTGGCGCATATGCGGCAGCCATCGGCAGCGCTATGGCGTATGAAAACGAAGTCACCTGCGGCGACATCACCATCAACGGCGGCACCGTCACAGCAACGGGTGGTCGTTATTGTGCCGGCATCGGTAGCGGTATGGGGTATGGTGCCAGTAATACCTGCGGCGACATCACCATCAACGGCGGTATCGTCACAGCAATAAGTGGTGATTATGGTGCCGGCATCGGCGCCACTAGCGGCTATTATAGCCCAAGTAGCTGCGGCAACATCACCATCACCGGCGGCACCGTCACAGCAACGTGTGACCTTTATGGTGCCGGCATCGGTGGCGCTATAGGGTTTGAATCCTATAACACCTGCGGCGACATCACCATCAGCGGCGGCACCGTCACAGCAACGGGTGGCAAATGGGCTGCCGGCATCGGCGGCAGTTGCGGCTATAACGGCCAAAGCAGTTGCGACTACATCACCATAAGTGGCGGTGACGTGACTGCAACGGGTGGCGAATGGGCTGCCGGCATCGGCAGCGGTTTGGGATATTATTCCGAGTCTACCTGTGTTGGCATTAACATCAGCGGCGGAACCGTTACGGCAACGGGTGGCGTTTATGGAGCAGCCATCGGCAGCGGCACCGGCTATTCTGCCACAAGCGTCTGCTACAGCATCGACATCAACGGCGGCACCGTCACAGCAACGGGTGGCTCTTATGGTGCCGGCATCGGCTCCGGTTGGGCAAGATATAATGATGCTTTCTGTGGCTACATCACCATCAACGGCGGTGACGTGACAGCAACGGGTGGCGAATATGCGGCAGCCATCGGCTCTGGCGTAACTACTGAAGATGAGAATAATCCGATATCCTCCTGCGGCGACATCACCATCACCGAAGGTATTACCAAAGTGGATTGCACAGCCTACTTTATGGAAGATGGTTGGCAATATCAGATTATTGGCGCAGGCTGGGATGGCAACTGTGGCACCGTCACCATCGACGACAATCTGAGCCAAGAGTATATTAAAGATGAAACATTCGCACGCTGCATTATTCAGCATGCAAATGCGAATAAAGGCGACGTGAACGGCGACAATGAGGTGAACGTGTCTGACGTTACCATGCTTGTAAGCATGATTCTGGGCAACACGACGCAAAACAGCGCTGCCGACGTGAACGGCGACGGGGAGGTGAACGTCTCCGACGTGACAGCACTCGTGAGCATCATACTGGGACAGACGCGAAGCAAGTAGTGCGCAACGTACGCGACGGCATTTTATATTAGCGGAACCTGTGAAAAGAAAAAAAATATCCCTCAGGTAAAAAAAAGCCCTCAGTCGAGCATTTTTCCCAGAAGTATGCTTACCTTTGTTCGGCCGATAATGATTTTTTACTTGTCACATAACGCAGCACCCAAATAAAGAATCTTACCTGACTCAAGTCCCGGACAGCTGTGGTTGATTCTGCATTGCCCGGGAACAGAACGAATGTTTAATCAAAAAATAGCTGCAAAAAAAAATTTAACTAACACACATGAGAAAATTTCTACTTTCAATCGTTTTCATCGCCGCAGGGCTGACCTGCTGGGCTGATGAGTTTTATGTTGTAGGCGATGCCACTCCCTGGGGGTGGGTGACCGGCGAAGCTCGCAGGCCGACGCAAATGGTAGAGGTTGACGCAGAGGGCGTCTACGAATGGACCGGTCCGCTGAAGCATGCGGAGGGCTTCTTCATCTGTTCCTCCCTGAACGGGTGGAGCGGCTACGGCTCCTCGGTTCCCAAGGCTGAAGGCGACCTTGCCATCGAGGGCGCGGGACTGGACAAGTTCACCGAATCGGACAATAAGTGGAACCCCACAAACACCGACTGGCAAATCTACACCCTCACGCTGAACATCAACGAGGGCACGCTGTCGTGGAAAGCAGGCTTCACCTTCTTTGCCGACGAGGAGGGCTACTACAACATCGGCAATGCCTCGGACCTGTACTGTTTTTCGACGATCATCAACGGCAACCAGTCTGCCAAAGCCCGTCTGACGGCCGACATTGACTACACGGAGTACCCGCAAGGCTACATCGGCATGGGCAACAAGTCGTTCAACGGCACCTTCGACGGGCAGGAGCACACCATCACCATCGCCATCAAGAACGGTGAGACGCGATGCACGGGCCTCTTTGCCGAGATCAACGGGGCTACCATCAGGAACCTGACGGTGGAAGGTAGCGCCAGTTCGGATGCAGACAACAACGTGGGCGGTCTGGGCGGACGTTCATACGGCAACTCTCTCATCGAGAACGTGATCGTGAAGACCGCCGTGAGCTATACCGGCGAAAAGGGCGATGCATCCTGCGGCGGTCTCTTCGCCGACATGGAGAACGCGCCCACAGTGCAGAACTGCGCGTTCTACGGCAGCATCCTGGCCGATTATAAAAGCGGCAACGCCGGCCTGGTAAGCTGGGCAGGAGGCGGTGCTGAGTTCATCAACTGCTTTGTTGCCCCCGTAGAGCTGGCTGTCTCAGAATGCGACAATTATGCCCGAGGCAATTTCACCGCCACCGACTGTTTCGTGGCCGAAGCGACCGACGAGAGACTCTCCACGGGTGAGATGTGCTATCTGCTCAACGGCGACCAGACCTCCATCGGCTGGTATCAGACGCTCGGCGAAGACGACCTCCCCGTTCCCTTCTCCACGCACAGCATCGTCTACGGCAACGGTGAGCTCAAGTGCGACGGCTCTCCTGCCGGAGGCGACCTTGTGTATAGCAACACCTCCTCGTCCGTCATCCCTCCCCACACCGATGTGGACGGCTGGTGCAGCGTGTGCGGTGCCCTCATGCATGACCATCTCACGCCTGACGAAGAGGGCTTCTACGACATCGGCAGCGCGGCAGACCTCTACTGGTTCGCTGCTATCGCAAACGAGGATAATCCCGCAGCCAACGCCAGGCTGACAGCCGACATCGACTATTTTGACTATCCTCACGGATTCATCGGCACCCAGACACCCTTCTGCGGCACGTTCGATGGGCAGGAGCACACCATCGTCGTGTTCCTCGAGAGCGATGCAAAGGTAAGAG
Organism: Bacteroidaceae bacterium; assembly: GCA_017615125.1. GTDB lineage: Bacteria > Bacteroidota > Bacteroidia > Bacteroidales > Bacteroidaceae > UBA1189. The sequence continues at coordinate 13,602 of JAGAAS010000055.1, forward strand.
GACTGTTTGCCAAAATAAACGGGGCAACCATCAAAAACCTTAACGTGGATGGCGTTGTCGCCTCCTCCTATAACAACATCGGCGGCCTGGGCGGACAGTCCGACGGCAACAGCACCATCGATAATGTGGTGGTGTACACGACGCTCACCTTCATCCCGGGCGAGGGCGACGCCTCCATCGGCGGTTTCTTCCCCTATGTGAACAGCGGCACCCTCACCCTGCGCAACTGCGCGTTCTACGGCACAGTGGATGCAGGCACGGCCTCGGGAAATGCCGGCCTAGTGGGCTGGAACAGCGGCAACATCCAGGCCGAAAGCTGCCTCATTGCTCCAGCCGAAATAAAAGCCTCCGAGTTCATCGACTTTGCCCGCGGCAACCAGCCCGCAATGACGAGCTGCTATGTGACCGACGCGGACGACGAGAGACTCGCCTCGGGCGAGATGTGCTATCTGCTCAACGGCGACCAGTCCTCCATCGGCTGGTATCAGACGCTCGGCGAAGACGACCTCCCCGTTCCCTTCTCCTCGCACAGCATCGTCTATGGCAACGGCGAGCTCAAGTGCGACGGTTCCCCTGCCGGAGACGATCTTGTCTATAGCAACACCTCCTCGTCCGTCATCCCTCCCCACACCGATGTGGACGGCTGGTGCAGCGTGTGCGGCGCCCTCATGCATGACCACCTTACGGCCGACGAAGAAGGCTTCTACGACATCGGCAGCGCGGCAGACCTGCACTGGTTCTCCGCTATTGCAAACGAGGTCAACCCCGCAGCCAGCGCCAGGCTGACAGCCGGCATCGACTACACCGAATTCCCCACTGGATTCATTGGCACCCAGACACCCTTCAGCGGCACGTTCGACGGACAGGGTAACCGCATCGCCGTCGACCTCGAGGGCGACGCAAAGATAAGGGGACTGTTTGCCAAAATCAACGGGGCTACCATCAAGAACCTTGTCGTGGACGGTGCTATAACCTCATTGTTTAACAACATCGGCGGTCTGGGCGGACAATCCGATGGCAACAGCACCATCGAGAATGTGGTGGTGAACACCACCGTCACCTTTGTCCCGGGCGAGGGCGATGCCTCCATCGGCGGCTTCTTCCCCTATGTGAACAGCGGCACCCTCACCCTGCGCGACTGCGCGTTCTACGGCACAGTCAAGGCAGGCATGGCCTCAGGTAATGCCGGCCTGGTGGGTTGGAACAGCGGCAACATCCAGGCAGAAAGCTGCCTTGTTGCTCCGGCCGAAAAGGAAGCCTCCGAGTTCATCGACTTTGCCCGCGGCAACCAGCCCGAGATGGGGAACTGCTACGCGACCGAGCAGGCAGATCCCAGGCTCGATTCCGGCGAGCTCTGCTACCTGCTGAACGGAAGCACCAGCTTCAATCCCAGCTGGACACAAACCATCGGGACTGACGCGCTCCCGCTCCCGTTCGTTACACAAGGCGTTGTTGCCCACATCGGCTCCAGCGGCTATGGAACCCTGTTCGTGGCCTCTTCCGACGTGGCCATCCCCGAAGGTGTGGAAGCATCTGCAGCGAAGATTGATAACGGGAAGGTCTGCCTCACGCCCATCGAAGACGCTGTCTCAAAGGACGATGCCGTCATCCTGAAAGGTGACGAAGGATACTACAGCTTCGCGCTCGCCACTGGTGCCACACCCGTCGCAGAGAACGAACTCGTCGGCGCCACCACTGACACCTCAGCCGATGGCACCCAGTATCTTCTTGCCGACGGAGACGAAGGCATTGGATTCTATAAGGCCGAAGCCGGCACCATCCTTGCCCCAAGCGCTGTCTACCTGAAGGCAGCCAACGGTGAACAGTCGTTCTATGGCTTCGTTGACACAGAAGTCATCAGGATCACCCAAGACTCCGACCCTGCTACGGATGGAGCTGTTTACAACGTGTTCGGTCAGAAGTTGCCTCACATGCAAAAGGGCATCAATATAGTGAACGGAAAGAAGATTCTCAAATAAAAGCGGAACATCTTCCACGCCCGTGACACTTCGACAGGGCAAGTCCATGCTGTAAGCGAGAGAAAGAGGAATTCTTGTTTCTCTCGCTTACGTTTTGCTTCAGACGAACCATCAGCCGGGGTTCCCACGAACCGGCGGTGAGAGTATGGAGTTGATAGTTGAGAGTTGAGGGAAATGCGCTTTCTCTTTCTACCACCTGCTCCTGGGAGGAACCTTTCAAGGACTAAGGGGCGAAAGGGCGAAGGAATCACGCAGAGCCAGGCTTTAAGGACTTTAAGGACCTTAAGGTCTGGCTCTGCTGGTCAAGCGCGTAAGCGCTGATTAGCCAACAGCGAAAGCTGCGATTCACCAGACGCGAAAGCGTCGATTGAACAAACCGCTGCCTATCAGTACTTGAAGCTGGAGCCGCCGACGAACTCGCGGAGGAGCGACGTGGGGGGTATCTCCTTGTCGGAGACGGGGATGAAGTAGTGGATGAACTTGAGCAGACGGTGTGCCTCGCTGTACTCGGGGCAGTTCTTGGGCACGCTGGCGAGGATGGGCTCGGCGTGGTTGCGCAGCACGGCGAACTCGACGAGCAGGGCGCTGTTGAACATCACATCGGCGGTCTCCTGATAGGGCAAGATCCAGCGCTCCTCGCCGTCGCACACGCTGGGCCACTGGCTGATGGTCTCGCGGGCGGTGAAGGCTCCCTTGTTGTAGTCGCGGATGATGCGGCGCAGCAGGCGGTTGTCGCCCGTTGGGATGATGTTGTGGTTGTCGAGGGAGATGCCGGTGAAGGTGGAGATGTAGATCTTGTACTTGCTCTCGTCGGGGATCTGCTCGGTGAGCATGGGGTTGAGGGCGTGGATGCCCTCGATGAGGAGCACGGTGTTGGGCCCGAGGGTGAGGCGCTTGCCGTTGTACTCGCGCTTGCCTGTGGCGAAGTTGAACTCGGGTACCTCCACCTCCTCGCCGCGCAGCAAGGCCAGCAGGTCGTGTTCGAGCGCCTTGGTGTCGACGGCGCGGATGTTCTCGAAGTCGTAGCGCCCGTCGGGGAACTTGGGCGTGTCGACGCGGTTGACGAAGTAGTCGTCGGTGGAGAACGAGATGGGCTTGAGCCCGCAAGCCTTGAGCTGGATGCTGATGCGCTTGCAGAAGGTGGTCTTGCCGCAGCTGGAGGGTCCTGTGATGAGCACGAGGCGCACGGGGTGCTCGCTGTGGTAGCGGCGGTCTATCTCTTCGGCAATCTGCACGATCTTCTTCTCCTGCAGAGCCTCGGAGACCTGGATGAGCTCCCCTGCCTCACCCCGCTGGATGGCGTGGTTGACATCGCCCACGGTGGAGAGCCCCATGATGACGTTCCAGCGGAGGTTCTCGGAAAAGACGTCGAAGGTTTTGGGCTGGTCGGTGAAGGGAGCCAGCTTCGCAGGGTCGTGCCTGTCGGGCAGGCGCAGCAGCAGACCTCCGTGGAAGAGTTCCACGTCCCATGTGGTGAGGTAGCCGGCAGAGGGCACCAGGCGTCCGTAGTAGTAGTCGATGGTGTCGCCCAGCATATAGTAGTCCATGTAGGCCTGCCCGCTGGTCTCCATAAGCTTCACCTTGTCGGCATATCCGTGTTCGCGGAAGATGCGGATGGCCTCCTCAATCATCACCTCACCGCGACGGAAGGGCATATCCTGATCGACAATCTCCTGCATGCGCTGCCGCAGGATGTCGACGTCGTCGTTGGTGACGGGGGTGCCGTCGGCCTTGTGGAAGGTGCAGTGCATGCCTCCCGAGATGGGGTGTTCGAAGTATATCTTGCTGTCGCGGAACGTCTCGGCAGCCGCCTTACTGAGCACGAAGCAGAGCGAGCGGGTGTAGACGCGGAAGCCGCTGGCGTCGCGCAGGTCGAGGAACTCGATGGTCTTGCTGTTGTAGGCGCGGAACTTCAGTCCCTGCGACACATTGTTGACCTTAGCGGAAACGATAGGGTAAGGCTTCTCAAACTCAAACTCCTGAAGGATGTCGAGCAACGACGAGCCTTCCTGGAAGCTCTTCGACGTGCCCGTGTTCTTGCAATAGACTTGTATCATGGTATAAGAGACATTACATTGTTTTCAGATTTGCAAAAGTAAGCATAATTCCGACACGCTCATCATGCGAACCCGATTTTTTCAGCGAATCGCATCCTCAGTCGACAAACGCCTCGATGAGAACGGCTTGGTTGGAGGGCAGATCGAGGGAGTAGGTGCCGTCGTCGCCGACTGTCACCTCGACGTCGCCCTGTGTGCCCTGAGCCTTAATGCGACGCCCCTCGACGCTGAAGGAGAGCCTGTGCGTGACGGGATGCTCGTCGTACGGATCATCGGCAGCACAGACGAACACGGCGCTGGCACCGTCGCCGCTGCGCGAGAGCATCGTGCCGACCACCAACGGAGCATTGTCGTCCGTCTTCAGCTGGGAGAAGATACCGTTGGACAATGAGGGCACCGACGTCTGCAGGACATTCTTGAGCCACTCGGTACCCTCGAAGGAGACGAAGTCGGTACGCACACGACGGTACTGCATGTACGAAGGTCCCAGGCGGTGTATCTCGGCGTTCACGCGACGCAGCTTGTCGTACTGTTCGGTCTTACGGCCCTCTTTGTCGAGGACGTTGTTGTACCACCATCCAGCTGTATAGCACCCCCAGAGGATGTTCTCAGCCCCGAAGGCCATAGCCGTGAAGGCCTGAAAGCGGAGCTCGTTCTCGGTGATCCACACGTCCTCCTTGTTGGAGTTGACCTGCAGCACGATCCACAGGCTTCGTCCCGTCCCCAGACAAGCATCGGCCACTACGCGAAGGTTCTCGTAGGCCTGATGGACATTGATAGAATAGAGGTAGAAGTCGTAGCAGATGTAGTCGGAAGGCACGTACTTGACATACTGGGCGATGTGCTCGCGGTAGGTAGGCGTGCCGAGCTGATTGATGGTTTGCTCCGACGTGTTCTGCGATACGGAAGCATAGTTAGGATAAAGGTTCAGGAAGGGGAACTGATGGGGGAAGAGCTCGTCGACACGGGTGAACACCTGCCCGTAGTACGGGAAGTCGAGCGCCGAGGGCTCGTCGCCGATGTCGATGCCCCAGACGGCAGGATGGTCGATAAAGCGCGCGGCACCTTTCTCATATACCTCAAGAGGGTGTTTGGCGCTCAGAAGTCCCGCATCCTTGCCTTCACCGCCCCACCAGCCGGGCACCACGTTGTTGACGACAGCGCCGATGTGATACTTCTGGAAGAGGTCGAGCAGGCGACGGTCGTACGGTACCCACGTCATGAAGTCGATACCGCAGTCGGCGATCTCGCGCACATGCTGCTCCGTGCGGGCATACAGCTGAAGGATGTAGGCACCGATATTGAGCTTTGAGCGGTCCATGCGAACAGGCTCGGACTCATTCTGAATGGAGTCGTCCATCAGGGCCGTTTGAGCCGAACAGATCGGAGTCGTCAGCACCGACAGAACAATAGAGAAAACGAGCAAAGGTTTCATTCCGAATGTCACTTTAAAGTAAGGATAGTCAATTTCTGCGCGTAAAAATAGACATAAAGAGGTAAAGAGGCAAAAAAGTTGGGAGAAATGTGAAGAATTATTTTGTTCTTCTCTCGCTTATTCGTACCTTTAACCTTCGGTTTTAGGTAGGCTGCGGCTCGGGTAAAAAAATAAATTATGATTTATTTTGTTTTCCTCTCGCCTTGCACTACCTTTGTCAAAATATATGCAAAGAGTAAAGATATGAAGAATGCTGTCGGCTCGCTGGGAGTCGTGAAGACGTGGAAGTTCTGGAAGGAAATGATTATCATGACGGTGGGTATGTTCATCGCTGCCGCTGCCATCTACTACTTTCAGGTGCCTGGAAAGATTGTGCTGGGAACGGTGAGCGGTCTTGCCATCTTCCTGAGCGAGGTGCTCTCGTGGACGGGCATCGTGCTGAAGGTCTCCACCATCATCGTCATCCTGAACGCCCTGCTGCTGGTGCTCGCGCTGCTGCTTCTGGGCAAGGACTTCGGGCTGAAGACGGTGTACACGGCACTCATCGCAGGTCCCCTGATGGACCTGTGGGAATGGATCAAGCCCTATGAGGAGCTGCTCGAGCCCGGACAGACAAGCGTGATGGGCGACCCGTTCCTCGACGTCATCTGCTTTGTGCTGGTGCTCAGTGCCTCGCAGGCCATTCTCTTCCACATCAACGCCTCGTCGGGCGGACTCGACATCATCGCGAAGATTATCAACAAATACCTGCACCTCGACATCGGGACGTCCGTTGCCGTCATCGGCATCATCATCTGCTGCACGGCCTTCTTCATCAACCCCTTCCGCATCGTAGTCATCGGCATCATCGGCACCTGGATCAACGGGTTGGCGCTCGACCACTTCACGGCAGGCCTCAACAAGCGCAAACGCGTGTGCATCATCTCGGAGCACCACGAGGAGATACGCCGCTACATCATCGACAAGCTCTACCGCGGATGCAGCCTCTATGAGGTGACGGGCGGCTACTCGGGCGAGAAGAGCATAGAGATACAGGCGCTGCTGACACAGAACGAGTTTGCCGAGCTGATGAGCTACATGCGCGACAACAACTTCCACGCCTTCATCACGGCAGGCAACGTGAGCGAGGTGTACGGCCTGTGGCGCAGCTCACGACGACGCAAAGCCCTCCCGGCAGACAAAGACAAACAGAAACACACATAATCCTATTCATAAAATGAAAAAGACATTCATCCTCCTTGCCCTGAGCGCCCTTGTGCTGACAGCCTGCACAAAAGAGAAAGCCAACACCTTCCAGAACGAAGGCAACCCCCTCATCCGCACCGCCTACACCGCAGACCCCGCGCCGGTAGTCATCGGCGACAGACTCTACCTCTACACCGGGCACGACGAGTGCTTCGAGGATAGCGTAGGCTACGAAGGGAAGTACGGCTTCAACATCACCAACTGGCTCTGCTTCAGCACCGCCGACATGCAGACGTGGGAGGATCACGGCGTCGTCCTCAGCCCTACCGACTTCAGCTGGTCGTCGGGAGAGGCCTGGGCCTCGCAGGTGATAGAGAAAGACGGTAAGTTCTGGTACTTCGTCAGCTGTCAATGCATCGACCCGAACTGCAAGGCCATAGGCGTTGCCGTCAGCGACAGCCCCACGGGCCCCTACAAGGATGCTATAGGCAAGCCGCTCATCGTTGACGACATGACGCCCAACACCCCTCCCCTCCTCTGGTGGAACGACTTCGACCCCACCGTGATGATTGACGACGACGGCTCCATCTGGCTTAGCTGGGGCAACGGCACCTGCTTCCTCGCACGCCTGAAACCGAACATGATTGAGCTCGACAGCGACATCATGACGCTGCCGATGACGAACTACGTAGAGGGTCCCTGGCTCTACAAGCGCGGCGACTGGTACTACATGGTGTATGCCTCGATGGGACAAGGACGCGAGACGATATCCTATGCGATGGCGCCCAGCGTGACGGGTCCCTGGGAGTTCAAGGGCGAGCTGACAGGAATGGCCGAGGACAGCTTCACCACCCATCCGGGAATAGCCGAGTTCAAGGGAAAGAGCTACCTGTTCTACCACAACAGCACCCTCTCGCTCAACGGCTACGGCCCGGCGACAGGACGTAGAAGCGTCTGCGTGGAAGAGCTGTTCTACAACGAGGACGGCACCATGCAGCCTGTAGTTCAGACGAAACAGGGAGTTTCGAAGATGAAGAAATGATCGGATGATCGGATAATCAGATAATCGAATAATCAGATAATCAGATAATCGGATAATCAGATAATCAGATAATCGGATAATCAGATAATCAGATAATCAGATAATCAGATAATCAGATAATCAGATAATCAGATATTTAGGAATACAAAATAAAGATGATAGAGAAAAGAGCATTAGGGAAAACAGGGCTGAAGCTTTCGGCACTCAGCTTCGGCGCATCGAGCCTGGGAGGAGTGTTCCACGCTGTGAAGGAAGCAGAAGCCATCGAGGCTGTCTTCAAAGCCCTCGACTGCGGCATGAACTTCATCGATGTCTCGCCCTACTACGGGCACTACAAGGCCGAAACCGTTCTGGGCAAAGCCCTCCGCCAGATTCCGCGCGACAGATACATCCTCTCCACGAAGGTGGGACGCTACGGCAAGGACGGCGTGAACACGTGGGACTACTCCGCACGCCGAGCCACAGAGAGCGTCTACGAGAGCATGGAGCGGCTGGGGGTGGAGTACATCGACCTCATCAACGTGCACGACATCGAGTTTGCTGACCTGCGCCAGGTGGCAGAGGAGACACTTCCTGCCCTCGTGGAGCTACGCGAGAAAGGCGTCGTGGGACATGTGGGCATCACCGACCTGCAGCTGGAGAACTTGCAATGGGTCATCGAGCACACGCCTAATGGAACCGTTGAGAGCGTGCTGAACTTCTGCCACTACTGCCTCTGCGACGACAAGCTGACGGACATCTTCTCCTTCTTCGAAGAACGCGGCATCGGCATCATCAACGCCTCACCCCTCTCGATGGGGCTGCTCAGCAGCAGGGGCATCCCCGATTGGCACCCGGCACCGAAGGCGCTCGTGGAGGCCTGCAGCAAGGCAGCCGCACACTGTGCTGCTAAAGGCTACCCGATAGAAAAGCTTGCCATCCAGTATGCCGTTGCCAACCCGCACATCACGACGACGCTCTTCAGCAGCGCCAACCCGGCTAACGTGGAGAAGAATGCCGCTTGGGCACAGGAGCCGATGGATGAGAACCTCGTTCAAGAGGTAAGAGAGATAATCGGAGACAGTTTCAGGCTTAGTTGGAAGAACACATGAGAATCATCGACGCACACTCACACCTTTGGCTCCGACAGGACACGACGGTTGACGGCAAGCGCATCTACCCTCTTCCCAACGGACGATCTATGTTCATGGGCGAAGAGAAGCAGATGCTCCCACCCTTCCTCATCGACGGCGTCAACAGCGCAGAGGTGTTCATCTCAAACATGGACTACGCCCAAGTATCGGCAGCGGTGGTGGTGCAAGAGGTCATCGACGGTAACCAGAACAATTACCTGCAGGAGGTGCAGGAGCGGTTCCCCGACCGTTTCTTCTGCTGCGGGATGATAGACTTCAAGGAAGAGCAGACCGAAGAGCTCCTCACTAATCAAGTCGACACGTTGGCAGAACGGGGATTCAAGGGCATCGCTATCCCGGGACACCGACTCAGAACCGCACTCACCTCGCCTGCTATGATGGCGATGTTCAAGCAGATGGAGAAGCGCGACATCGTCCTCTCGATGTGTCTAGCCGACGATGCAAGGCAGATTGGCGAGATGCGGGAAGTGATAGCCGAATGTCCGCGTCTGCGCGTTGCCATCGGACACTTCGGGATGCCCACGGGCACATACTGGCTCGAACAGGTGAAGCTGGCTCTTGCGCCTGAGGTGAGCATCGAGAGCGGGGGCATCACCTGGCTCTACAACAGCGAGTTCTGGCCCTTCCCCTCCGCCGTACGCGCCATACGCCAAGCTGCCGACACAGTAGGCATGGAGAAGCTGATGTGGGGCTCGGACTATCCCCGCACCATCACCGCCATCACCTACAGGATGTCGTACAACTTCTTCCTTCTCTCCAACGAATTTTCCCAAAAGGAAAAAGAAAGCTTCCTTCTTGAAAACGCACGGAAGTTCTACCGCCTCAACAACCTCGTTGACTTACCTTATATAAAAAATATGAGTGAAGACTAAACATCGGCACTCAAACAAAAGAAGATTATGAAAGCATTGCAAATAACAGAACCGCGCAAGATAGACGTGATTGATATCGCCAAACCCGAGCTCCACGACGGCGAGGTGCTGTTACGGCTCAACCACGTAGGCTTTTGCGGTAGTGACCTGAACACCTGGCTCGGACGGAATGCGATGGCGCTGATGCCCGTCATTCCAGGACACGAAATAGGCGCCACGATAGAAGCTGTGGGGAACGGATGCCCCGACGAATTACAACCTGGGATGGTTGTCACCGTCAATCCCTACACGAACTGCGGGCACTGCGCCTCCTGCCGCAACGGGCGCTACAATGCATGCCAGCACAACGAGACGCTGGGCGTCCAGCGACACGGAGCTATGCGTGAGTATATCACCCTCCCCTGGCAGAAAATCATCCCAGCGAAGGGCATCACACCCCGCGATGCAGCCCTCGTAGAGCCCATGAGCGTAGGCTTCCACGCCGTAGCCCGGGGAGAGGTAACCGATACAGACTGTGTTGTTGTCTTCGGCTGCGGAATGGTGGGTCTCGGAGCTGTCATTCGCAGCGTGCAGCGCGGCGCAACCGTGATAGCCGTCGACTTGAGCCAGGAGAAACTAGACCTGGCACTGAGAGCAGGCGCCAGCTACGGCATCAACTCCAAGCAGGAAAACGTTCTCAGCCGCGTTCTTGAACTGACCGACGGAAGGGGAGCCGACGTTGTCATCGAAGCTGTCGGAAGCTCCATCACCTACCTGAGCGCCATCGACGTGGTTTCATTTACAGGAAGAGTGGTATGTATAGGCTATTCCAAAAGCGAGGTATCGTTCCAGACACGTCTCTTCGTGCAGAAAGAACTGGACATTCGCGGCAGCCGTAATGCTACGCCAGAGGATTTCCGCGCCGTACTCCACTTCTTCCAGCAGAAGCGGATGGCGATGGACCCCTTCGTCACGGCTGTCATCAAGCCTGAGCAGTCGCAGCAAGCATTGGAGAAATGGGCCGAAGCACCCGGAGAGGTGTTCCGCATTCTGGTCAACTTCGAAGGAGAGCCGAAGCAATGAGAAAAGAGTCTTGATAACCATCTCACTTTGACGATAATACGCATATTTGATAACCCAAAATATAACATCATGAAAACAACAAAAATGCTGATGAGACTTCTGTTTCTCACCCTACCGCTTCTCTTCTTTTCCTCATGCGAAAGCGTGCCAAAGGCTACGGTAGCCATCAATCCCCTCACCTACACGGACATTCCTGACAACGATGTCATCCGCGTAGGCAACGACTATTACATGGTGAGCACGACTATGTACTTCTGCCCGGGGGCTCCCATCATGCACTCGCGAGACCTTATCCACTGGCGTATTGTTAACTACGTCTATGACACACTTGCCGACGATGACATCTATAATCTGAGGAACGGAAGAAATGCCTACGGTAAAGGGCAATGGGCAACAACCCTCCGCGAAAAAGATGGCATCTTCTACGCTCTATTCATTGCTAATGATCAACAGAAGACATTCGTCTACACCACCACCGACATCCACAACGGTCCCTGGAAGCGTCATGCTGTCTACGACAGACCGTTCCACGATGCCGGACTTATTTTTGACAAAGGAAAAGCATACGTTGTCTGGGGCAACGGCAGCCTGCGCATAACAGAGTTGGAGCCCGACTTAAGTGCTATAAAGGAGGGAGGCGTCGACCAGTTGCTCATCGAGACACCCAGAGGCCGAGGGCTGAGAGCCGAGGGCGCGCACATGTATCACATCAACGACTATTATTACCTGCTGGAAATAGACTGGCCCGCAGGCGAAGTCCGCACCGAGAGAGCGTGGCGCAGTCACGAGCTGTTGGGAGAATATGAATCGAAAATCATACTGCAAGGAGCCTTCGACGGACGCAGAGACGGCGTTGCCCAAGGAGCTATCGTTAACACGCCGCACGGCGACTGGTACTCCATCATGTTCCAAGACCACGGTGCCGTAGGACGAATACCTACCATCCAGCCCGTTAAATGGATGGACGGCTGGCCCATCCTGGGAGACAACACCCTCCCGATGAAAGAAGTCACCGTCAACCTTCCTGAAGACACAGAAGGCGACTTCGTGTGGGCGGAGGACGAATTCGACACGCCCGATCTCAGTCTCGTATGGCAGTGGAACCACATGCCCGTAGACAGCACCTGGAGTCTCTCCGAAAGAGAGGGATGGCTCCGTCTGCGCACTACGGGGATAGCCACAGACATCATGAACGCGCGAAACACGCTCACCCAACGCACAGTAGGGCCTCATTGCTACAGCGAGGTTCGCATGGATGCTTCGGGAATGCTTCCGGGTGACAAAGCAGGCATCTGCGCATTCCAGAGCAACCGCACAACCATCGGTGTGGAAGTCGCTGCCGACGGAACAAAGAATCTTATCATCAACGACGTTCAGGGACTTCGGGCGAACCCCTCTGAGGTCATGCGTCAGAAACTCGAGAGCGACACCGTCTACCTCCGCATCAACTATGTCTTCACTCCCGCGGAAGGCGAACCCTCCCCTCCCGACACAGCTACCTTTGCTTGGTCTTACGATGGGGAGAACTGGACGACTCCTCCCTACGTCCTGCACATGAGGTACACGCTGGACCTGTTCACAGGCTACCGCACGGCGCTCTACAGCTTTGCCACCCAGCAGAACGGAGGATATGCTGATTTCGACTACTTCCATCAACAGGCATACTAAGACAACGATTCAATTCATTTATTCATCCATAACACTATTACTATGAAAAAGTTTATTTCCTTGTTCTCCTTGATGCTGCTATGCAGCGCATCCGTCTTTGCCGTCTGGCAACCTGCAGGAGAGAAGATTCGTACGCCGTGGGCTGACGAAATCGACCCTCAGAATGTTCTTCCCGAGTATCCGCGTCCTCTGCTTCAGCGCGCTGACTGGCAGAATCTGAACGGTCTGTGGCAATATGCTATTACCGCGCGTGGAGCTAAGCATCCGGCAGCTTTCGACGGAGAAATCCTTGTTCCTTTTGCCGTTGAGTCCAGTTTGTCAGGCGTGGGCCGTACCCTTGATGCCAAGAGCGAGCTTTGGTACGAGCGCACGTTCAACGTTCCATCCAAATGGAAAGACAGTCGCCTTCTGCTCCACTTCGGAGCTGTCGACTGGAAAGCCGATGTATGGGTTGACGGTGCTGCTGTCGGCTCACATACAGGAGGATACACTCCCTTCTCCTTCGACATCACCGAAGCGCTTGCAGGAAAAGGCCCTCACACGCTTACCGTTCGTGTTTGGGATCCTTGCGACGCCAGCTATCAGCCCAGAGGAAAACAGGTGAGCAAGCCTAACGGCATCTGGTACACCTCCGTCAGCGGCATCTGGCAGACCGTTTGGCTCGAGCCGGTAGCTAAGCATCACATCGAGAATCTGCGCATCACCCCCGACATCGATCTCGGAACGCTCACAGTCGAGCCCATCCTAAGTGACGATGCAGCAAAGGATCTGGTAGAAGTTGTTGTCAAGGACGGCTCGGCAACCGTAGCCAGCGGCAGGAGCATCAACGGACAGCCCATCGTTATCGATATGCCTGACAACGTGAAGCTCTGGAGCCCCGACACCCCCTTCCTCTACGACGTGAAAGTAGTGCTGAAGGCAGGAGGAAAGGAAGTCGACCGCGTTGACAGCTATGCAGCAATGCGCAAGTTCTCCGTAGCACGCGCTGAAGACCACATGGTTCGTCTTATGCTTAACAACAAGCCCCTCTTCCACATGGGTCCGCTCGATCAAGGCTGGTGGCCCGATGGGCTCTACACCGCCCCTACCGACGAGGCGCTCCTCTACGACGTGAAACAACTGAAAGCAATGGGATTCAACATGATACGCAAACATGTGAAAGTGGAACCCGCTCGTTGGTACACGCATTGCGACAGGGAGGGAATCATCGTTTGGCAGGATATGCCCAGCGGCGACAGAAGCCCTCAGTGGCAGAACCACAGGTATTTCGACGGCTCCGAATTCGTTCGCTCTGCTGAGTCGGAGGCAAACTACCGCAAAGAGTGGAAGGAGATTATCGACATGCTCTACAGCAATCCCTGCGTAGGTGTCTGGGTACCGTTCAACGAAGCCTGGGGACAGTTCAAAACACCAGAAATCGTAGCTTGGACGAAGCAATACGACCCCTCGCGCCTTGTCAACCCAGCCAGCGGAGGAAACCACTATCCCTGCGGCGACATCCTTGATATGCACAACTATCCGAACCCCGCCATCCACCTTCTTGATCCCACACGCGCCAACGTTCTCGGCGAATACGGAGGCATCGGATTAGCACTCGAAGGCCATCTCTGGGAGCCCGACAGGAACTGGGGCTACGTGCAGTTCAAGACTACCGACGAGGTAACAGACGAATACGTGAAATACGCCAAGATGCTGCTCGAGCTCGTTCCACAAGGCTACAGCGCAGGCGTCTATACGCAGACGACCGACTGCGAAGTGGAAGTAAACGGACTGATGACGTACGACAGAAAGGTGACAAAAATCGACATCAAGCGCATAGCTGAAGTCAATCGTGCTCTCTGCCGCTCGCTCAGCAAATAAAACGCCGCTTTGGGCAACAAAGAGGGGACGCCGCCGAAAGAGCTGGTGCCCCCTCTTTCCTTTCGCATAACGCCGAAAAAGCACTCCCGATTTTTTCCTTTTCCAAAAAAATTTTTTCTTTCTACATCTCGCCGTATGAAGAAAGAAAAAAAATTTTTCCCTTCTCGAAAAATAATTCTTCCTTCTCGAAAAAATCCTCCCAAGAAAAGACATCTCTTTTTCATAAGTGAAAACATAAAAACTTCCTTGAAAAGCAAATGTCTGCTCCTCAAAAACCGAAAACGAAAAAAAGCGCATGCGACGTTGGTAGTTTAAAGTCTTTTCCTTATCTTTGCTTTCGCAATAATACAAATTCATGCCCACAGGAAACAGTACCTCCACCAGCATCACGGAACGCCTCTTCGCCCTGCAAGACAAGAACTATGCTGCGTTCCAGCGCAAGCTCCTCCCGACGATAGCTCCCGACGCCATCATCGGCGTACGCACGCCTGCACTCAGGTCACTCGCCAAAGAGATGCTGCGCAGCGGCGATGCCGACTCGCTCATCAGCACCCTCCCGCACCGATACTTCGAGGAGAACCAGCTCCACGCTTTCATCCTCTCCGAGATGAAGGACTTCGACACCTGCCTGCGCGAAGTGGAGGCCTTCCTCCCCTATGTCGACAACTGGGCTACGTGCGATCAGCTCTCCCCGCGCTGCTTCCGCCGCAACAAGGACGCCCTCTTCACTGCTGTCGGCAAGTGGCTCACTTCTGAGCACACCTATACCGTACGCTTCGCTGTGGGTATGCTCATGAGCCACTTCCTCGATGCTGACTTCCAGCCCTCACACCTAAGCCTTGTCGCCTCCATCCGTCGCGACAACTACTACGTTCGCATGATGCAAGCCTGGTATTTTGCCACAGCCCTCGCCAAGAAGTGGGACGCCACACTTCCCTACCTTCGTTGCGACGTCCCCGCAAATGACGCCAGCCTCGAGGAATGGACACGCCTCAAAGCCATCCAGAAAGCCATCGAGAGCTACCGCATTACTCCTGCACAGAAAGACCTCCTCCGTTCCCTCCGCTGACGCCCGCCAACGATCATGCTCCTATCAACTTTTAAAAGAAGAGAAACCCGATAAATTGTTAACAAACAACTGCATAAGTCTCCCCAAAAACCTCCCTATGAAAATCTTTTATCTCATTTGGCAATACCTCGTTGCATTTCCCGTGATGATCGTCAGCACGCTCATCGCCTCCATACTTGTCATCATTCTCAGCCCCATTTTTGGAAGCCGCGTCATCGGCTCCGTCATTCCCCGAGCTTGGGGATGGTTTTTCTGCAAGCTGTTTCTCCTTCCCGTGAAGGTGGAGGGACGCGACAACATTGATCCCAAAAAAGAATACATCTTCGTTGCCAACCATCAGAGCCTTCTCGACATTTTCCTGATGGAGGGCTATCTGGGGCACAACATCAAATGGATGATGAAGAAGGAGCTGAGCCGCATCCCTGTCTTCGGCTACGCATGCAAGTGCGCCGGCTTCATCTATGTGGATAGGCACAGCCGAGCTGCCGCTTCCTCGCTGAGCAAGGCCGACAGCGTCTTGCGAGAAGGTAGCTCGTTGGCAGTTTTTGCCGAGGGTACACGCACGCTCACGGGCGAGGTAGGTCCCTTCAAACGTGGAGCCTTCATTCTTGCCCACGATCTAAATCTTCCTATTGTTCCCGTGAGCATCAGCGGCTGTTACGACGCTTTTCCGAAAGGGCGTCTCTGGGTACGTCGCACTCCTCTTCGCCTTGTCGTCCACGCTCCCGTCCTTCCAGATGCTTCTGCAGATAGCGCCTCCGATATCGCCCGCCTGCGTGACGTCACACGGGAAGCAGTAGTTCGATGTGCCTCACCGAAATAATTATTTAAAAGGAGAGAATAGTTGAGCTGTCTGCAGAAAATGAGTAAGACTCTAATTCTAGGAAGATATAAGCTTCGTTAGAAATAAGTCGTGTATCACTCTCGCACAACGATACTATTCTGCCAAAGAGAAAGATTTGAGAAAAAGCACATCTCTACCAATTAGTGCTGTCTAACATAATTCTTACTAAGATTGACTGACTCGGCACGAGAATGAAATAAACGGGGTTTTCTTTGTTTTTTTGCGAGGCAAGTAGTAATTTTGCGTGCTGAAATTCTGCTGCCCCTTTGAAATGATTTCCGTAGAAAACCTGAAGGTGGAGTTTGGAGTCACGCCCCTATTCTCGGGTGTTTGCTTCGTCGTCAATCCCAAGGACCGTATCGCCCTTGTGGGAAAGAACGGTGCGGGCAAAACAACGATGCTGAGAATACTGGCAGGGCTGCAGGCACCTACGGAAGGGACTGTGAGCATACCAACAGGCTGCCGCATCTGCTACCTTCCTCAGGTGATGAAGATTGCCGACACCTGCTCGGTGCGCGAGGAAACGGAGAAGACCCTCGCCATTCATCCGAATGACGATGAAGGAGAAATCTACCGACAACGTGCCGAAATGGCAAAAACCCTGAAGGGACTCGGATTCAAGGAAGAAGACCTCGACAGGCCCACAAGCGAGTTCAGCGGAGGATGGCGTATGCGCATCGAGCTTGCAAAATTGCTGCTGCAGAACCCCGATGTGCTGCTACTCGACGAGCCGACAAACCATCTTGACATCGACTCCATTCAATGGCTCGAGAACTTCCTCGCCCGAAGCGGCAAAGCTGTCATCGTTGTGAGTCACGATAGGGCGTTTATCAACAATGTTACCACGCGTACCATAGAAATCAGCTGCGGCACCATCTACGACTACCGGGTGAAGTACGACGAATTCGTGACACTCCGACGCGAACGACGCGAGCAACAGCTTCGTGCCTACGAGAACCAGCAGAAGGAAATCAGCGACATCAAGGAATTCATCGAGCGTTTCCGCTACAAGCCCACAAAAGCCATTCAAGTGCAAAGCCGCATCAAGCAACTGGAGAAGATAGTCCCCATCCAGATTGACGAAGAGGACCGAAGCAGGCTACGTCTGAAGTTCCGCCCCGCACAACGTAGCGGCAACTACCCCATTATCTGCGAAGATGTGCGCAAGGCCTACGGGGAACATATCGTTTTTGACAAAGTGACGTTCACCATCAAGCGGGGCGAAAAAGTTGCCTTTGTGGGAAAGAACGGCGAAGGAAAAACGACGCTCGTGAGGTGCATAATGGGTGAAATTCCCTTCGAGGGTGTGCTCACGATAGGCCACAATGTACAGATAGGCTATTTTGCACAAAATCAGGCCCAACTGCTCGATGAGGAACTGACGGTATTCGACACTATCGACAGAGTAGCCGTTGGCGACATCCGGACAAAGATACGCGACATTCTGGGAGCCTTCATGTTTGGCGGAGAAGCCTCCGACAAGAAAGTGAAAGTGTTGAGCGGAGGAGAACGGAGCCGTTTGGCAATGATTAAACTGCTGCTCGAACAGGTTAATCTGCTCATCCTCGACGAACCGACTAATCACCTCGACATGCGTTCGAAGGACGTGCTGAAAGAAGCCATCCGCGACTTTGACGGAACAGTCATCGTCGTAAGTCACGACCGAGAGTTCCTCGACGGATTGGTGACAAAAGTCTACGAATTTGCCGACGGACGCGTGAAAGAGCATCTGGGAGGCATCTACGACTACCTGCGCTCACGAAACATGTCGTCGTTTGGTGAGTTGTCGCAGACAGGGAGTCCTTCCGCCAAGACAAACAATTCCAGCACAATACCTGCTGTCAAACAGAACACCCTTGATTTTGAGGCCCGCAAAGAACGGCAACGACAACGCCGCCGACTGCAGAAAGCGATGGAGGAGGCAGAAAAAAAGGTCGCCAAACTGGAAGCTGAGCTGAAGGAAATGGAAGAATGGATGGCAACACCCACAGGAGCCAGCAACGCCGCGCTCTTTGAAAGCTACGCCAAGCAGAAAGAGGAACTGACAGCTGCCGAAACGCGTTGGGAAGAGATTATGCTCGAACTGGAAAAGATGCCTGACGAATGATTTTTTTCGAGAAGGGAAAAAAATTTTTCGAGAAGGAATCTCGCCGTATGAAGAAAGAAAAAATCTTTTTCGAGAAGGGAAAAAATGTATCAAAAACGAATATAGAAAAACAGACAAAAAACCACATCAAATGAAAAAAACATTTCTACTAATCGCAGCTGTGGCAATGAGCCTGGCTGCCTGTTCAGACAAAAAAGCTATGGATGCAGGTATCAAGACCGAAAATCTCGACGTTACGGTAAATGCCGGCGACGACTTCTATCAGTATGCATGCGGCGGATGGATTGCCTCTCATCCCATCGCCCCCGAGTATTCACGCTACGGAAGCTTCGACAAGGTGGCCGAAGACACCCGTGAGCAGCTCAAGGGAATCATCGAGGAAATCGTCTCAAAAGAGAATGCTGACGGCAACGTGCAGAAAATCTCCGACTTATACAAAGTCTATATGGATACCGTTCGCCGCGACAACGAAGGCATCGAGCCCATACGCCCCACGCTGGAACGCATCGCTGCCATCAAGACAAGCGACGAGCTGGCAAAGGAAATGGTAAACCTCACGTTCAACGGCGTTGATGGCTACTTCGGGATGTACATCGGAGCCGACATGATGGATAGCCAGAAGAACATCGTGCAGATAGGACAAGGCGGATTGACGCTGGGGCAGAAGGACTATTACCTCGATACAGATGAGGCAACTACAGCCATTCGTGATGCCTTCAAGCAGCACATTGTCAAGATGTTCACCCTCTGCGGATTCACCGAGGAAGAAGCTCAGCAGAAGATGGCTGACGTCCTCGACATCGAGACACGCATCGCCAAAGCATCCTACAGCAGAGTGCAGATGCGAGACCCTGCTGCCAACTACCACAAGATGACATACGACGAACTGAAATCGCAGTTCCCAGGCATCGACTGGGATTATCTCTTTACTACCCTTGGAATGGAAGGCGTAGAGGAAGTCGATGTAAACCAGCCCGAGCCCATCCACGAGGTAGAGGCTCTGATGGCGCAGACTCCTGTAGAGAAACAAAAATCATACATGCTTTGGCAAACTATCACTGGAAATGCCTCGATGCTGAGTCATGAACTTGACGAAGAGAACTTCCACTTCTTCGGCACCATCCTGAGCGGGCGCCAAGAGCAGCAGCCCACTTGGAAGAGAGCCACAAGCCTTGTGAGCGGTGTGCTGGGAGAAGCTATCGGACAAGTCTACGTTGAGAAATACTTTCCTGCAGAAGCCAAAGCCCGTATGGAGCAACTCATCCGTAACCTCCAGATAGCCCTCGGAGAACTTATTGACGCACAAGAGTGGATGAGCGACTCCACCAAAGCACGTGCTCACGAAAAACTGGATGCCTTCTATGTAAAAGTAGGCTATCCTGACACGTGGAAAGACTATTCAAAGCTGACTATCGACCCCTCAAAGAGTCTTTGCGAGAATATGGTGGAAGTGGGCAAATTCCGTTGGAACGATATGGTGGAACGTAAGTTCAAGAAGCCCGTCGACAACACCGAATGGCACATGACTCCACAAACCGTCAATGCCTACTACAATCCTACCACCAACGAAATCTGCTTCCCTGCTGGCATTCTCCAGTATCCTTTCTTTGATATGAAAGCTGACGATGCCTTCAACTACGGAGCTATCGGCGTTGTTATCGGGCACGAAATGACACACGGATTCGACGATCAAGGGCGCCAGTTTGATAAAGACGGCAATTTCGCTGACTGGTGGGCAGAAGGCGATGCAGAGAAGTTCAAAGAACGTGCACAGGTACTTGTCGACCATTTTGACAACATTATCGTTTTGGAAAGCGACAGCCTGCATGGAAACGGAAACCTCACCTTAGGCGAAAACATTGCCGATCACGGAGGGCTTATGGTAGCTTATCAGGCATTCAAGAACGCTACGAAGGATGCGTCTCTCAAGGATAAGTATGGCTACACGCCCGAGCAACGTTTCTTCCTTGCCTACGCAGGCGTATGGGCTGGACAAATCCGCGACGAAGCCATCCGTCAGCTGACAAAGAGCGATCCTCACTCTCTGGGACGCTGGCGCGTAAACGGCACGCTTCCTCACATCGACGCCTGGTACGATGCTTTTGGCATCACGCCAGAGAATGCTCTCTATATCGCTCCCGAGAAAAGAGCACAAATCTGGTAAAAGAATATCTCGTTTTAATACATCGGGCAAGGGCAGCCAACACTTCCCTACCTGATGTATTAATAAAGTAAGGAGCAAAACTTATGAGGAGATACGTCTGATTCAACAAGACAATCTGAAACATCAAAGGTATTTCTCACTAACAAATCTGGGAAAATGATTCATCTCGCCCTTCTCAACCTCATGCCCGACAAGGACATCACCGAAGAAAACTTCGCCCGTGCTTTCTCGAAAGCAGAGGTTCCTTTGGAATTTGTCCTCACGAAGATGAAAAGTCACGTCAGCAAGCACAGCAGCAGTCACGATGACTTATACATCGACTCCGAGGAGATGCGCCGACGCCACGATGAAGGAGAACTACGCATTGATGGATTCATCTGGACGGGCGCACCTTTCGACTATGTTTTCTTCGATGAAGTAGACTATTGGCCCGAAGCCTGCGAGCTGATGGATTGGCTTAGACAACGACGCATCCCTACCCTTTACGTCTGCTGGGGAGCTCAAGCTGCACTATATCATTTCTTCGGCATCAGTCGCTATGAAGAGTATCTTGTGAAGCTTTCCGGTGTTTATCCGCAGGAAATCCCTCATCCCGAGCATCCTTTGTTCAGAGGTGTCGAAGAGCCTCTTTGCATTCCACACAGCAGACATACTTCTATGACCAATTCCGAAATAGATGCTCATCCTGACATTACAGTCCTCGCACGCTCTAAGCGGAGCGGCATCTCCATTGCGGAAGGGATGGACGGAAACGAACTTTACCTTGTAGGCCATCAAGAATATGCTCTTAATACACTCGACAAGGAGTATCACCGCGATGTTGAGCGAGGCGAAAACGTCGTTGTGCCGGAGCATTACTATGAAGACGACAACCCGAATCTGCCTATTATTAATAGTTGGCAGGAGAACGGGCAACGCATGTTCAGCAATTGGTTGAACGACAAAGTCCTCCAAAGGGAAAAGAAATGAAACCTCGTCCCATCGAACTGCTTTCCCCAGCCAAGAATCTGGAATGCGGTATCGCGGCAATAGATCACGGTGCTGATGCCGTCTACATCGGTGCTCCTCGCTTTGGAGCACGCGCGGCAGCAGGCAATTCCCTCGAAGACCTGAAGACGCTTACCGATTACGCCCATCTTTTCGGTGTGCGTATCTACGTAACGCTCAACACCATCCTTTTCGACAACGAGCTGGCAGAAGCAGAGCAGATGGCTTGGGAGCTCTACCGCATCGGTGTAGATGCACTCATCGTACAGGATTTGGCGTTGCTTCGCTTAGATTTGCCTCCCATCGCCCTGCATGCAAGCACGCAGATGGATAACAGAAGTGCCGAGAAAGTGCGTTGGCTCAAAGAACAAGGCTACAGGCAGACTGTGCTTGCACGAGAACTGAGTCTCAACGATATTCAAAGCATCCACGAAGAAGTGCCTGAGATGCAGTTGGAAGTCTTTGTTCACGGAGCACTTTGCGTAAGCTACAGCGGGCAGTGCTTTGCTTCGCAATACTGTTTCAGACGTTCTGCCAATCGGGGCGAGTGTGCCCAATTCTGCAGGCTTCCCTTCTCTATGATTGACGACGAAGGACACGTATGGGCAAAGAACCGGCATCTGCTTTCGCTCAAGGATATGAACCGTAGTGCTTCGTTGGAAAAGCTGATGGATGCAGGCGTCAGCTCGTTCAAGATAGAAGGCAGGCTGAAAGACGTAAGCTACGTAAAGAATGTGACTGCCTTCTACCGCCAACAGTTAGACGCCATTCTTTGCCGAAGAAAGGAATACATCCGTCCCTCCGAGGGCGATTCCACTTTCACCTTCACGCCTAATCCCTCAAAGAGCTTTAACCGCGGATTCACGGAATATTTCCTTCACGGACGAACCGATGACATCTATTCGTTTGCCTCGCCCAAATCAGTAGGAGAGCCTATGGGAGAGGTCAAAAGCGTGCTGCGCGACAGCATTGTCGTCGACACGCCCTTGTTTCACAACGGTGACGGCATTTGTTTCATCGACGACAAGGGAGAGCTTCAGGGCTGCCGCGTGAATCGTGCCGAGGGAGAACGCCTTTTCATCGAGCCATCCTTCATTCAGGAAAACCGTATGGGACTGCGTCACGCCTTCCTTTTCCGCAACTACGACATTGAGTTTGAGCGCACCCTCGGGAAGCCCTCTGCTACGCGACGCATCCCTGCAGACATAACTCTTCGCGAGGTTTCCTTCGGCTATTCGCTCACTTTCAACGACACTACGCTTGTTTTCCCTTGCGAGAAGGAAGAAGCCCGCACCCCGCAGGCAGACAACATAAAGACACAGCTTTCCAAGCTGGGCGACACTATTTTCAAAGCCAGAAATGTGGAAGTCCTCCTAAGTGGAAACCGTTTCATCCCCTCCTCCACGCTTTCCAGCTGGCGCAGACAAGTTGTAGAAGCATCCCTGCGCACGAAACGCATCACACGCCCGTTAGAGCTAACGAAAAGAAAAGGAGAAGAAATCGTGCCATCAACTATAGGAGGAACCCCATTCCCTTCTCTCACCTACTTGGGAAATGTTGCCAACCACACCTCAGCAAACGTCTTCCGCCAAATGGGCTATCGGCACATTGAGCCAGCCTTCGAGCTGAAGCAACCCCCGAAGGGAACCCTCATGTTCTGCAAGCACTGCCTGAGGTACGCCTTTGGGCTCTGCCCCAAACAGCACCCCAAGCATACTCCCCAAAACCTCACGCTCGTTTCCAACGACGGAAAGCGTTTCCCTCTCCGCTTTGACTGCAAGCAATGCATCATGCAGGTAGACTTCGATGACTCGCACGCATAAGTGCTGCACGACAAAGAGCAATCCCTGCACGAAAAAGAATCTTTACCTATTTTAAATAGTCGTTCATGAGGGGCGAAGATTGCGCATTCCCCTCTTCGTCGGCGCGGCTCAGTCCTCAATGTGCAGCAGCGTCTTGAACAAGGCAAACGTCTCGGGCTTTCCCGTGTATTTGCCTTTGTCTTCGCTCATCTTGCAAGTATCGCTCCAATAGCGTTTTTCGGTAATCTTCGATGCTACCAACTTAATAACCATGTTGGCAGGCTTGATGCCCAAGTCGGCAAAGTCGCACGTGATATGCGTGCCGATGCCGTAGCTATCCTGCACCCTTCCTGCAACAGCCTTGTGGAGGGCGATAGCGCGCTCGGTGTCAAGGGCGTTGCTGAAGACTACCTGCTTGCTGGCTGGGTCGATGCTGAACGACTTGTACTTCGCGCAAATCTTCTCCAGCTGCTCAAGGTTATCGCCGCTATCGACGCGCAAGCCGCTAAAGACGCGAGCGAAGTGCTCCGAGAAATTATCCGAAAATGCCTGGAACCCGTAGGTGTCGTAGAGGAAGATTCCCAAGCTGCCGATGAATGTCTTCTGCCACATGTCCATCGCAATGTGGTTGGCTTCCTGCGGGCCATACATGCCGGCAATAGCCGAGATGAACTCGTGGGCCATTGTCCCTATGGGTTGGAGGTTATACTTCATCGCAAACCACACGGTGCTCGAGCCCGTGAACTTTCCCGGGCCTTTCACGTCTCTGTTTGCGTCGATGAACCCGCGAATGGCGGCATCCTCGGCATCGTGCGAGAGGCGTCGGCGACAGCCGAAGTCGGCAACGAGGAGCCCGTTCTCTATCATGCGCTTTGCCTTCTCGTACGACTTGCGGTAATAGGCGTCGTAGTCCACTTTCTCGATGTCGCCCTTGACAATGTGGTGCAACTCGGAGACAATTGCAAGCACTTTCACCTCCAGCAGCACCGTCTCGTGCCAGTATCCCTCGAACGAGATGGAAAGGTGCCCTTCGTCGTCCTGGCTCACCTTCACCCAGTCGGCCTTGTAGCGGAAGCCCTTCAGGTAGGTGTAGAACCAGCGGGGAATGTATGTGCACTTACGTTCCATGAAGGCCTGCTCCTCGTCGGTAAAGCGCAAGTCCTCGAGATACTTCACCTGTTCCTTCACCAAGTCGGCAAAGCCCGCAGGATAAACCGTGTTGTTTCTATCAACGAACTGGTAGCGCACCATAGCGCGCGGATAGCAGTTGAGGATGGCGCAGCACATGCTGAACTTATACAAATCGTCGTCGGTAAAATGCGTAATGATAGGTTTCATGATTGGGATATGATTAAGGAATTTCTTTCACAGCGCAAATATAAAGATTTTTTTCACATTGCGCAAAAAAGTATTTTCTTCTTCCGGCAAAGCACAAACATAAGAAACTCTTGTGAAAGCTTCCAAAAAGGCTGCCTCCGCAGTTCTTCACGGATTGAAAAGTTAAATAAACAGGGAATTTCTTTCCAATTCTTTCCAGTTCTTGCAAGATTGGAAAGTTTTGTCTATCTTTGCGGCACATTACATCCATAATATGAGCACAATAGAAAATCCTCCTAAAATTACCCAAGAAGAACTGCTTGACTCTCTAGTCAACCCTCCCCATGAAGATATAGCTGCATTGATAGAAAAAATCAATGAAGAGTATGAATATTGGGATACCGTTAAATACAAAAAGTGTCCTACGGGGTGTTCTTCAAAAAAGTTATGGACCTATGTAAAAGCTTCCAGAAAGAAGAACATGATTAGTGTATGGCCCCAATATGGTATCAAACTTGGCATAACCAATCAGATGCAACGTATGTGCCATGAGTTTGATATGAACTTTGGTGGATTCTGGGGTACAAATTCCATCATTTCTGGAGATAGCAAGGAACGCTATCTGGTTAGTTCATTGATGGAAGAAGCCATCTTCTCCAGTCAGATGGAAGGTGCTGCAACTACTCGACAGGTGGCAAAGGAAATGCTTCGTAAGAAGATGACGCCCAAAGACAAGTCACAGCAGATGATTGTCAACAACTATCAGACGATTCAGTTTGTGGTTCAGAATCAAGACGCGCCCTTGACGGTAGAACTCTTACAACGTATCCATAGGCTGATGACCGAACGTACATTGGATAATCCAGAGGATGCAGGACGATTTCGTACCAATGACGATGTTGTGGTAGAAAACGGCATTACCCACGAAATAGTACATCGTCCCCCCTCTTATACCGAAATACCTTCTTTCGTGAAGGACCTATGTAAGTTCTTCAATGAAAAGAAACCGAAGGCCTTTATCCACCCAATCATTCGTGGCATCATTATCCATTTTATGATTGCCTATATGCACCCGTTTGTTGATGGAAACGGAAGAACAGCCCGCGCCCTCTTCTATTGGTATATGCTGAAGCAGAAGTATTGGCTGATGGAGTATCTTTCTATATCAAGGGTTATTGCCAGATCGAAGAAATCATATGAGAAGTCTTTCCTTTATACAGAGGCAGACAATAATGA
>JAGAAS010000056.1 GCA_017615125.1 Bacteroidaceae bacterium
CCTGCGCGATGGTACCGCATGGCTACCCCGTCACTGGAACCTCGCCTCCGACGACACCGGCATCGGCGACCCCCGTGCCTCGACCGCCGACAAGGGTCTCCGCCACACCCGCGCCGTAGCCGAGCGCTATGCCGCCCTGTTGGCCGACCTGGCTCGCATCACCTCCCCTGAAGAACTCTATGAGAAGGACTGCTGAGCGACTATTGCTTATTCTTCTGCTGACCTTGCTCGCGGCATCTATCCCGTCGAGGGTGTCGGCCGAAGATGCTTGGCTGTGGCCTATTGCCGGGCTGCAGGCAGGCGAGGGCGTCATCGCCAAGCCTGGCGACCGGATAGGCCGCGAGCGCGTCAGGGGCAGCCTTTTCATTGCCGCCCCCGAGGGGACGCCCGTCGTCTGCCCTGCCGATGCGCTGGTCAAAAGCAGTCTGCTTGGCTATCGCAAGTCGCTTCACTTCTCAAACGCTTGGGGGTTCGACAAACCCTTCGACGAGGCGGTGGCCGATGCTGCGGCCGAAGAGAGAAAAAGGATGATTGACCCGCGCTACATCTGCGCAGATATATTACTTGCCGTCGATTCACGCGAAATCTTTATCGGTGGTCTGCGCTGCGACACGGCCTTTGCGCCCGGCACGATGCTCCACCGCGGCGACACGCTCGGCACCGTCGCCTATGCCTACCACCGCCTCGCACAGGCCTGCATCGTTTTCTCTTCCAGCTGGTACAGCCATTCCTACGACCCCATGACGCCCTTTGGCATCGAGTCCACCTTTGTCCGTCCCCATATCTGGCGCACGGGCGAGCGCCGTGCCGCCATTATCGGGGTTGCGGTGCTGGCAGCGCTCGTCATCTGGCTCGTGTTCCATATTATATATAAGGTAAAGGACCGCCGTCGCCGCGCATACTTCCAGGCGCTCATGGAAGCCTATCCGTCGGACCAGTCACTCCAGCACCCGAGGCCAGCCCCTATTGTAGCGGAAGACTCTGGCGCCCAACCTTTCCGCCAGCGTATAGAGGTGGCAAAACAGGCTTTCGACGCCACGCCCTCGGCACGGGTGCTGATGGCGGCGGCGACCGACAAGGAGCGGACGCTGACTGCCGACGAGCGGAAAGGCCTGTTGGACGATGTAAGCAGCACCTTTGCGGACATCATGATTGACGTCAAGCGGTCGTCGCTGAAGGTCAACACCCAAGATCTGCTGCTCTGCATGCTCTCCGTCATACACGTACCCACAGCTATCATGGCCGACTGCCTCAACGTCGGCGAATCGACTATCCGCACTCGTAAGACGCGGTTGAAAAACAAAATGCCGGACGAATTGTTCGCTATGTTTTTCAGCGCATTATAAAATGTAGCGTTTTTGTAGCGCAGTTTTTTAGGCGGGAATCCCTTTCCGCCCTTACCTTTGCAGCCGTTTTTTTAACCCCTAAAAAAGTGCAAAGCAACATGAAAAGAAACATCATCTTTGTCTGCGCCCTGGTGCTGGGATGCACCGTTGCTGTGGCGCAGCAGAAACAAAGTGGCGCACGCGCCAACGCAAGTCACGGTACCGTCTGCCAGCGTAAAGTCATCGACACCGCCGACCTCCGCATCAAGTATGCCTGGGGCGCCGAGGACATCGCCAACCCCGACACCTACCTCGACCTCGGCCAGCTACAGATAGGCAAGCGGTGCGACAAGTACAGCAGCTTCTTCGTCGAGCAGGCCAACGACCAGCGCATTGTATGGGCCAAGGAACACCCTAACGCCCAGGGCGTCCCCAACGGCGAACGATGGATGGGAGGACGGAAGCCAGGCATCTGGAGCGAATATCAGTACTCGGACCTCTTTTTCTATGGTGATACGCTGAACGAGTGGGCAATGATGCCGATGGGACAGGAGTGGCCGCAGCGCTACACCGAGAAGATGACACCCATTGTATGGACGCTCGGCACGGACACGGCCTCTATTCTCGGCCATCCCTGCCAAAAGGCCACTTGTCATTGGCGCGGCAGGGACTACGAGGCGTGGTTCGCCACCGACATCCCCATCCGTCGCGGGCCGTGGAAGTTCGGAGGCCTGCCCGGACTAATCATGAAAATCTACGACATCGACCATCTCTACATCTTTGAGGCTGTCGCCATAGAGCGAGGCTCGTTCCCCATCTACCAGTACCCGAAGGACGAGTTTCGCACCTCCACCCGCAAGCGGACGTACCAACTGCAAGTGGCCTACAATCGCAACTATATGAAGACGGCAGGCATCCGCGAATGGGATCCGGTCACTAACACCGCTGGTGACCTCAAGTCCTCGCCGCATGACTACGACCCCATGGAGTTGGAGTGAAAACAGTTCATAATTAAAAGTTAAGGAAAATGATTACAAAAGCGTCCATTCGCCGTTTCCTTTGGCGCCATTTTTCTGACATTCATTCGATGATATTCGAAGATAGGCTCAATGAGGAAGAGGCTAAAGAATTGGAATCATTAGTCAAAAAGAATGATGAAAGATAGCATTATTATCCTTTTCATTGCCTTCTCCACTGTGTGCAGCGGTGCAGGGGCACAGCAAAAACAGGGGAACGCCTCAACTCCCATCAGCCGAAACCTGGGTAAAGGAACCGTCGTTGACCAGACACGCCTGCGCGTTTGGTATGCCCTGAACGCCGACAGTATCGGTGACCCCGACACCTACATCGACCTGCAGTGCCTTGACGTGGGCGACAGCATCACGAAGTACTACAGTTGGTTCGTCTCCAACTCCGACTCGCTGCGGGCAGATTATTCGAAGAGAAATCCCCGTGCACAATCCCTCCCGCTCTGGCTGGGGCCGGGCGGAAAAAACAAAGACCACTGGCTGCAATACGAGTATTCGGACCTCTACATCTCCCGTGGCACCTTGACGGAGTATGCCTGTATGCCGATGCACCTGGGACGATACAACGGCTGGTATACCGAGGACTATCCACAGATGAAATGGACGATAGAGAGTAAATTTCAGATTATACTCGGCTATGATTGTCAGCAGGCCACGTGCCATTGGCGCGGCCGCGACTACGTGGCGTGGTTTGCATCGGAGATTCCCGTCCGTATGGGGCCGTGGAAGCTGGGCGGCCTGCCCGGGCTGATACTGAAGGCGCACGACGCGGACACCCTCTACACCTTCGAGGCGGTGAAGATTGAAAAGCGCCGATATCCCATTACGAGGTACGCCTACGACGGCTACACGAAAACACCGCGGACTGAGCTACAGAAGAACCAGCGGGCGTTTGCCGAGAATTGGTTCAAGGCGGTCGATTTCCGTCGTGGCAGCATGAATCCCGACGGCAGCATGGAACTTGGTGAACCCCTCTCCGTCCACACGGACTTCTATCCGCTGGAGCTGGAGTAAAAAGCATTGTTAAAATATGTCGGAATGGGTGCCTGTTTCCAGAAAAAGCAAAGTAAGCTCGGTGTCGTTTTGCCCCCATATGAGCAGCCAGTCAGCCTCTATGTGACACTCCCAGAGTCCTGCATAGTTCCCTGTAAGGATATGCGGACGGTATTTGGTAGGAAGTGTTCCTTCTTCTGCAAGAATTTTGATGACGGCCTCAAGTTTTGCGATGTCATATCCCCGTTTTTTACAAAGTTTATACGACTTCTTGAAGCGGCCCGAATAGCGGATAGTGTATTTCATGCGTCAAGTTGTGCCATCAAGTCCTCAACGCTTTTAGCTTCATACACTCGCCCGGCTTTCACGTCGTCAAGAGATTGTTGCAGTCCGCTTTTTCGAGACTTCTTAAACGTCCAACCCATTTTTCGGGACATGGAGCGAATAAAGTGTACATCGCTTTGAGGTACTTCTAAGTAGATGTTTTCTGTTACTCTTGCTTCCATAGTTGTATTTATTGTGGCGCAAAGATAGAAATAAAAACGGAGAACGAAAAAAAA
>JAGAAS010000057.1 GCA_017615125.1 Bacteroidaceae bacterium
CACAGCCCTCGAGGAGGCTGTGGCAGCGGCACAGGCCGTCTATGACGACCTGCACGCCGGCAACGACACCCTGGCTGACGCCGCGGCAGCGCTCAGGCATGCGGTGCTCGTGTTCCGGCTTGCCAACGCCTCGGGCGCGGTGCCTGAGGTGACGACACACCCCGAGGTCATCTACGGCTGCAAGGCTGCCGTGGGACGCCTGACGGTGAAGGGCAGCAACATCATGGAGCGCGGCTTCTGCTGGAGCACAGAGCCTGAGCCCACCGTGCTCGACAACACCAGCACCACCTACTACGACTTCAACGGGCAGATATACCTGATGCCCGACCTGGAGCCCGCCACCACCTACTATGTGCGTGCGTATGCGATCACGAAGAAGTACGCCGTGGGCTACGGCGACGTGGTGCGCATCATCACGCTGCCCGCCGCCGACGTGGTGTACTCGTATAACTGGGCGGGCGACGACGCCACCAACGAGCGCATAGACAACGCCTGCAAGACCGCCGTCAGCTACCTGAACACGTGGACGAGCATCCGCGGCTTCCGTCCCAGCGTGAACTACGACGCCGGCGACGACGGCGCTCACGGCGGCTACGGCGGGTGGATCACCATAGGCGCTGCCTTCGCGCAGAACCCCGGCACCGTGATGCACGAGATGGGGCACGGCATAGGCGTGGGACAGCACTGGCGCTACACCAGTTGGGACAGCCCCCTACACCCCACGATGTACTGGACGGGCGAGAGGGCCAACAGGGTGTTCAAGTTCTTCGAGAACAACCCCAGCGCGGTAGCCGACGGTGACCGTGTGCACGTGTGCTACGGCCTGAGCGGCGTCACCGCACCCGTGGACCTGCTGCGCCAGGCAGCCTTCTATCAGGGCATGTACGAGGACGGCCTGCCTGCCGTGAGCGACGGCGCCTGCCCGTACTACTCGTTCGACTGCGAGGAGGGCGAGAAGTACTACCTCACCAACGAGAAGTACTGGGGAGGCAAGCGGTTCCTGGCCGAGACGTCGGCAGGCAAGCTCACCTACAAGGCTGTCGAGGTGACGGAGCTCGTCGACGACGACAGCTTCGGCTGGTTCATCACCTTCGAGCCCACGACGGGCTTCTACCACCTGCGCAACGCCAAGACGGGGAACTACATGACCTACACCGCGTCGACCTTCGCCGTGCGCGAGCGGGAGACGCCGGTGCGCACCGACGACATACAGCTGATGCCCGCACGCAAGACAGCCACGATAACCGTCGGCACCACCCAGACAACGGTGAAGCCCTACTGGCTGGCACGCGGCAGCCGCGCCGAGAACCCCGAGGTGCTGGAGGGCACGGCTACCACCAACCCCAAGGCCGTGCAGCTCGACTTCTACGACACCGCCACCAAGCAGCACTGGGCACTCCTGCCCGGCGCACTCATCGAGGAGATAGCCTCGGGCATCGTGAACGTGGAGAGCGAGGAGAGGAGCGCTGACGACGGCATCTACGACCTGAGCGGACGGCGCGTGACAACGCCCTCGAGGGGACTCTACATCGTCAACGGAAAGAAAGTAATCATCAAATAACAGAACGCACACTATGAAACGAACAACCCTCATCATCCTTGCCGCGTGGCTCGTGCTGCCCTTGAGGGCACAGAAGGCCGACGTGCCCGTAGCCACAGGTCCCTACAGCGCCGACTGGGAGAGCCTGGCGGCGTGGGAGTGCCCCGAATGGTTCCGCGATGTCAAGTTCGGCATCTGGGCACACTGGGACCCCCAGTGCCAGGCGGAGGCCGGCGACTGGTACGCACGCTTCATGTACTATCCGGGCGACTGGAAGTACAACTGGCACGTGGAGCACTTCGGCAACCCCGCCACCTACGGCTACAAGGAGCTCTGCCGCGACTGGAAGGCCGAGCAGTGGAACCCCGACGAGCTCATCGCCCTCTACTACAGCGCGGGGGCGCGCTACTTCATGGCGATGGGTAACCATCACGATAACTTCGACTGCTGGAACAGCCCCTACCAGGAGTGGAACAGCATGAACGTGGGCCCGAAGAGGGACATCGTGGGCGGCTGGGCTGAGGCCTGCCGCAAGCAGGGCATGAGGCTGGGAGTGTCGTTCCACGCCAGCCACACGTGGACGTGGATGGAGCCCTCGCAGCGCTACGACGGCAACCTGACGAAGGAGGACGGCACGGGCACCTGGTGGGAGGGCCTCGACCCGCAGGAGCTCTACGCTCAGCGCCACACGCACAGCACGGGCTGGGACAACGCGGGCACCATCCACAGCCAGTGGAACTGGGGCAACGGCGCCTCGCAGCCCTCGCAGGCGTATAAGCAGAAGTTCCAGAACCGCGTGCTCCAGTGCGTCAACGACTACAGGCCCGACATGATCTACTTCGACGACACCGTGCTGCCCTTCTGGGGCTGCGACGAGAGCATAGGGCTCAACATCCTTCAGCACTACTACAACACGAGCGCCGCCCTCGACGGCACCGACAAGGCCGAGGTGGTAGTCACCGGCAAGGTGCTGCAGGACATGCACAAGCAGGCGATGATGTGGGACGTGGAGCGCGGCATCCCCGACCGCTGTCAGGAGATGCCCTGGCAGACGTGCACGTGCATCGGCGACTGGCACTACGAGCGCGGCATCTACGAGCGCGGAGGGTACAAGAGCGCCGAGCAGGTGATAAGGATGCTGGTGGACATCGTCTCGAAGAACGGCAACATGCTCCTCTCCATCCCCGTGCGCGGCAGCGGCGTCATCGACGAGAAGGAGCGCGCCATCGTCATGGGCATCAAGGCATGGATGGACATCAACAGCACGAGCATCTACGGCACACGCCCCTGGAAGGTGTACGGCGAGGGGCCTCTGTTCGAGAGCTCGAACCCGCTGAACGCGCAGGGCTTCAACGAGGGCATCAACTACTCGTCGGCCGACGTGCGCTACGTGGAGCGCAACGACACCGTGTTTGCCACCATCATGCGCTGGCCCGAGCTCACCGCCTTCACGTTCAAGAGCCTGGGGCTGGCGTCGCCCTACTACGCAGGCAAGGTGATGAGCGTCAAGCTCCTCGGCGGCGCTGAGGTGCCCTTTGAGCAGGGCGTCGACGGGCTGCGCGTGAGCCTGCCCCTCACGCATCCCAACGAGATAGCACCCGTGCTCGTCATCGCCTTCGACCCCACGGCACCCAAGAGCCTCTCGCTCGAGGAGCTCATCGACATCTACAGCCAGAAGGCCGACGAGCTGGCTGCGCAGGCTTCGCACAACACAGGCAAGCCCAACGCCCTGAAGGTGGCAGCCTTTGCGCGGCAGATAGACGACGCACGCAGCCTCCTCGCAGCCTCGGAGGAGGAGCAGGCGGAAGCAGCCAGCAGTCTGCACCGCGCATACGAGACATTCAGGCAGACGGGTTTTAATCCCGCAGGTGCTCCCGACGAAGTGGGGATGACGGACGTCACCCTGGAGTACCTGCTCGAGAAGAACAATTTCGCTGCTACCGACATGGGCACGCGCTTCGGCAAGCCTGTCAACTGGACGGTGGAGAACTTCTCCATCCCTCAGCTCGATGCCTCGCGAGGCACGAAGAACGGCATCGACAACTATCCCGGGCGCAACGACCTGATGATGGGTAAGTGGAGCGGGGAGGACGGCACGCCCGCCTCGAACATGACGAACGCCCGCATCTATCGTCAGGTGCGCCTGCCGGCAGGGCACTACTTCTTCGGCGCTGCCTTCAACGCCCTCTACCAGCTGGGAACGTCGTACATATACGTCGCCTCCGAGCCCCTCACCACGACTGCTATCCTGCGGGAGTCCATCGCGCGCATCACCATGAGCCGCTGCAGCACCGACGGGCAGTTCTACGGCATCACGTTCGACCTCGACGAGGAGCAGGACGTGGTGCTCGTCTTCCAGGCCAACATGCAGGGCGGCAACGCCAACCAGGAGTTCCGCGTCGATGAGGTGAAGCTGCTCTACAGCGACAGCACCGACGACCTCACGCAGACGGACATCACCGAGGAGATGCTCGTGCAGGCAAGCCGCTTTGCGCGCATCAGCGGGCAGTCGACGTCTACGCGCTACGGCACCCCTGCCAACTGGACGGTGGAGAACTACGCCATCCCTGCCGGCAATGACGGCACGCGCAAGGGCCTCGACCGCTACCCGGGCTACGACTGCCTGACGCTGGGCGTCTGGGACGACAGGCAGAACAACACACAGGGCAACCTCTCCAACGCACGCGTGTACCGGCGCGTAGCCCTCGATGCAGGGCGCTACTACTTCGGCGCTGCCTACGAGGCAAACTACCAGTTGTCGCAGGCCTACATCTTCGCTTCCTCGGAGACACTCGACACGGGCGACATCCCCGCGCAGTCTATCGCCTACGACCTCATTGCCGATGCGGGGAAGGACAACACCACCTTCCGCGGCATCTACTTCGAGATGCCCGAGCCGCAGGAGGTGCTGCTGGGCTTCCAGGCCGACCTTGCCTCGGGAGCCACGCAGCAGGAGTTCCGCGCCTCGAAGGTGAAGCTCGTGCGCTACGGGAAGACGAACGCGATAGAGGAGGTGAGAGGCGATGCTCTCAAGGGCGCTGCCGTCATCTACGACCTGAGCGGACGACGTGTGACAACGCCCACGAAAGGGGTGTACATCATAGGAGGACGGGAAGTGATGGTGCGCTAAGAGAGAGTTCTTATTGTAAAATCGTGGAACTGTTGAATTGTTGAATTGCGGGAAACGAGGCGTTAGGGGGTTGTTAGCTTATTGTCTTTGACGTTAGACAGAAGAAGCGACTTTCGGTCGCTTCTTTGCTTTAGGTCTGAACCGGCAGAAGAGTGCTACTTCACAGTGACACTCTCCTTAGCATTGCTTAACCCACAATGCGTATCCGGATACTAATCAATTACAGTATGCGAATGCCTTGTTTTACTATTCGGTCTTGGGCCATTCCTTGTTGAGCTTGAAACTGACGGGGATGGTGAACTTCACGTTCACCTCTTTGCCGCGCTGCTTGCCAGGTTTCCAGTTGGGCATCTCCTTCAGCACGCGCAGGGCTTCGGCATCAAGGGAAGGATCGACAGACTTGACTACCTCGAAGTCTTCGCAATGACCGTCTTTCTTTACCGTGAAGGAGACAACGACGCGTCCCTCCTTGTTGGCATCCTGTGCCTCCTTGGGGTACTTGATGTTCTGGCTGAGATACTTCATCAGGCCTTCGATGCCTCCGGGAAATTCGGGCATCTCCTCTACTACGTTGAAAACTTGGTCTCCGCTCAAGGGTTTGTAGTCGTCATCCGAGCCAGCAACAGCTTTCGGTGCGTCTTCAATGGCTACGGTAGGATTTTTCTTGAGGTCCACTATGATGGCGCCGTCTTTGCCTTTATCGCCATATACTTCTGTGGCAGATTTTTCCTTCAGCACGGTTATCGACTCGATGGTTTCG
Organism: Bacteroidaceae bacterium; assembly: GCA_017615125.1. Lineage (GTDB taxonomy): Bacteria > Bacteroidota > Bacteroidia > Bacteroidales > Bacteroidaceae > UBA1189. Next base: position 5,431 of record JAGAAS010000057.1, read on the forward strand.
GGCGCGATAGACTCGAACTCTTCGGGAGTCATCTCTTTTCCATCGACTACGATAATGGGTTCATTGCCTGTTCCGAGATTCGTTGCCGTTTTCATTCGACTGATTTTAATCGGGGCAACGTTGTCGTCGTTTACTGTGAGTTGGATGTCGCTGGATGCTTCAACCTTGTCGATAACAGCCTGAGCGGCGGAGTTCTTGCCGTTGGCGGGCTGGCAGGATGCTGCCACAAGAATGAGGGCAGCGATGGGGAGCATGTAGAGGACTTTCAGACATGCCCAGGGGGATGTTTGCTTTTTCATCATCATAAGGATACGTTTTTTTGTGGAAATGTTAGTGAAGTTGTTGGCGATAGAACTGAACTTTGCGCCGAGTGCAGTTTCTATCAAGCGCAACTGGTATTGACGAGCGTTGACGCCACTGCGCAATGTGGCTTCGTCGGCTTCGTATTCGTGGATGGACTGGAGTTCCTTCTTCAGCAGCCACACGGCTGGGTTGAACCACTGGGCGATGCAGCAGAGCTGTACGAGCAGCAGATCCCAGGAGTGGCGGAGGCGGATGTGGGCACGCTCGTGGGCGAGGATGAGGGCGCCGTTCTCGGCGTAGTCCTTGCGGCTCACGACGATGCGGTTCATCCAGCTGAAGGGAGCGTAGTCGGTGTCGTGGAGGATGAGGCGGCAGCCGTCGTCAAGCTTCTGGTAGCCTTCGTGCCCGAGGCGGAGTGAGCGCACAAGGCCCACAACGAAGCGGAGCAGGAAGACGAACACGCCGAGAAGGTAGACGATGAGCAGCACAAAGCCCGTCACCTGTCGCGGGGAGACGCTTGCAGGGTCGGCCTGCGCGGCAGGCTCGGCAGCAGAGCTCACGGAGGCGGCATCGCCCGAGAAGACGGTGAACTCCTGCAGCATGTAGCTGAGCGTCTGGGGCGTGGAGCCCAAGTTGAGGTGTATCAGAGGCAGCACTGCCGACAGCGCCAGCACCACAAGGAGCGTAGCGCGGTTGAACGAGTGGAAGGTGTCTTGACTCATCAACAGCTTGAAGAAGAGGTAGAAGAGGGCAAGCGCCACAGCGGAAAGAAGAAGGTAGTTCATATTGAGATAATCAAATAATCAGATAATCAAATAATCAGATAAAAGGCCAAAGGGCTAATAAGGGTAAAGGGCCAAAGAGACAGACGGGAGTTATTTCAGCTTTTCGAGCATGTCGAGCAGTTCCTGCACGTCGCCTGCGGAGAGGTTCTCCTCGTTGACGAAGAAGCTGAGCAGCGACTTGGCGGAGCCGTCGAAGAGGCGCTCCTTGATCTCTTTCAGGAAGGCGCGCGTGTACTCGCCCTTCTGCACCAGCGGATGGTAGACGTAGAAGCGTCCCTGAGGCTCGTACCCCACGTACTCCTTCTCGGTGAGGATGCGCAGGAAGGTGAGCACGGTGTTGTAGGCAGGGCGCGGGTCGGGCAGGGCGTCGCGGACGTCGCCGACGGTAGCGTGGCGCTTATCCCAGAGGACGTTCATAATCTGCAGTTCGCCCTTGGTAAGCTCGCGGTATTTTTCGGTTGTCTGTACTCTGGTTCTCATTGTTCTTAAAACTTTAGTTGATGCAAAGAAAAGGGGTTGTTTTTGTTCCTCCAACTAAAACTTTAAGAATTTTCGTCGAAAGGCGCATTTTTAAACTATTTTATTAGTTTGAACGGGAAATGAAACTTTTTTTTAGGGGAGAAAGGGCAAAGAGGAGTCCTTTTTCCTCTTTCAAGCCTTCGATGACAGGCAGGAATCGGGCTTTTTTTGAAAAAGGAAAAGTCCGAAGGGAGGGGGGGCTTCCTTTCGGACTTTGGCTTCCTTCGGCAGCGTGCTGTGCCGAATCCGCTGTGCTGCTTTGCGCATCAGGGCTTCTTCTTCAAGGCCTTCTTGTCGGTATAGACGTACTCGCCTTCGTACCATCTGCCGTCGCCCTTCTCCGTCTGTATGGGCGTGAGCTGGCGCAGGGAGGTTGTGTCGGAAAGGAACTCCCCTCCGTTTTCGTTCCCGTCGACGTCGTCGTAGATGATGAGGAAGGGGTCGGCAGAGACGCTTTCGAGCCGCTTTGTCTCGAAGTTGCCCTGCGTATCGGTAAAGACGGTGTCGGCAGAGAATTCATCCTTGTATTCCGACGTGAGGATGACGCGGATGCCGCTGATGGGAGTGTCGGCTTCGTCGGTGACGGTGCCCTTTGCCTGGAAACCAGTAGTGGGGCATCCGTACTCGCAGCGTTCTACAAACGGGTCGATGCACGAGGCAAAGCCCAGCAGGGCGAGAATTCCGCTGAACAGGCGGAAAAGGAGTGATTTTCGTTCAGTTCTCATAAGCGTCGTTTTTTCAATATTTTCTGCAAAGAAAATGCAAAAAGCGGGAAAATACTGCATCGTCTGGGAGATTTTTTTCAATCAGATTGCTTTTGACTTTCTCCACGCAGTTTTTTTCTTTGACTTCGGGGGTTTATCAACGCGTTGATAAAGGTGTCCCAACGCGTTGAACGACCCCCTTTGCGAAAACAGGCTTCTGAGACATCTGTGGATAATCCTTTTTTCCCGCTTGGCGTCACAAAAAATATAATCAGCCAAAACGATTGCTTATTAGAAAAAAGATTCTATATTTGCCGAGAGAATAGCTACTGAAGGCTCTATTATTCACCAAAAACAGAAGGAATATGAAAAAGTACGAATGCACAGTTTGCGGGTATGTATACGACCCGGAGGCAGGCGATCCGGATAGCGGCATCCAGCCGGGAACCGCTTTCGAGGATCTGCCCGAAGATTGGGTTTGCCCTCTCTGCGGAGTGGGGAAGGACGATTTCGCGCCTGTGGAGGACTAACGGCGTGATGTGAAACGACAAGGAGGGCTCTGCCAACGAGGCGGAGCCTTCCTTATTATATATGCCTGCGTGCAAGAGTCGACTACTGGGGAGCTTACTTCAGCGTTTCCTGCGCATGATGGGGCTCGTAGTAGCCCTTCACCTGCTTCAGGAACGCTCTCTTCAGACGTCGCAGCAAGAGGGGTTTCTTGGCGGAAATGTCGGTGTGCTGCGTGAGATCGGCACGCAAATCGTAGAGAGCCCAGTCGTCGACGACGCCCAGCTCGTTGCCCGTAGCGTTTGTCTTGGGCCCCTCGTAGGGCGGGATAAGGGCGTAGTGCTTCCATCGGTAGGCGAGCCTTCCGCTGGCTTCCACCACCATTCCTCCGCGGTTCTTCATACGCCTTCCGAGGAAGGTGGAGAGCATATTGCGCGAGTCGAGCCCGTCGGGAACCTTCTGGTGGATGAGTCTGCCAAAGGAAGCCAGCAGATCTTGCTGCGACACGAGCACGGAGCTCTCGACGTGACGCGTGTGCCCCTTCCAATAGACGAAGAACGGAACGCGTGTGCCGGCATCGAAAAGGCTGTATTTGCCTCCCCGAAGCGAGCCGTTCGGGTCGTGCTGACTGCGGGTTCCGCGCGAGCCGTCGACGTAGCCGTCGTCAAGCACAGGGCCGTTGTCGGAGGAGAAGACGACGAGGGTGTTGTCGAGCAAGCCGGCATCCTCAAGCTTCTGCATCAGCTGCCCTACGCACCAGTCGGCTTCCACAATCACATCGCCGCGAGGGCCAAGCGTCGTAGCTCCCGCAAAGCGGGTGTCGGGCGTGCGGGGAACATGCGGCTCGTGCAAGCCGTAGTAGAGGAAGAAGGGCTGGCTGGAGCCTACGGAGTCGATAAAGTGGCAGGCACGGTCGAGAAGGTACTGCGCCATCGTGTCGTCTTTCCAGCGGGCGCGCTCTCCTCCCTTCATGTAGCCGATGCGGGGGATGCCGTTGACGACGGTGTTCTGGTGCCCGTGACTCCACTGCACCTTCACCAGCTCAGGGTTCGTCAGCGCCGTAGGCTCGCCCGGGAAGGGATGGTCGTAGTCGACGTAGATAGGGTCTTGCGGGTCGAGCCCCACGACGTCGCCGTTTTCAATATAGACAGTAGGCACCCGGTCGACGGTTGCCGCTATGATGCACGAATAGTCGAAGCCAATCTCCCGCGCTCCCGGCGCGATGTGCTGGTTCCAGTCAATTTTCCCTACGCCCATTCCCAGATGCCATTTTCCTATGGCAGCTGTCACGTAGCCCGCTTGCTGGAACATTCTGGGCATCGTGAACTGCTGCGGGGAGACAAGCAGAGGAGCGTCTCCTGGCAGAATCTTGGCATCTTTGTTCTTCCAAGGGTACAATCCCGTGATAAGCCCGTAGCGCGAAGGGGTGGAAGTGGAAGATGTAGCATGCCCGTCGGTGAGACAAACGCCTTCCCGCGCCAGACGGTCGATGTGGGGCGTCTGGATAGTCGTGTTGCCGTAGGCGCTGACGTCGCCCCAGCCGAGATCATCGGCGATGATGACGACGACATTCGGCTTCGTCTGCTGAGCCAGCGTGGGAACGGTTGCCGCAAGGGCTGCCAAAGCTGCGATGTTACTCTTCTTCATAGCTAGCGTGACGATACTTTGTGGGAGCTTATTACGCCATCGGGCTGCTTAACCGTAATGACTGAGACTCCTTGCGAGAGGGGAACGTCGGTTGTAAATTCAGTAACGGAAGCTGAGAACACCTTGCGTCCTGTAATGTCGTGTATCTCAATCTGGCTCCCTTCGGGGAAACCTTCAAGCCGGGCCATTCCCGATGCTGTGCGGACGGTTCCTTCGGGAACAACAGGAATGTGCTCCATTCCTGTATACTGAAGGTCGATGCCCACTTTGCTGTCCATCCAGGCAAAGCGGTTCTTCACGTACTTCTTCAGATAGTCTACCTCCTTTGTGTACGAGCCGAGAGCCTGGAAGTTCTGGTGGAGCATAGTGCTGAGGATGGGCCAGCGGGTGAAGTTGAGCTGCTGCGATTTGTTGGCTACCGACGCCAGGCTGTCGATGAAGGCAAGGAGGGTGTCGGGCGTGAGCCCCCTGTCGTAGCGCGCACGGCTCCACTCCTCGGTGCGCATCTCTTCGGTGGAGTTGATAATCTTGTTGACGAAGCTGTAGACTCCGTTGGCGAAGGAGGCAGAGCCAGAGAGGGACAAGAACTGCTTGTACTGGCTGTACGTCTTTGAGAGGATGCTGTGGGTGCGGTTGTCGTTGTCGAAGGCGATGTCGAAGTCCCACACGGGGCCGACGACAAAGCGGGGATCTTCCCGTTCCTTCGACATGTAGACGCTCCAGTAGGTGTCGGTGTTTCCCGCAAGCTCTCCTGTGAGGAAATGCTGGACGAAGGAATGCACATCGAGGTAGGCAGGATAGCCTACTTCCTCGTCCTTGTAGTTTGCCGACTTGACGGCGTTTTCCAGCTTGGCTAAGTAGTCCTTGATGTACTTCTTCTGCTCTGAGGTAATCTCGTCGTCATCGGGATACTTGATGGCTACGGGCATCGAGTAGACCGACGAGGTGAAGTGCACGGGCTCATCGGAGCTGTAAGCGTCAAGCTCGATGAGATAGCCTCCTGTGAGGGGATCTCCCGGGACGTCCTCGTTCTCAATCTTTGCCACATCGACGCGCCTCTTCTGCACTTCTACCTGATCACAGAACTGATAGGTTCCCTGGTATTCTCCGTTGACGACTACGTCGACAAGACGTCCTTGCGGAGTCCACTTCATTCCCAGACGTTCGGCAATGTTGAAGGCTACGAGATTGCGTATCAGCGTCTTGTCGCCATAGTTGTTGATAAGTGTCCAGTCGTTGGTCTTGGCACGCAAGCCGAGGGGGCGCGCCTTGTGGTCGAGCTTGATGCGATAAGGCTTCTTGGGAAAGCTCCAGCTTGCGTTGCCTCGCCCGCGGATGCGCAGGCTGTCTTCGATGATGGATGCGCCGTCGTCCCAGATGATGGTGATGGTGCCGTCTACCCAGGTGTGGCGCGAGTTGATACCTTGTCCGTCGGTGGTGCGGATGGAGACGACGGGCAGGCTGGTGAGCGTCGACAGATGGCTGTCGTTTGTCTCGCCCTCTTTGGCGGGATGTCCGTAGAAAATGAGCTCGCTGACGTTGCAGCGGCAGTCGTTGGGGCCTACGTACCGCACGTAGCGGAAGGCGCGGGAGCAGTCGATGCGGAGGTAGGAATTCCTTCCTTCCGCTGGAGACGAGGGAACGATGGCGAGGGGGACGGCGTCGGAGAAGTCCTCGCTGTTGGCACCCTCGAAGAGCCCCAGCAGCATGCGGCTGGCATACCCCTGGCGCGGCGAGTAGCCTATGCGGCTGATGATGTGCGGCGTGCCGAGGTCAAGGCCTATCCACGTGAGCGAGCGCTGGTCGGAGGCGTAGTAGGTGCTGAAGTCGCTGTCGAACGCATTCTCGGGCCCATTGCCGGAGGAGGGGCTGCTGATGACGGTGCCCGTCACGACGGTGTCGGCTCTTCCTGCCACCGTGCAGAGGCAGCTCCCGACACATAGCGCAAGTATCCTTATCGAAGTAGAAATCCCTGATGCTTTCTTTCTCCTTCCACGCATTTTCTTCCTCTTTAGTAAATTATTCTCCTGGGAAAAATGGTTTTTCTTAAGGGAACAGAACTTTTTTCCCTGCCAAAATGTAAATGCCTCTTTGTGGAATGCAGAGGGGAAGTCCATTCAGGGTATATACAATATCATAGCCGATGGCGGCGTCGGCTTCCGACGGGGATATGGACTCCGGAATCTCATAGTCGGCACCAAGAAAGTCGGCTTTGATAGTCTCGCGGAACACGTCGACGGTGAGCGTGTACCAGCCGTCTTTGGCGACAGCCCACTTGTTGTCGTCGCTGACTTCGGAGGCATGTACTGACGAGAGCAGCGCCTCATCCTGTGCGAAGGGATGCAGCGCCCGTGGGCCCCAGTCTTTTTGTGCTACGAGCTTGAAGCGGCGCGGCTCCACGTTCCCCTCGATATAGCGCAGACGCCCCGTCCAGTACCATACGTTGGGATTGCTCTCTGAGCGGGTGAACGGCAGAGCCTTTTCGATGTGCCACTGGTCGGCCTGACCTTCTGCCATACATCCTCCTATGATGTAGAGTTCTCCGAAGGGAACGAAGAGCTCGCCCGAGAAGGTGGAGCGCTTGGTGTTGACGGTGAAGCGGTAGCGGTTCTCGCCGAAGGGAACCACCCAGTCGGCATCGGCAGCCGATGCCGTGCTGCGGGTGTACGTCTCCCCGTCGGTGACGACACAGGTGTTGGTGTAGCGGGGGATGGTGTAGCGAGTGCCGCTCTTCTCGTCGGGGGTGTTGATGATGCGGAATGTTCCCTCCTGCAGTGTTCCATGAAAGCGATAGGTGCCGTCGGGATAGGGCTCCAGCTGCTGCGTGCCGCCTGGGACGGCAGAGCCCGTAATCCAGAGCCCGCTCGAAGCAGCGGCGTCAACGTATGGATCATACCTATTGTTCATGGGAAGAGGTTCGTAGTCGACAGCTGCTATTGAAGGCGCTTCCACACGGACGGCTGTAGCTGCGGTGCAGGGGATGTTGTGAAGGACGACGCAGAGCGTGTGAGCCGATTCATCGAAGGTGATATCTTCAGCCGTTACTTCCTTCCCATCTACTGTGACGGAAGAAGGCTGAGCTGCTATTCCGTGGAATAACAACTCGTAGGAGCGCCCCTCGGGCATGCCCTCAAAAGCTCCTTCGCGGGGCGAAAGCAGCACCTCGACGGCGTTCTCTGTGCGTGTCTGGCTGATACGTGTCAGCGTGTATTCTCCCTCTTTATATCTGTCGTTGTCTCCATCGTCTTCATAAAGGGTGAACTGCCCGTCGGCACCGGGGATGATGTGTAGGATGAGCTTTTCGGGGCGTGTCATCACGCTGCGCTGCGGCGGATTGTTGGGAATGATGCTGCCGGCGCGGTAGAAGTAAGGGATATCGTCCAGCGTGTAGTCGTCGGCAAACGTGCAGTTGCCGCGAACGAGCGTGCCGTGTACCACATCGAACCAGTCGCCCTCGGGCAGCCAGACGGTGCGGCGGGCAAGTCCCTCGCTGTTCACGGGCGAGAGCACAGGAGCTACGAGAATGTCGTTGCCGAACAGGAACTCGTCTTCATAGCTGTATGCATTGTTCTCTTCAGGCCACTCGTAGTAGAGCGGACGGCAGATGCTGACGCCCGTGTCGTATGCCTCCCGCGCATACGTATATATATAAGGAAAGAGGGCGTATCGTAGCACAACCGTTTCGCGCAGCTGTCGGAAGTTGGGGAACTTCCAGATACGCCGTTCGATGTTGGAGGCGTTCGTGGCATGCGTGCGGAAGATGGGGGAGAATACGCCATACTGCATCCAGCGGAGGTAGAGCTCAGGGTTGTCGGCGCCGCTCTGCTGGTGCCCGCCGAGGTCATGTCCCCAGTAGCCGTAGCCTACGTTTGAGGCGGTAGCGCTGAAATAGGGCTGATAGGCAAGCGTAGGCCAGGTGGCATACGTGTCGCCTGAGAACCCTATCTGGTAGCGATGACTTCCCAGCCCTCCCCAACGATGATAAATGGTAGGACGTCGGTCGGTACGCTCTAGGCGCATGTCTTCGAAGAATACATGATTGTGCCAGAACGTTTGCCCAAGGCCTTCGATGTTTTTGTTTGTGAGCCACTGCTGCCAGTCGAGCCACCAGAAGTCAACGCCTTCTCCTTCCCGCACTCGGATGATGTCTTTGAACATCGCCTTGTAGAAATCGTAGTCCTCCAGTTCCCAAGGAATGGTTGCTCCTGCAGAAGGATCGCGCCCCAAGTCGCGGCTGAGGACGTCGTAGTATTCCTCATCGTTATCAACTCCGTCGGCGGGGTGCAAATTGAGGGCTGTGCGAAGCCCATGATCGTGCATCCAATTGAGCAAGCCCTTGGGGTTGGGGATGAGCTTTTTGTTCCAAGTCCATCCTGTCCATCCTGCCGTATGCCAGTCCATATCGAGGATCATGACGTCAAGCGGGATGTCGTTCTTCTCAATATCCTTTACTATCTGCATAAACTCGGCAGACGTGTACGCCCAGTAGCGGCTATACCAGTAGCCGAAGAGATAGGCAGGGGGTAGGGGAATGCTGCCGCCCACCTTGACGAAATCGCCAAGGGCTGTCTTGTAGTCGTGCCCGTAGCCGAGGAAATACCAGTCGTAAGCGCCCGTCTCCAAAGGTGTTGCCACCCAGTCCATTCCGTTCTCCTCCTTCGGCTCCATAGGGAACGAGCGGCTGCCGTCGCCTCGCACGAATGAGGGTGACTCGTCGATGACTGCCCATCCTGCACGCGACAGGATGCCTTGCTCAAGCTGGCTGCGCTTGGTGTCGCCGGCAGCGTTGTCGAGCGTGCGCATCGTGCCTTTCAGGTTAAGAGCGTCGTCTTTGCCCGGATACCAGATGACTTCCTTCCCGTTTAAGTCGAAAGAGATACGCAGGATGGCGTCCGACTTTGTGTTGGGCGAAGGCTTCCCTCCTTCTTTGTATCGTAGGGTAAGCGCGGATGTCTGAATGAAGAGGTATCCGTCCTTCTTCTCAACCGTAAAGGCAGGCACTGGGAGCCGGCGATTGACGATGCCGAAGGTGGCCCTGTCTTCGAACCGAGCTGTGGGACTGTACTGGATGCGTATCATCTGTGGCGTAAGCACGGTAAAGCGCATATTCCCTGACAGTACCACTGCATCGGGATCGGCAACAGGATTGTTTTCTGCCCGAACGGAAGTAGCAGCACAGATTGCCATACAGGAAATGGCGAGAAGGAGAAGGGTTCTTTTCATTGAATAAACGAAGTCAATACGAAAAATGAAAGGCAACTATCTACAATTCGACACAGAGCGAAGTAAGAGCATTATCAGCAGACACTTCTGGGCGGTTGTTTTTC
>JAGAAS010000058.1 GCA_017615125.1 Bacteroidaceae bacterium
AAAGAAGTATCTGTCGGAAGTATCTGTCAAAGAGTTCATTTGTTGTCGAAAGGGCTGTTGTGGCCTTTTTTTGATGCTTGTTTGTTTATCGGTAAACTTGTTGAAGAAGCGTGCTGGGATAGTAATGAGCCAATATCTGCTTGGCAGTATATCCGCGCGAAGCCATTACTGCCGCCCCTATCTGGCACATTCCCACGCCGTGTCCCCAGCCCTTCCCGTTGAGCGTGACGACGCCGTTTTCAATCGTTGGAGTAAACCAGCTGCTGCGCAGATGGGTAGGCGAGAGCAGACGACGAATCTCCAGCTCTTTGCCGACTTCTAACGAGCGTCGCGTCCCTTCTATCCGAAGTAGGCAGATGCGCCCGGAAGCGCCTCTCTGCAGGGGTGTGAGGGCGGTAATGGTTCCGATGTCGATGCCGCTTTTTGTGCGTACAAGGTTGCTCAGCTCATCCACCGAGTAACGTTCGGTCCACGAGTAGAAGTTGTGCGTAGCGGTGTCGTAGTCATTAAGAATGGTAGCGAGAAGAGCCTTGTCGTCGGTATCGCAGAAGTCGGTCTTGTCGTCTTCCATACTGTCGCGAACGGCAGAGAACTCGGGATGCGGCGTATCGTCCCAGCATGTCTCGTAGAGCTCGCTCATCCCTCCGCAGCATTTGCTGAAGCGGGCGTCGACGATAGCTCCCTTGTACGTAAGCACTTGCCCGCGTGTCGCTTTGACTGCCTCTACGGCTGCATCTGTTATCCGCGCAAGACCCTGATACCGTTGGCAATGATCGTCGGCGCAGACGTCGAAGAGATTGTGGGAGGAACGATCGTAATAACGGATGATTCGGGTGCAGCTCTCTGCGATTTCTTCCTTCTGGGTAGTCGTCGGCGTCGTGATGTTTTTCCGTTCGAGCTGCGCCATCAGCCAGCTGCGCGACACGATAGCGTGGGCCTTGAGGAACTCTATCGGCGCGTGGGAGTTCATTTCGGAAGAGATGACGCTCGTGAGGTAATCCTCGAGGGCGATGTCGTTGACAGCCCACACACTTTCGCCTTCGGGTACTAAGCGTAGCTTTCCGCTAAAGCTCTGGTCTTCATCCTGTTGCCAATGGAAACCAATTCCGATGGTGACGTTGTGAAGGGTGAAGCTCCCTTCGTGCTGAGTGGCTTTGATCTCTTTTGCCTTCATGATGCCTACATGAACGGTTGGCTCGCTTTGCCAACCACATTCGCGCAAGATGCCAAACGCTTCGTCAGAAGTCAGGTTTTCATAGTCTTCCGGGCGCGGCGCAACGAGAAGTCCACACATATCGAGCGCTCCCGGGCTGATAAGACGCTGGTTGTTGTCGTCGGCGAAAAAACAGTCGGGACGATGTTTCCTGCGAGGAATGAAAATGACGAGATCTCTCACCATCACGACATTATGATTGTCATCGTCGGCAAATCGGGCATAATAATCGGAATGTTGGCGCAGCTCCACACACAGCTCGAAACCAAGCGGCGCAGCACAGTTCTCTTGCCAGCTGCCTCCCTGAGCAAACTGCTCGCGATGTTCAAGGATGTATTCGACGAGTGGAACTCCTTTCCAACGCCCTGCCTGGAAATGCAGATGATCGGGAGCGGAAGCTCCGCAGCGAGGACCATTATAGAAGACCATATATTCGTCGCCCATCTTGTCGAGCGCTTCATTCATAGCGCTATAGCACCCTTTGAACGTTTGCGGCTGATGACGGGTGCTGGCGATAGTATAATGCTCATTTAGGATAGGAAACGGATTCACGAGGAGTTCAAAACCTTCGGAAATCGGGAGAGCTGTCTGCTCTTTCGGACGGTTGCAAGCGCAAAGGAAGCAGGGCCTCTCGCTAAGCGAAGCAGCATCTACTTTTGCCGCAGTAGAACGAATGCGCGAAGGATTATGCTGGATGCGCAAAGGAAAGGCAGCCGTTCCGGAGGCTGGGATTTCGCGCGAGAGGACTTGCGAAAGTGCCTCGTTGTTAGCTTGAGCCAAAGGCCAGGAGGCTAACTGCTCGTTGAAGAAGGTATTATAAAAAGGAGAGGCTTGTGGCATGAAGAGAGGCGTTTTAGCGTTTCAGACGGGCATGAAGTTCGGTTGTGCGGAGCGAGTCTTTATACGTGTTGTTGCGATTGACGCGCTCGGGCGAAAGAGCCGCGTCGCTGTTTCCCTCCCAGCGGCGACAGAGATAGAGGCTGTCGTAGATGCGCCCGATTCGGTATGTTCGGCTGATGGCAAGTCCTACGGCGTAATCTTCTCCATACGACACATTGGGGAACCCGATCTCGCGAATGACAGGAGTGTAGAAACAGCGCGGCGCTCCCAACCCGTTGATTCGCAAAGCATTGTTCATGCCGTTCTCAGCCGTCCATTCACGATGATCAATAATGCCTGGAGGAAGCGTTTTCAGTTGAAAGTCGCACAGCGTATAGGCTCCAATCAGCATAGCGCATTGCTGGCTGTAGAAAGAGTCGACGATGCGTTGCAGAACGGAGTCGTCGCTATACAAGTCGTCGCTGTCAAGCTGAATGGCAAAACGTCCGCAATGCTCGTCACGAACAGCCAAGTCCCAGCATCCGCCGATTCCCAAGTCTGTCCGTTCGGGAATGAGCTCAATGCACTTTTCCTTTTCTTCTGCGGAATGACTCTTCACGATAGCTTCGTGCGTGCCGTCGGTAGAATGATTGTTGATGACGATGACGTTAAACGCGAACGAAGTCTTTTGCGAGAGGGCCGAGCGAATAGCATCAGCAATCGTTCGTTCCCTATTTCGTACGGGGATAATGACTGAAGCTTCAACGGGGAAAGAACCTTGGGCGACATCGGCTTTTTTGAGCGTTCGGTAGTCGATGAAGGCGCCTATTGCTTTCAGATGCTCGGTGCAGGCTTTCTCCATCTCTATCTGGATGTTGCGATTCCGCGGATCCACATAGTCAAACTGCTTTTGTCCCGATGTGCGCAGGTCGGTTTCTTTCTCGGTATAAAGCATTTCCGGAATGTGGAGCAGCCCTCCCTTTCGCATACAGAAAAGGCGCAGCTGATAGAACCCCGCAAAAGAGTAATTCGTGGGAGCCTCGCTCACAAACTCCACAAGAGTCGAACGACGGATGAGAACGAGAGAACCAAAGTCGAAATCATCTCTCAGAGCCCCTTCCTGACAGTCAATGACGGGATGCGGAACGCGTTCTCCAGCAACGGATTTATATCTGTCGGCATAGGCAAACGAAGCATCGCTCTCCTCAGCCATCTTCAGCATGCGCTCTAAGGCAAAAGGCTCGAGCTGAACAGGCGCCGTCTGCGTGCAGAGAAGGATGAAATCGCTCGTAGCCGTCTGGGCAATACTGGCTACAGCCGATGTGGAGAGCGCTTTGTGAAGGGGCAGGAAAGGAGACCCTTCGGGACGATCGTCGTTAGAGAGATAAATGATTTCATTCACTAGTTGCTGGCCCTCAAACGCGCCTGCAAGCATATCTGCCTGTTGCTGATTGTCGAAGGGAAGAAAGCAGTCGATTCGTTTTTCCATTTGCTTGTCAGTTATATGCCGTAAAATGTCGTAGTGGGTAAGTTCTTGCAAGAATAGTCGTCTTGTCGTCTTCCGCGCGCTCGACTCGGCAGTTTCAGCGCAAAGATAGCCAATAAAAAACAATTATTCCGATTTGACTTCAAAAATATTGTTTATCCCCGATTTTCTTCATGCGTTTTTTTCTTTGACTTCGGGGGTCGATCAACGCGTTGTTAGACCTCGATCAACGCGTTGTCAGACCTCGATCAACGCGTTGAGCAACCCCCCTTGAAAAAACAGCCCCCTGGCGTGTCTGCAAGGGGTGTTTTTTCTACGTTAATTGTCAAAGAGAAGTCGGTTACCTATTAAAATCAATTAAAATATCGCTAATGCAAGAAAAAAGTTGTATCTTTGCGCGCTACGCATAAATGTGGCCTTTTCGGATGGAAGAAGAACGGATAGCATTGTTGGGTTGTTCGCTGGCTGAACTGAAGAGCGTTGTCCTGCAACAGGGGATGCCTTCTTTCACAGCCAAACAGCTGATGGAGTGGATCTACAAGAAACGGGTCTTCTCCTTCGATGCTATGACGAATATCTCGAAAGCTCATCGCGAGCGCCTGGCGCAGCATTTCTCGATAGGAGTGATAGCGCCTGTAGAACGTATGGAGAGCGTTGACGGAACGGTGAAATATCTTTTCCGCATTCGTGAAGGACAGTATGTGGAGGCGGTTTTCATTCCTTCCGTAGGAACCGACGACGAAGATGAGCGCGCGACGCTTTGCATTTCCACCCAGGTGGGTTGTAAGATGCATTGTAAGTTCTGTATGACGGGACGGCAGGGTTTTAGCGGCAACTTGACGGCAGGAGAAATCCTGAACCAGATTGTGGCTATTCCCGAGAGCGAGCGCCTTACCAATGTGGTTCTGATGGGAATGGGCGAGCCGATGGATAATCTTGACGAGGTCCTGAAAGCGCTTTCGCTGATGACGAGCGCAGAAGGATTTGCGTGGAGCCCGAAACGGATCACTGTCTCGACAGTCGGCATCAAGAACACGCTGCACCGCTTCCTCAAGGAATGCGAGTGCCATCTGGCGGTAAGCCTGCATGCTTCTTCTCTGTCTGTGCGTGCCGAGCTGATGCCTGCCGAGCGAGCTTACAGCATGACGGAGATTGTGGATGAGTTGCGCGGATACGATTTCAGCCATCAGCGCAGGCTTTCGTTTGAGTATATCCTCTTTGCGGGAGTCAACGACTCGCCGGCTGACGCGCGCCGACTCGTACGCCTGCTCGACGGGATACATTGCCGAATCAATCTGATTCGTTTCCATCGTATTCCCGATGCGGAACTTGAGGGCGTAGATGATGCAAAGATGATAGCTTTCCGCGATATGCTGACTCGTGCGGGTGTTTTCACGACTATCCGCGCTTCGCGAGGAGAAGACGTGATGGCTGCCTGCGGATTGCTCTCTACCTTGAAATTGAAGAAGAAACAAACTATAAAGAGCGAAACAACATGATGAAACGTTTGACAATAGGAATATGTGTTTTGGCGTTGCTTTTCACGGGATGCCAAAACCGCACAAATACCGATGAAGGAGACACTGCCGTAGGGCAAAAGATGGTGAAGAAATCGACTCCTAAGAAGAAAAAGAAAACCCTTTCGCTTCTGCCGCAAGCCAGCGGTACTCCTTACGAGATGTTGGTTATCATGGGAGAGGAGCAATGGGAACGCCCTGTGGGACGTGCTCTCTTTAGCGTGCTTGATACCGATTTGCCTGGCGTCGCCCAGCCCGAGCGTCAGTTCCGCATTTCTCGCATCGATCCCAGCAGCTACGGCAATATGTATAAGGTATTCCGTAATATTATCAAGGTTGATATCCAAAACATCTATTCCGTTGCCAAGTTCAAGTTCGCTCGTGATGTTTATGCGCGAGGGCAGATGATTATGACTCTGCAGGCTCCCGATGATGCTTCGCTTGAGACGTTATTGCGCGAGAACGGAGATCAGTTGCTCGATTTCTTCAACAAGGCGGAGCTGAATCGCGAAATCAGTTTCCTCGAAGGAAAACACAATCCTATTGCTTCCGATAAGGTGAAGGAAATCTTCGGATGCGATGTGTGGGTTCCTGTGGAACTGAATAAATATAAAGTAGGAAAGGACTTCTTCTGGGCAGGCACCAACAAGGGTTCCAAGGATATGAACATTGTTATATATACCTATCCTTATACGGATACCAAGACGTTCACGCTTGATTATTACATGCACAAGCGCGACTCTGTGATGAAAAAGAATATTCCCGGAGGACCCGAAGGAAGCTATATGACGACGCAGCACGACTTTGTGGACGTGATGGATGCTACTGTGAAAGGGGAATATGCCCAGAAGGCGCGTGGACTTTGGCGCGTGGAAGGCGATAGAATGGGAGGTCCTTTCGTCGCCCAGTCGCGTGTGGATGTGGCAAATAATCGCGTCGTTGTGGTAGAAGGGTTTGTCTATGCTCCGGAATCTCTGAAGCGCAATCTTATACGCAAGATGGAGGCTGTACTCTATACGCTCAGCTTGCCCAACGAGCAGAATATAGATAACTTTACCTATGGTCTGGAAGAGATAACAATCGTTCCAGGCGAGGATTAATGATATAATTCACGATAATGGAAAACAGAAAAATACGCGTAGCTATCACGCAAGGTGATGTGAATGGCATAGGATGTGAGGTTATACTGAAGACTTTTGCCGATCCGATGATTTTTGAACTTTGTACGCCCATCGTCTACGGTTCGCCGAAAGTCCTTGCTTATCACCGCAAAGCCCTTGACTTGCCTACCACCTTCTCTACTGTAAATACTGCCGCAGATGCTGTTGACGGTCATCTGAATGTCGTTAACTGCAACGACGATGAAGTAAAAGTAGAACTAGGTAAACCTTCAGCCGAATCGGGAAAGGCAGCGCTCGATGCGCTTGAGAGAGCCGTGCTGGAATATAAGAAAGACCTTTTCGACGTACTCGTTACCGCTCCTATAAATAAAAGTACCATCCAGTCGGATTCGTTTACCTTTCACGGGCATACTGAATATCTGCAGGAACGTGTAGGAGAAGGGAAGGAAACGCTTATGATTCTTTGTCACGATGATTTGCGCATAGCGCTTGTGACGAGTCATGTTCCGTTGAAGAGCGTTGCAGGCATTCTTACCAAAGAACTTGTTGTTGAGAAGCTTAAGCTGTTCAACGACTCCTTGAAGTCGGATTTCTCCATCTTTGCTCCGCGCATTGCTGTCCTTTCCTTGAATCCGCATGCTAGTGATAACGGTTTGCTGGGCGAAGAAGAGTCGACGGTTCTCGTTCCTGCTATCGAGGAGGCGCGCAAGGAGGGTATTCTGAGCTTTGGGCCTTTCTCCAGCGACGGCTTCTTTGGTGCTGGCTCTTATCAGCATTTCGACGGAGTCTTGGCGATGTATCACGATCAAGGGCTTGTTCCATTCAAGCTTCTGGCTATGGACGAAGGGGTTAACTATACAGCAGGGCTTCCGCTTGTCAGGACTTCTCCCGATCACGGAACCGCCTACGATATCGCAGGAAAGAACGAGGCTTCTGAAAATTCGTTCCGCGATGCTATCTATCTTGCAATAGATGTCTGGCGTCATCGTCGCAAAGAGAAGGCGATTCTACGCAATCCCCTTCGCAAACAGTATTTCGATCGTCGCGACGATAGCGATAAGTTGAAACTTGATATGACTGAAGAGCAATAACCGATGAATATTCAGAAGATACAAGAAACGAAGCAAAAGTTCAAGATAATCGGCAACTCTCCTGAACTGTACAGAGCTATCGATGTGGCGCTGCAAGTAGCCTCTACCGACTTGTCTGTGCTCATCACGGGAGAAAGCGGCGTCGGGAAGGAGTTCTTTCCGCAAATCATCCATCAGAACAGCTCTCGTAAGCACAACAAATACATAGCTGTTAACTGCGGCGCTATTCCACAAGGAACGATCGACTCTGAACTCTTCGGACACGTGAAGGGATCCTTCACGGGTGCTACTGATGAGCGAAAGGGATACTTTGCCGAAGCGGACAAGGGGACGATTTTCCTTGATGAGATTGGCGAGATGCCCCTTTCCACGCAGGCTCGTCTGTTGCGTGTGCTCGAATCGGGCGAATATTTAAAGGTAGGTTCTTCTGTTGTGGAGAAGACGAATGTGCGTGTCGTTGCTGCAACGAATGTCGATTTGTCGGATGCTATCGCTAACGGACGTTTCCGTCAGGATCTCTTCTTCCGTCTGAACACTATTCCTATTTCTGTTCCTTCGTTGAGGGAACGTCCCGAAGACATTGAACTGCTTTTCCGCAAGTTTGCTTACGATGTCTCCGAAACCTATCACATTCCTACTGCGCGCCTCACGGAAGACGGCAAGCGGCTTTTGGCTTCCTATCCTTGGCCTGGGAATATCCGTCAGCTGAAGAACGTTACCGAACAGATTTCCTTGCTGTGCGAACAGCGCGAAATTACGGCTGATATCCTGCGGGAATATCTTCCTCCCGTCAAGCAGAATCTGCCCGTTGCCCTTGAAACAAGGGATGGGGGAGGCGAGTCTTTTGCCAACGAAAGGGAGATTCTCTATAAGGTGCTTTTCGAATTGCGGCGCGACGTGAGCATGCTTAAGGAGCAGATGAACAGCTTGATGGACGTGCATACTACCCAAGCTCCCATCGATTCTTATCAGCCTGAGCCCAAGTCAACGAATACAATTGACATCTCGCAACCTAAGGAGATGCCTGCTTCTGTCCGAATTCCTCATTCGTCCTATAATGCCGACGATGTGGAAACGGTGGAGGAATCGGTTTCCATCCAGGATAACGAGAAGGAACTGATAAAGAAAGCGCTCCTCCGCAATCGGGGGCGTCGGAAGAATGCGGCAGCAGAGCTGGGAATCTCGGAGCGTACGTTGTACCGCAAACTGAAACTGTATCAATTGGAAGACCTATGATACCTGAGCGTAAACAATTCCTTTCCCGCATCTCGTTGTGCTCCCTGTTGCTGGCGCTATCGTTAGTTGGTTGCAAGATTGAGTATCGTTTCAACGGGGCTTCCATTAACTACAACGAAGTGAAATCCATCACTATCGAGAACTTCGCTAATCGGGCATCGTTCCAATGGGGACCTATGGAGAGCATGTTCAACATTTCGCTTACGGATATCTATGCCAAGCAGACGAAGCTGAAGCAGGTGAACCGAAACGGTGACCTAAACCTCTCGGGCGAGATTACCGAATATGCGCAGATGAACAAATCGGTTTCTTCCGACGGCTATTCGGCAATGATTCAGTTGCGTATGTCGGTAAATGTCGTTTTCGAAAACAGGGTAAAGCCCTCCGACGACTTCGAACGGAAATTCTCCGCTTCGCGTGAGTTCGACTCCACGCAGCAGCTGAACGATGTCCAGGAGCAGCTGGTTCAGGAGATGATAGACGAAATTGTCGATCAGATATTTAACGCAACTGTTGCCAACTGGTAAAGAAGGAAGATACGCTTAAACACTCTACATATTTCTATGTTTGACATTGACAGCTTGATAAACCACCCGGAACGGCTTTCGCGCGATACGCTCTATGTGTTGCGCTCGTTGGTAGCACGCTATCCCTTCTTCCAGACGGCGCGTTTATTGCTGCTTCAGAACCTGTATATCCTTCACGAGCCCGACTTCGGAAAAGAACTGAAGCGCTCGGTTTTCTATATTGCTGACAGACGAGCCTTGTGGCAGATGATGCAGGGAATATCTCTCGGCAACGCGAATGCTGTCAGTCAGGCACCTCAAGCACTCGCTCCCGCAGCAGAAGAAAATGAAACTGCGGAAGCTCCTACTGTCGACAGGACTCTTAGCCTCATAGATGCTTTCCTGGAGTCTCTTCCCGAGCAGCCTCAAGCTCTTGTCTTCGAATCTCCGATGTCTGTCGACTATATGTCATCCGTTGAGAAAGATGCCCCATCGCAAGATGCGGGTAGGGGAGTTTCCATCAAGCCTATAGCAGATGATAGCGTTAATCAGGAATCCACAGCCGTTCCTTCATCAAGCAGCTCGGACGAGGAAAAAATTGCAGGAGAAATCCCCGAAGAAACCCGTGTAGAACCCGACTTTTTCACCGAGACTTTGGCGCGGATTTATATCAAGCAAAAAAAATATGACCGTGCTCTTGAAATAATTCGGTCTCTTTATTTGAATTTCCCAGAAAAAAACATTTACTTTGCAGACCAAATTCGATTTTTGGAGAAATTAGTGAAAAATAATAACTCAAAAAAGATAGATTAAAATGTACTTAATTAGTGTAATTCTGATCGTTATCGTATCATTATTAATGTGTGTGGTAGTTCTTATCCAGAACTCAAAAGGTGGTGGCCTTGCTTCTGCATTTGCTTCGTCCAATCAGATTATGGGCGTGCGCAAGACGACCGACTTCCTCGAGAAGGCTACTTGGGTTCTGGCAGGCTGTATGGTAGTGCTTAGCATTGTGGCTGCCTATTCGTTGCCTCATGCTGCATCCAAGGAGAGCGTCCTGATGGAGAAGGCAGCTTCTGAAAGTGCAACGAATGCTGCTACTATTCCTGGCTTCGATGCTCCCGCAGCAAGCGAGACTCCCGCTCAGGCTCCTGCTGAGGTTCCCGCTGATTAACAGCCTGACTGTTGCGACAGCATGATTTGTCGCACAAGCCTCAAGGGCAAACAAAGAAACTATCTTCCTCCCGAAGATAGTTTCTTTTCTTTTTATGGATAGTCGGCTCTAATGAAAAACACTTTTTCCCGTTAACGCTTTGTTTATTATTTAAAAAGGAGTAGTTTTGCAGAGACAAAATCATCTAAAACGAAAATTGCTTAGCGTATGACATAAACAGAAATGTAAAGACATAAGACAACAGAAGCGTTAGCTTTCTATTCTTGCTTACTGAAAATCGCCAACAATAAAGTAGCACCAAGAGTAAAAGTTAATGCTCACGTCGCTTGGCGTGGGCTTTTACTCGGATATGGTGCAATGGCGTTTGGCGATGCCTCAGTAAGCGTAGACGATGTTTAAGTCCACGCTTTCTTTATATTCAAATCGTATAGTTTAGGTTCAATTCAACAATTAATAGGATTTGTTTTAATAATACGCAGAAATACCATTATGCCAGTTATTAATAATTCAAGTATTCAGGATTTCCTTCGTTCGAAAGGGATAACCAAATTATATCATTTTACTGACAGATCTAACATTCAGTCTATAATTGATAATGACGGACTCTTTTCTTGGAAAGATTGTAATAATATGGGTATTTCCGTAAATCGTCCTGGAGGTAGTGATACTTCACATTCTATTGATTCATATTTAGGCTTGGATGGTTATGTAAGGTTGTGTTTTACCAAAAACCATCCGATGATGTATGTCGCAAAAAATGATGGTCGAATAGAAGACCCTGTTGTATTAGAGATTGATCTCTCTGTCGTAGAATTATCTTGGACAAAGTTTTCGGATAGAAATGCAGCAAGGAATGGAGCTGTGATCAAACTCGGTCTCTCTGGTGCAAGGAATATTCATTTTTCTACGGTAAGGCAACCAACACATTTTAATTTGTCGGATGATGAGAAAGAGTATTATCAAGCAGAAGTACTCATCCTTGAAAAGGTTCCCATTTCCTATATATCAAATATAACCTCTTTTGGCAAACCTAGAGTTCCGAGAACAACTGGAAAAATTAGAAGACAGCCTTCGAATGGGCAGACAACAAATGTGTCTAATAGACGACGCATAGTTATTTCTCCAGTATTGCCTGCAAACACGCCAAATAGAACTGCTGCTTCTGCAAAGACGGGTCCGAAATCTTCGAATGGGCAGACAACTAATGTGTCTAATAGACGACGCGTAGTTATTTCTCCAGTAGTTCCCGCAAACACACCAAATAGAACTGCTGCTTCTGCAAAGACGAGTCAGAAACCTTCGAATGGGCAGACAACTAATATGACATGTAACACTAATAATCACACATCATATACTACTTTGTCTAATTCTAATAATACGAGTAATTCAAAAGGCGATAATAATTTGAATTATAGCACATCGTACTGGTCTTCATCTAATTCTAGCAAGTCAAGCAGCTCAAATAGCAATAGTTCTTCTGAAGAAAAGGGAAACGGGTGCATTATTTTGTTGGTTATTATTATTCTCAATAGTATCATTGCATCACTATTACATTTGTAATATAACCCCATATGATATCATTGCCTAATTCTTCAATACGTAGTCTTATGCCATTTTCTGGATGCAAGTTTTATGTTTGTTTTATTTGATTGATTGATGGATTGATTCTTAAAAAGATATATGATTTTTGTAGCAAATAAAAAAAGAAAGCTCGAGAGAATAATTAAAGAATTTCCGGGAGCAAAAATATTTGATATAACATCTTCTGCTCCAACTTTACAAGGACGAATGTTTAGCCCCTTCTATCCTCATGGAAACATTCCAATACCAGGAGACTCACATGGAATGACTGCCACTTGTGTAGAAGCTATTTGGCAAGGCTTAAAAGTATTTGAGAATTCAGGTATAGATGTCGTTATGTTTAAAAATGACACTTCGCATAATATTAAAAGGACCGTGAGAAAGTTCGGGAGACCCCTTGGACATCAATATGGTGTTTATTCGAAAACTATCCTCAATTATTCGGATGCGAGAAGATATATTTACATCCCAGCTTATAGGTTTGTTCTTGATTGTATACCGAGTGTCCATAATTTAGTTGAGCAGCTTATAGAACGGTCCCAGAAAGAGGATATTGTTCTTTTGGATTATAACATCAATTTGGATAATCGAGACATTACAAAGCCTTTGTCTCATGCTGAATTGGTAAAGATGTATATTGAGGGTCATTACCCTGAAAAAGATGAAGACTTTATGCCATATTCTCCAGAGGAACTTAAAGCAAAGAAAAAAGCTGTTGGGAAAAGAAACACTACAAGAAAAAGAATTGAAACGAAAGAAGACGAAGAAATCCTTATACAACAAATACGGGAAATACTTGAATCCTCTGAAAGGACTTCAAAAGAGATATGTGACCTTTTATTAATCGAAGGAGGCAGTAGGGTCGCAACAAGGTACATTAAGATGATTCCAGGAATTAAGTCTAGAACCGAAAAACGAAAGAAGTTTTACACATTGATGGAGATACAAGATACCCCAACTCTATTTGAACAAACCTTTTTCTTCATGTAAAGGCAATACTGTGAGAGATAATCGGATTGTTCAGAATAAGAGAGCGGAAACCCTTTTCAAGGCTGGCTCACAAAGGGTCAGCCTTGATTCTGCTTATGTGCTTCCTTGCTCTCAAAGACATTTAGGGAAATAATCCTGCTTCGCTCTTCTGTAGGCTGTATGTTCTTTGTGGAAAAGGAATTACATTTGTTTTTTCTCAAAGAAAGTTGTTTTGACATCACGAAGGTTTGATCAATCCTTCGTGAAGGCTTGATTAAGCCTTCGTGAAGGTTAAAGTGTTCCTTCGTGAAGGTATAAAGGTTTTGCGAAACAAAAACCTGCCGGAAGCTGACTCTACCAATACTTACTTATTCCTGCCTGATAGCTTCCTTTTCCTACCCGACAACTTCCTTTTCCTGCCTGGTGACGTTCTTTTCCTCCATCATTTTTCTCCATTTCCTTACGCCCAGGATGGCAATGATGACGTAGAGGGCATAAAGGGAGGCTTTGAAGGGGATGTCTTTGTGGAAATAGAGAATGCTTGTTACGATGTCGACGACAATCCATATATACCATTGCTCCAGGTATTTACGCGCGAGGGCGTAGGTGCCCACGATGCTGAGGGCTGTCGTGAAGCTGTCGGCAAGGGGTACGGTGGAGTCGGTACACTTTTTCAGGAAGATGTATATGGCTGCCCAGATGCTTAAGGTGACAATGAGCCACAAGGGCACTTTCCCGCGTGGGAAGTGTGTGATAGGGCGCGGCTCGGAGGTGCCGCGCGTCTTTTTGCTCAGGATTCCCCGCCAGGCGAGGAAACCGTAGATGGTCATCGCGATGTAATAGAACTCCATTCCGCAGTCGGCGTAAAGTCCTTTCTGATAATAGAGTACGATGCCTAGTGCTTGCATGACGAATGCCGTCAGCCAAAGCCAGATGCTTGCCTTATACTCCAGCCAGATGTAGGCTAAGC
Organism: Bacteroidaceae bacterium; assembly: GCA_017615125.1. Classification (GTDB taxonomy): domain Bacteria; phylum Bacteroidota; class Bacteroidia; order Bacteroidales; family Bacteroidaceae; genus UBA1189. The sequence continues at coordinate 13,684 of JAGAAS010000058.1, forward strand.
CGAGGATGGTTGTGGTTATGTCGAGCCAATGTGCTGCAAGGAATTCCATCAAAAGCGAAGCGTTAAGTTAGCCATATAGGTACGCCCAGCCATAGGGATGAAGCCGATTTCGCGGTAACGATTCGCGTTGTCGTGTCCTCCGCTGGCGTAGATTGCCGAATAAACCCAGCCCGATGCCGCGTAGTGTGCATCGAAAATGTTGTTGATATTGCCTCCGAGGACTATCTCTTTAACCGAATGGAAGGGCTTTTCCCACGTATAGTTTGCCGAGATGTTGCTCTGCGAGTAGGAGGGAAGCGAGCGCTGAAGGCATTCGGTATTGTCGAGGTACTGTCGGCTCACATAGTTGGTGTGCCAAGTGGCCTTGAATCCTCTCGTGTGCAACGTGACAAACCCATTCAGGATGGCTGAAGGAGAAAAGGCGAGGGTGGACTTATCGTAGTGTATGATGTCGAAACCATCTCCGTCGGCATCGCCGTTTCCTTCCCAGTCGTCCCAATTTTCCACCCTTTCGTCAAAGTCGAGAATGCGGTTTCTGCTCAGAGCCGCGTTGCCTTCCAGCGTCAGCCAGTTTGTAGGGTTCCATCCGGCTGTCAATTCAACGCCTGCCCGATAGGAATCCTTGATGTTTGTCGTCAGCGCTTCGCCGATGTCGCTCACTTCGCCTGTCTGCACAAACTGGTTCCTATACCTCATGTAATAGGTGTTGATGCCGAGTTGGAGATTATTCGTCGTGTAGTTGTATCCCAGTTCAAAATCAGTCAGTTGCTCAGCTTCGGGAGCGGGGTAGGAGCCGTTGTCGGTGAAATTGTTTCGTTCGGGCTCGCGATGACTGATGGCTGCGGAGCCGTAGACGAGGTGCTCGTCGGTGTGGAAGCTGAATCCGGCTTTCGGGTTCAGGAAGGGGTAGGTCTTGTCAATATCGAGGCGCTGGTTGGTGTAGGTGCCGTCGGCATTCGCATAGAACTTGTCGTTGATGCCGCTTGTAACATAGTGGACAAGCCTGTATTGCACGTCGCCGAAAAGATCCCACGAGGGGGTGATGTGCCAAGTGGCTTTCGCGAAAGCGTTGCCGTCTGTCTTCGTGGCGTCAGAGTCGTAATAGGTGTATTTCCCTTCGTTTAAGAAGGCTTTCTCGAGCTCCTCGTTGGCCATGTAGGTAAGGAAGCCGAAGTGATTGCCCTTGAACTGTTGCAGAGAAATCCCGCTGACGAACGACAGCGCGTCGGATTCGTAGTTGGCGTTGGCGAGAATGCCGTAGGTGTGCTGCTCAAGTCCTTTGCGGCGCACGAAATTCGTCTTCTTCAGCGCGGTTCCATCATTCAGCACGAAGTTTGCAAGGCCAAACTTGGAGAGCTTGTTGTTGTAGCGGAATTCATCGTAGTATCCGTAGCCGTAGGTATAGTGTGCGGTAGCCGATGCCGTCCACTTCTCGCTAAGGTTAGCCGCAACAGACAGCAGATTGTGGTTCTGCCAGAAATTATCCGTCGTGCGAGGCCAATGTGTTCCGTCCCTCATCTGATAAGGGCTCGTGCTCAACGACAATCCCTCTTCGGGCGAGAAGGCATAGTTAAGTCGCTCAACGAGTGTGTTGTAGGTGCCGATGCCAGACTTCCACATGTCGGCATAGGTGTTGATGCCCGTATTCATTCCGTAGTTCCCGTCGAGCAAATCGCCTGTATCTACTCCGTTCCAAGCCTGCCCGGTAGTTTCGAAGTTGCCGATATGCTTGTAGCGAACCTGAATGTTGTCGCCCAGCCAAGTGATGCCTCCGTAGTAAGAGCCTGAAGTGCCGTTTGTTCCATCGATGAAACCGTCGGTTTTTGTCATGTTGTACGTTCCGTCAAGGATAATGTGTTTTCCCAGCAGTCCTGAGGTGAATTGTCCTCCCAAGTGAGTGGTGTTGAACGAGCCGTACGAGACATTCATTGAGAGCGAAGGAGAGAGCAGGGGAGTCTGCGTGACGAGGGCAATGTTGCCTCCGAAAGCCCCGTCGCCATTGGTTGAGGAGCCAACGCCCCGCTGTATTTGCACGTCTCCCAGCATCGCAGCGTAACCATTCATGTTTGCCCAGAAGACACATTGGTCTTCGGGCGAGTTGAGCGGCACGCCGTCGAGAGTAACGTTGATGCGCGAATCTGCTGCCCCGCGAATGCGCATATAGACGGTGCCCGTGCCGAGCCCGTTCTCGCTCCAGGCAACAACGCCCGGCGTTTGGGCGAAAAGGAACGGCAGCTCGCGCCCAGTCTTCGACCATTCCTGCAGCTCATCCTTTTGGATGTTAGCTACAGCAAAGGGCGCATCCTTTGAAACGGTGACTCCGCTTATCACTACCTCGTCGAGCTGCGCCATTCGCAGAGAATCAAGGTCTTCCGCCCACATTCCCGAGAAAAGGAACTGGGTGACAGCGACAAATAACAAAATCTTTTTCATTCGTTTGACAATAAAAAATACACAATAAAAGGGGCTTTTATCGTGCGATCGTCATTCCTACGCCAGCATTACCTGGATCAGGTCAGAGGGTCTAATCTCAGCCCTTCGTCGGGCACCCCTTAAATAGCTATTTGCTATTCGGGAGGCAAAGATAGGACACATCTTGTAAAAAAACAAACATAACCCCGTTATTTCTTCGCAAGACAGACGAAAGAGGAGGGGCGCCTGCATAAAGCGCCCTAATATTTTAAAAAGGAATACGAAAAATCACCCTTCGCACGAAGGACAGATGTTCTGCAAACCACATTCTCCGCAATGAGGGGAGCGGGCTGTGCAGACGTAACGTCCGTGCAGGATGAGCCAATGATGTGCTGTGGGGATGTCTTCAGGCGCTATGTGGCGAGTCAGCTCACGCTCTACGCTAAGCGGCGTAGTGCATCTCTTGGGAACAAGTCCCAGACGATGACTCACGCGGAAGACATGCGTGTCGACAGGCATCGCGGGCTTGCTCCAGACGACAGCCTGCATGACGTTTGCTGTCTTGCGCCCAACACCCGGGAGGCGCGTGAGCTCCTCCAGCGTGTCGGGAACTTCGCTCTGGAACTCTTCGACAAGCATGCGAGCCATTCCCACAAGGTGGCGCGCCTTGTTGTTGGGGTAGGAAACGCTGCTGATAAAGGGGAATACCTGCTCGGGAGTAGCTGCAGCCATAGCCTCAGGCGTCGGAAAGGCAGCAAGAAGGGCTGGCGTAACGAGGTTGACACGCTTGTCGGTACATTGCGCCGAGAGGATGACGGCAACAAGCAACGAGAAGGGATTGTCGTAGTGGAGCTCCGTTTCGGCAACGGGCATAGCCTGCCGGAAGTAGTCAATGACAGCTTTATAAAGCTCTTTGCGTCTCATCGTTGAGCCTACCGAAGTATCAGAAACGTAGTGAGTCGGATTAGTTGATAATCACGCTTTTAGTTGGCTGCTTCGAACTCGCGGAGGAAGCGGATATCGTTTTCCGAGAACATGCGCAGGTCTTTTACCTGATACTTCAGGTTGGTAATGCGCTCGATACCCATTCCGAAAGCATATCCGCTGTATTCTTTGCTGTCGATGCCGTTCAGTTCAAGGACGTTAGGATCAACCATTCCGCATCCGAGGATTTCTACCCAGCCCGTTCCCTTGCAGAAAGCACATCCCTTTCCGCCGCAAATGTTGCACGAGATGTCCATCTCGGCACTCGGCTCAGTAAACGGGAAGTAGGAGGGACGGAGACGAATCTTCGTGTCAACACCGAACATCTCCTGAGCGAAAAGAAGCAGTACCTGCTTGAGGTCTGTAAAGCTCACATTCTTATCGATATAGAGCCCCTCAACCTGATGGAAGAAGCAATGAGCGCGGTAGCTGATGGCTTCGTTGCGGTAAACTCTTCCCGGGCAGATGACGCGGATGGGAGGCTTCTGCACTTCCATCACGCGGCTCTGGATGGAGCTCGTGTGGGTACGGAGAATGATGTCAGGATGGCTCTCAACGAAGAAGGTGTCTTGCATGTCGCGTGCAGGATGATCTTCGGCAAAGTTCATGGAGCTGAAAACGTGCCAGTCGTCCTCAACTTCCGGGCCGTCGGCAAGCGTGAAGCCGAGACGCGAGAAGATATCGATAATCTCGTTCTTGACAATCGTCAGCGGATGGCGCGTGCCTAATGCAACAGGATAGCTTGTGCGCGTGAGGTCCAGTTCTTCTTGCGCTGTGTCGGAACTTGTCAACTCTTCCTTAAGCTCTGCAAGGCGTTCCTGGGCGCGGTTCTTCAGCTCGTTAAGGCGAATGCCCATCTCTTTTTTCATTTCAGGGGGTACGAGCCGGAACTCTCCCATGAGCTCGGTGATTTCTCCTTTTTTGCTTAGGAACTTAATACGCAAAGCCTCGAGTTCTTCCGTATTCTTGGCTTTCATGTTCTCGATTTCAGCAAGAACCTGATTTATCCTTTCTTTATCCAACATGTCGGTGAATGTATAATAGATGTTCTGTTTTCTTTTTTTCAGGTTGCAAAGTTAGTGCTTTTTGGCTCCTTTTCAAAATAATGTTGTATTTTTGCCTAAAAATATAGAAAATGATGCCTATGGCACGAATCCAATTCAATTATCCACTCATTTCGCACAACACATTTGGTATGGATGTGAAGGCGAAAGTGTTTTGCGAATATAACGATGAGGAAGACCTCCGTCAGCTATTGTTGAGCGAAGTTTTTGCTCCGTATGCCGAGAACTTTATTGTCATCGGCGCCGGCAGTAATCTGCTCTTCCTTAAAGATTACGAAGGGCTAGTTCTTCATAGTTGTATGAAGAATCTCGCTGTTTTGGATGAAACGGAAGACGAAGTGCTGGTGCAAGTCGGCTCGGGATATGTTTGGGATGACTTTGTTGAATGGAGCGTTAGCCGAGAATTGTATGGAGCGGAAAATCTGAGCGCAATACCAGGCGAAGTAGGAGCCAGCGCTGTGCAAAATATCGGTGCCTATGGGGCAGAGGTGAGCCAGCTTATTGAAAAAGTCGAGGCGATGGACTTACAAGGAGACCTCCGTTGCTTTTCGCGCGAGGAGTGTTGCTACGGCTATCGCGACAGCATATTCAAAGGGGACTTGAAGGGACAATACATCATTACATACGTTACTTTCCGTCTGAAAAAGAACCCAGTATGGAAGCTCGACTATGGAAACCTTCGTGCCGAAGTGGAAAATGCGGGAGAAGTAACAGGAGAAACGGTGCGCGAGGCTGTTTGTACTATCAGACACTCGAAGTTACCCGATCCTGAAGTGCTCGGAAATGCGGGAAGTTTCTTCAAAAATCCGGTAATAGAACGTGAACAATACGAACATATCCGCGATGTGTATCCTTCTATTCCGTGCTATCCTGTTGACGAAAGAACGGTAAAGGTTCCAGCAGGATGGCTTATAGAACAATGCGGTTGGAAAGGGCGCCGATGGGGAAATGCTGCCGTACATGAAAAGCAGGCGTTGGTATTAGTAAACTTGGGCGGTGCTACTGGGCGTGAAATAATGGATCTGGCTGAACGCATTGCTGCTGATGTGCAGAAAACCTTCGGGATAGAGATTACGCCGGAAGTTAACTATATTCTTTGAGAAGGAAGTCTATGAAAATAACTATATTGGGAACCGGAACATCTATCGGCGTGCCTCAGATAGGATGCGAATGCCGTGTTTGTACGTCGAAGAACCCTAAGGACAAGCGCTTGCGTTGTTCCTCGCTCGTGGAGACAAGGGATGCGCGTATCCTCATTGACTGTGGGCCTGACTTCCGGCAGCAGATGCTTACGGTGCCTTTCGACAGGCTCGACGGAGTTCTTATTACGCATGAACACTACGACCATACGGGCGGCATTGACGACTTGAGGCCTTTCTGCGTTTTCAACGATCACAGCGTCAATATCTTCCTCGACAGCTACACAGCTCAGCACTTGCGCGACAGGCTTCCATATTTCTTCAGGACGAAACTTTATCCCGGCGTAGCGCACATAGCCCTTCACGAAATTCAGCCGTACGACTCTTTTTACATCAAAGAAACGCGGGTGACGCCTCTTCCCGTGATGCATGGGCAACTTCCCATTCTGGGATACAGAATTGACTGTCCTTCGGGCAAAAGTCTGGGTTATATTACGGATATGAGCTCATGCGAGCCGCGTGTACATGAGGTGCTGGAGAAAGTAGACATCCTCGTTGTTAACGCATTGCGTTTCAATCCTCATCCAGCCCATCAGACTCTGGAAGAAGCTGTTGCTTTTGCTCAGAGGATAGGTGCTCCAACAACACGTTTCATTCATTTTAGTCACGATATTGGACTGCATGACGAAACGAACGCCCAACTGTCTCAAGGAATGTCGTTGGCTTTTGATGGAGAAATCATAGAAAAGTAAGTACCCGAAGAAAAAAGTTCTTCGGGCTTGTCATCTTCTGTCTCATTGCCTTTTGGAATATAGGCCTAAGGTTTTGTTTCGTTCTCTTGCTGCCTGGCTTGTTGCTCGGGCGTCTGATATACTCTCACGTAGTCGATTTCGTATCGGATGGGGTAGTCGGCAGGATTCGGTTCCCCTCCGTTATCGCCTCCGATAGCGAGGTTCAGCAGGAGATAGTGGGGCTGACGGAAAGGATAGAATCCGTTTTCATTCACTTCGCACGACTGGCTGTTAAGCAATTCATTGTCAAGATAAAGGCGCAGGCTGTCTTCATCCCAGTCCATTCGCCAGACGTGATATTTCTCGGCCCAGAGAGAGTCTTTCTCAACGAATTTGGAAAAGGGAATAGCGCATGTGTTCCAAATAGCCTGGTTAGGTTGGTGTGCCCAGGCGGCGTTGGCAAAGATGTGCGGAACCTCGTTTCTTCGGTAGTATTCCATGATATCTATTTCACCGTTGACAGGCCAGGGGCGCTGGATGCCGAGCGTCCAAATGGCGGGCCAGGCTCCACTCTGAGTGGGAATCTTTGCTCGTACCTCGATGCGCCCAAAGAGCCATTCGTGCTTTCCTCTCGTGTTGATGGAGGAGGCTGTGTATTCGGCAAATTCGCGGGAGGAGCGCCAGTCGTCCCTTCGTCGACGCGGACGTCTTCCTTGTTCTTGGTTGGGGTTTGTCTCCTCAGTCTGAGACAAAGAGGAGGGAGGTGTGTAGAATGGATTGCTGACACGCTCGTGACGTCCTTCGATAGTTAGGATGCCGTTTTCGATGAAGGCATTTTCTTCCTGATACCATTGGTATTCGTGGTTGCGGACGAATCCGTGCTCAAAGTTCCAGTCGGCAGGAGAAGGCGCGCCGGGCGTTTCAAACTCTTCGCTCCACACCAGTTTGTATTCCTGTGCGGGTGAATAAGCTACAAAGAGCAGTAAAAAGGTGAAAAAGGCAAATATTTTCTTCATACTCATTTTTCCTTTGACTTCGGGGGTCTATCAACGCGTTGTTAGACCTCTATCAACGCGTTGTCACACCTCGTTCAACGCGTTGATCGACCCCTATCTGAAAAACTTCACATTTAGAAGTATCTGAAGCGGATGCTTTTACTTCGCTTTTGTTCATTTGATATATGGGAACTGTTTTTATTCCCAATACAAAATCTGTTTATTAATCTTCCACTTGTGGTCTTTGGGGAAGTCGTCGCCTTCCCAAGCCTTCTTGCTGGTCCATTTCTGCGGCGCATCCGTCCAGAACGGGTCGTCGGCGGGCAGTCCCAAAGGAAGGAAGGCGAGGGTAGTCATGTAAAGGCTGCCGTTATTCGTGTATACGTCGGCTACGTTGGGATGTGAGCCCACAAATCCGATGGTAAGGAATCCTCCAGCATTGAAGTTGCTCGAATCGCGGAACATGTTCTTCATAACAGCCGTAAGCGCGCTGCGAACCTGCCCGTTTGAAAGTTCTTCGGGGAGCTTGTGCTGCCAGGCAAGCATCGCAAGCGGCTGGAAAACAGCCATTCGGTAGGGGATGGAACGTCCGAAGACAGGGTAGGTACCTTCGGGGGAGACAAGTCGCTCGAGGATGACGCTATACTTCTGCATACGCTTGAGAGCCTCTTCGTACCGAGCCTTTGAACCGAGCGTGCGGTAGGTTACTGGGTCGAGGCTGTGTACTGTCCAAGTATCGTTGCCCTTTACTTCGTTAATCATTTCCAGGCACTCAAGATACATGGGCTGAATAACATAGCTGTTGTAATAATCAAAAGCAAACGAGGGCCCGTCGCTGTACCAACCGTCGCCTACATACCATTCTTCGACTTTATTCATAGCCGAATGAATGCGGTAGTTGTCGTACTGGGCGTGTGCCTTCATGAGGAAGCACTCTTCCATTGAGCAGAAGAGCAGCCAGTTGGTGTAACAGGGATCATATCGGCGTAGCCCTTGTATTTCCTTGATGTAACGCGCTTTTGTAAGGCTGTCGAGCGGCTCCCAGAGGGCATCCCATCCGCGATGAAAACTCTCTACCAGATAAGCAGCATCCACGAGCGTCTGTCCTCCTGAGCGCCAACCCAGATAGTCGGGGCTCTCAGGGTCGACAGCATTCGCGTAGCTTTTCAGAGCCCATTCCCGCAGCTGGCGACGCATTGCGCCTTCGGCAGTATCGTCGTCGGGGAGCGAAAGCCAAGGGGCCAAGCCAGCCATGAGCCTTCCGAAGGCTTCCATATAGCTCACCTTCTTGTCTCTTCCGTCCCACGTGGGGCTTACCTCAAGGGTGCCTTTCTCTATAGTCATCTCCTGTTGCAGTTTGCCTTCCGACATGTAGCTGAGAACAGGCGCTGCCATCTTGTAAAGCGTTTCTACCCAGATTTCCCTGTCTGTCTTGACGGGTGCTTTTTTCTTCGCTTCTGTGTTGAGGGGAAGGATGAAAAGGGCGATTGAGAATGCGATAAGCAACTTTTTCATTTTTGTCTGTTTATGCTGTTAGGTTGATAATACGTTTCTGTTCCTTCTTAATTGCAAAGCTTGGAAAGCTCGCTAGAAGCCAGAAGGAAGGCTCCTACACCGAAATTGGCTGTGCTTCGTTCGTTTAGCGTCTGCCCAGGAATGGCTTTTTCCCCAATCGGTTGAACATAGCCGAGACAGCCGTCTTCCTGCATAGCAACAGTTGAAAGATAGTTCCAAGCCGAAAGGACGGTAGGGAGATATTCTTTCTTGTCGAGGTAGCCGTTGTTGATGCCCCAGGAGAGCCCGAAAGTGAAAAATGCGGTTCCGCTCGTTTCGGGTCCAGGAGCGTGCTCAGCATCAAGAATACTTCTTGTCCAGTAGCCTTCTGGCTGCTGACTGTCTTTGACTGCTTTTGCCAGCTTCTTGTAAATTTGGATGTACTCATCCCGATGATTGTCGGTCTTCGGAAGATCCTGTAGGACGCGGGCAAAGGCAGCCAGCACCCATCCGTCGCCCCTTGCCCAGAAGTCTTTTCCTCCATTCAGGCTGGTGTGCTTAGGATAGACATACTTGGCGTCGCGATAGAAAAAGCCAGTTTCCTCGTCGTACATAATGCTCTGCGCATATTTAAAATAGGTATACATCTTCTCCAAATAGAGGGGATTTGAGGTGATTTTGTAGAGCCTTGTCATCACGGGCATAACCATATAGAGCCCGTCTGCCCACCACCAATAATCTACCTCGGGGGTGCTCATTTCGTATTCCATTACTTCACGGGCGCGGGCAATCTTCTGGGAATCGGGCTCCAGCTGATACAGATCTGCATATACTTGGAAGCAAATCTGCCAATCGCCAAACAAAACGTTCTCGTCCCGTTCTCCATACGAGTAAATCCATTTGGACGTATCGTCGCTATTAGCCCCCCGATAGTGGTTATGCTCGGCCCAGCGCTTCGTGTAGGCAAGCCACTCGTCGTTTTTCGTAACTTCCCACGCAGCCAAGTTTCCCGTATGATACGCGGCGTTGTCCCAGAAGGCGCGATTCTCAGGATTGTTGTGACTTTGCCAGTAGTTGTTGGCTTTCTCCATCAAACTTATCACTTCGCTTCTTTTGGGAAGGGAGGAACAACTGGATAAAAACAGAACAATGACGGCAAAAAAGAGATATTTTCTCATAGTAGATAGATTTATTTGTTGCAAAGTAAATGATTTTTTGGCAGAAATCCATGAAATTGTTGTAATTTTGTATGCCAAAGCTTTTGCATCATTTCAAAGTAGGACTTTTATGGACGTTACTACCTATCAATCAGCATTCAGGAGGCTTCCTCCGTCGTTTCGCACAGTTCATCGGATTGTGGATATGGTTCGGGCGCTCGTTTTTCCCGGATTTTTCCGCGATGCGGCAGATATATCTCTCTGCGGGATGTGTGAATCGGAGATGGAGAATCAGCTTCGTGCTTTGCTGGTGGAGCAAATACGCATAGCGCTGGCTTACGAGGGGAGGGATGACAAGGATGCTGAGTCGATAGCTTGTGAATTCGTCCGTTCGATACCTGAATTGCAGGAGCAGATGTCTCTCGACGTGATGGCGACGTATGATGGCGATCCAGCCTCGAAGAGTTACGGGGAGATTATCAGCTGCTATCCTGGGATACGCGCTATCGTGAATTACCGGATGGCTCACCGACTGCTTTTGTTGGGTGTTCCTCTCATTCCGCGTATCATCACCGAGCTGGCTCATTCCGAGACGGGGATAGATATACATCCCGGAGCGTCTATTGGAAGTGCTTTCTCTATCGATCACGGAACGGGCGTCGTAATTGGAGAAACAAGCATCATCGGAAATCATGTCAAACTGTATCAGGGAGTTACCCTCGGCGCGCGGAGCTTTCCTCTCGACGAGCACGGACATCCTATCAAGGATCTTCTTCGTCATCCAATCATCTCCGACAATGTGATTGTCTATAGCAACGCTTCCATTCTGGGGCGTGTGAAGATAGGCGAGGGGGCAACGATAGGAGGAAACTTGTGGGTGACGGAAGATGTGCCTGCGGGAGCTGTGCTTGTGCAGGCCGACAGGAAGTCTCTTGCCGGAAAGCGGAAAGAATCCGACGACGCCCCGAAGGAATAAACCCTTTGAAACAAGGAAAAGCAATTGGAAACGATTGTTTTTTTCTTTTTCGGCAGATTTTGGTGCCTTTTGGAGAGGGCAGCCGAGAGGATGATTTGAGGGGAGCGAAAGAAACAGAAATCATCAACGAATTATTCTTTCTCCAAAAAAATTTTTCGAGAATGGAAAAATTTTTTTTCTTTCTTCATACGGCGAGATGTAGAAAGAAAAAATTCTTTTGGAAAAGGAAAAGATCTTTATCGGAAAAAGATGGTTTCTGAAGCTCTGTCTATCGTTGGAGAAAGTCGTCTATCGCTTGGAAGATTTCAGCCTTCTGATTGGGATGGAACCATAAAATATCTTCGTCCCTTCGGAACCAAGTCATTTGTTTTCGTGCATACCGACGGGTGTCTTGCCGAATTCTCTCAACGGCTTCGTTAAACGTGCATCCGCCTTCGAAATAGGCAAATAACTCTTTGTATCCGACTGTGTTCAAGGAATTTGGGCGCGGGATGCCTTGCTTCCGGTATCGTTCCCAAATGGCGCGTGCTTCTTCGACTAAGCCGTTTTCAACCATTTGGGTGACTCGCTCGTTGATTCTGTTATAAAGTTCTTCACGAGGGCGCGTGAGCCCGATTTTCAGATGCTCAAACGGACGAGGACTGAAAGTTCGCGTGCGGAAAGACGTATATGTCTTGCCTGTCATATAGCAGATTTCCAGCGCATGAATGACGCGCTTTGGGTTTTTTCGGTCCACAATCTCGTAATACTCAGGGTCTAGCAGGCGGAGTTCCTGCACAAGTCGCTCAAGTCCTTCCTCTTTGTAGCGCTCAAGCATCATCGAACGTGTTTCTTCGTCAACCGTAGGAATATCATCAATCCCTTCACACACAGCATCAATGTACATCATGCTTCCTCCTGTCAGCAGGAGGGCTTTGTGCGTGGAAAAGAGCTGCCGCATAAGCTGCAGAGCATCAGCTTCATACTTGGCAGCGCTGTAGTAGTCGTCCAGTTCGAGTGTGTTGATGAAATAGTGTGTGTACTTTGCGAGCTGCTCACTTGTAGGAGCGGCAGTACCTACGGATATCTCGCGATAGAGCTGTCGGCTATCGGCGGAGATAATGGGAGAAGAAAGGTAGTCGGCAATCGAATAGCTCAGTTCTGTTTTGCCGACTCCCGTAGGTCCCAGAAGGACGACAAGCTTAGATGATGTCGTCACTACTGATGTCTTCTAAGAATCCCATTCCTTCTTCGTCAAGTTCCTCGATATCAATGTTCTCGTTATCGTCGAAACTGTCGTCCAAATCAATGGATGAAGAAGAACCGAAATTCAGAAGTTGGTCGTAGTCGAGAGTTTGCTTAGGAGCATCTCCTTCTTTCCTTGAACAAATGGGTTCGTCAACAGACTTTCCTGGGATAATCTCACTCAACTCGATGAAGAAGACTCTGTCGGAGAGAGGGTCGAAAACGTAGAGCATCCGCTGCTTTTCTTCGTCGATGAGCTCTTCAAGCCTGGTGTCTTCCATCACATAGTTGTCGACATCGCTGCTTCCACCCATATCCTCGAGGGTGATTTCGCATTCTTTTTCCCAGTCTTCGTTGCAAATGAAGAAGGAAGTCATCTGATCGTCGGGATAACCTACGCTTGTGAGAATTGCTTTGTGCAGGCTCAGGAACGTATCGTCGGAGTTAATCTTTATTTCGCGAAGGAAATGGTCAACTTCGTCGGAGATAAAAGTAAATCTGTAAATCATGAGCGTATAGATTAAAAAGTTGTTTCTAACGTTATATTAAATATTGTCGCTTCGGATAATTCCTCGGCTTGATGTTTCAACAAAATCGATGATATATTGCACTTCGGGAGTAATACATCCTTCCTCTTTTATTTGCTGCAACGCTTGCGTCACGTTCAGACTGCTCTGATAGATAGCCCGGTAGGCGGCGTGAATGGCGTTGACTTGATCGATATTAAATCCCCTGCGCCGGAGCCCTACGACATTTAATCCGCAGTAGGTGATTGGCTCGCGCGCGGCAATGATGTAAGGAGGGATGTCCTTCGTCGTGCGGCAGCCCCCTTGCACCATCACGTAACCTCCAACGTGACAGAACTGATGCACAAGGACTTCTGCGCTGAGAATAGCAAAATCGTCAACGATGACTTCTCCTGCCAGCTTGGTTTGGTTTCCAATGATGCAGTTATTGCCTACGACACAGTCGTGAGCCACATGCATTCCTTCCATAAGCAGGTTCCCCGAACCTACAACAGTCTTGCCCTTTGACGCTGTGCCTCGATTGATAGTGACATTTTCGCGAATACGGTTGTTGTCTCCTATTTCCGCTGTCGTTTCCTCTCCTTTGAATTTGAGATCTTGGGGGATGGCTCCGATAACAGCACCCGGAAAAACGGAATTCCCGTTTCCCATACGCGTGCCGTTCAGCAGGCATGCGTGAGCCATAATGATATTGTTGTCGCCGATAATGACGTCGTCTTCGATATAGGCGAAAGGACCTATTTCGCAGTTGTTGCCGATAGATGCATTAGGGGCGATATATGCTAAAGGACTAATCATTTTCTTTCATCTTTAATTGTGGCGCGAACCTTTCGTGCCAGCATGTTATTAACTCTATGCCCGGGTTTCAAAGCCTTGATGCTGCCAAGAATAGGATGTCCGCAAAGAGCCATATCGCCAATAATATCCAGAAGCTTATGTCTCGCGGGCTCGTTCTCCCAGACAAGAGGACGATGCATAATATATCCCAGACGCGTCGCATCCATACGTGGAATATTCATAATGCTTGTGAGCATATCCATTTTCTCCTGCGTGAGCTGTCGCTCATAGATGACGATAGCATTGTCCAAGTCGCCTCCCTTTATAAGTCCTTGATTGAGAAGGGGCTCAATATCCCGGACGAAGACGAAAGTTCTGCTCGCGGCAATCTCTTCAGCATAGTCGGAAAGACGCTTCATGCTTGCCCGTTGACAATGGATGATGCTATTCTCAAAAGAAACATTGACAGAAATGTTGAACGAATCGCTGGGTTCGATAATCAGGTGCGAGCCAGACTCCTCGTCAATGTATTCAATAGGCTCCTTTATAATAAGGTATTCGCGAAGAGCTTCTTGTTCTTTTTTTCCTACTCGTTGGATATGCTGCACGTAATAGGCTGCACTACCATCCAGGATGGGAACTTCGGGCCCATTAACTCGGATAAGACAGTTGTCAATCCCTAGAGCATAAAGGGCTGAAAGAGCGTGCTCGACAGTACTGACTCGGTCTTTCCCGTTTGTCAGAACAGTTCCTCTTCTTGTATCTATGACATTTTCCGCGAGAGCTTCGATAATCGGCTCGCCTTCAATGTCTGTGCGTTGTATTTTATATCCAAAGTTGACAGGAGCAGGACAAAACTCAGCTGTCAGGAGAAGTCCCGTGTGAAGTCCTTTCCCTGATAGCGTGAATGATTCTTTTAATGTATGTTGTTTGTCCATAAAGGGTTTACTTAGCTTTTTTCGGCAAGTTGTTTTTTAAGTGACTCAACTTCTTTCTGCAGTTCGTTAAGCTGGTAGAACATTTCGGGCAGATTTCGTAGTGCAGCGCTGCTGCGACGGAATTTCCTGAGCTCTAAGGCTGGATAACCGTTCATAGTGGTGTCGTCCTTGACATTACCCGTAATTCCCGCATGAGCACCGACTTGCACTCGGTTCCCGAGGGATATATGTCCCGTAATACCGGCTTGTCCTCCTATCATGCACCATTCTCCCAGCTTCGTTGAACCAGCTACACCACTTTGCGCAGCCATAACCGTATTCTCTCCGACGACAACATTGTGGGCAAGTTGCACAAGATTGTCAATCTTGGCGCCTTCCTTAATGATTGTCGAGCCCATAGTAGCTCGATCGATGCATGTATTGGCGCCAATTTCCACGTTGTTCTCGATAATCACATTGCCGATTTGCGGAATCTTCTCATATCCTGAGGCTTGGGGAGCGAATCCAAATCCGTCTGCTCCGATGACACATCCTGAGTGAAGGATGCATTTTTCTCCTACCTTGCAGTCGTGATAAATGGTGACGTGAGGATTGATGACGGTGTCGTTTCCTATCTCCACATTTTCGCCGATATAGACAAACGGGGCGATAGATACGTTCTGCCCGATTTTTGCGCTTTCGGCAATGAAAGCCAAAGAGCTGATGCTGGATTCTTTCTTCTCGGCAGTTTGCACAAGAGTCATCAGTTTTGCCAGACTCTCATAGGCGTTTGCACAATAGATAAGTGTACAGCTGACTGGCTTCTCGGGCGTGAATCCTTCGTTGACGAGCACGATGGAAGATTCCGTCGTATAGATATAGTGAGTATATTTCGGATTGGCTAGAAAAGATAATGTGCCAGGTTTCCCTTCTTCGATTTTGGCGAAGTTCTCAACGGTAGCGTTTTCGTTTCCGACGACTCTGCCGTTGATGAAGGAAGCTATTTGTTTTGCACTAAATGTCATAACAAGTCATTTTTGGCAAAGTTAGCCATAAAGTCTTTATCAGGGAAATATTTTTATATTATTTAGGGATTTGTTTCAAAATCGATAGTAGCAAAGGTAATACTTCTTGACTTTCTTCCCAAGCATTGAATGGTTGAACATATCGGAGGCTTCAGCAATGTCCTTTGCGGTACCGTCACGATAGAGGATTTCTATCTGGTCGTCCGAAGCAGAATACATGTTCTTTTCCAGCGTTGTGTAAGTTATCATGTAGCGCTCGGCATCTTTCTGTGTGATATCCAGCCTCTCGGCTATTTGGCGGATGATGTTCCTTCTCGTTTGCTTGTTGATGGGCGTGTCGCTCACTTGGACTTTGAAGAGATGCCTGTCGACGAGCCCCGTACTTAGAGTCGAGAGGATGCTGTCGGAGTGTTTCGTCCATACTTTCAGCGCGCACCAGATGTCGTTGTCGTCGAGCGAGACGAAATTATCAAGGCAGGCAGGCTCGTTCAGGAATTCCTCCCGGGTGATGTTGTTGTATAGGAAGTAGTGAAGGGCTGGGGAGGCGAAGAGCGTTTTTCCCTGCTGAGCCAGCTCCTTTGCCCGCGTGAGGGCATTTATCAGCATCTTCTCGCAGGCAACGGATGTCTTGTGGAGATAAACTTGCCAATACATCAGACGTCGGTTCGTGAGGAAATTCTCAATCGAATAGATTCCCTTTGAATCCACAGCCAGATGGTCGTTCTTGACATTCAGCATTTTGATGATTCGGGCAGAGCCGATGTTTCCTTCCGTCACGCCTGTGAAGAAACTATCGCGTCGCAAATAGTCAAGACGATCCATATCTAACTGACTGCTAACCAGCTGATGAAGGAACCGCTTTCCGTATTCGTCCTTATAGATGCGTATTGCCAAATCGAGCCGTCCCCCGAGGTCCTCATTAATCTTCTGCATCAGGAGCAACGAGATTTCTTCGTGCTCGATGTTGCTCACAAGCGTATGCTCCAACACGTGCGAGAAAGGCCCGTGACCCACATCGTGGAGCAGAATGGCTGCTTCTACTGCTTCCGCTTCGGCTTCGCTGATTTCCACGCCTTTTGCCCTCAGGTGTGTTACCGCTTCGCTCATCAGGTAGAAGGCTCCCACAGAGTGCTGGAAACGAGTGTGTTGCGCACCGGGATATACAAAGTTCGACAAGCCGAGTTGACGGATTCTTGTCAATCGTTGCAGGATGGGATGTGTGAGAACATCATAAATCAGTCCTTTTGGTATGCTGATGAAGCCGAAAACTGGGTCGTTGATGATTTTTACCATAAGAATTTGCTTGTGTCGGGGAGGAAATCCTCGTGTTTCATTGTGGGTGTGTCGTTAGAAAAAGATGTATCCAGAATTTTTCTTTCTTCAAAAAAAATTTTTCTTTCTTCATACGGCGAGATTCCTTCTCGAAAAAAATTTTTTCCTTCTCCAAAATTTAGCCTTCAAAAATCTTGTCGAGAGTAACTTCTGAGGATACGTCAGAGAAGCCTGTTTTCGATGAGCTGTTTCTCCATTTCCTGCTGCATTTCCCGGGCTTTTGCAGCAGCTGCTTCTGCGAAGCAGGCGCTTTTGTCTGCGAAGATGATTCCCCGACTGGAGTTGACAATCAATCCGCAATGCTCGTTCATTCCATATCGGCAGACATCTTCCAGAGAACCTCCCTGCGCGCCTACTCCAGGAACCAGCAGGAAATGTTCGGGGACAATCCGTCGTACTTCTTTAAAAAGGCTTCCTTGAGTGGCTCCGACGACGTACATCATGTTCTCCTTGTTGCCCCAACGGAGGGATGTCGCAAGGATTTTCTCAAACAGCGCGTTACCGTCGGCGTCTTTTGTCAGCTGGAAGTCAAGGGAGCCCTTGTTGGAAGTAAGTGCAAGCAGGATAACCCATTTCCCCTCGTAGCCGAGAAAGGGCGTGACGCTGTCTTCGCCCATATAGGGGGCAACGGTGAGAGCATCTACCTGCTGCTCTTCATAGAACGAGCGGGCATACATCTGGCTGGTGTTCCCGATGTCTCCTCGTTTGGCGTCGGCGATAATGAAATGATTGGGCCAATACTTGCGTAAGTAGCTGATAGTCCGTTCATACGAAGCCCATCCTTGAAGCCCGTTGCATTCGTAGAAGGCAAGGTTCGGCTTGTAGGCAACGCAGTAGGGCGCAGTTGCATCAATAATGGCTTTGTTGAAAGCGAAAACGGGGTCTTCTTCCTCCTCGAGCAGGTGTGGAGGCAGTTTCTTGATGTCTGAGTCAAGCCCCACGCAGAGGAAACTCTTCTGCTTGCAGATGTTCTTGAATAGCTGTTCGTATGTCATATCGATAGTCTAAAGTTCTGATTCCTTGAGTCGTTCTGCATTCTCGGCAATGATGAGTTGATCAATGCAATCTTGGATATCGCCGTTCATAAACGCCGATAGGTTATATATCGTGTAGTTTATTCGATGATCCGTGATGCGTCCCTGAGGGTAATTGTAGGTTCGAATCTTTGCCGAACGGTCTCCTGTCGAAACCATCGTTTTTCGACGCGAGGCAATGTCGTCGATATACTTCTGGTGCTCATGATCGTAAATGAACGTGCGAAGACGAGCAAGGGCGCGCTCCTTATTCTTTGGCTGATCACGCGTCTCGGTACATTCGATGAGGATTACTTCTGTTTCCCCTGTATTCGGGTTTTTCCAGTTATAGCGGAGACGAACTCCTGACTCCACTTTGTTGACGTTCTGTCCTCCAGCGCCGCTTGAGCGGAAGGTATCCCACTTGATTTCTCCTTCGTTGATTTCCACCTCGAAAGCATCTGCTTCCGGAAGGACGGCAACTGTTGCTGCCGACGTGTGGATGCGCCCTTGCGTCTCTGTAGCAGGCACGCGCTGCACACGATGGACTCCACTCTCGTATTTCAACGTTCCGTATACTTTTTCCCCCGTTACGCTGAATACGATTTCCTTAAATCCTCCAACAGTACCTTCGTTGACGCTACTCACATTCACTTTCCACCCTTTCTGCTCGCAGTACTTGCTGTACATCTTGAATAAGTCGCCTGCAAAGAGGGCTGCTTCATCGCCTCCGGTTCCTCCGCG
>JAGAAS010000059.1 GCA_017615125.1 Bacteroidaceae bacterium
AGCTTCCTTTTGATTGGGGATTGCTCAACGCGTTGAGCAAGGTTACCCAACGCGTTGAGTAACGTTGCACAACGCGTTGGGTAACCCACGAAGTCAAAGAAAAAAACTTTTTCGAGAAGGAATAACGTCTTATTCTTTGCCCAAAATTATCGCTACCAAAGCCGTAACGTCAGATACATCTACGGAACTGTCACCATTAACATCGGCTTTTTCCGTGGCCTCATCCGAACCAAGAATAATAGCTACCAGCTTGGTGACATCCGAGACATCCACAGCACCATCCATATTGACGTCGCCTTGTGCAAACGTCTCCTCTTCCGTGCTCCAGTAACCACGAACCTTGCCGTAATAGTACGTCGTTCCAGCAGCCGTTCCCGCCGTAGCCAAATAGCTCTCATCCGCATTCTTCAACTGCGCAGGAGTATTGGAGATTGAGCCGTAAGTGACATCAGAATCATAGCTTACAAATCCATAAGTTGTAGCACCCGAGGTTCCTACGGAGTTAGGAAGAACGACTTTTCCTCCTCCATCGCTATAGATATTGGCTCCTGTAACAGAGGTATAAAGG
Organism: Bacteroidaceae bacterium; assembly: GCA_017615125.1. Taxonomy (GTDB): domain Bacteria; phylum Bacteroidota; class Bacteroidia; order Bacteroidales; family Bacteroidaceae; genus UBA1189. The sequence goes on from JAGAAS010000059.1 coordinate 569, forward strand.
TTTCCGTTTACTGTAATCGTTCCATTCACCTTAATAGCTGCATCTTTCATGTAACTCTTGTCTGTCGTGTGCCCCAGAAGGCTATTTACTCTGTTGGGCACAGACTTCAAGGGTTGAGTATATTTGCTCTGATAAACATATAAACCCCAATCGTCGATATCATAAATATAGAGCGAGGCGCCTGATTTGACAGCAAGTTCGGCCCCTTTTGCAATTTCTATCTCTGCATTTGGAAGCAATTCCACGCCACTTGTAATAGTTACAGTTCCCGAATTCACCTTCACAGAAATGTTATTCGTAAGAGGCATTACATAGTTTTTAGTATCAACAGTTATTTGGACACTAATACTTAGGTGATCCATATTAACAGAGCCATCAGTATCAATATGCAGTTTATCGTTCAATCCATCATACCATTTACAGATTTTTGCTCCTTGTCCTAATGTAAACAAAGCATCTGATGTACCGATAATTTTTGCTCCTGCCGTAGTATTCCCTAATAGTGTAACTGTAACAGATGTATAAACTGTTTCTGTTACTCCATAGTTTAGAGTCAAAGGCACTTGAATATTCTGGATAAAATATTGATTAAAGAGAAATACTTTGTTAGTATTACCATTCATTTTACTGGCTATAGTACCACCTTTCCAATCACCGATAGCAAACCCTTCGTAAACATTAGAGCCACTTTCTGCCACGATCATACCAGAGCCATCCTTTAGTCCTTGAGCCACACCAGGTCCCTCGATAATTCCATACGCATAGAGCTCAGCAGCGCTCTTTAAAGTAATAGAACTACCCTCTTTCATGTGAATACAGCCGTATTTCCCAGTCAGAGTTCCGGGTCCTGTTCCATCTGTATTAGAAGAGCATGTAACTTGCAACGCGTTCACGCAGATTGTTCCATAAACCTCAAGGCTCGCACCACTTGCTAGAGTCAATTTTTTATACACAGAGGGAACTGTCCAAGAAGAAGATACGCCGGGCTTTCCGGCATTTAACGTATATGCATCATCATAAGGTATCAGCAAAGTAACATTCGAAGGAATAGTAATATTACCTGAAATAGTCCCATCTTCGACAAGGATGATTTTCGATGTTGCAGAACCAGCTTCTGAAATCGCCTCCGACAAGTCGTAGTATTTCTTTTGGGTTACATTCAAGAAAAAGAGAGGAGCGTCAACACTTATAAAATCAGCATAAATAGACTCTCCACCCAGAAAGTGGGTAACAAAAGTAAGATCATATGAAAGATAGTTCTTCTTATTATTCACCAATGTGTACCAACCATAGAATTTATAACCTTCTGCAGGAGTAGCACTCAGTTGGCTTTCATCTAATGCGAGCAAGCTGGCATTAACATCTTCTGACGAAACAACGAAAGATGATGTGCCAGAAAAAATTGTATATATTCCCCTTTCCGAGCCCTTAAACGTCACGCTTACTGTTGCATCACTCGCAACAAAATTTGCATAGACATCAAAGTTTGAAGGAGCTTCCTCTGTTCCGCTGCAGCTAACTTGAACAGCATATGGATTGTCTGTTGATTCAATAGCGCCTCCGTCCGACGAAGACCAACCCAAGAAGGAATATCCCTCTTCGGCCTTTGCAAAAGCATAGAAAGTTTCTGAGTCACCTGATGTTTTGACATTATTTGGTTCAGACGTAGACGTGGATGAATACGTCCCAGCAGTATTGTCTTTTCCGGCATAAACTTTTCCGCTTCCTGTAGGACTTGATGATGACACACGAGCTGTAAGTCTTCCATAATACGCACTTGTATTAGCCCAGGACTGGTACGAAAAGCATATCAGCAAGGCAATGGAAATAAAAAGAGTTTTTTTCATGATAAATATTATAGTTTCTGTTTTTGTTTCATTTGAAATTCTACCGCTTGCTTGATATACATAAGCAACAATGCCACAGCAAGCACGATAAAAGCATTATCTGTCAGCCGATGAGGAGAAAGAAGTATAAAAGTCATCCAAGCAACCAAAAGAAGAATAAACCATTTTGCCCACTTCTTTCTCCACTTCCAACATATTGCCGGAAAAGGGTTAAAAGGAATGATCAGCCAGTTCCATCCATTGCTGGGAAGTGTGGAGCCAAGCAGCAAGTAAAGGACGAAAAGTCCTATCGACGTCTGTAAACCAAGCAGCAAATAATCGATGGAGGAACCCTTTACAAACAAACTTCCTATAGCCAAAAAGAGAAGGCAAAGTGCGACAATAATAGGTGTAATCAACGTTTTCTCCTGCGGCACAGTTCCTGTTGACAATTCTATTGGCTCTTCCCTGATAATTGGCTCGCCTTTGATAGTTGTTGTCTGCAGCACTTCCACCAAGTCTGTCGGTAAGATTATCTTCTTTCTTGGAGGCAAAGAGGCATCGCAAGAGGTTCCCGTGATTGCGTGAATGCACAGCAGGCTCCAAGGGGCCCTTTTCTGCGTATAATCAGAGAATATTTCGCGGATGGTTCGATGGTATTTCTCGGGCCAAGGGGCAAACGCCACCCTCGTTGTATCCAGCGCCTGCATCAAGAAGTCAAAAGACGTCTGTGCACAACCTCTCCTCAGGTAGTCATACGGAAGATACATTCCCTCAGCAACTTTATTATCCAAGATTTCCCAGAGGCGTTTCTTGGCTTCAAGAGGGAGGTACAACTTATATTGCCTCAAGCCCCGATGATAGTCACGATACCCTTGTATCATCTCCTCGCTGGGAATAGCTCCCATTCCCATCTTTAGCTTGCCGGCAAAGAAAGCTGCAATCTTGCCCTGCACGTCTTCTCCTTCGTAGCTGAAGCAGTAATCCAAATCGTATTTCGGACATTGCATGCGGAGACAAGCATGTCCTACGCTAGAGTAGAGAACCTTTCCTGGATCAACAACGATAAGAGAAGCTGTGACAAAGTCGTCATCCGTCTCTTCTTGCGCTACGGAATGCAGCAAAGGGCAAAAGACTGCCAGCAGCAAAAGAATTATTTTCTTTACCTCCACGTCGTTTTATCCAAGAATGAGAAAAGCCCCATAGAGAGGCTTTTTCTCAATATGAAAACTCAAGATAATATTTCTTGTATTACTTGTTCTTCTAACTATTTACCAAGAATGATGCTAACGAGAGCAGTGACATCAGTAACATTCACATCGCCATCCGCATTCACATCGGACATATCGTTCTTTACTGAATTACCCAGAATCATGCTAACAAGCGCCGTAACGTCAGTAACATTTACGTCACCGTCTTTATTTACATCTCCCCGAAGGTAACCCAACCTGACATCAACGTCAACTGTCTCTGCTCCGTCAATCATACCTACAATCTGATCGAATAGGTTAACAGACGCGAGAACAGCTTTTGTTTTGCCTTCAGCATCAAGCTTATTCACAAGTTCTGTTATTTTTCCTGAAACTCTTTTATTTTCTTGATGAGCATTCGACAAGTCCAACGTTATTTCGCAGGGTTCCGTTAACGTTGCTGTGTGATTTCCGGCGCCAATCTTAGAATCTTCCGGGATGAACAAAACACCAACATAGGTTTCTTTTTCTTTTAAATCATTTATTTGTTCAATGTGTGCAACAGCTTTTGCGTCAATGATAATCTGGTTCAATGCTGCAGTAATCCCATTCGGTCTCCAGTCACCTTTGAAAAGATCAAGATTGTCATCAAAGATAAGTTTTTCATCGCCAATCTGCACGTATGTTCCCTTCTTAATCTCTGCGAACACACCTTCTGTATTTTCCCCTTCATGAGCTACAGCTTCAGCAAGAATCGTCCAAGCAGCTGCTGCATCAGCTGCATTAGTTGTACCAGAAATAACAGAGCCGTTTCTTGAGGCTGTATATGTAAATGCCTGTGACTTCGTTCTATCATGAACAACCACATTTGCCGAAGCACCATCAAAGTTGTAACAATTGCTCAAACTATCTGTTACTGAAACACCATCAATGCTTTGTCCTTCACCTAGAGTCTTTGTCAAGGTCTTTTCTCCCGTCACGCCAAGAACATCATTCAGGACCAGTTTTGCAGTAATATCACCGCTCACGCTAATCGACTTCGGGGGCAGCGTAACAGCAAACGAATAGTCGTCATAAACTGTGCCGCTAATAATGTTAGCACCATTCGACGATGCACTAACTTGTACTTTCACTTCATTCTCTGCCCAAGCCTGTGCGAAAAACATGCACAGTGCTACGGACAGCACAATCATTGTCTTTTTCATAGAGTCAAATTATAATTGTTTATTATGTTTTTCAAAAATCCCCTTTCACCGAATTCTTTTTCGGCTTTCCCTCTAAAAACGCGCAAATATACTTCATCTTTTCAAAACAGAAAAACATTTTTCCTGAAAAATTGCAACTTAGCATGAAAATACACAATAAAGGCAAGTAGAAGACAACAAAGAGGTGAAGAAGGAGCGACAAGCACGATGTATCGTATATAGAAAAAGGAGCAACAAATGCGATTTCTCTATATAGGTTTTTTCGGAAAATGGAAAGGGAGAAAGGCGTTTGCCTCTCTCCCTTGTTTCCTGCTGCAACAACGTGCAGCAAGGGGATGCGGAATTAGAGCCAGAGAAGGATATATGCGCGGGGGCCTACGAAGTCGGTACTCTTCACAGTGCCTTCCAGCAGTTTGCTGTCGCGGATCTCGCGGAATTTCACATTTCCTCCGCGCTGCTCAACGCCGACGCCCAGACGTCCGTAGCTGAGAGAAGCGCCGCATACGCTCATCAGGCCGAGGTTGGCATAGCCTTTGTCTGCTTCTACAAGGTGCTGCATCACAAAAGTGGGAGCAATCTTTGCATAAACACGGAAGCTCAGCTTGTCAATAGGACGGATAGTAATGGCGGGACCTACCTGCACGCCTACTTCACCCATGTGGATGGTGCCATATTCATCGAACTTGGAGTAATTAACGTCGAACGACGTATCCAATCCAAGAGCCAAGCGGTTGCCGGCAAACTGGAAGATTTCGAACGCCTCGTTAAACTGGGCACCGATGCCGAGCTTGCTGGAGAGCTCTACGACGTCGCTGCAGTTTTCCTTCGTGTAGCCCACGTGAAGGGAGCTTTTCGTAAAGTCATACTGTGCAAATGCACTTGCGCTTACTACCATCATCGTGACAACAGCCACAATACTTTTCATTGCATGTTTCATACTTTTCTAATTAAGGTTGAACAAACTATTCTTCGTTTTCATTTCTCCAGCAAGGTGCTTCAAAGCAGTCCCTGCATGGTTTTCGATTACAAAGATACGTCGCTTTTGCCTTTCCGCCAAACTTTTTGGCAGTTTATTTCGGACAAAGAAAAAGAAAAGCGTCTGGAACATATCCAGACGCCATTTCTCTTCCTTTATTGTCGGGATGACTAGATTCGAACTAGCGACCCCACGCCCCCCAGACGCGTACTCTAACCGGGCTGAGCTACATCCCGAACAATCGGCACTTCTTTTCAGAAGCGGATGCAAAGGTAAGGCAACTTCAGGGAACCGCCAAACTTTTTGAGGAAAAAAATCACACTTTTCAAAAAAAGTTTCCATTTACTGACGGAACGAAGCGTTTTTTTCGTATTTTTGTAGCATGATAAGACTGAAATTCGACAGCAATCACGACATATTGCAAGGGAGCATAGCGTTGCCTGCCTCGAAAAGCATCAGCAACAGGGCTCTCCTGCTGCACGCGCTTTGTCCTGCCAAACAAACCGAGGAAAAATGCGGCAACGCGAAGGAAGAAATCCGCAATCTGGCGCTTTGCGACGACACGCGCGTGATGCAGAAAGCGCTGGAGCAAGCCTCAGTACTTCTTTCCAACAAAGAAAGCGAGAAGGAAGGCTCCGACTCCTTTCCTCTTGTTGAAAAAGAGAACAAGGCGCTGAATATCAACGTTGAAGGTGCAGGAACAGCTATGCGTTTCCTCACAGCTTACTTCGCTTGTCAGGAGGGCTTCAACGTCGTGCTCACGGGAAACGAGCGCATGCAGCAAAGGCCCATCGCCCTGCTTGTAGATGCCCTCCGCTCGCTCGGGGCAGACATCACCTACCTGAAAGGAGAGGGATGCCCTCCCTTGCTCATCCGCGGGAAGAAGCTGCAAGGCGACAGGCTGACAATCGACGGCAGCGTCAGCTCGCAGTATGTTTCCGCCCTCATGATGATTGCCCCTTACGTCAGCCCTGAAGCTGATGCCGACGTTCCCTTCCGCCTCTCCCTTCTGGGAAAAATCGCCTCGCGCCCTTATATAAAGATGACGCAGGCGCTGATGGCCCACTACGGCATCGAAGCCCGATGGGAAGGGAACGACACGCTGCTGATACAGCGCGGAAACTACCAAGCACACCTCCTGACTGTGGAAGGAGACTGGAGCTCCGCCTCCTACTGGCTCGCAATGAAAGCTTTGGCGCAGAAGTTCCACATTCCCTGCTACATAGAGCTGCAAGGACTTTCCGCAAAAAGCATCCAAGGCGACAGCATCTGCTCCGAGCTGCTGAGCCCGCAAAGAATTGCGCAAGGAGATATCGAAATCGACTGCAGCGACTGCCCCGACCTGATCCAGACATTAGCTGTGACGTACTTCCTGCTCGATGTGCCATTCCGCATTCACGGAGCCGAGAGCCTTCGCATCAAGGAGACGGACCGAATAGAGGCACTCGTCACCGAAATGAAAAAGCTGGGATGCGTGCTAAAGGCAGAAAGCCGACTCCAGAACGGGCATGAGGAGCAAGCCCTCGTCTGGGACGGCACAAGGAACGAAGCCGACGGGAAGAGCGCCTGCATCAGCACCTACGGAGATCATCGGATGGCGATGTCCTTCGCGCCCGCAGTACTTCGCTTCGGGCAGATAGACATCGAGCACCCCGAGGTAGTGAGCAAATCGTACCCCTCGTTTTGGGAAAATCTCGCACGAATAGGCATACAAATCCGCCCCCTCGGAAGCGCGCCCAGAGCATCGTCTGAGGAGCGAAAATTATGAAGAAAGAAAAAAAAATTTTCCCTTCTTCATACGGCGCGCTCGAGAAGGGAAAAAATTTTTTGGAGAAGGAAAAAATTTTTATCGAAAAGGAAAAAATAACGACACCTTTCACATAGCCCAAAAGAAGGAAACAGAATGACCGACGCATCGTTACAAAAAATCATCGTTGCCGTTTGCTTCGCGATAGGAATCATCGTGACAGCACAGCTCTACGAGAAAGCGCGAAGGAAACGCGAGAAGAAAGCCGAGAATACTCCTCGCCCCACATCTTCGCAGGCAGACATCATCGCGTCGCTGGCAGAAGAAGAGGCTGAGAAGATTCCCGAGATGAGCCAGCAGGAACTGGAGCAGGAGCTGCAGCGAGTGGAAGCCCAGGAGTGTTGCGGCACACATGCGATATGCGAGAAAGAGCAGATTCTCAGGGCTCTGCGCCAGCAGATAGAGTACTTCAACGACGAGGAGCTGGATGCATATCAAGGTATTGCCGAAGAAGACTACTCCGACGAGCAGGTGGACGAATTCCGCGAGGTGCTTTACACGATGTACCCCAGCGAAGTGGAAGACTGGCTCAAAAGCCTCGAGCTGCGCGGGATAGCCCTTCCGCTGGCTCTGAAAGAAGAAGCATGCACGATTATTGCGGAGCAACGGGCAAGCCGAAGGCAATAAATCCCCCTCACGCGCGTTATAGTAATGATGAAGAGATACACGTTTTTCATAGCATCGATGCTGGTTGCCTTCCTTCTGAGCAGCTGCGGCAGCTCAAAGGAGAACACCGCAAGCAGGCGTCTTTACCAGGCGTTTGTCACACGCTATAACGTGTATCACAACGGCAACGAAGCCTACAAGGAAGGCTTGAGCCAGCAGGAGAAAGGACACAAGGACAACTACATGGAAGTGATTCCCCTCTACGTTGTCAGCAGTCCTACAACGCAGAAAATGGGAAGCGGCAGCTTTGACAAAGCCATCGAGAAGGCTCAGAAGGCAACAAAGCTCCACAGCATCAAGGCCAAGCCCAAGCGCAAAGAGGGCACCTTGAGCGAGAAGGACAAGATATGGTATTCGAAGAAGGAATACAACCCCTTCATGCACAACGTCTGGATGCTGATGGCTAATGCGCAGTTCCAGAAGGGAGAATTCCTGGAGGCAGCCACAACCTACGCCTACATCATCCGTCTTTTCAGCGAGGAGCCAAAGATTGTCGCCGAAGCACGCATGCGAATGGCTCGATGCTATGCTGAGCTTGACTGGAACTACGAAGCCGATCATCTTTTCAACGAAACGGCGCGCGACAGCATTCCCTACAAGATGGCTGACGAGTACGAGGCTATGTATGCTTCGTACCTGCTCAAGCACGAGCGCTTCGAAGAGGCTCTTCCGCATCTGGAAAAGGCTACGAAGCGCAGGGGACGAAGCCAGAAGCAGAAAGCACGCGAATACTATCTGCTGGGACAGATTTACAAGACACAGCATCGCGACAACGAAGCCTACAAAGCTTTTCAGAAAGCTATCTCGTTGAACCCTCCTTACGAGCTGGAGTTCAATGCCCGAATTCAGCAGACAGAAGTTGTCTCAGGCTCTACCGCCCCGAAGATGGTGAAGACGTTGAAGCGAATGGCGAAAGATCCCAACAACAAGGACTACCTGGATCAAGTCTACTACGCCATAGGCAACATCTTTATGGCGCAGAAAGACACGCTCCAAGCCATTAAAAACTACGAGAAAGGCGCTGAGGAAAGCACACGCAACGGTGTGGAGAAGGGAATCCTTCTGCTCCACTTGGGAAACATCTACTGGGAGCGCGCAAAATATGCCGATGCCCAACGATGCTATGCCGAAGCCGTAGGACTCATCGACAAGGACAGCAAAGAGTACCCGCTGCTCAACAAACGCTCCTCCATCCTCGATGAGCTGGTAGAGCATACTGAAGCCATCGAGATGCAAGACAGCCTGCAACATCTTGCTACCCTGCCGATGGAGAAGATTGAGGCTATCGTGGACAGCATCATCAAGGAAGTCATAAAGAAAGAGGAGGAAGAAAAGAAAAAAGCCGAAGAGGAAGCGCGCAACGCCCGGCGTGAAGAAGCACTCAGCAACGCTCGGGGACGTTCACAGATGAATACGCCTGCCGCAACAAGCATGGGCGACAACTCGTGGTACTTCTACAACACGCAGCTGGTATCGCAGGGAAAACGTACCTTCCAAGAGAAATGGGGAAGGCGCAAGCTGGAGGACAACTGGCGTCGTGCCAACAAAAGCGTGCTTGCCGACACCAGCTTCGAAGAGTATAACTACGACGACGAGACAACGACTCCCTCTGATTCTCTTGCCAACGATACTACAGCATTGCAAGCAGACAGCCTAGTAACAGACATCCACGAGCCGATGTACTACATCCAGCAGATTCCTTTCACCGAAGAACAGATGGATGAGTCGAATGCCATTCTCCAAGAAGCTCTCTTCAATGCCGGGCTCATCTACAAGGACAAACTGGAGGATTTCAGTTTGGCAGAGAACACCCTGAAGCGTCTCCTCAGGCAATTTCCGGGATTCTCGCAGCTCGACGTTGTGTACTACAACCTCTACCTGATGTACTCGCGGTGGAAACGTCCCAGCGAGGCAGAGAAATACCGCAGCCTGCTCCTTGAGGAGTTTCCTTACAGCGATTACACCCTCACGCTGAGTGACCCTGACTTTGAGGATAACGCCCTGCACGGAAAGCATCGGGAAGACTCCCTCTATGCTGCCACATACAACGCATACAACGAAGGGCGCTATAGCGAAGTGCATACCAACGCAAAGACTTCGGGAGAGAAATACGCGCTGGGCTATCATCGCCCGAAGTTCCTCTTCCTCGATGCAATGAGCAATCTGCAGGAAGGCGATCAGACAACATTCCTGGATCAGCTCAAGGAAATCGTATCGAAATACCCGGAAAACGAAATCAGCGAGCTGGCAGGACTTATCGCGCAAGGTCTGCAGAACGGGCGACTGCTGACATCCGGCTCGCTGGGAACCATCTGGCAGCGACGCCTGAACGGAGGCAGCGAGGGAGAGGTAGCAGACTCGGTAGTGAAGCCCTTCACCTATGAGCCTAACACCAGCTTTATCTTCATGCTTGCCTACGAAGACGGCACCGTCAACGACAACCAGCTGCTGTTCGAGGTTGCCCGATATAACTTCACCAAGTTTATGGTGCGCAACTTTGAAATCAGCACCGACAAGAAGGGAGGCATCTCCATGCTGAAGGTAAGCGGCTTCCTCAACTACAACGAGGCGCTGAGCTATCAGCGAAGGCTCTATGCCGACTCGGAAATGGCAACGCGCCTCGAGGGAATACGCGTAGTGCTCATCAGCGAGGAGAACCTGAAGCTGCTGCTCGAGACGCACTCGTTCGACGAGTACCAGGAATTCTACGACGAAAACTTCGGCATCCTGCCTGACACCTACGAGGATGACGGTTCGCTGGACGACATTCAATTCGACGACGAAGACTAAGAAATATGAAAAACGGGACGCTACTCTGGATCGATGACGAAATAGAACTGCTACGGCCTCACATCTTCTTCCTTGAGGGAAAAGACTACGAGGTGCATACCGCCAACAACGGGCGCGATGCGGTAGAGATGTGCAAGGAAACAGCCTACGACCTCATACTGCTTGACGAGAACATGCCAGGCTTGAGCGGGCTTCAAACGCTGAACCTCATCAAGGAAGTCTCACCCGCTACCCCCGTAGTGATGGTGACGAAGAGCGAGGAGGAAGACATTATGAACCAAGCCATCGGAGCCAAGATTGCCGACTACCTGATAAAGCCCGTCAACCCCAACCAGATACTGCTGACGCTGAAGAAGAACATCCACAAGAAAGAGATTGTCACCGAAGTTACCAACACCGGCTACCAGCAGAACTTCGGGCGCCTGACAGCACTCATCAACGATGCTGCAAGTGCCGAAGACTGGAAAGAAGTCTATCGCAACCTGGTGTACTGGGAGCTCGAGCTGGAGCACACCGACGGCAACATGAACGAGATGCTGCGCATGCAGAGCCAGGATGCCGACAAGTCGTTTGCACGCTTCATCTGCCGCAATTACGACACCTGGATGCAGCACCCTGAGGAACGCCCGCTGATGAGTCCCGATATCTTCAAAACGAAAGTATTCCCCCTCCTCGACAAAGGCGAGAAAGTATTCCTCATTGTCTTCGACAACTTCCGCTATGACCAGTGGCGCGTTATCTCCGAAGAACTTGCTGACCTTTTCTCCTTCGAGGAAGACCTCTACTACAGCATCCTTCCCACTGCCACCCAGTATGCGCGCAACGCCATTTTCTCAGGCCTGATGCCAAATAAGATTGCGCAGATGTTTCCGGACCTTTGGGTAGACGAGGATGAGGAAGAAGGCAAGAACCTCAACGAAGCACCCCTCATTCAGACTCAGATTGAGCGCTATAGAAGGAAGGACTCTTTCTCCTACAACAAGTTCAACGAAGCCTCTTCTGTGGAGAAGCTGCTAAGCCGTTTCAATGAATTGGAGCACAACGACCTGAATGTGATTGTCATCAACTTCATCGACCTTCTCTCGCACATGCGCACCGAGTCGAAGACTATCCGCGAGCTTACCAGCGACGAAGCAGCTTACCGCTCGCTTACTGCCAGCTGGTTCCGCCACAGCGCTGTGAACGACTTGATGCAACGACTGGCAGACACCGACTACCGCATCCTCATCACTACCGATCATGGAAGCATACGCGTGAAGAATCCCATCAAGGTGGTAGGCGACAAGAACGTCAACACAAACCTGCGATACAAGATTGGCAAGACGCTTGCTTACAATCCCCGCGAGGTTTACGAGATAAAAGACCCAAGACGCGCCTTCCTCCCCTCGCCAAATCTGAGCACAGCATACATCTTTGCCTGGGGCGAAAACTTCTTTGCCTACCCTAACAACTACAACTATTACGTCACCTACTACCGAGACACGTTCCAACACGGAGGAATCTCTATGGAAGAAATGATTATCCCTGTTGTCTCGCTGAAATCGAAGAAAAAATAGTCTATGCCTTCTATCATCATACGTTCCCTCGACGACATCGGGCAAGCCGCTCAACAGTTTCTCCATTTAGTGGGCGACAAGCGCATCTTTGCCTTCTACGGCTCGATGGGCGCTGGAAAAACCACCTTTATAAAAGCCATTTGCGAAGCGCTTGGAACTACCGACGCCGTTGCCTCTCCCACGTTTGCCATTATAAACGAATACGACACGCCCTCAGGATGCCCTATCTTCCACTTTGACTTCTATCGCATTAAGAGCCTTTCTGAGGTGTATGACATAGGGTACGAAGACTATTTCTATGCCTCAAGCGGGTTTTGTTTTATTGAATGGCCCGAGCTCATTGAGCCCCTTTTGCCAGAAGAAACCGTAAAAGTCAACATTTCAGAACAGGAAGATGGTTCTCGCAAAGTAGAGTTCTAAGCTACTTCTTGAGAGAGCGCTCCACTATTTGCAAAGTTTTTTAAACTTTTTGTCAATTTTACTTGCACAAATGTAAATTACCCTTTACCTTTGCGGCGTATTTAATTTTCAAAAGTTATGAAAAAACAGCATCTTCTTCCCCACGCTTGGCAGTGGGTAGGCCTTGTGACCTTAGTTATAGGAATAGTGTGTGCCGTGTACGTTACCCTCTTCTTAGCCAAAGGCGATTGGGGACAAATGAACTATTTTACGTCTATCCATGAACTTGGTTTTCTTGTGCTAACTCCTTTCTCCGCCATTATCCTTTGTTTCACACGCGAAATAATTGAGGATGAACGAATTGATGAGCTAAGGAAAAAAAGCCTCGAAATTACGGCTATCATCTTTGTCGTTTTGCTCATCATCGGACCTGTAAAAAGCATTATTTTGTCCAAGTTGTTTTCGTATACAACTATCAACAGATACAACTTGATATGGGATCACAGCTGGTGGATGCTTTTCGTCTACTTGCTGATTTTCAAGATTTCTTACTGGGTGCAGAACAAACGTTACAGCGATGAAAAATAACATAAGAGTGGAACGCGCGCGTCAGCGAATGTCGCAACAGGAACTCGCCGAAAAAACGGGTGTGAGCCGACAGACAATCAACGCGATAGAGTTAGGAAAATTCAATCCATCCACCATCCTTGCCATGAAGATGTCACTTGTCTTCGGCATCCCCGTCAACGAGATTTTCGAGCTTGAGGAAGGCGACTGAATATCCCTTCATTTTTCACGACAAACCTACAGCAATAAAGAGGGCGCACGGAGTCACAAGACTCGTCCGTGCGCTCTCTTTTTCTACTCTCTGCAGGAAAGAGTACCGTTCACATGGATGGCACTCCTGCAGAAAGAGTCGCTACCAGACTATCAATGTTGATAGTACTGCTGTGCTGTGGGCAGGTTCTTCTCCAGGTCCTTGATGCGCTTCTCGTCGCTGGGGTGCGAGCTGAGGATGGCAGGTATGTTGTTCTGCCCCGTAGCAGCCATCTTCTGCCAGAAGGTGACAGCCACAGAGGGGTCATATCCTGCCAGAGCCATGAAGATGATACCCATGTAGTCGGCTTCGCTCTCGTGCTTGCGCGAGAAGGGAAGCATCACGCCATAGTTGGCACCCAAGCCATAGACTGTCTGCCCCAGCTGTTGCGCTGCCTCCGACTTGGTGGAAAGCACGGTACTCAGAGCTACAGCTCCATACTGCGCCAACATCTGCTGGCTCAGGCGCTCGGCACTATGCTTTGCAACAGCGTGGGCTACTTCATGCCCTACGACAACAGCAAGGTCTGCATCCGAGGAAACGAGCTGCAACAGTCCGTCATAGACGACAATCTTTCCGCCAGGCATGCAGAAGGCATTCAGCTCATCGTCTTTCACCAGATTGAACTCCCAGCTATAGTTCACCAAGTCATCAGCCATCCCGTTGTCGGTCATGAACTTCTCGGCAGCAGCAGCAATCTTCTTGCCCACACGCTCCACCATAGCCTTGCCTGCGGCATTAGTTGAAGGCGTTGCCGTCTTCATATACTCTGAATACTGCGAAAGACTGCTCGAGAGGACATCCGCTTCGGAAACGAGCAACACGCGACTGCGCCCTGTAAGAGGCACACTGGAACAACTGCTCAGCATCAATGCTGCAGCAGCACAAAGAAGGAAAAGAGTTTTTTTCATTGCGTAAACTTTTATGAAAATTGGTCAATTGGTTAAATGCAGAATTGTTTAATCGTTTTTTCGCTATCGCTATCGTTATCGTAGGCACAAGTGCCGTATCGTTATCGTCATCGTTGTTACTTTAGCCCTTTATTTGATTACCTGATTATCTGATTATCTGATTATTTGATCCACCCTCTCCCCGTTCATCGTGCAGTTTATCACCTGCAGGTCGGTCACCTCATACTGTTCGGGCTTCTCCTCCATGTCGAGGAACGTGTTGCACTGCAGATGGCAGTCGCGCAGGACGACATGGGCAGATGTGCTGTAGGGGATATCCTCGCGCCCCTGCAGATCGAAGAACTGCGTCCAGGGATGCACGTAGAGGAAGCGCGTGGCACTGCCCGTGATGTTCTGCACCGTGATGTACTCATAGCGCTGGGGCGTGTCGGGGCGCATCTTCAGCCACAGGATGCGATTAGCACCGTCGATATGGCAGTTGCGCAGGATGATGTTATGGTCGAGGATGCTCTCGCTGCCGCAAGTGAGCGCCCCGTGACAGAAGCCGTACGAGCAGTTCTCGATGATGACGTTCCTATTGGCACCGTTGTGCAGGGTGTCCCTGTCGGCCCAAGGGCCCTTGCCTCCCTTCAGCGCTACCGCATCGTCGTTCACGTCGATGTAGCAGCCGTGGATGAGCACGTTGGTGCAGACGTCCACGTCGAAGGCATCGCACGAGGGAGCCTTCACGGGCCCGTCAGAGGGAGCGTGGGTGTAGGTGCCCAGCGCCTTCACATTCTCGCAGCGGTACATGTGGCATGTCCAGAACGGGCTGTTCATCAGGTGCACGTCGCTGAGTGTCACGTTGAGGCAACTGTCGAGGAAGACAAGCCTCGGGCGCATCTCCTCCAAGTTCGTACACTTCCTGTTATACTGTCTGCGGAGCCAGAACGAGCGCCAGTACCTCTCGCCGTTTCCGTCGATGGTGCCCTTGCCGCTGATGGTGAAGCCGTCAAGTCCTATGGCGTTCACCAGCGCCATGAAGTACTTCAGGTTCTGTCCCTCCATGCGGGTGTCCATCAGCGCGAAGTCACCTATGAAGTCGCTTCCCTTCAGCCTTGCCCCCTCGCAGAGGTGCAGGTGCGTGCCCTGCCGGAAGAAGAGCGAGCCGCTCAGGAACGTCCCCTTGGGAATGACTATCACTCCCCCGCCCTCGCCGGCAGCCCTGTCGATGACAGCCTGCAGCGCCTCCGTCTGCAGCAGCGTAGAGTCCTCCTTCACTCCGTAGTCGGTGACAACGTACGGGGTGCCCAGCGTGCTGATGTCCACATGCGCCGTGTCGCTGAACCAGGCCGATATCTCCGTGCCGTCGGGCCACAGGTCAGCCTTCTGCCGCTGCTTCCGTATGCGCCCGTCAGCAGGCATGCAAGCCAGCAGCGCAGCCACAAGCAGGATGGTCATCCGTAGGGTGTTTCTCATTTCTTTTACGTTCCTCCTTTTCTATTTCTCTTTTTCGGTAGCAGCCCCTCCCGAGGGAGGAGCCGCAACCGTTTCTACTTATTCAACCAATCTTAATTGCCGAGGATGATGCTTACTGGCTCCGCCCAGCAGGACGAGGGCGAGCATCAGGGAGAGTGTCTGAAATACCTTTTTCATGGCGTGTCTGATATTAGCTTATGGTGTATTTTGTCTGTTTTTCACTTAGGGAATACTAAAGGACTTGCGTATGCATGCGCAGGCATTCCTTTTAAATATTCTTCACAAAGATACAACTTTATTTGGAAACGACAAATTATTCGGGCACTTTTTTTGAATTTTCTTGCAGCTTTTTCAGAATGGACTGAAAAATTGTAAGTTGACCCT
>JAGAAS010000006.1 GCA_017615125.1 Bacteroidaceae bacterium
ATTTAATTAGTTAAATATAAAAAGAGAGAAGTGGATACCCTCAAAAAAAGTAATTGGAATTGGAAGACTGGAAGATTTAGTCTCCCATTCACTAACCTAAAAAGCTATAAAACAATGAAATACGACATTTTTAGCAACGTTGCTCCTGCGATGCCTAAGCCCTCGAAGGGCACAGAATGTGTCAGTTTACTCCTCTCACAGGCCTCAAAAGACATGCGCGAACCCCTCGTTCCGATGATTTTCCCTGCTCTTGCCGCACACTTGAGCGATGTGAAGTTCATGTACTGCGACAACAAATGGCACGAACTGTGCGGCCAAATGGGGCATCTGATAGGGCCTTCGGGCATCGGAAAGGCTCAATTGACACATCTTATTGAAGCGGTGATGCGCTCGTTCCGCGCGCACGACGAGGAGGAATACAGGAAGCTGACCGACTGGCAGCGTCAGGTGAAGACGCGCGGGGCCAACAAGGAGAAGCCCGAGCGCCCCGAGGTGAGCTTCTGGTTCCCGCCTGCCGACCTCACCAACCCGGCATTCATCCAGAACGCGATGGCCTGCGAGAAGCTGGGCGCACGCACACAGTACCTGAACCTGCCCGAGGTGGAGATGGCCGACCGCATGTGCGGCGGGCACAAGCAAGTGAGCCAGACCGTACGCAACATCTACGATCGCCAGCGGGCGGGTGCCCTGCGCGCCACAGCCGACGGCGTGACGGGCAACCCGATACTCAGAGTGAACATCACCTTCAGCTCGACGCCCGACGCGGCGCGAACGTTCTACAGGAAGGACCTGACGAACGGCTTCTTCAGCCGCATACCCTTCGCCTACAAGGCGCGCGGCGAGCGCATGGGACGCATCCCGCGACAGGGACAGTACGGCGAGGAGTTCCTGGCCCAGCTCGACGAGTACCTCGAGCGGCTGGACAGCTGCAGGGGACACTTCGTGGTGAAGCCGTTGAACCTGATGGCCGACCTGCTGGCAAAGGAGATGGCGCAGCTGGCCGACCTTGCCGACGACGACGTGCTCTTCGAGCTGTCGCACCGCAGCATCTTCGCCGCCTGGAAGAAGGCAGCCACGCTGTGGATCATGAACGACCAGACGTGGACGCAGAGCATCGGCGAGTACATGCGATGGTTCTGCTACTACGACCTGTGGTCGAAGGTGCGCGTGTTTGGCGACATGTTCAAGAGCGGGGACGTCGCGTCGGAAGGAGGGCACAAGACGGGCCCGCAGAACATGCTCGACGGCCTGCCCGACACCTTCAACGAGGCACAGCTGGGGGCGCTCCGCCTGCAAATGGGCAAGGACCTCGAAGGCACAAAGAACCAGTTGTACAAGTGGGTGTTCCGCAAGTTCGTCACCTACGACCCGCTGACGGGACTCTACACCAAGACCGACAAGTACAGGAAGGGCGCGCCAGCGCCCAAAGGCAAGGGGAAAATAGGCGGAATCGCGGAACTGTGAAACTGAAGGAGCAGCGAAGGCAGAGATGTGCTTGCACAATCTTTGCTGAGTCGCGACTGAAGAAAAGCCACGAAGTGGGTTAACTGCGGAATTGGCTGATACGGCGATTGCATCGCCTACGATAACGATACGGTGCTTCGCACCTACGATAGCGATGGCGATAGCAACGATTAAACGAACACGGATTGCACGAATGGACACGAATTTTACGGCGGCTCCTTGAGCCGGAAATCTATCAAAAATCGGTTCAAAAATCTCTCTGCGACATGACACCCGTTCGTTTTCATAACTACGTTATCAGCTCCTTCTTGCCAGCCTCCGCTCATGCAAGCATGGCGCAGCCCTGCAAGCTGGAGGCTGCCTTCGCCTGGACGAAGGCAGAAAACGATCGGCTGTCTTGCCGAACGCTGCACACCGACTGGCTGCTGCATAGTATGATAGCAATCAGGCAGCAGGGCGGTGAAGAATCGTCGTTTGGAAGGCGATCAGAGCGGATGTCGTTTGTCAAGACATCGGGTACCGATGGATGGTCGGCATGCTGCAGGGCAGAGTCAGGCTTGCATGAGCTCAGGCATGCAGCAGGCAGACGGGACGAAGTTCGACAAATGACAGACGAGCTGCTCTGTGAAAGATTTTTGAATAAGATTTTTGAAAGATTTCCACCTCCAACGGAGGTGCTGAATAAAGTGTAAAGGCGATAGCATGTTTTTATGGTTTTTCTTCCTTTCGGGCAGGGTTTTTCAAGGTTTTCTTTGAACGATTAAACAATTAAACAGTTCAACAATTCAACAATTCAACAATTTTTCTATGCTTTCCCAAACCGACCTTCAGAAGCTCCGCGACCTCCCCATCGAGGGGGTCGCCGAGCGCCTCGGGCTCCACGTGAGCCGACATACGTGCCTCTGCCCCTTCCACGACGACCACCACGCGAGCCTGTCGTTCAGCACCCGACGCAACACGTTCCGCTGCTGGGCGTGCGGCGCTCACGGCGACACCATCGACCTGGTGATGCGACACACGGGCAAGACCTTTCCCGACGCCTGCCGCTGGCTGGCGGACGACGCCTGCGTCAGCATAGTTGAAGCCTACCCCCACCCCCTCCCAATAGGAGGGGAGCCCGAGCCGGAGCCGAAGCCGTTCGACGCGGCGCGCTACGAGCGTTTCTTCGAGCATCCCCAGCTCTCGCTCACCGCCTGCCACTTCCTCTTCGACGAGCGCAGGATAGACCCGCGCGTGGTCAGCTGGTGCCGTCTGAACTCCTTCGGCGACTGGCTGCAGATACCCTACTACGACCGCGACGGACACCTCATCGGCCTGCAGCAGCGCTACCTGGGACACGACGCCTCGCAGCCGCGCTTCCGCTTCCCCGCAGGCTCCGCGTGCCGCATCTACAACCTGCCCGTGCTCACCCTCCTCAAGCCCCGCGAACCCCTCTACATCACCGAGGGCTGCTCCGACTGCTGGGCGATGCTCTCGGCCGGGCACAAGGCCATCGCCATCCCCTCGGCCACCCTGCTCAAGCCCCACGACATCCAACAACTCTTAACTCTACACTCTGAACTCTCCACTCCCTTCCACATGTACCCCGACCGCGACGCACCCGGCGAGCGCCTCTTCCTGCAGCTCCGCCAGCTCCTCCCCACCCTCGAGCACCACCAGCTGCCCCCCACCTGCAAGGACTACGGCGACTACCACCGCCTCGCGGCGGGATAATCGGATGATCAAATAATCAGATAATCAGATAATCGAATAATCAGATTATGAACAAAACCCAGAAAACTCTAAACTCTTCACTCATAACTATGAACCAGACACCCGATATCATCGAAACCCCTTTGGTCATTCGCACCTACGGTCGCACGGAGCTGGCGCAGCTCTATCACCCCACGCTCAAGAAAGAGTCCGCCTGGCGTGCCCTACGGCACGAGCTGGAGCTCTGCAAGCCTCTCGCCCGCGAGCTGCGCACGCAAGGTTACACCTCTTCCCAGCGACACTTCACCCCCCGACAAGTACGCACCATCACGCAGTACCTCGGAACGCCCTAAAAGCCTACCCCTAACCCCTCCCAAAAGGAGGGGAATATGCTAGGAGAAAAAAAGTTTTTCAAGAAGGGAAAAAAAATTATGAAGAAAGAATCTCGCCGGCTTCCTTGAGCATAATTTCCCAAACAAAGACTACGCCGATTTTCACGGAAGCGCCGCGAATGGACGATAACCAAAACCGGGAAAACCCTTCCATCGTTTTTGAGGGCTCTCGGAGAGGACGCCGAAGCTCGCAAGAGCGTAAAAATCGATGAAAGCGTTTTCAAGGTTTTGGTTGTGTCGATCTGGCTCCGCGAGTCGTTGAAAGCTGAAAAAGAGAATATTTCTCCACGCTGGCATGCGCGAGGGAGAGATAATCAGGTAAACTCAGAAAAATTGAATAAATTCTTTTTTTTGCGATTAACTATACGTAACTTTGGCAGCGAAAAAAACAAAAATGATAAACAACAACAAAAAAACGACTATGAAAAAAATAGCTTTTTCTATTCTGCTTGCTGCCGTCATGAGCTTGACCGGGACGAGAGCTCTGGCTTACGACATGAGCACAACAACTGCTGACGGCACTATCTGGTATAACTTCATTAACGACAGGACGGAGTTGGAGGTTACCTATAAATCAGAGGATTACAACAGCTATAGCGGCGAGGTGGTCATACCTCATGAAGTATACGTCTATGATAGCTATATGAGGGTGACAAGCATAAGCGCAAATGCCTTCCACAGCTGCACCGGGCTGACCTCCATAACCATTCCTGGCAGCGTGACAAACATCGGGAACGAGGCTTTCCGCAACTGTACCGCCCTGACCAACGTAAATATTTCTAGTATAGACGCATGGTGCAACATCAATTTCGGCAGCGGTATTTCAAATCCTATCAATTACTCCCATTCCCTTATCCTCAATGGAGAAGTAATTAAGGACTTGGTGATTCCTTTCGGCGTGACGAGCATAGGGTACAAGGCTTTCGAGAATTGCTCAGCGCTGACCTCCCTCACGATAACCAACGGCGTGAGGAGCATAGGGAACGTAGCTTTCCAGAACTGTAGCGGGCTGACCTCCGTCTCCATTCCCGAGAGCGTGACAAGCATTGGAGATAATGCTTTCGACGCATGCTTCAGTCTGACCTCAATCACGATTCCAAACAGCGTGACAGAGATACCCAAGAGTGCTTTTGCATATTGCAGGGGGCTGACTTCACTCACGATAGGCAGCAGCGTGACGACCATAGGGTATTGGGCTTTCGATCATTGCTCCCAGCTGACCTCCTTAACCCTACCCGAGAGCGTGACGAAAATTGAATCGTATACATTCCGCGGATGCGACAGACTGAAAACCGTGACGATAGGCAGCCAAATGCAAGAGATTGGATCGTATGCCTTCACCAACTGTGACAGCATAACCAAAGTGGTTTCGAAGACAGTGAATCCTCCGGCAATTTACGAAAACACATTCTCTCAGTCCGCATATAGCAATGCCACGCTATACGTGCCGGCAGGAACTGCCAGCGCGTACAGGGCTGCTGATGGCTGGGAGCTCTTCACCAACATCGTGGAAGAAGGCGGAGGCAACCCCGAGCCTCTGAAGTGCGCCACACCAACCATCAAACTCACGAACGGCAAAGTACACTACGAATGTGAGACGGAAGACGTGTCGTATCTCTCAGAAGTGGCTTGGTACCCAGAGTTTGAGCAAAGTGAAAACGAGTTGGTGGTACGCGTTATCTGCACCGTAATCGTCATAGCCACAAAAGAGGGTTATGAAGACTCCGAGCCAGCCGAGATAACCTTCAACTTGATGCAAGCGGGCGACGTGAACGGCGACGGCGAAATCAATGTCTCCGATGTCACCTCGCTGGTGAGCATCATTCTCGGGCAGTAATTAACTCAGTCTGCTGTCCTCAGAGGAACAGCACACGAAAAAAAGAGCGATTTTTCACCCCTTGCAACGTGCTATCCCACAGCGCGTTGCAGGCGGGTGAAAACTTTTTTCAAAATTAAACGTACGTAACCGTATTTAACTGCATCCGACGTGGAGGGAATGTCGTAACTTCGTAGCGTCTAAAGGGAGAGAAGGCCTCCGTCGTGGCACCCGAAGGTGGGCTTCGATTCCGACAGGCGATGCGCAGGTGCCGCGACATCTGCCTGTAAAAAAGGACAAAGGCCAAGCGTGGAATCGCGGAATTGTAAAATTGTGGAATTGACGATTAAACAGTTCAACGATTAAACGATTAAACGATTAAACGATTAAACAACTTAACTATTAACTCTTAACTATTAACTCTAAACTCTAAAAACTATGGCAGTAACCTACAAAGTGCTTCGTTGCAAGAACCCCAAGGGTTCCTCTGGCGTCCAGTACGCCGCAGACCGTGCCGTGAAGACCGGCGACTATGATTTCGATGCCCTCGCCGACGACATCCAGTACTCTACCACCGTCACCAAGGCTGACGTTGTAGCCGTGCTCACCGCAGCACAGGCCTACATCAAGAAGGGCCTCCTGGCAGGACAGCGCGTCGTCCTCGACGAGCTCGGCGCCCTCCAGATCCAGCTCAAGGGCAAGTGCTTCGCGCAGAGCGCCATCAGCGGGGACGACTTCAACCCCGCATCGTACATCGACAACGTGTACGTGCGCTTCCGTCCCGATGCCAAGCTCATCAAGCACATCCGCGCCGACGTGAGTGTGAAGCGTATCAGCAGCACGCTGATGCCGTAAAAGATTGACGGCGCCTCTCTTCGAGAGCCGGAAATCTTTCAAAAATCGGTTCGAAAATCTGACAAAATCTCCCTAGCGACATGAAATCGGCTCGTTTCTCAGAACATGGTTCTTCTCTCCCCTACAGCACGGCATCGCTCATGCAAGCCTGGCGCTGCCTCGCCGTCAGGGGCATCCTCCGCCCAGGCGGGGATGGAAACGAACCGCTTTCCTGCCGCGGGCTGCGCAAGGGTGTGGGTGCGGGCTTAGTTGACTTTGTCGATGGTGCCTGTCTGCGCGTTGCGCATGTACCACTCGGAGTAGAGCCCCGACGGGCCGAAGTTGATGAGCATGCCGAAGGGGAGGTGCGTGAGGTTCATGTAGTTCCACAGCTGGCGGCGGTGCGGCGTGTCGACATGCTCGACGGCCTTGAGCTCGACGACGATGTCGTCGTCGACGACAAGATCGAGCCTGTAGGACTGGTCGAGCTGCACGTCGTCCCAGAAGATGGGCAGGGCCGCCTGACGTTCCACCTTGTGCCCCTTCTGCTCGAGCAGGTATTTCAGGGCTGCCTCGTAGGCCGACTCCAGCAGACCATAACGGTATTTGTTGTACACTGTCATCGCTGCTCCTGTGATCTCGCGGAACGTCTCCTGTCCGCTGTTTCCAGCTGTCTTGTCCATAGTGCCCGATTGTATAACTACGGCAAATGTATGCACTTTTCCCGAGAAAACCTCATTGCCGAAGGAAAAAGTCGGATTTTCGGATTGACGGAATTTACGGCACCTCCTTTGGAGGTGGAAGAGCGATAGCTCAAATCTAATAGATTGACGGCGACTCTGTGAGCCGGAAATCTTACAAAATCGGTCCGAAAATCTTTCAAAAATCTCCCTAGCGACATGAAATCGGTTTGTTTCTCAGAACATTGTTCTTCTCTCCCTTACCGCACGGCATCGCTCATGCGAGCATGGCGCTGCCTCGCCGTCAGGGACATCCTCCGCCCGGGCGGGGATGGAAACGAACCGCTTTCCTGCCGCGGGCTGCGCAAGGGTGTGGGTGCGGGCTTAGTTGACTTTGTCGATGGTGCCTGTCTGCGCGTTGCGCATGTA
>JAGAAS010000060.1 GCA_017615125.1 Bacteroidaceae bacterium
AACGGTAGAAATCTTCTCTGCCTTGTCGTCGGGAATGGTGATTTCGAAAGCCTTCTCAAACTCCATAATCAGCTCAACGGTGTCCAGAGAATCTGCACCAAGGTCGTTTGTGAAAGATGCTTCGGGAGTAACGTCTGCTTCATCAACACCCAACTTATCAACGATAATCTCTTTTACTTTTGCTTCAATTTCTGACATAACTTTATGTTTTGGTTATATTAAATAATGTATTACTCTTTTGTTTTGCGGTGCAAAGTAAAGACATTTTGGCCAATTATGCAACACTTTAGCTCAAAAACATGTCCTTATATGCACATTTTAACTTTTTTTGTGCACTTAAGAAGCTTTATGTGCAACGAATTTTGTACCTTTGTACCCACTATGTCACAATATGCCGACGTCATACTGCCCTTGCCCTTGCAGGGAGTTTTCACCTACGCTATGCCTCGTGAAAGCGAGATTCAACCGCAGGTTGGGAGCCGCGTGATAGTACCTTTCGGAAGCCGAAAGTTCCATACGGCAATTGTGATGCGTTTGCACGACGAGACACCTTCCTACCCCACAAAGCCCATCTCCGAAGTCCTCGACGCGAAGCCCTTGGTTTTGCCCGAGCAGATGCGCCTGTGGGAATGGATAGCGGACTATTACCTCTGTTCCTTAGGCGAGGTTTTCAAGGCTGCGCTTCCTTCTGGGCTCA
Source organism: Bacteroidaceae bacterium (assembly GCA_017615125.1). GTDB lineage: Bacteria > Bacteroidota > Bacteroidia > Bacteroidales > Bacteroidaceae > UBA1189. The sequence goes on from JAGAAS010000060.1 coordinate 698, forward strand.
AGCTCGAGAGCGAAAGTTCCGTACTTCTGAACGAAGATTGGGAAGCGGCCGAAGCGCCACTCACGCCAAGCGAAAAGAAGGTCTTGGAAGCACTCAGCTCGAAGAAGGGGAAGACGCTTGCAAGCCTACAGAAAGAGACTGGCGTGAAAGGCATCCTCCCTACCGTGAAAAGCCTACTGGATAAAGGCGCTGTACTGATGAAGGAGGAAATCCGTCGCACACGAAAACGCAAGACAAAAAAGGCAGAAGCAGACATTTCCCCGCTTCCCGAAGGGGATGCGTCTCCCCTGACTCCAGCTCAAAGCATTTGCATGCAGAACATCCTCGAGCAGTGGAAGACTAAAGACGTCTGCCTGCTTCACGGCGTAACGAGCAGCGGTAAGACGGAAATCTATATCCATCTTATGCAGAAGGCCATCGAGGAAGGAAAGCAGGTGCTCTTCATGCTGCCCGAGATTGTCTTGACGACTCAACTCACGGAAAGGCTTCGGCGCGTCTTCGGAGAACGCTTGGGCGTCTATCATTCCCGCTACCCTGACCGCGAACGTGTAGCACTTTACCAGAAGATGCTCTCCGACAGTCCCTACGATATCGTGGTGGGCGTACGTAGCAGTCTGTTTCTACCTTTCCAGAGGCTTGGCCTATTAATAATAGATGAGGAGCACGAGACCTCCTTCAAGCAACAAGACCCTGCGCCTCGCTATCACGCCCGAAATGCTGCCCTCGTTCTTGCGAGACAAGCTGGAGCGAAAGCTTTGTTGGGTTCTGCCACTCCAAGCCTCGAGTCGTACCATAATGCACTTATCGGCAAATACGGACTGGTAACGCTAAAGACACGCTATGCTGGCATGCAATTGCCAAATATCGAAGTTATCGACACGAAGGAAATGCACCGCAAGAAGATGATGACTGGCGCCTTCTCTCCGCAGTTGCTTTCGCGCATTCGGCAGGCTTTGGAGGAGCACAAGCAAGTCATACTCTTCCAGAACCGCAGAGGCTATGCGCCTGTCATGGAGTGCAAGGAGTGTGGCTGGACGCCCAGGTGCGAGAAGTGCGACGTCAGCCTTACACTTCATCGGGGTTTCCGCCAAATGGTATGCCACTATTGCGGCAAGACGTACGACATCCCCTCCGTTTGCCCCAGTTGCGAGGGCAAGAACCTCTCCAGTCGCGGCTACGGCACAGAGCGCATCGAGGAACAATTGCAAGCCATCCTGCCAGAAGCCCGTATCGCCCGAATGGACCTCGACACCACACGCTCGCGCCAGAACTACGAACAGATTCTGCACGACTTCGAGGAGGGACGGACCGACATTCTCATCGGCACACAGATGGTGACCAAGGGATTGGACTTCGACAGAGTGAGCCTCGTGGGCATCCTTTCTGCCGACCAGATGCTCTCGCAACCCGACTTCCGCAGCTATGAAAGAGCTTTCCAACTTATGGAGCAAGTTGCAGGCAGGGCAGGCAGAAAAGGCTCTACGGGTCATGTCGTGCTGCAGACCAGAGACAAAGAAAACGCTATTGTCCATCAGGTGACAAGACACGACTACGAGGGCATGTATGCTGAGCAGGCCGAGGAGCGTCAGTTATTCAATTATCCTCCCTTCTGCCGCGTGGTCTTCATCTACCTGAAGCATCGTGACGAGAGCGTCGTAGAAAGCCTTTCTGCCGACTTTGCGAGCCTGCTGCGAAGGGTTTTCGGGGAGAGAGTCCTTGGGCCAGACACGCCGCCAGTGAGCCGCGTACAGATGATGCACATCCGCAAATTGATATTGAAAGTGGAACTCAGCGCCTCGACGACAGCCGTCCGCCAGCGCCTCATCGCCCTGCAGAAGCAAGTTCTCCTGATGCCCCAGTACCGCTCGGCACAGGTCTATTACGACGTGGATTGAGAAGAAAAGAGGGCTCTCACACGAGAACCCTCTGCTTGTTTGCGATTGTCTTCTGCGATTTACTTAAGGAAGAGGTTGTTGCTTTCGCACAGGACGGACAGTATGCCCAGGAAAGCGATATTCTGCATTCCACAAAACAGCACGCGGAGTGAAGCGCATAAAATGCGCGCGAATGGATTCAGTCATAGCAAACGAACGCGTCCAGTAGTCGCCATTGCTATCGTAAAGGTCGCCTCCGTGGCGGAAACTCTCACCATAGCGGTAGCCTGCAGCTGGTAGGAAAATGGAGTATCCGTTAATTTTACTTGTAATCTTGCGACCTTTAACGCCATTCTGTGTCGTGTATGCTGTTGCCGTGTATGCGCTGTCAAACAATTCTTGTATCTGTGTCAAACTTGGTGTCTGCCAGTTCTTTCCCCAGTTGGCAGTAGCAGCATCGTCTTCGGGCAAAAGCTCAGTCAAGGTGTCTGTAAAGCCGTTGTAACCGTAATCACTCTGATAGCAGTACCTTGTCAGCGTGTTAGACGAGCCTTTGCAGTACTTGTATGTTGCCCAACGATAATTACTTTTGGGCTGCGTCTCGCCCCATGCAAAGTAGTCGCCATACTCTTCGGGATTGTTCGCTCCTATATTGCAAGTTGCCCAAAGCGTGCCCGAAGGCAAGCCGAGGTCAACCCATTCATGATTCTCTGCTTCCTCGAACGTAATGCTCTCTACAAGCGAGGCATCAATATCAAGCACCTCGCCGTTCTTGTAGTTGATTATCACGCTCTGCGCCATCGCGCTCTGCACACCTACATACATAAGAAGCAGAATTGAAAGTAATATCTTTTTCATAGTTTCTTAGCATAATTAAGAATTCACAACTGCAAAGTTACGAGGTTTTATTGAAACTGCAAAGGGTTTTGCAGGAAAAAAAAAATCACGGAGGGGCTATTGCACATAGCCATCGTCTTTGATACTATAGTATGCATTGTAAACGTTCCACCATCGCATATACGCTTCTTTTCTCTCTGGTGACAACAGGCCTTCATTCAATAATCTTCCCTCCATTCTGAACACGAAATCTGTCAGAAGGATTCCCATCGCATCGCATAGCTCGAGTAATTCCATTACATCTAACCTTCTGGCACCAATTTCTGTCTTACTAATAAAAGATTGTTTGACACCCAGCATCTCAGCAAGATATTCTTGAGAGATGCTATGACTTTTTCGTTCTGCCTTAAGGACCTTGCGGAACAAATTATAACGACTTCTATATTTTCTTTTATCCATAATACCTGCAAAATTAGGAAGAATTCTCATGAATCCCAACCTGCAGCAACAAAAATATCCTAAAATGGGATATTTTGAATGCAATAAACCCATATGAAGATTATATATGATATGTAGATAAGTCTTCCCTTGACGAGAAGGTGAAGAAAACATATATTGCCAGTAGGTAAAAAAAATACCGCATAATGAAAACAAGACAAAAAGATAGGCAACATGCTGATAATCAATCGTCAACAAGGTTCAAGGAGGACATTAAAGAAGTGTCTTTTCGTATCTCAAGCGCTGTTCGTACCTTTGCAGAAAAAATTTCAAGTGTGCGCAAGATACCATACTTTTATAATTATGAGTGCTTACCTTTGCAGCAGCTTTTGAGACACAAAATCTCAAGCCCTGTGCAGAAGGGAGTGAAATCAAGATTTTTGCAAAATGAAAATCGTATTGAATAATTACTTACCTTTGCCAGCGGAGAACAGCAAACGTT
>JAGAAS010000007.1 GCA_017615125.1 Bacteroidaceae bacterium
AATACTCAAATATATTTGGTATTTCGTTCGGCTTGCACTACTTTTCATGGATAATTCGTGGTAATTCGCGTGAAAAAAAATCATTACACAATTCGTTTGCCAAACGGCATCAACGACAGCCAGGCCAGCTTGAAGTGCTGCATGCCGAAAGGGATGCCCACGATGGTGATGCAGCAGAGAAGTCCGAAGACGGCATGCGTGGCAGCTATCTCCCACCAGCCGAGGATGATCCAAAGGACGTTGAAGAAGATGTTCAGGCAGCCCGTCATGCTGCTCCCCTCCTCCACCTTCCGTCCGAAAGGCCACAGGGCAAAGGTGCCGAACTTCATCAGTTGCGCCCCAAAGGGAATGCCGATGATGGTGATGCAAAAGAGGAATCCGATAATCCAGTACATCAGAGCCACCAGGAGACCGCCCAATATGAGCCAAAGGAAATTGCCTATCGTCTTCATCGTTCTTTTTTTTTGTCCGCAAATGTACACCTTTTTCCATATACGCACAACTCCCGTGCAGATTATTTGCAAAAATAAAGGAAATCCCCTACCTTTGCCGACGAAAGAATGAGAAAATGAAACGGAAGGTTTTGATAGTAGCTCATCCGTATGAAATCGGATTGAAAAGGCTTGAGGAAAACGGCTTTCAGCGAACGACCGAGAAGGACGAACGACCTTCGCTCTTTGTGCGTGGCGATCATACGGTAGCCATCGTGGGCATCGGCTTGCCGGAAGCCTTGCCCTCGTTTGAGAAGATGAAGGCACAGGGACTGCTGGACGATGCCGATGTGCTGCTGACGGGCTCGGCAGGCTCGTACACCCTGCCCGTACTCCACATCGTACAATGTGAAACAGGCTTCCCTGCCCTCGCGTCGGACTACCCGATGGGAAAAATCGTCTGCGTGCACGAATTTGTCTCGCCCGAAAGCCCTCATCCCGAACTGCACGTCCCCGACACCTGTTTCGACATGGAAAGCGAGGGCCTTCGTGCCACGTGCGAGGATGCCAACGTCCACTCGTTGAGTGTTATAAAGGTAATTTCAGATGACGGAAGCGGCTCGTTGGGCGACTGGGCAACGGTGTGCCAGCAGCAAGTTCAGCCTCTGGTTTGGGATGTTGCGACGTGGTTTTTCTTCAAAAATATGTTGTAGGACATATAAAAAAGTTTGGTCACGTCAAAAAACCGCCTTACCTTTGCTGCCGTTATCCTAAAAACAATCTTTTTACCTTAAAAGACTAATACCTATTAGAATAGTTAAGGGCCTCTGTGAAGAGGCCCTTAACTATTAAGTGCTCATACAGAGGAAGATTACTACCTGTATTTAACGTTTGATTCTATTTTCACAGCGTTTGATTCTATTTTCACAGCGTTTGATTCTGTTTTCGTAACGTTTGATTCTATTTTTACAACGTTAAACTCTATGGCACTTGCCCAGAATTTCAAAAAAGATATGTACCTTTGCCTGACAAAACGCATAAACGAATCACGCATGGACAAAAAGCTGTTGGCGCATGGCCTGACGAAGTTCTTCTTGGGTGTTCTCCTGCTGGGAGTACTGATTTTCCTGCCTGCCGGCTCGCTTGATTTTTGGAACGGCTGGCTTTTGATGGGGTGTTTATTTATACCCATGTTCGTTGCAGGGATTTTTCTGCTGGCAGTAAACCCCGAGCTGTTGCGCAAACGGCTGAATGCAAAGGAGGAACAGCGTGAGCAGAAGATGGTTGTGGCGCTGAGCGGGGGGATGTTCCTTGCCAGCTTCGTGCTGGCTGGGCTGAATTGGAGGTTCCATTGGCTGACACTCCCCAACTGGATTGTATGGGTGGCAACGGCCCTATTCCTGATTGCCTATCTACTGTATGCCGAGGTGTTGAGGGAGAACACTTTCCTTTCCAGGACGATAGAATTGCAAGAAGGCCAGAAGGTTATCGACACCGGCCTGTATGGCATCGTGCGCCACCCGATGTATACGACAACGCTCTTCCTGTTCCTGATGATGCCGTTGATGCTGGGCTCACTATTGTCGTTTGTTGTCATGCTGTTGTACATCCCCATCCTCTCCAAACGAATCAAGAACGAGGAAGCCCTGCTGGAACAAGGGCTGGAGGGCTACAGGGAGTACAAGCAAAAGGTAAAATACAAGGTTATCCCCTTCGTCTGGTAACGTTGGAGGATTTTTCCTTATTCATATTTTAATAATAGGAAAAAAAGTAGTAATTTTGCACCCTGAAATCAGATACGACTATGACAGAGATTACTTCAACGGAGAATCAGGAGAAGAGAAGTCTTAACTTCATTGAGCAGATAGTAGAGCAAGACCTCGCCGAGGGCAAGAACGGCGGGCGCATCCAGACGCGCTTCCCGCCCGAGCCCAACGGCTATCTCCACATCGGCCACGCCAAGGCCATCTGCATGGACTTCGGCATCGCCGAGCGCTATGGCGGCATCTGCAACCTGCGCTTCGACGATACCAACCCCACGAAGGAGAACGTGGAGTACGTCGATGCCATCATGGAGGACATCCGCTGGCTGGGATTCCAGTGGGCCAACGTCTTCTATGCCAGCGACTACTTCCAGCAGCTTTGGGACTTTGCCGTAGAACTGATCAAGGAGGGCAAGGCCTACATCGACGAGCAGCCGCAGGACGTCATCCTCTCGCAGAAGGGCACACCCACGCAGCCCGGTATCGAAAGTCCCTACCGCAACCGTCCTGTGGAGGAGAGCCTCGCCCTGTTTGAGAAGATGAACAGCGGCGAACTGGAAGAGGGCTCGATGGTGCTCCGCGCCAAGATTGACATGAGCCACAACAACATGCTCTTCCGCGACCCCATTATCTACCGCATCGTCAAGACGCCCCATCACCGTACGGGCGACAAGTGGAAAGCCTACCCCATGTACGACTTTGCCCACGGGCAGAGCGACTTCTTCGAAGGCGTTACCCATAGCCTATGCACCCTGGAGTTCGTGCCCCACCGTCCGCTCTACGACCTCTTCATCGACTGGCTGAAGAAGGGCGAGGACCTCGACGACAACCGCCCCAAACAGCGCGAGTTCAACAAGTTGAACCTCAACTATACCCTACTCTCCAAACGCAATCTGCTGGCACTCGTGCAGAACAACATGGTGGATGGCTGGGACGACCCCCGCATGCCGACCATCTGCGGCTATCGTCGTCGCGGTTACACACCCGAGGCCATCAAGCTTTTCGTGGATAAGATCGGCTACACCCTCTACGACGCCCTGAACGACATGGCGCTCATGGAATCGGCCTGCCGCGAGGACCTCAACCGCCGTGCTACCCGTGTGGCTGCCGTCATCGACCCCGTCAAGCTCATCGTCACCAACTACCCCGAGGACAAGACGGAGCTTCTCGAAGCCATCAACAACCCCGAAGACCCCGAAGCCGGCACGCACAAGATTGCCTTCAGCCGTGAGCTGTGGATCGAGCGCGAGGACTTCATGGAGGACGCCCCGAAGAAGTACTTCCGCCTCACGCCCGGACAGGAGGTGCGACTGAAGAACGCCTACATCGTCCTTTGTACGGGGTGCAAGAAGGATGCCGAAGGCCACGTGGAGGAGATCTACTGCGAATTCCTCCCCAACACCAAGACGGGCGAGAGCGACTCGAACCGCCGTGTGCGCGGTACCATCCACTGGGTTAGCGTGGCTCATGCCGTCCAGGCCGAGGTGCGTCTCTACGACCGTCTGTGGCTGGCCGAGAACCCGCGTGACGAACTGGCCCGGCTGCGCGAGACGGGGCTCGACGTGGTGAAGGCGATGAAGCAGATGATGAACCCCAACTCGCTTGAGGTGCGTCCCTGCTGCTATGTGGAGGAATTTCTTGCCGACACCAAGCCGCTCGACCACTTCCAGTTCCAGCGTATCGGCTACTTCTGTACCGACAAGAGCTCCACGCCCGACCATCTCGTCTTCAACCGTACCGTATCACTCAAAGACTCCTTCAAGCCCAAGGGATGACAGACAACGAATTTCAGGACATCCTCCAGCGTTACGAGAAAACCGTTTCTTCGGGCAAGAAAGCCTACTTTGATGCCGACGACATGCTCGACATCATCGACTGGTATATGGAGGAGGAGCGCGACGACGATGCCGACAAGGCCATCAGCTTCGCCCGTCACCTCTACCCTGCCAATACCGACATCTGCATGGCCGAAGCGCGTCTGCGCATCTATCAAGGCGATTACGATGCCGCAGCAAAGATAGTGAACAATTACAAGTTCGACGACGAACCTGAAATAAACCTGCTTGCCAGCGACATCCTGCTGCACAGGGCCAACCAATGTACCGACCCCAAGTACCGCGACGGGCTTCTCGCTTTGTCGGAAAAGGCCTATGAGCGCACTCTGCATCAGTCCGACAACGACCCAGGATTCCTCAGCTCCATCATCAGCCAGCACAGCCGCGAGGAGCTGTTTGAGCAAGCCAACCATTGGATTGAACTGGCTTCCAAACTCCATCCCGACCACCCGGCCATCCTCGATGCCTCGGCACTCTGCTACGCTCTTCAGGGACGGGCCCGTGAGGCCATCAACCTGGCCAACCGCCTTATCGACTGCGACCCCTACAACGCCCGCTCGTGGGGAATACTTGGTGACATACTGCACGACTTCGGCGACTTCACCCAGG
>JAGAAS010000008.1 GCA_017615125.1 Bacteroidaceae bacterium
AAGGAGAAAGAAAAAGCAAAAAGGCCTTTGACTGGGCATGCTGACGAGTCGATTCGTAGAGGGCTTCCTTCGCGATGCAGTTGCGGGGAGAGGGGCTCCGACTGAGGGGAAAGAGTAGCCGAAGGAGGGTGCAGAGGGGGCAATTTAACAACTTTTTAAGGAATTATTTTGTGTTTGCTATGCCATTTGACAATAAATGTGTACATTTGCGGCACGAAATCACTAATGAACAAAGATTATGAGCATATTCACCAAACTTTTCGGTAAGAAAACGGCCGGCGAGGTAAAGGTGGGAGGCATGGAGGATTTCATGACGCTGATAAGGGTCTACTATCAGGCCGTTATGGCGAGCAACCTCGGCATTACCAACATCAACATGTTGCCCGACCTGGCCGTCTTCAAGCGATCGCTGAAGGTGCCCACGCAGAACAACAAGCTCGGCCTGGCCGAGAAGTCGCGCTGCAAGAAAATGCTGGGCAGCATCTACGGAATCAACGACAACTTCTTCAAGGAGATCGACACCTCCATAAAAAAGAACTGCCGCACGCTCAACGACGTGAACGGCTACTTCTTCCAGTTCCAGAAGTTCAACGAGAGCCTTATGATGCTCGTCGGGAACCTGATGAAGTGGAAGTTCCGCACGCCGGGCTTCATGAAAAAGGCCCTGCACGCCCTCACCGAGCAGACCGTCAGCGACATCCTTACGAAGAACAAATGGAAGGACGAGGCAACGTACAAGACCGTCGCCACCGTCCGCCAGCTGCAGCAGTCGCTCGGATACTCCTCCGAGTGGATGACCGAATTTGTCTATAACATCGTCCGCCTTGCCAAGAAGGAGAAAGCCCCCAGGCAGACCGACGAGAAGAAAAAGTAACAGAATCCCATAACACTACTCCCCGTTGCGATAAAAAACGCACTTTTTCTTCCTTGTTTCCGAAAAAGTCGTTATCTTCGCAACAGTTTTACGATAGGAATGACTCACGACGACGAGATATTGTTTGACGCATTCGAAGAGAAACTCCGGATGCTGATGGACGCGCACGGCAGGCTCAAGGCAGAAAACCTGGAGCTCCGCAGCCGTCTTCACAACGTCGAGGGTGCTCTGCAGGCCGAGCAGCAGCGCTATGCCGAGCTCAACAGTTCCTATCTGAGTCTGAAGGACGGACGCGTGCTGGAGGGCATCAACGTAGAAGATGTCAGCAGCACTCGAGCCCGCCTCACCAGACTGGTGCGTGAAGTCAATCGTTGCATTGCCATGCTGAACGCAGACACGGCATTTGAAATTGAAAATGAATAATCTGCAAAGGCAATGGACGACAAGTTGAAGATAAAACTCCTGATTGGCGACGCCAACTACCCCATGACCATCGACAGGGCCGATGAGGAAGTGCTTCGCGAAGCAGCCAAAAGGATCAACAATATGTTGAACATGTATCGTGAAACGTTCCCGAATCTGAGCAAAGAACAGTATTTGGCAATGGTCGCCCTGCATAACGGAGCCATGAACGTGCAAAAAGAGGGGCTGAACAACACAGCTCCCTTCAACGATCGGTTGAAACGTTCTGTGGATCTCATCAAGGAGTATCTCGACAAGGAAGAATGACTTTCCGCACTGCTTTTAACAGAAAACCAGTTGAGTGCCGGCAAGCCGGCATCCCAACGTAAACATAATAAATAAAAGCAGTATGACAACAATCATGACTTGGATAATTGCCGTAATCGTCGGCATTGTAATAGGTGCTCTCGTCATGTACCTTATTTTCTTCGCAGGCTCAAAGTCGAAGTACAAAGCCATTATCAGCGAGGCTGAGGCAGAAGGCGAAGTAATCAAGAAAAACAAGCTCCTCGAGGTGAAGGAGAAGTTCCTGAACAAGAAAGCAGAACTGGAAAAGGAGGTTGCCGTCCGCAACCAGCGGATTCAGCAGGCTGACGCACGCCTGAAGCAGCGTGAACAGCAGCTCAACCATCGGCAGGAAGAGATCCAGCGCCGTCGTGCCGAGACAGACGCCATAAAGGAGAACCTCGACGCACAATTGCTGATGGTGGAGCGACGCAAAGAGGAGCTGGAGCATCTCCAGCAGCAGGAGCGTGTGAAGCTCGAAGCCATCGGCGGACTCTCAGCCGAGCAGGCAAAGGAACGCCTCGTGGAGTCGCTGAAAGAAGAGGCCAAGACAGATGCCGCCTCGTACATCAACGAGATTATGGAAGACGCCAAGATGACAGCCAATAAGGAAGCCAAGCGTATTGTCATCCAGACGATTCAACGTGTCGCTACCGAAACGGCAATAGAGAACAGCGTTACTGTTTTCCACATTGACAACGACGAAATGAAGGGTAGGATTATCGGACGCGAAGGGCGTAATATCCGAGCGCTGGAGGCAGCTTGTGGAGTGGAGATTGTCGTTGACGATACGCCCGAGGCTATCGTTATAAGCGGATTCGATCCTATTCGGCGCGAGACAGCACGCCTGGCTCTCCATCAGCTGGTTGTGGATGGACGTATCCATCCAGCCCGTATCGAGGAGGTGGTAGCCAAAGTGCAGAAGCAGCTCGAGGAAGAGATCATAGAGACAGGAAAACGCACGACTATCGACTTGGGTATTCACGGGCTTCATCCCGACCTCATCCGTCTGATAGGAAAAATGAAATACCGCTCAAGCTATGGGCAGAACCTGCTCCAGCATGCGCGCGAAACGGCTAACCTTTGTGCGATAATGGCTTCCGAGCTGGGACTCAATCCCAAGAAAGCTAAGCGTGCCGGCCTTCTGCACGATATCGGAAAGGTGCCCGACGAAGAGGCCGAGCTGCCACATGCTCTCTACGGTATGAAACTGGCTGAGAAGTATAAGGAAAAGGCAGATATCTGCAACGCCATCGGTGCGCATCACGATGAAGTGGAGATGACAACCTTGCTCGCACCTATCGTTCAAGTCTGCGATGCCATAAGTGGTGCACGTCCCGGAGCACGCCGGGAAGTCGTTGAGGCTTATATCAAGCGCTTGAACGACCTTGAGAATATCGCAATGTCCTATCCTGGCGTTACCAAGACGTATGCTATCCAGGCAGGACGCGAACTACGCGTTATCGTTGGCGCTGATAAGATTGACGATGCAGGCGTAGAAGCTCTGTCGACGGAAATAGCAAAGAAAATCCAGGATGAGATGACTTATCCGGGACAAGTAAAGATCACCGTTATCCGCGAGACGCGCGCTGTTGCTGTAGCAAAATAGAAACGATACGTTGCTTGACGGAAAGA
>JAGAAS010000061.1 GCA_017615125.1 Bacteroidaceae bacterium
AAGAGGGGTTGCTCAACGCGTTGAGCAAGGTTACCCAACGCGTTGTGCAACGTTACCCAACGCGTTGAGCAACCCCCGAAGTCAAAGAAAAAAACAAACGGAAATGGAATAGTTTTAACAACGAATACTATTGAGGTCAAACGAAGGGAAGAAAAGGTTTGCGAAACCTTCCAAATGTATCGATCATCAACATTGCTGATACAGATTATTGAAATTAGCCAAAAGAAGAGAGCCGACGTCAGTTGCTTACTGCTACCCGACGTCGGCTCTTCTCTTCTTCTCTCCTTGAGCCGAATGTCAGACTCGAACTGACGACCTACGCATTACGAATGCGTCGCTCTACCGGCTGAGCTAATTCGGCTTATTTGGATACGATTTACACCTGTTTGCTGCAAATCGGCTGCAAAGGTAGCGACAGTTTTCGGAATGGGCAAATGTTTTGCCAAGTTTTTTTGTTCCATTCAGAAAAGCTAATCCGGTAGCTCGTATCAACGCGCCTGCTTTTTCAGCCTTATCAAAGACACAAAATAGGTATGTGTAAGCAGAAAGCAGATTATTATCGGGGAAAATTTGTCGGAAGAGTTTTTTTTCGTACTTTTGTCAAAGAAGGAAGCTTGCGTTCCCTCTTAGGAGTATCAGCATGATTTTCCTCAGCTTTTGGACCCATTCACTTTTCGGCTCACATCGTAAACTATATTTAAAAATGACAAACATGAAAAAATGGTTAGGACTAACAAACATGACCAAAGGAGTATTTCAAATAGTAGCGGGAACGCTCATAGTGGTAACGCTTTCAGCTGCGTTTCCTGCAAAGGCACAAAGCGCCGTTGACCCGGACTTCTACATCTTCCTCTGTTTCGGACAATCGAACATGGAAGGAAACGCACGCCCGCAAGCAATGGATATAGAAAGTCCCGGGAACAGGTTCCTCCTGATGCCATCGGTTGACGACCCGCAAAGGGGACGAAAAGCCGGCGAGTGGTGCGAAGCTTCGGCACCGCTGTGCAGGCCCAACACAGGACTGACCCCTGCCGACTGGTTCGGGCGGACAATGATTGCATCCCTTCCCCAGAACATCCGCGTCGGCGTCGTGCACGTTGCCATTGGGGGAATAAAGATTGAGGGATTCATGCCAGAGGAGGCTGAGGAGTACTTTGAAACCGCTCCCGTATGGATGAAGGGCATGCTTGAGTCGTACGACAACGATCCTTACGGACGGCTCGTCGCCCTTGCGCGAAGGGCGCAGCAGGACGGCGTCATCAAGGGCATTCTCATGCATCAGGGAGAGTCCAACACGGGAGACCCCGAATGGGCAGAGAAAGTTAAGAAGGTGTATGAAAGACTTCTCGGCGACCTTCAGCTGAAAGCCGAAGAAGTACCGCTCCTTGCAGGCGAAGTAGTACAAGCCGACGGACAAGGCGTCTGCCTTGCTATGAACAAGCAGATTGACGAGCTCCCGGCAACTATCCCTACGGCCCACGTCATCTCCTCAGATAACTGCGCCAACGGCCCTGACCGCCTGCATTTCAACGCTTCCGGCTACCGCGAGCTTGGCTTCCGCTATGCTCAGACGATGCTCGACATTATGGGGAAGAAGGCTGTCTGCATACATTCGGGAAGCATCGAAGAACGCTCGATGGACTGCACAATGCTGAACGGAACGGATCATCGTTCCTACTCTATTTATCTTCCGCCCGGGGGAGCCAAGGGACGCCCCGTCCTTTATCTGCTTCACGGCGGAGGAGAGAGACATACCGTATGGCAAGAGAAAGGCCTTCTCCGAGGACTTGCCGACAGCCTTATTTCCTGCGGTGCTATCGGCCCGATGACAATCGTTTGTCCCGAGGCCTGTGAAGGCTACATGATGTTCTTCAATGCCAAACGCGACAGGAAGGGAACACCCGACTGGCGTTACGAAGACTACTTTTTCGATGAACTCATCCCGCACGTTGAAGAAGCCATCCAAGCCAATGGAGTACGTTCCGTAGCAGGATTCTCAATGGGCGGAGGAGCTGCTACTGTCTACGGCGTCCATCGCCCTCAGATGTTCCGTATGGTATACGACATCAGCGGCTATCTACGTCGTCAGCCTATGAAATGGCTTGAAAGCGATCCTACCGCCTCTTGGCGCCAGCGCGTGATTGAAGAAAACAATCCCATCAAGGCTATTGAGAAAGGCAAGAAAGAAGACATTGAAACTTGGAGGAAAGTGAACTGGTGCATATCTGTAGGAGATCACGATTTCACCCTTGAAGCCAACATGGACTTCGTTAAGGCCCTCCGCAAGCAATCTATCCCCTACACCATGCAAGTCAGCCCAGGCGATCATAACTGGGACTTTGTGCGCCCAGCACTTGAGGATGCTTTGAAACGTGCCGACAAGAGCTTTAGGAACGCTGAATAATTTTTTCTAGATAAGAAGCACATACATCTCATCAGAAAAAAGGTTATCTGTTCCCCGAAGACGCCATAATGCCAAAAGGAGCCTCTGTCTCAGAGACTCCTTTTTGAGGTATTAGCTTTTAAGGTAAAAAGATTGTTTTTAGGATAACGCCGCAAATGTAGGGGTGTTTTTCGAACGAGCCAAACTTTTTTTTATGTCTTACAACACATTTTTGCATTTTTATGAAATTCTGAGTCATCAGTCGTTATCTGTCGCGAGGCAAATGCAATAGTAATAAGGAGAAAAACCTGGCTTTTTTGATTATTTTCAACGGTGATGTGGGGTTTGTGGAAAGAAAAGTGTATCTTTGCAGTCAAATTATACCTGTGTGCATCATCCGAATAGTTGTTAACAGACGAGTGCCCGATGGTATTTTAAAGGATATTATTATGGCTGAAGAAATCATCACTCCAGAGGGCCCAAAGCGGAGCCTGAACTTTATTGAGCAGATCGTGGAACAAGACCTTGCGGAAGGCAAGAATGACGGACGGGTTCAGACTCGTTTCCCGCCAGAGCCCAACGGATATCTGCACATCGGACACGCAAAGGCAATCTGCATGGATTTCGGCATCGCGGAGAGGTACGGAGGTATATGTAACCTTCGCTTTGACGACACGAATCCGACGAAAGAGAACGTGGAGTATGTCGACGCCATCATGGAGGACATCCAGTGGCTCGGCTTCAAGTGGGCCAACGTATACTATGCAAGCGACTATTTCCAGCAACTGTGGGACTTTGCCGTAGAACTGATAAAGGAGGGAAAGGCCTACATCGACGAGCAGCCGCAAGAGGCCATTCTTGCCCAGAAAGGAACCCCTACGCAGCCGGGCATCGAGAGCCCTTACCGCAACCGCCCCATAGAAGAGAGCCTCGCACTCTTCAACAAGATGAACAGCGGCGAGCTGGAGGAAGGTTCGATGGTTTTGCGCGCCAAGATTGATATGGCTCACAATAACATGCTCTTCCGTGACCCCATCATTTACCGCATTGTCAAGACGCCCCATCACCGTACAGGCGACAAATGGAAAGCCTACCCGATGTACGACTTTGCTCACGGGCAAAGTGACTTTTTTGAGGGTGTAACCCACTCTCTCTGCACGCTGGAGTTCGTTCCCCATCGTCCCCTATACGACCTCTTCATCGACTGGCTGAAAAAGGGTGAGGATCTGGATGACCATCGCCCCAAGCAGCGCGAGTTCAATAAGCTCAACCTCAACTACACGTTGCTTTCGAAACGAAACCTGCTAGCGCTCGTGCAAAACAAGCTCGTCGATGGATGGGATGACCCGCGCATGCCAACCATTTGCGGCTATCGCCGTCGAGGCTATACGCCCGAAGCTATCCGCTTGTTTGTCGACAAGATTGGCTACACGCTCTACGATGCACTCAACGATATGGCGCTTATGGAATCGGCCTGTCGGGAAGACCTCAACAAGAGAGCTACCCGAGTATCTGCCGTTATCAACCATGTAAAGCTCATCATAACGAACTACCCCGAAGGCGTAACGGAACAGCTTGAAACCGTTAACAACCCTGAGGACGAGAGCGCTGGCACGCACACTATCACTTTCAGCCGCGAGCTTTGGATAGAACGCGACGACTTCATGGAGGATGCACCGAAAAAATACTTCCGCCTTACCCCAGGGCAAGACGTCCGTCTCAAGAGTGCCTACATTGTTACCTGCACAGGATGCAAGAAAGACGCCGATGGAAATGTTCAGGAAGTATACTGTGAGTACATCCCGCAAACGAAAACGGGTGAGCCCGAATCAAACCGCCGCGTCAAAGGAACCATCCATTGGGTAAGTGCTCAACATGCCGTTAAGGCCGAAGTACGGCTTTACGACCGTCTTTGGAATGTAGAGAACCCACGCGACGAGCTTGCCCGACTGCGCGAAGAAGAAGGACTTGATGCCGTTGAGGCAATGAAGCGCATGATAAACCCCGAATCCCTTGAAATACGTCCCGAATGCTATGTTGAAGCATTCCTTGCGCAAGCAAAACCTATGGATCACTTCCAGTTCCAGCGGATCGGCTATTTCTGTGCAGACAAGGACAGCACCCCCGAGCATCTAATCTTCAACCGCACCGTTTCACTCAAGGATAGCTGGAAGCCAAAGCAATGACCTACGTTGCACCTCCTCCTTGCACAGCCAAGTCACACTATTCAAAGACGCAATCAAAGTGAAAGACGACGAAAGAGAAGAGTTCGACCAGCTGCTGAAAAGATACGAGGCAAGCCGTCGAACTGGCGCCATCGAATTCTTCGATGTCAATGATTTGTGTGACATCATCGATGAATACATGGTTCGAGAACGTGACAAGGAAGCAAAAGACGCCATCTGTTTTGCACTCCGTCTCCATCCCGGTAATCCGGAGCTTATGGTTATGGATGCTCGCATGCATATTTACCACGACGACTGGGAAACGGCGAAAAGCATCATCGAGAAAGTTCACGGCGCCTATGATGCGCCCGACTACCGTATGGTTATGGGTGACCTTCTCCTGCACGAATGCAACGTTGAGCAAGCACTACGACACTACGAGATAGCTGTCTCACTCTCTGGCAACGAGCCAGAACTATTCGGCGACATCATCAACAATCTTACCCGTGCCAACTATCTCGAGATTGCAGAAGAATGGATTGAACGCGGGCTCAGCATCAACCCTGATGCTCCAAGCATCCTCGACAGTGCGGCCATCACCTATTCCCTACTCGGTTACAAAGCAAAAGCTATTGAAACATGCAACCGGCTCATCGATCAAGACCCGTACAACGCACGAGCATGGGGCATACTCGGCGACATTTGCCACGATCATAACCAGTATGCCGAAGCTCTCGAAGCCTACGGATACATGAAAGCTTTACAGCCCGAAGAGACATTTTCCGACATTAACATCGCCGACTGCCACTTTATGATGGGGCATTTCCAAGAAGCCCGTGACTTTTATGAAAAAGTTGCTGCAAGTGGACACGAAGAGAGAGAATACGCACTCAACCAACTGGCTGTCTGCGAGCTTCGCCTTGGAAACGGAGATTCCTATCAACGACTCTTCAAGCTTCTCCGCCAACGAAAAGAAGACAACGAAGGAACCCGTCCTGTCGATGAAGACTCCTATCACGATGACAATACTCCCGGCTCAGCCAACAAGAGAGAAAACAACAACGACAATACATAATAAAAAAGCTATAATCAACACCACGCAATATAGCTTTCACCGCTCAATCTAAAGTTTCCACCGCAGAACAATTCACATGGAGTCAGTCGCATTCATTCAATGGTGTCTTGAGCACCTCAACTATTATACCGTGATGCTCCTCATGACACTTGAGAGCACCATCTTCCCCATTCCTTCGGAAATTGTCGTTCCTCCTGCAGCATACCACGCTGCCGCCACAGGAGAGATGAACCTTATTGTCCTTATCTTATGTGCCACTCTTGGAGCCTGTCTGGGAGCCTCCATCAACTACAGTGTTTCGCTTTGGATAGGGAAACCCATCGTCTACCGCTTCGCTAACAGCAGAGTTGGACACATGCTTCTGCTCACTCAAGAAAAAGTGCAGAAAGCAGAAGGGTACTTCAACCGACACGGTGCTGTTTCCACGTTTATTGGACGTCTCCTCCCCGTCATCCGTCATCTCATCTCCATCCCTGCAGGCCTTGCACGCATGCCTTATGGCAAGTTCATCACGTTCACCGCTCTTGGCGCAGGCATTTGGAACATATGCCTCGCGTCCGCAGGTTACTTCCTCGAGTCTGTCTACTCCGAAGAGCAACTTGTCGCAACAATCACCAAATACAGCCACGAATTCGGATACACCCTTCTTGCTCTTGTCACACTCGTACTTGCTTATATGATATGGAAGGGAGTGAAGCCTGCAAAAGCCAAATCAGCACCAGAAGAGGAAGAAATTGAATAATTCGTTCCGTCAGGCTCCCATATAGTTATTTAAATAGGAAACGGCTCCATTATGAGGAGCCGTTTTTCGTTACATTCGTCAGATAAATCCTGAAGGTTAGAGCGCTTTTAGCCTTTGTATCATTTCGGCAGGCTGAGCAGCATGAAAGACAGTACTTCCCGTAACCAGCACATCAACGCCTGCCTGCAGCAGACGAGGCGCCGTTTCAAGCGTGACGCCTCCGTCAACTTCCACAAGTGCGGAAGAATGTCGAGAGACAATCAATTCGCGCGCCTCACGCACCTTGTCTAGCGAATGCTCAATGAATTTCTGTCCGCCAAAGCCTGGGTTGACCGTCATTACAAGCACCATATCGATGTCGTCAATAATATCTTTCAGCATGGAAACAGGCGTAGACGGGTTGAGCGCTACTCCTGCCTTCATCCCTGCTTCGTGAATCTCGAAGAGGGTACGATGCAGATGGGTGCATGCTTCGTAGTGCACGGTCATCATATACGTGCCGAGCGCTTTCACCTGCTTGATGTAGCGTTCTGGCTGCACAATCATCAGATGCACGTCGAGCGGCTTAGACGACAACTTGGCAACAGCCTCGAGCACAGGAAAACCAAACGAAATGTTAGGCACGAAGACACCATCCATTACATCGAGATGCAGCCAGTCAGCCTCGCTGCCGTTAACCATAGCCACCTCGTCGGCAATATGGCCAAAGTCAGCAGCTAACAATGAGGGTGCAATCATTGGATTCATGAGAAAAACAAATCTAAGAAATTACGCGCGGGCAACAGAAAGAATACGTTTCAAAGTAGCCTCTTTAGGCGTCTTAGGGTTCAATGAGCGCATCGACAAGCGCATCAGTTCACGAATCTGTTCATTGGAGAGAGGAGTAGATTTTTTATCCATAGGCATTGATTGAGGTTCTTTACTTTAGAAACGCAACGTATGTTATTTTTCGTATATAGGATAAAGAAAAAATTTTCACACTTTTTTCAAGCTTCACATTTTCACAGGAAAAATGCTTTGTAAACTGATGCAAAACAAAGACCGGCAGCCCTTTTGGCTACCGGAAACTCTGGGTGGCAGGTGGGACTCGAACCCACGACATTCAGAACCACAATCTGACGCTCTAACCGACTGAACTACGGCCACCATGTAAAATGAACTGCATTAACAGTACATCTCTTTATGAAATGCGCTGCAAAGGTAATCAACTTTCGGGTATCTGCAAACGAAACGCCGATAATTTTAAGCTATTTTTTGAGAAACCGTCATTTTCCCTGTAAGCGTGCCCGTTTTCATCAAGCAGAAAAAATATGCTAGGAGAAAAAAATTTTTTTCTTTCTACATCTCGCCGGCTTCCTTCTCGAAAAAAATTTTTCCCTTCTCGAAAAAAAATCCATAAGAAAGCGGATATTTCGGACACGTTTGTATATTTGCCGCAGGAAAAGAAAACAAATATCGGGAAACGGCATGAAACAATTGACAATCCTCCTGCTTTGCTGCATGACAATGCTTATGGCTCATACTTCGAAAATCTACAGAGGCAACAGCACATACACGAGCGACATCCTCTACACGTGGGATGGGAAACACCTATTCCGAGGGAACTGCACGTACACCAGCGACATTTTCCTGACGTTTGACGGCAAGTACATCTTCTGCGGAAACAGCACCTATACGAGCGACATTCTCTACACGTGGGACGGCAAGCACCTCTACAAGGGAAGCAGCACCTACACAAGCGACATCCTCTACACGTGGGACGGGAAATACCTCTACAAGGGCAACAGCACCTACACGAACGATATCCTGCTTACGTGGGACGGAGAGAAAGTCTATTGTGGACGTTCTACCTATACAAGCGACATCCTTTACTCCATCTCAGGACATATTCCTGCTGCTCTGCTGGCAGTTCTTTTCCTATAAGCCCGAAAGAAACCTTCGCTTTCTTCCAAACAAGACTCGGTTTAACGAGATAAAAAAGCAGGGGATGTGCTCTTCAACACATCCCCCTTTCTTTGACATCCTGCCTTCTTTCTTCCCCGAAGGGAAAAGCTTTCAGGAATGCTGCATTATCTACAGAGCAGGCTTACTTCACAAATACCTTGCGTGTCTCTCCGTTGCGCGTCTTAATGATGTTAAGACCCTTCTGCAACGAATCCATACGCACGCCAGAAACATTGTAGATTTCAGTATCTTCGCTTGTCAATGCCTCAAGGGTCTTGATGCCTGTCGTTCCTCTAAAGAAGAAGGCATTTGTTCCAGAAGCCTCCTCTTCAGGAACTTGAAGGTAAGCATGATTGGCCGTTACATTCGGCTGAGTTTCGCCCACCTTGAAGAATGCGACGCTTCCGCTGTGGTTCTGCAAAACATAGGAACCTACAGGAGCAGAAACTGTCTCGTAAACACCTGTCAGCAGACCGAAGGTGTAAGACTTTTCGTCAGCCAAATTGTATCCCTCAAATTCCTGGCTTACTGTACTTTCGCTATAGAGAAGCACGGGTTGGTTTGCAGGAATAATCGTTTCAACATCAAGAGTAAGGATCTCTTTTTCTTCAACCCCAGAGACAGTATATGCTGACACTCCAGCAGGGATAGTAACGTCAAACGGAGCAATGAAGGTTGCCCACTTGGCATCCGTAACAACCATTGTGACTTTCTCGGGAACAGCCTTCACAAGCGAAACGTTCGTCATCCAGGTGTTTCCAGTATTAGCAAGCGTCAGCACGTAGTTGCCTGCAGCACCAGTCTTAAACGTCACCTTGCCTGTTGCCCAATCGGAAGTAGAAGGATTGCCGGCAAATGTCTTACCACTCAGGCCATCCTCTCCGTTCAGTACGGAAACGGTGACGCCCTTATTGGGATTCGCATCGTCATGTGAACGATAAACGAAAGTCAAGGTGTAATAGGTCTCAGCAGCCAACGGCATCGTGTACACCCCTTGGTTGCCATACTGAAGCGAACCCGGCTGGTTGTAGTAGGCAGTTGCGTATGCACCTTCAATTTCTGAACGCATCTGTCCCCAAGCATTCGTGCGAGTCCATGCAAGGG
This sequence comes from Bacteroidaceae bacterium, assembly GCA_017615125.1. GTDB lineage: Bacteria > Bacteroidota > Bacteroidia > Bacteroidales > Bacteroidaceae > UBA1189. The sequence continues at coordinate 9,414 of JAGAAS010000061.1, forward strand.
GATAGTTGGCACCTTCCGTTACTGTTGCAAAGAGACCATTGAAGATAGCATCAACATCTTCTGTATTAGAAGTCCAAGTAGCAGATGTCAGTGCTGAAGTTGCATCCTGTACCTTCTCTTTCGTATTTCCATCTGCGAAGTCTGGATCAATAGCCTTAGCAGCAGCAAGGACCGTCAAAGCCTCCACATTATTATAAGGAGCAAATTCTCCCTTCTGGAATCCGAGCGTCTTCGCCTCTGCCGCAGAAATAGCTGAAGCGAGAGCAGCATAGTCGGTAGCATCTGCCATCGGAACAGAGACAGCCTCTATCTGGACCAAACGGAAATCAGAAATGGAGAACCACTGGTACTGCGACTCCGTAGTAGCAGTTACCAATATCTCGGCATCTTCGCCTGCCGTCTCAAATTCAAGGGATGCATCAGCCCAGCCGTTATTGAATACGTTGCCAGATGCTCCTGTGTGAGGAAGATCTGCAGAATACTCTCCTACCGACAATGTGAACGTTACGTTTTCAGCGGCACGTGCCTTCACGGTAAGCAGGTATTTTCCTGCTGGAATGACAACCGTCTGCTTCATCGTCGTTGTCCAAGCAGTTGAGCCCCAGCTACCACCGTCGAAGTACGAATGCGTTGCTGTTCCATCAGCATCTGTCCAAGGTTGGTTGCTTGCTGGGTCGTTCATATTCCCAGTGATTGTCCAGTCACCATTACTTGTCGGGTTGGTATAGTTAGCCATTCTTTCCGTATAATTTGCTGCGCCAACAACGCCCTCTGCCAACGCGTGGCTCTCGAAGTAAGCACGAAGAGCTGCGGGAATAGCTGTAGACTTTTCGCCTGCCTCGGCAGAAGTTGTGGGAGCTACGATAGCGGTTTCCCAGGCAGTCTTCTTCTCGGCAGAAGCATACTTCAACTCCTTATATAAAGGATAATAGAGGGCGTATGCTGCAGCATAGGCATCGTAGTTCGTCTTAGCTGCCGTAAAGGCTGAAGTAGCTGCTTGTAAAGTCTCGGTAGCTGCATCGATGGAAGCACTCGTAGTGCCTGGATTGGCGGCAATAGCTGCTTCAAGAGCCGCTTTTTCCGTTCCAGTAACATTTACGTAGGTTTCATTGGCGAGCGCATTCTGGGCATCGTTCAGTGCGATGTTGTAAGCGATCATCGAGATGTTAGCCTCGTTATCCGTGCGCACTGTGGCGTTGCAGAAACTTACCCACATGTGATTCGTGGTAGCTACAGCAGTCACAGCAATATTAACAGTAGTTTCTCCACTAAGTGTAAACTTCACATAGCGCCATTCCCAACCGCGTCCTGCGTTTCCGTTGGCATACGTGCCGTCGGAGGAGAAGTTCGTTGCACCGCTGGTGTCGATGCCGTAGCCAGTATCACCCTTCGGGAAGTCGTTTACTGTGCCCAGCGTTGCATTGCTCGATTTGTCTTTCACCACAAGACTCATCGTCACACCATCGTTTTTAGCTGTTCGTCCAGCCACTTTGAACACGTAGTTGCCAGCGGGCAGCGTCACATCTTGATCGTAGCTGATGCTCCATGCGGAAGCTCCCCAATTTGAACTAGACTGCTCCAAATAAGTAGATTCATTGGTACCATCCCAATGTTGCCCCTTATTTGTAGCTGTTCCGCTGGAAGCGTTCCATGAACCTAATTCTACTTCGTATTTATAGGTATTAGTCGCCAGATTATACTCCATCACTTTCAGAGCCTGCGTGCTTGCAAGCACAGTGGCTGACGAAGAAGTTGATGTAGCAGCATAGCTGTCGGCTTCTGTTGCGTCAATGCCCAATGCTTTTGCCTTTGCTATCTCAGCGACAAGAGCATCGTAGTTAGCCTTTGCTGCCACAAATGCAGCCGTTGCTTCATTAAGCGTAGCTGTAGCTGCAATGTATTCTGCAAGCGTTGAAGGTTCGTCAGACTCTATTGCATCATGAAGAGCAGTCTTTTCGACTCCGATAACGTTGGCGTAGTCGGTATTAATATATGCCTGAGAGGCAGCTGCCTGCGCGGCTTCCCAATCAAGGATTGAAGATGAATTCTGAGCTAAATTGATAACATCTCCAGGACCATAATAGGTTAACGAAACATTGTCAATACCCATCCAGTTAGCTGTTTCTGTTGTCTGCTCCAAGCCAACCTCTACAGAATTGTTTTCAACAACAGTCCAAACCTCATAGGATGTTGGATCTCCCGTTGTAAGGTAAACTTTATCATCGTTAGCAAAGACATACTGGCTTTCGTTCGGATCAGCAAGTTTGTTGACGAAGGCAGCAATCTTAAGTTTATAAGTTCCATTCGGAATGTTATTGATGGTCTGGTACATCTTGTTGACCAGAGGACTGCCGTTCCAGTTCTCGTAGAAGTTTCCCGTGAAGGCGCCCGACTGGTTGTTAGCCGTCTGATTATTTTGGAAGCTTCCTGTCCTACTCCAGCCACCGATGCCGCCGTCAAACGTACCGTTGACAACAAAGTCAGTCACTATGCCGTTTGTAGCCGAAGCATCTGACAACTCTCCCATATCAAGGGAAGATTGCATCAGCTTAAGATGGCTGACGTAAAGAACCGGGGTGTTTGCACCTCCAATATTATTTGAACCAGTACCATAGCCTAGACTTACTTTTACATCAGATGCATCAAAGACATCGAACTCAATAGTATGCGTAGTCCAAGTTGTCGAAGAGGACATCCATTCCGTAAAGCTGTCCGTATACCTCTTACCTGCGACTTCAACATAAAACAAATTGTTGTACGACGCACTTGATGTATTTCCATTGGTGTTTTCAACATCAAAACTCAAATTGTAAGTTCCAACGGGCAATGAATTCATTTTCTGGAAGAAAGAAGCATAATTTGTCGACCATCGACATTCAAACCCCAGACAATACTCAGTAGCCAAATGAGTGTCATCTTTTGTAGAAACAGCTCCGTTGGTATTAACCTGATAAGTTCCAATCAAACCGTTACCAAAATCTTTGTATTGATCGGAGACAGACGCCGTCCATCCATCAGTGGAGGAAAAGTCGGCATTCGTAAGGTAGGTGCTGGTGACGTTTGTCTGAGCACTTACCGTCAGCGCAAGCATGACTGTGCATGCAAAAAATAAAAATCGTTTCATTTTCATTGAAAAAAGTTAATTATTATAAATGTATCTATTTTAGGAAATAAAAAAAGACTTGATGCTAAAAAAGGGTTCAACGATAGTTGTGAAAATGTTTTTCAAGTTATTCTCTTCTTCGTACGACAAAAAAACGTATAATTCGGTTCAAAGGTAGTATATATATTTGAGAATTCAAAACAATACAAGTTTTTTTTGAAATACACTCGTGAACTCAGATTCAGCAAGAGCAATGTCTTATCTACGAAAGCTTTTTCTGCTTCTTTGACGCTCAGGAAAAAAGAGGCTATAATATATTAAAAGGAGAAAGGATTATGGAGAAGGGAAAAATAATTATGGAGAAAGAAAAAAACTTTTTCCCTTCTCCATAATTAATAGTGTCTAAAGAAACGTTCTAAAGTCACTCTCCGCAGCATTTTCCCCAGCGGGGAATCAGAGTTTTCCGTCTGTGTAAAAATAGTGCCAGTAGGTCTTGCCGAAGCGGAGATAGCGGGTGTTGCTGTTTACAACGGGTTGCAGGCGACGGTTGTTCATGATGGACTTGTATTCCGCATAAGCTGGCTCCAGCTCGGCATCGTGGTAGGTGTATTCGGTGCTGGGATAGAGATCGTAATAGAGAAGCCAAGCCTCCCGGTAGTGCACAGGAGCAAGGGTGTCGCCCAGCACCTGGGGAGGGAACTCTCTGGCAAAGGTTTCTATACGCCTGTCCAACAGCAAGGATGCGATGTAGAGGTCACGGCTGAAGGCGTTGTCGTTCTGCTTGTAAAGTCTGCTGCAATAGGCCATCGCCGTCTCGCCTCCGTAGGCTTCGGTGCCTGTCATCTTGTAGAAGACAGGAGCTCCGTAGGCTTCCGTCTGATTGATAAAACGATTGACGAGCAACCCGTTGGCGCCATACGGCTGCGGATATGAGAAGAGTTTGTTTCCCGAATCGCCGTTACGCACGCAGGCAACATTGCGAAGAGCTGTAAGCGCAGGCGTCGTCTCAAGAGAGCGCTCTCCCACCTTTGCAACCTTCTCGTAACGTCCTGCATTTGCATAGCGGAATGCTGCAAGCTCCATGTGCTCGGCTGCATTGTGATTGGTAAACGCTACGCAAAGCACGGCAGAAAGGGCATAAATGAGGAAGTTGGGCCAAAGCATATTGGCCATAGGCATCTTCGTCTTCTGCCGGGCACCGCTGTCAAGCCAGGCAACAAACAGCACAACGCCGAGAGTAGCTATTCCAATCCAAATCCATTTTCCTAGTGAGTAGCTCATCGTACGGATGTTCACATCGGTAGCAAAAGAGAGCAACATGAACGAGGGAAGGAAGGAAACCATCTCCCACATTCCGCGTAGACGGAAGACCATCGAAACGAGCTTCTTCACTACCAGCAGCAACGCCGATATGACGATAGCTGTCACGAGGGCATTGTTCTTCGTCTGCCCGTGCGACCATGCTTCCTGCACCATTGCTATCAAATCGCGCTGGAAAAGGAGGACGAAGAAGAAAACAAACAGCACGAAGAGGAAATCGCAAAGGATGCGGATGACCTTGAATCGTTGCAGCTGCAAGTTATCGACGTACACTTTCATAAATAAAGAAGGAGCCGAGAAGTGTTATTGATTCATGATTTTTTCTTACGCAAAACGACGGCTGTACGAGCGGGAATGTAAAGCTGCAGCCATTCCTTGCGCTGACGACGGTAGAGCGGATCGGGCATAGAGAAATGCACTACCGATGAGTCGGTGAGCCCGTTGCCTCCGAAAACAGGATTGTCAGTATTGAGAACCTCCTTCCACGCTCCCCGAGGAACAAGGAGCCCGTAGTCGTTGAAGGACTTCACAGGATTGAAGTTGAATACAAACAACAAGTCGCCCCTGACGTATGCAAGAATCTGGTCTCCGTCGTTTCTGCATACAGGCTTTATTTCCGTCTTCTCAAAGCCGTGAACAGCACTGATGAGCTCAATCATAGCTTTGTCGAAGAGCCCGAGATAGCTATAGCAGAGCTCTTCCCTGTCGCGCAGGCTCCATTGACGCCGTGCGTACTTGTGGCTCCAGCCGTTACCCTGACGCGGGAAGTCAATCCACTCGGGATGTCCGAACTCATTGCCCATGAAGTTCAAGTAACCGCCGTTGATGGTAGATGCCGTAAGCAGGCGAATCATCTTATGAAGGGCAATTCCACGATTAGCCGTGTAATTCTCATCTCCCTTGCGGAAATGCCAGTACATGTCGGCATCCACCAAGCGGAAGATGATGGTTTTGTCGCCCACGAGGGCTTGGTCGTGACTCTCGGCATAAGAGATTGTCTTCTCGTCGGAACGCCGGTTCGTTACCTCCCAGAACATCGACGACGGTTTCCAGTCTTCATCGATACACTCCTTGATAGTCTTTATCCAATAGTCGGGAATGTTCATCGCCATACGGTAGTCGAAGCCGTATCCGCCATCGGCAGTGGGTGCTGCCAACCCGGGCATACCAGAAACTTCCTCAGCAATAGTGATTGCTTGGGGATTAACCTCGTGAACCAGCGCATTTGCCAACGTGAGGTAACAAATCGCATCCCCGTCTTCATTCAGATTATAGTAGTGGCTATAGTCGGTAAAGGCTGCGCCAAGCCCGTGATCCCTGTAAATCATCGAAGTGACTCCGTCGAAACGGAACCCATCGAAACGATATTCATCCAGCCAGAAGCGGCAGTTGGAAAGAAGGAAGTGGATGACATCGTCGTTGGCGTAGTCGAAGCAGAGCGAATCCCACGCGGAATGGACGTGTCTGTCTCCAGGATAGAAGTACTGATTGGGATCACCTGCTAAGTTGCCAAGTCCTTCATTTTCATTCTTCACCGCGTGGGATTGAACAAGGTCCATAATTACGGCAATACCCTGAGCGTGAGCCTCGTCGATGAGACGCTTGAGTTCCTCGGGTGTTCCGCAACGCGACGAAGCTGCAAAGAAGTTCGAGACGTGATATCCGAAGCTCCCGTAATAGGGATGTTCCTGAATAGCCATTATCTGCAGGCAGTTGTACCCCGCTTCCTTGACACGCGGAAGCACGTTCTCCCTGAACTCATCGTAGGTGCCCACTTTCTCCTCCTCCTGCGCCATTCCGATGTGGCATTCGTAGATGAGCAAAGGGGATTTCTTCGGGCGGAAACGTTTCGTTTTGAAGACAAAGGGCGTTTCAGGTTCCCATACCTGCGCGCTGAAGAGCTTTGTCTGCTCGTCCTGAACCACACGACGAACGTAGGCGGGAATCCGCTCACCGCTGCCCCCTTCCCAGTAGACTTTCATCTTGTAATGCTGTCCGTGCTGGATAGCGTCGGCAGGCAGGAGTACCTCCCAGTCGCCATGCAGGTTAAGCCGCTTAAGCTCATAGGCGGGCATCTCGGCCCATCCGTTGAAGTCGCCAACAAGAAAGATGCGCGTGGCGTTGGGAGCCCATTCACGGAAGGCCCATCCCTGAGGCGTGCGATGAAGTCCGTAATAGAGATGTCCTTGTGCAAACTCTGAAAGGGTTTGCTTTCCGTTGTGGGTGAGCTGCGCGAGACGCTGCTCATAGTATTCTTGCCTTCCTTCGATGGCTGGAGCGTAGGGCTGCAGCCAAGGGTCGTTTTCGAGAATTCTAAGCATGGGTTTCAGACCTTTACCTTTACGATTATCTTCTTGACTCCAGTCGGCGTGATGCCAGGAGCGTGTCCATCGGTGGGGAGGAAAATGGCAAACATACCGAGCTTCAATGTAACGTACTGTGAAGCCAATCCAGGATAGAAGGCGATGTCGTTATCGGCATCGTATGTCGTCTCGGGCAGTTCCTTTGCTGGGGTATAGCCCATCGTCTCTTCTCCCGAGAGAGGGAGTTGGATGTCGATGAACTCAATATGCGTCTCCAGCAGGGCTGCCTCCTTGGCCTTGGGTGGTACCTGATTGACGTTGACGATGAGTTTTCCTTCCTCAAGCACAATCTTCCCGGGTTCGAGAGCCAGGAGGTCGGTGCTTTGCAGGTAGGCAATGGCCTTTGGGAAAAGGGGGTTGAGTGAGGCGTAAGCGCTCAGGTTTTCTACGGTGTCGATGATCATGTCTTCTTTGTTTTATCTTAATTATTGTTTCTTATCCTGATAGGTAACGGTGCGGAGCTTCTTGCCCTCAGCATCGTATTCGGTGAACTCTCCCCTGCGTGCGCCTTGGTCGAAGTTGCCCGTAAGCCTGTGTCCGTCACTTCCGCTGATGATGTTGCCCTTGCCGTGCGGTGCTCCTTCGTGCCATTCTCCCCGATAAGCTCCGCCGTCTTCACGCGTGAGGGTTCCGTGTCCTTCGAAGCGTCCTTCCTTCCATTGTCCCTTGTAGCTGTCGCCGTTGGCCCATGTGTAGGTTCCTTCACCCTGTATGATTCCGTCGTTCACGTTTCCTTCGTACTTGTCTCCGTTGGCATAGTCATAGACGCCGGTGCCTGTTCGTTTGCCATTGCGGTACTCGCCCTCGTAGATGTCGCCGTTGCTAAAGGTGTAGCGCCCGTGTCCGTTCATCGTTCCGTCGCGCCACTGGCCCTCATAAACGTCTCCGTTGGCAAAGTGACACGTCCCCTTGCCGTTGCGCTGGTCGTTGCGCCACTCTCCCTCGTAGCGTGTACCGTCGGGGGTGAACATCTTACCTTCGCCCACCTTGCAGTCGTCCTTCCAGTGACCATTGTACGTGTCGCCGTTGGCCCACGAGTAGCTGCCCATGTCGTTGCGCTGCCCGTTCTCCCACATGCCCATGTAGCTGTCGCCGTTGGCATAGGTCATCGTGCCGTAGCCGTGAATAACGCCCTGCGTGAAATAGCCCTCATAGGTGTTGCCGTTGGCAAACTGGCGGATTCCCTTGCCGTGAGGCTTGTTCTGACTCCACTCGCCCGAGTAGGAAGAGCCGTCCTTGTAGGTGTAGGTGCCCTGCCCTTCGCGCTTGCCTTTCACGAACCCGCCCTCGTAGTGTTCGCCGTTTTCATACACTTGCTCTCCCACTCCGTTGGGCACGAGGTTGAGGATGGATTCTCCTTTGTAGTACGAGCCGTCGCGCAACTTGATTACCTTCGACGAGTTCCGCACGGTGCTGTCGGCATCGGCAGATAGGTTATTGCCTGTCTGCGCACCCAAAGGAGCGGCGTTGGATGTAAGGAGGATAAGTATGGAGAGAGAAAGAAATAATGTCTGTTTCATTATGCACACATTTTACATAGTACGGCAAAGATAGGGCATTGTCGGGAATAATGCAAATAAATTTGCATTTATCAACAAACATTACGGGAATGAGATGATTGGCTTCTGTCGCCCACGTGTGACAATAACGCAGCTGACAGATTGGAAAAGCGTGCTGTACAGCTTCTTATGGCCCAACCACTACGGTTTGCATTCGCTCGGGCAGGAGCCAGCGCTGAGCCAGTGTGCGCAGTTCTTCGGCACTCACGTTGACGATAGCGTCAATGACCCGTTCGATATGATCCTCAGGAAGGCCAAGGGTACGAAGATAGATTGAGGCGTCAGCCATAGCGAAGGCTCCCTCATAATTGCGGCAGAGCTCGCCCAGCATGTAGTTGCGCACCATCGTCAGCTCCGCCTCGGGCACCAGCTCGTCCTGCAGACGACGCATCTGCATGCGGATGCCCTCCACGACTTCCTGTGCCTTGTCGGCAACAGTTTCGCTGCTCACGACGAAGAAGGTGCGCCCGGTGTTCGTGAGCAGGTCGGCGCTGATGCCGTAGGTGTAGCCCATATCCTCGCGGATGCTCTTCATCAAACGGCTCCCAAAGAACCCGCCGAGGATGGTACAGAGCACACGCATGGGATAGTAGTCGTCGCTGTTGACATCCATCAGCAGTCCTCCCATGCGAATGCTCGACTGCACCAGATGCCCGTGCGACTGCACCAGCGGCGAAAACGTCCCGCCTGCCTTCTCCAGTTCATCCACCGAAAGGGGTTCCTCCACCTCACGCCTTGCCGGCAGCGGCGTCGCGCATCCCCAGGGCTCGCCAAAGCACTCGGCAACGATGGAGAGCGCCTCGTCGTCAACCTTTCCCGAGAGGCACACAAAGCTGTTGGCAGAGCCATAGAACGTCTGGTAGAACTGCAGCAGGTCGTCGCGTGTGACAGCCACGAAGTCCTCCTCTTCGGCAAAACGCCCGCACGGGTGTTCCTGCCCGTACACCGCGCCGTAGAGCAACCTGCGCGCCATCACATCGCCTCGCTGCCGGCTCACCCTATGCTGCTGGAGGTTGTTCATGCGGATGACCTCGAAGCGATCCTGCGGGAAGACAGGGTTCAGGAGCATGTCGCGAAGGAGGGTGCATGTCTCGCGCACGAAACGGCTCAGCGTATAGAGGGTGATGAAGCTGTGGTGCACCGAGACGCTCAGCTCGAGCCAGGCACCGTAATAGTCGAGTTTCTCTGCCAGCACCCCCGACGTGAGCCGTGCCGTCCCCTCACGAAGCAAACGGTTGGTGAACAGCGCCTGCAGCAGCTTGCTCTGCTCCCACTGCCCAGCCCCGATGACGATGTCTATGCGCAGCGCCTCGTGATAGTCGGAGTGGATGACGTATGCCGGCACGCCGTTTGGCAGCGTGTGCTCAGCGGGATGGGGAAATTGCGGGACGATCAACTGTCGGTAGCTCTCTTTCATCTGTACGGCTTGGAGACGGGTTCTGCCAGAAGTGTGCACTGACGGCATCAGTTGAAGAAGTCGTCAAACTCCTGCGGGTTCGTCTCCTCCTGCATCGGCATGTAGAACTGCGAGCCCGATGCGCAGGGGTTGAAGTCGGCAGGCACGTTGAACTTCTCCGACTGCGAGTAACCCAGCTCCGGGTCGGCATAGACCTTCTGCATGTAGAGTCCCCACACGGGCAGCGCCATCGAGGCGCCCTGTCCGTCGCGCATCGAGTCGAAGTGGATGTCTCTGTCGTCGCCTTCTACCCAGCAGCCGCTCACGAGACGAGGCACATAGCCTATGAACCATCCGTCGGAGTTGCTGTTGGTGGTTCCCGTTTTGCCGGCGATGGGTGCCGTAAAGTTGTAGCGGAAGCGGAGCCTGGTGCCCGTTCCCTGGTCGACAACAGCGCGCATCATGTCAATCATCTTGTACGATGTCTCGCGGCTGAACACCTCGCTGGTGGTAGGTGTGAAGGTAGCCACGATGTCGCCGTCGGCATCCTCGATAGCGGTGACGTAGATGGGTTCGGTGCGTATGCCGTTGTTGGGGAAGGCGGTATAGGCGCCCACCATCTCGGCAACAGAGATGTCGCAGGGGCCGAGGCAGAGCGATATGGTCGGCTGGATGTCGAGGTTCCTGACGCCGAAGTTATGGATAAGTGTCTTCAGCGCGTATGGGTTGAGCTTGCCCATGAGGTAGGCCGACACCCAGTTGCTCGAGCGCGAGAGTCCCCACTTCAGCGACACGCGGTGCCCTATCATGCTGGCGTGCCCTCCGTCGCGTGGACTCCACACCCGTCCGTCCTCCGTGAGCAGCGTCTGCGGGCCATAGATGGTCTCGTCGCAGGGCGAGAAGCCGTTCTCCATAGCCAGCGTGTAGAGGAAGGGCTTCACCGTCGAGCCTATCTGACGGCGTCCCTGCGTGGCCATATCGTACTGGAAGCGCGAGAAGTCGGGACCTCCGACGTATGCCTTCACGTGGCCTGTGACAGGGTCGACAGACATGAATCCGCAGCGCAGGAAGTGCTTGTAGTAGCGCAGCGAATCCATCGGTGAGAGCAGCGTATCGATGAGTCCGCGCTCATACGAGTAAATCTGCATCTCCTGCTTCACGTCGAACGAGTCGCGGATGGCCTCGTCCGTGAGCCCCTTCTTGTTCATCAGCCTGTAGCGGTCGGTTTGCCGCATGGCTCGCGTGAGGCTGGCTTCTATCTCGCTTGCCGACAGGTTGTCGTAGGGCGCGTTCTTCTTGTTCTTCTTCGAGGCGAAGAAGCGTGGCTGCAGGTAGTTCTTGATATGCTCGTCGACAGCCTCCTCGGCGTAGCGCTGCATGCGGCTGTCGATGGTGACGTGTATCTTCAAGCCGTCGGTGTAGACGTTGTAGTTCTTGCCGTCCTTGTTCACGTTCTTGTTACACCAGCCGTAGAGCGGGTTCGTGGCCCAGTCGAGGCTGTCCTCGTACCACTTCTGCATCTGCCAGCCGCGGTAGTTCTTCTTCTCGGGCTGCTTGGCGGTCATCACGCCGCGCAGGTACTCCCGGAAGTAGGGCGCGAGGCCCGAGTTGTGATCCACGCGCCGGTAGTTGAGCACCAGCTCGCGGCTGCGGTAGTCGTCGGCCTCCTCCTTGGTGAGGTAGCCGTCGCGCTCCATGAGCGAGAGCACCAGGTTGCGGCGCTCCTTGGTGAGCTCCTTGCGGCGCAGGGGGTTGTAGAGCGACGAGTTCTTGCACATGCCCACCAGCGTGGCAGCCTCCTCGGTGGAGAGCTCGGCAGGCTCCTTGGCGAAATAGGTGTAGGCAGCCGTCTTGATGCCGATGGCGTTGTTGCCGAAGTCGTACTTGTTCAGATACATCGCCAGTATCTCCTCCTTCGTGTAGTAGCGCTCCAGCTTCACGGCTATCACCCACTCGATGGGCTTCTGCATGAGTCGCTCCATCGTGCCAGAGGCCACCTCCGAGTAGAGCTGCTTGGCGAGCTGCTGTGTGAGCGTCGAGCCGCCGCCAGCACTCTTCTGCCTGAGGATGCCGCGCTTCACGATGGCACGCAGCAAGCCCTTCATGTCGATGCCCGAGTGGTCGGCAAACCGATGGTCCTCAGTGGCAATGAGCGCCTGCACGAGGCAGGGAGCCAGCTCGTCGTAGTCAACCCACACGCGGTTCTCGCCGCTGTAGCTGAAGGTGCCGAGCTGCACGCCGTCGGCAGAGATAATCTGTGAGGCAAACTTATAGTCGGGGTTCTCGAGCTCCTCCACAGGAGGCACATAGCCCACCCATCCCTTGTTGATGCAGGTGAAGATGCAGAAGGCTGCCAGCAACCCGGCCAGCAACAGGCCCCAGAGGATATAGATAATCGTTCGACGCATGGTTGAAATAATCAAATAGTCAGATAATCAAATAATCAAATAAATATGTTCGCGCAGCATCCCCGCTTCCCAAGCAGGCATACTTTTCATTTCAAAGGGCAAAGGTACAAATAAGCGAGCGAAATGCAAAAGGAAAACTTATTTTTCTTTTCATTCCCGAGCGCAAGTACCTTAGACAAAGTCAAAGGACGAAGAAGCGAGCGAAATGCAAAAGGAAAACCCGTTTTTCTTTTCTTATACTTTTTTCACCACAAAGATACAATGCTCCCATTGCGCATCTCGAATCTTCTAGCCACTTTTTTCAAGATATTTTTTTGGAGAAAGAATCTCGCCGTATGGAGAAGGGAAAAATCTTTTTTCTCCTAGCATAATTCTTTTTTCTCCTAGCAAAATCTGCGCTGTGAGAGGAACCTTTTCCTGAATGCGAAAAAGCGAGGTTTTGATGCGAAAAATCACACCAAAATGCCCCGAAAATCGGACAAAATCCCCGTTTTTGGACACGAAAACACCCGAAGGAACACACATCTTGCACCCCTCGCATTTCGCTTGTTTGAAGCAACCGATTGATTATCTGTGCATTGATTATAGCCAAGGAGGGAGAAGAATGTCACGATTGTCATTGTCATGAATGTCATTAAGCAATTTCGGATGCGGAAAGTCCGCATACTATATATAAGTATTTAAATAAATACTTATATATAGTATGAACCGAAAATCGCCCTCCCAATCAAAAAACCTTAATGACACTCATGACAACGTGACAATCATGACAAGGCATAGCTCAAACTCAAGCTTGGGGAAGGAATCGGCTCTGACCCTGGGAGAACGAATCGTTCTGTCAGGTCGGAGATGCTTCGCGCTTATGACAACGATAATGATTGTAAAATAGCCTGTATATCACTTTGTTGCAAACAATTTTTCACTTTTCGGAAAAAAATGACAAAAAGATTCGAGATGCGCAATGTGCGCGTTGTACCTTTGAAGCGTCAAAGGAAATTTAGACAATGTTTCAGTCCGAAGTCTGAAAAGGCGCCAGATGACGGAGGACAGAGAACAGAGCGTTCTTTGACATACTTATCATACCCCCTCTTGCACATGCCGCACGCAATGAGGCAACGCGTTGCTGAGAACATCATCCTTTTTCCCCCCACGAATGGCAGGCGAAGCATATAACGCGACGGCTACTTCGTCACGAGAGAAAGTGTCATGGAGGTGCCGCCCGTGAGGGTTGCAGCTGTCGTGTAGGCTCCGCACAGAGGGCAAAAGAAGGGACGTCAGAACAAAAAAGTCGGTAAATGTTTGGCCGTTTCGAAAAGGCTCCCTATCTTTGCCGAAGAAAACATCATCATGCGGAATTAGCACATCGGTAGTGCATCGGCTTCCCAAGCCGAGGAGGCGGGTTCGATTCCCGTATTCCGCTCAGGAAAAAGGGAGAAGCAACGAATGCTACTCCCTTTCCTATTTAAATATAGCTTCAAGTCCGATTCCTGACTCTTCCCTGTCCTTTCTTCATAAATAGCCAAAGAGGAGCCATTCATCCTTTCGGCCTGCGTCGCACGGTGTCGACGATCAGCGCCAGCGCACCGTCACCCGTGACATTGCCCGCTGTGCCGAAGCTGTCCATAGCGATGTAGAGCGCGATGATGATTCCCTGCATGCTTGCATCGAACCCGAGTATGGAGGATATCAGTCCCAGCGCAGCCATGATGGCACCTCCTGGAACGCCTGGCGCGGCAACCATCGTGATGCCGCACATGAGGATGAACCCCGCGTAGGTGCCGAAGTCAATAGGCATCCCCAGGCTCAACGATACCACATAGCAGCAGGCAACGATCTTCAGCAGGCTACAGGGCATGTGGATGGTAGCACAGAGGGGCACGGTGAAGTCGGCCACCTCGGGCGTCACGCCGTTCTTCTTCGTCTGCGCCAGCGTGACAGGTATCGTAGCAGCCGATGACGACGTGCCCAGCGCAGTAGCGTAGGCAGGGAGCATCGTCAGCAACGCGCGAAAGGGGTTCCTCTTTGCTACCGCGCCGGCAATGCAGAACTGCAGCAGGAGCACCGCCACATGCATGGCGAAGATGACGAGAATCATCTTAAGGAACATCCCGAGCACGGTGCCCACATGCCCTTCGGCACCCATCTGCAGGAAGATGCCGAAGATATAAAGCGGCAGCAAGGGGATGATGACGCCCGTGATGACACCCGTAACTATCTGGCGGAACTCCGACAACACGCGCTTGAAGCCTGTCGCCCCCGCAGCCGTTGTCCCCAAGCCCAGAATGAACGCTAGCACCAGCGCCGACGTCACTGAGATGAATGCCGGCATTTCAATGGTGAAGAAGGGAGTGAGCCCTCCCGACATGTCCACCTCAGCCAGCGCCTCGACCGAATTACCAAGCACCGAGGGGCTCACATAACGGCAGGTGACGTAGGAGAACATCCCCGCAAGTACGGTTGACAAATAGGCAAGCCCCGCCGTCAGCAGCAAAAGCTTCCCTGCCCCGCGTCCCAGGTCGGCAATACCGGGAGCTATCAGGCCGACGATGAGCAGCGGGATGAAGAACCCGAGGAAGTTGCCGAAGATGGAGTTGAACGTGAGGAACACCCTCACGGCCCAGTCGGGAAAGAAAAACGAGCAGACGATACCCAGCGCGATGGCAATGATGACGCGCGGAAGGAGCGGAAGTTTTTTGAGATTTATCATGATGGAGTGTTTTTCAGTTGGCCTTAGAAGACAGGATGACGGTTATCGCTCGTCCTTGATGGTGACGCCCGGGAAATCGGCAGCGTTGAAGACGACCTTGCTCTTGGAGACACCGAAGGAGATATCGTGCATAGTCATCGTCATGCCCGACACCTTCGCGCTCAGGCTGAGAGGAAGGTAGGTGCCCTTGCTGACAGAGATATCCATCTGCTTGGGGGCTTCCTTGGACTTGTTCGTCTTCTGTTTCTTGAGTGTGAAGAACCAAGCCTTGTCCGTCTCTTTGGCCAGCGTGATGTCGTAGCCATCGGTGAGGCCTTCAAACATGTCCAAGTCGCCCTCGGGCTCAGAGTTCACAGTTACTTTTGCCTTCTCTATCTTCACTTCGTTCGTCTTGGAGTTGTAGGTCCACGTCGACTTGTCGTCCTCCCAGACGATGACATCAATACCCATTGTCTTCGTCTCCATGCGAAAATAATCCCCGAGCATATACGTCTTAGTGGATATTGTGCCGACGATGGGAACCTTGACGTCGGTAATCATGGAGACACCGTCGGCCTCGTGCTTGTCGAGCTCTGTTTCCATGCGCGAGAGGATTTCCTGAGGCGTCTGCGCGAAAGCAGCAACTACGAATGTCAGAACGGTAGCAAGGGCAAAAAGTCTTTTCATTTTCTCAGTTTTTATTGTTCTGGCGACAAAAATAGTAATAGATTGCGAAAAAGAAGAAGATTCTGCGAAAAGTGCGCAACATGTTTCATCTTTTTAGCATATATTTGCACTATGAAAGATAACTCGCAACTTACAATCTACAAAGCATCGGCAGGCTCGGGAAAGACATTCACCCTTGCTGCCTCCTACATCACGCTGCTTGCCCAGAACCCGGAGTCGTACCGGCACATCCTCGCCGTCACCTTCACCAACAAGGCTACAGGCGAGATGAAAGAACGCATCCTCAGCCAGCTTTACGGCATCGCCCACTCGCTGCCGAGTTCCGAAGCATACCTCAAGGCCATCCAGGCACAGCTGGCGCGACAGGGCATTAGCGAGGATATGGCGCACAACGCCCTTACCCCTGAGCGCATCCGGAAGAATGCCGAAACAGCACTCACCAACATCCTTCACAACTATTCCTTCTTCCGCATCGAGACCATCGACTCGTTCATGCTCTCCATCCTCCGCAACCTTGCGAAAGAGCTCAATCTCGGGCACAACATGGACATCGAGCTGGACGAAAATAAAGTCATCAAGGAAGGAGTACAAGAACTGTTACGGGACTTGAAATTAGGCTCTCACACGCTGGATTGGATTATCGATTATATCGAAGGAAACATCGACGATGAGAAACGATGGGACGTGACGGACGAGCTGAATGTATTCGCAAAGAACCTCCACAAAGAAGAATATCTGCTCCATTCGGACGAGATAGAAAAGGCATTAAAAGAGAATCCGAACCTCATCAAGCAACTGCAACAGCATCTGAACGCCGACAAGCATAACGCAGAAGTCGCCCTCAAAGAAAAAGCAAAGACGTTTTTCGATATTCTGGAAGCCAACGGGCTAGTTCCTGAAGATTTCAAGAATAAGGAAAAAGGGGTGTGCGGTTATTTCATTAAAATCAGAAAGGGCACCTACGAAGCTCCTGGTAAAAATGCACAAAATGCTATGAACGACCCTGAGGAATGGGCTCCCAGGACTTCCAAGAAAAAAGACATCATCAAGGCATTAGCCGAAAGCCAGCTGATTGACCTGTTGACAGAAACGGAGAAGCTCCGTATCTCCAGCGCTAAGAAGATAAATACAGCAGACCTTATCCTTCATAACCTTCACCAGCTTCAGCTGATAGGAAGCATTAACGATAAAATTGAGGAAATCAGCCAAAAGGAAAACAGGTTTCTTCTTGCCGACACGTGTGTCCTGCTCAGGAGAATGGCATCCGACGAATCCGACACCTCTTTTATATATGAGAAGACGGGAACCGAGATTGACCACATCCTCATCGACGAGTTCCAGGACACGTCGGGGATGCAATGGGCCAACTTTCTCCCTCTTCTACGAGAGAACCTGTCGCGCGGGAAAACAGACATCATCGTCGGTGACGTAAAGCAGTCGATATACCGTTGGAGAGACGGCAATGCCGACATTATGGAAAATGGCATTAAATCGGATCTTGCCACTTTCAATCCCCAAGAGGTGGCGCTTGTCACCAATCATCGCAGCCGGCAAGCTATTGTCAACTTCAACAACGCCTTTTTCAAGAACCTGATCGAAGCACTCAAACACTACGACTCGGAATGCGACACAGACGCTATTGCGCAATACTACCGCGATGTGGAGCAGAAGTGCAAAGAAGATAACGAGGGAGGAAGCGTGCTGATTGTCGATGTTGCTAAAGAAGGAGATGAAGACAGCGACGAGGCAATGTGTCGGGCAACGGCACAAAAGATTGTCAAACTGCTGGATGCGGGAGTGAGACAAAACGAAATCGCCATCCTGACTCGAAGAAATGATAAAATCGCAACCATTGCCGAATGGATTGGAACACACCCGGAGGAACTGGGCGGGCATACCGTAAACATCGTATCGGGAGAAGCCTACTCGCTTGAGTCATCCAGAGTCATCCTTCTATTAATCAGCACACTGCGATGGATTAACAGCCCGGTAGGAACGAAAGAGGAAGACATCATTTCGTTTGCCTTGATGGGAATAGCCTTTCATGAACTCGTCCTCTCCGATAGCCTTACGATTACAGAGATATTGGAAAAACGAGACAGTCATTACGAACTTCCGACGTCCATTGCCGAGAAACACGACGAACTGGCTGCCCTTCCTCTTCCGGAACTCGTTTACCAGCTCTACGAGAGATATACGCTCTGCCGCGCAGAAGGGCACGATGCCTATCTGCAATCCTTCTTCGACTTGATACAACGCTACGCTGCAGACAAAGACGGCAACCTGTCGGACTTCCTTGAAGAGTGGGACGACACATTGAAAGACGTAAACATCCCTGCAGGAAAAGTCGACGGCATTCGAGCGATGACCATTCACAAATCGAAAGGACTGGAATTTCATTCCGTCATCGTTCCGTTCTGCGATTGGGAAATAGAGCCTCGTTCTCATCCGACACTCTGGGTTGCTCCAAATGAAAAAATCGGAGAAGGACTCCCCTATCTGCCCGTTCCCCGACAATCGAAAATGAAAGAATCCGATTTTGCCGAAGCATATAAAAAGGAAACACGGCAGCTATGGACAGACAATCTGAATCTGCTCTATGTAGCCTTTACGCGCCCCACGACAAATCTTGTTGTTTTGAGACAACAGTCCTCTTCCTCCTTAACGTATGTTTCCGATTTCCTCGCCCTCGGGCTTGAAGAAGGAATGACGAATTATGGAGAAAGAATAAATATTTTTGGAGAAGGAATCTCGCCGGATGAAGAAGGGAAAAAATCTTTTCAAGAAGGAAAAAAATCGGGCGATGCAAACCCCTTCATTCTAACACCTTCCACGCAGCCGATTTTGTTCCACTCAAGCCCTCTCACTATCCCCTTCCGACAGTCGAATGCATCAAAGACCTATATAAACAGAGGAGACGACAGCCCCATGAGCGAGTTTATCGAAAGGGGCAATCTCCTGCACGACATCTTTGCCCACATTTCCACCTCCAGCGACGCGCACGACTACATCCGCAGGCTTTTCCGAATGGGGCTCATCGACAAAGCGCAAGAGGAGGAAATCACAGCGTTCATAGAAAAGGCTTTAACTGAGCCGGAAGTGAAAGAATGGTTCAGCGGCACGTATGAGCTATATAACGAATGTACCATCCTCAGCAAGGACGAGAACGGAGACATCCGGCAAAACAGGCCCGACCGTGTGATGATAAGCGGAGACCGCGCTATCGTGGTGGACTTCAAGTTCGGGCAGCCTCTTGCCAAGCACAAGGCGCAGGTAAAGGCCTACATGAACCTGCTCTCGCAAATGGGATTCACCCAAATTGACGGATTCCTCTGGTATGTGACACTCTCTCAAATTCAACAAGTATGAAGCCTTTCCTCTCTATAGTAGCGCACGACCTCTACGAACGTTGTGGAGGCGATTTGTCAAAGACTGTCGTCGTCTTTCCCGGCCAGCGCGC
The DNA here is from genome assembly GCA_017615125.1 of Bacteroidaceae bacterium. Taxonomy (GTDB): domain Bacteria; phylum Bacteroidota; class Bacteroidia; order Bacteroidales; family Bacteroidaceae; genus UBA1189. The sequence goes on from JAGAAS010000061.1 coordinate 28,396, forward strand.
AGGGCTCTTCTTCAATCAATACCTCGTTGAGGAAGCCAACGGAAGACCCGTGTTTGCTCCCACATACCTCACATTGAATGAACTCTTCGCGCAACATTCCGACTTGCAGACAGAAGACCCGATACGCCTCGTGTGCCTTCTTCACCGCATCTATGTGCAGCAGACAGGAAGAGACGAGCCGCTCGACTCCTTCTACGCCTGGGGGAAGCTGATGCTCTCGGATTTCGACGACATCGACAAGAACAACGTCGAGACGAAAGGACTTTTCCGCAATCTCGAAAGCCTCGAGGCGATGTCCTCGCCCGAAGAATACCTTACCGAAGAGCAACTGGATATCTTGAAGCATTTCTTCGGCAAAGTGAAAGAAGGACTCGAAAAGTCGGAGATAAAGCGGAACTTCATTCAGGTGTGGCAGGTGATGGAGAAAATCTACGACACCTTCCATCAGCAACTGAAAAAGGAAGGTATCGCCTACGAAGGGATGGCCTATCGCGACGCTATCGAGAACTTCCGCGCCGAACGGCTTACTGCCGAGCACTACGCCTTTGTCGGATTCAACGTCCTCAACACCGTTGAAGACACATTCTTCCATCTGATTAACGACACAGGAAAGACGCTCTTCTACTGGGATTATGACCATTATTATCTGGACAATCCTCATCATGAGGCAGGAACATTCATCAGAGAGAACCTACGAAAATTAGGGAATGCCTTAGAGAAAAGCAATGCGGAAGTTACGGAAGAGACCTATCGCAATCTGCAGCATATCAACAAGATTTCGATTGTCTCCGCCTCTTCCGACAACGCGCAGGCCTCCTTCGTACACGACTGGACAAAGGAGAATATTACCCGTAAAGGACAAGAAACGGCTATCGTTCTCGCCAACGAGAAACTGCTGCAACCTGTGCTCCACGCTCTTCCCAACGACCTTTCGTCAGACGTTAACGTCACGATGGGGCTTCCCATCACTCATACGCGAGTTTTTCCCTTCCTTACCCGACTCATCGAGGAAGAAAGCGCCATTCAGGACAACGCCGAGTGGCTGCTGTCCATCAGCAACGAGATAGACGCCTATGGCTCGCGCCTCAAGCACGAAGGAAACCGTCTTCAAGAGGAAGAAGAGGCTCTTTATCGGGCACACATAGCTGTGAATTCCTTGCGAAGGATTGTCGAAGATAAAACCCTCGTCGCTGGACGGAAGCTGCTGACGTCGCTTCTCCTGCAGATTCTTCACGACATCTCTGTTCCCTTCCACGGGGAGCCTCTCAGCGGGGTTCAAGTTATGGGTGTTCTGGAAACGAGGAACCTTGACTTCCGCAATCTCCTCATCCTCTCCGTCAACGAAGGGATGCTCCCTCGCACACCTTCGGAAATATCATTCATTCCCTATAATCTGCGAAAAGCTTTCGGGCTGACAACGATAGAGCGCCAGACATCCGTTTACGCATACTACTTCTATCGACTCATCCAACGAGCCGAGCACGTGACACTTGTCTACAACAACGGAACCGACGGCCTCACTCAGCAAGTGCCCTCGAGGTTCATCTCGCAGCTCCTTGTTGAGTTTGGAGGACCGATTGAGCATACATCCCTTCAAGCTCCCTTCCAGGCACAAGGAGGTAAGAAGGAATTCGTTATACCCAGGACTCCCGAAACGCGCAAACGTCTGTTGCAGAAATATGCCGTGCAAACAGATAGGAAATCTGCTTATCTCTCCCCTTCTGCCCTCAACGATTACTTGAGTTGCAGCTTGAAATTCTGGCTTACAAGGATTGAAGGGCTGGAAATGGAAGACGAAGACACCGAAGACATATCTACTGCGCAGTTCGGAACACTGTTTCACGAAAGTGCGCAATTGGCATACGAAAAGCTCACGGAGCGAAATTCCAATGTTATAGCTTCGGAACTAAGAAGTCTTGCCAACGACAAAATTGCTATCCAAAAAATAGTGGATACTGCTTTCCGCAAAAAACTGTTCAAGTTGGATGAGGAGCACTTCAACGACGAGATGGAACCCAATGGGATTCAACTGATTAACTTTGAAGCTATCAAGAAATTGTTGAAGCAGCTGTTGCTTTTTGATGCTGAAAGAGCACCATTCACTTATCGTGCTTCCGAGGAAAAAGTAACTACCGAAGTTTCACTCGATAGCAACGAAACTACTATTACACTCACTCTGGGAGGATATATTGACCGAATGGACGAGAAAGAAGGCATCCTGCGCATTGTCGACTACAAGACGGGAGGAAACGACGATTCGTTTAGTTCACTTGAGTCATTATTTGGCTCATCCAACAAGAAATACGTATTTCAGATACTCTTCTACTCATGGGTTCTTTGTCATAATAAGAAGAATCTGGAACAGCTCAACATCCCCTCCGAAGTAAAAATAAGTCCGGCCCTTCTTTACTTGAAAAAAACGGCAAATAAAGAATACGACCCTACGATTTCTCGTAGCAAGCAACCAGTTACCGATTTCGAAAGCCAGTATTACGAAGACTTCAACGAGCAGCTTCAAATGCTACTGGAACGAATTTTTAACTCCGACGAGCCTTTCAAGCAAGCCCCTTCCAACAATTCGTGCAAGTATTGCAAGTTCCTTTCGCTTTGCGGAAGAAAAGAGCCCGAGTATTAATTGCAGCAAATTTTTAGCGTTTTCTCTTAGACCTTCTCCTCATAATGATTTCCGAATACCAGCTACGACTCCTTCCTCAGCAGGCTGCCAACGAACAGTCGGTGAAAGATTTCATCTCTCGACAGTATGGTTTGGACATACGAACCATTCAGGCGGTACGCACGCTCAAGCGCAGCATTGACGCTCGGCAGCGAACCGTTTTTGTCAACCTCACCGTTCGTGCTTACATCAACGAGCTGCCCTCGGATGACGAGTACGTACATACCGAGTATCCCAACGTGGAGGGAAAGCCAGAAGTAATTGTCGTAGGAGCAGGACCTGGAGGTCTTTTCGCTGCCTTACGGCTCATCGAGCTGGGTTTCCGTCCCATTGTGGTTGAGCGAGGAAAAGATGTTCATAGCCGCAAACGGGATATTGCGCGCATCAGCCGCGAGCATACTGTCGACCCCGAATCAAACTATTCGTTCGGTGAAGGAGGCGCAGGAGCCTACAGCGATGGGAAGCTCTACACGCGAAGCAAGAAACGCGGCAACGCCGAGAAGATTCTGAATGTTTTCTGTCAGCACGGCGCATCCGTTTCCATCCTCTCCGATGCGCATCCTCATATCGGAACGGACAAGCTTCCTCGCGTCATCGAAAACATGCGCAACACCATTCTCGGCTGCGGAGGGAGCGTGCTGTTTGAAACAAAGATGACGGACATCCTCTTTGAGAAGAACCGCGTTTGCGGCATCAGGTACGAGGCTGTGAGGCGCAACGAGCAGGGCGAGGAAACAAGTCGTGAGCAAGGAACAATCAATGCTCAGGCACTCATTCTCGCTACAGGCCATTCGGCTCGTGACGTTTATCGCTGGCTTTTCAAAAACGGCATCGAGATAGAGCCCAAAGGCATCGCGATGGGTGTCCGGCTCGAGCATCCTGCTGAACTCATCGACCAAATCCAGTATCACAGCCCTGCAGGAAAGGGCAAATGGCTTCCGACTGCCGAATACAGCTTTGTGACGCAAGTGGACGGACGGGGTGTCTATAGTTTCTGTATGTGCCCGGGAGGATTTGTCGTCCCCGCAGCATCAGGCCCCGAGCAAGTCGTCGTCAACGGTATGTCGCCCAGCGGACGAAACGGGAAATGGAGCAATGCCGGAATGGTGGTAGAGATACGTCCCGAGGACATCGAGGGAGACGGCGCGCTACGCATCATGGAGTATCAGGAACGCTTGGAACACGAAGCCTGGCTTATGGGAGGACGTCGTCAGACGGCTCCTGCGCAGCGGATGGCTGACTTCGTAAAAGGCAAGCTTTCCTTCGACCTCCCCGCCTCGAGCTATAGTCCTGGGTTGGTTTCGTCGCCTCTTCATTTCTGGATGCCAACGCTTATCGCACAGCGGCTTGCACGCGGTTTCGAGACATTCGGGCGTCAAAGCCGAGGATTTCTGACAAACGAAGCTTGCATCATCGGTGTGGAGACGCGCACATCTTCCCCCGTTCGAATCATCCGCGACAGCGAAACGCTTCAGCACATCCGACTGCAAGGACTCTTCCCTTGCGGCGAAGGAGCGGGCTATGCGGGAGGCATCGTTTCGGCAGGAGTAGACGGAGAGCGCTGCGCCGAAATGGCAGCACAGTATTTGCAACAAGCGTAGGACGACAGGATAACGACAAACCACTATCATGAACTTAGAACGAGGCACCATACATTCCGACGCCGAGCTGATGGAGCTCATCCAGCATATCGGCTTCCTCCCGCTCCTCCCCTGCGACATTCGCGGCTTTTCTGCCGAAGAAGCCGTCGATGACGAATGCCAGTATGTCGTGCTTCCCGACGGCAGCTGGGATTGGCCCTTATGGAAGTGGAAGGGAACCATCATTACCGACAGCCCTTGCGTGTATGGGAAGTTCTTCGCGGGGAAAGCGGGCTTCATCAGCCGCGAGTGGTGGCCCGACTTCTGCAACTATCGCCGCAGCCGACATCCCCTCCCCGAAGACGACACCATAGAGCAGATCATCCTCGACACCTTGCGCGAGAACGGCAGCCTTATCACGCGCGAGCTGCGTGCCGCCTGCGGGTTCACAGGGCCAAAGATGCGGAGCCGCTTCGATGCCTACGTCACACGCCTCCAGATGGCTACGCGCATCGTTACTGAAGATTTCGTCTATCCCCTTGACAAGCACCGCCGCCCCTACGGCTGGGGATGGTCGTTGCTTACTACGCCCGAGCTGCTCCTTGGGCGCGAAGCCTGCTCATCCGAGCATACGCCCCAACAGTCCTTTGACCTACTCTACTCCCACCTACGCCAGCTTCTCCCCCGAGCCACAGACAAACAAATCCAGAAACTTTTAGATTAAAAACACAAAGTTTTTCTTTGTACCTTCACGAAGGCACACGTTCTCCTTCACGAAGGAGAAGTTAAGACATCACGAAGGCACACGTTAGCCTTCGTGAAGGCATAATAAAAAAAGTAAAGTTTACTATATCGTAATCAAAAAACAGTGTTGCTTCTAGAAGAGAAACAATCCAGCGAAGAAAGCATTTTTAGGACTCGAGTTAGTACTTTAGACCATATCGAAACGATATTAAATGTAAGACAATAATAGAAAAACGTCCTACTTCTTTTTTTTTGAAGTTTTTTTTCAAAACTCAAAAAAAAATGGTTATATTTGTAGCATCATTCAGCATTGGATATGATTTCGATTGCACATAAAATAGAGCTGAAGCCAAACAATAAGCAGAAGACATACTTCTACAAGGCTTTCGGGTGTGCAAGGCTGGCTTACAATTGGGGGCTGGCTGAATGGAAA
>JAGAAS010000062.1 GCA_017615125.1 Bacteroidaceae bacterium
GTGTCATCGACTTCAACGACAAGAGCGTGACGGAGAACACACGCGTCAGCTACCCCATCTACCACATCAAGAACATCGTTCGCCCGCAGAGCTCAGGCCCCGCAGCCAAGCAGGTGATCTTCCTCAGCGCCGACGCCTTCGGCGTGCTGCCTCCCGTGAGCATCCTCACGCCCGAGCAGACGAAGTATTACTTCCTCTCTGGCTTCACCGCCAAGCTGGCAGGCACCGAGCGCGGCATCACCGAGCCTACGCCTACCTTCAGCGCCTGCTTCGGACAGGCCTTCCTGGAGCTGCACCCGACGAAGTATGCCGAGGAGCTCGTGAAGCGTATGGAGCAGAGCGGAGCAAAGGCTTATCTGGTGAACACCGGCTGGAACGGCTCAGGCAAGCGTATCTCCATCCGCGACACACGCGGCATCATCGACGCCATCCTGAACCACAGCATCGACGAGGCTCCCACGAAGCAGATTCCGTTCTTCAACTTCACCGTGCCTACCAAGCTCGAGGGTGTTGACACCGGAATCCTCGACCCGCGCGACACCTACGCCGATCCCGCACAGTGGGAAGAAAAGGCCAAGGATCTCGCAAGCCGCTTCATCAAGAACTTCCACAAGTACGAGAGCAACGAAGCAGGCAAGGCACTCGTAGCCGCAGGACCGCAGCTCTAAGAGTGTTCTGAGTAAAAGTTAGGGATTGGGGATTAGGGTTTTCACAACAGCGCAGCTTGTCTGCCACTCTAATCCTCAATCTCTAATTTATTTTTATTTCTAAAAAGGCTAATATCATGAAAATCAAAAGACTCATAAAGAATACAACCCTTGCCCTCACAGCCATCTTGGCAGCCCTGGGCTGCGGAGCACCCGAGAAAGGACCTGTGGGCGAGCGCACCGATGCCCTTGACAACAGTATCTGGGAGCAGTCGGAATGGATCTCCGCTGCCGACGCCGAAGTGGTGACAGGAACCATCCGCGACGGAAGCCGAGCTGCCGACGGTGCCAGCTGGTTCGTCAGCACCGTAAAGAACGAGAAGAAAGTGGTCTCTGCCAAGTGGATGACCTGCGGATTGGGCGTCTACGACCTCTACGTCAACGGGCAGCTCGTGGGCAACGAGGTGCTGAAGCCCGGCTTCACACATCCCTTCAAGACACGCCGCTCCTTCACCTACGACATCACGAAAGCCTTCGCGCTGAAAGCTGGCAAGGAGAACATCCTCGCTGCACAGGTGACACCCGGCTGGTGGGGCGACAAGATCGTAACCCCTGGAGGCAACGAGGGTATGATAGGCAAGAAGTGCGCCTTCCGAGGCGTGCTCGAGCTAACCTATGCCGACGGCAGCAAAGCACTCTACGGCACCGACACTGAGCATTGGTTGGCGGGCGTAGCAGGACCTGTGAAGCATGCGGCCATCTTCGACGGCGAGGACTACGATGCACGCGAGCCGATGGGATATGAAAACATGGACCTGCTCTCCACACCCGAGGTGAACACCGAGTTCACGGGTGAGATTCTCCCCTCGAACGGAGCTGAGATCTACATGCGTACCGACCTCGCGCTGGCTCCCGTGAAAGCGTATGTGTGGCAGGGCGTCACGGGTAACACCGACGACGAGTACGGCACCATCAACATCCTGCGCGAATACACCCTCGGAACTCCGATGACGCTGAACCCCGATGAAACACTCGTCATCGACTTCGGACAGAACTGCGCGGGCGTGCCCTCCTTCGTCTTCAAGGCAGCAGAGGGAACGACGCTCACCTGCCTGCCTGCCGAGCTTCTCAACGACGGCAACGGCGCCAAGAGCCGCGGGATGGACGGCCCGGAGGGGAGCTGTCACCGCACCAACCTACGTATTCCCGACACGGGCATGATACTGAACTACACCTTCGCCAACGACAGGGGTTTCGTATCGTTCTGCCCGCGCAGCACCTTCTTCGGATACCGCTTCGTCTCCATCACAGCTACCGATGAGGTGACCTTCCGCTCCATCCACACCATTCCCGTCACCTCCATTGCGAAAAACCTTGAAACAGGCTCCATCACAACAGGTAGCGATGATGTGAACAAGCTTATCTCCAACACCGTGTGGGGACAGCGCTCAAACTATCTCTCGGTACCCACCGACTGCCCGCAGCGCAATGAGCGACTGGGATGGACAGCCGACACGCAGGTGTTCACCGAAACAGGAACGTTCTTCGCCAATACGTCGGGATTCTTCCACAAGTGGATGCGCGACATGATGGACACGCAGAGCGAGCTGGGCGGATTCCCCGGTGTAGCTCCTCTGGGACAATACGGCAACGAGATGATGCGCCTGGGATGGGCTGACGCAGGCATCATCGTGCCCTTGACCATCTGGAAGCAGTTTGGTGACACGCAAATCGTGGACGAGACGTGGAACTCAATGGAGCGCTTCATGACGTGGGTGAACGACACCAAGTACAGCCATCAGGCACACCTCGCCGAGAACGGCAACTACCAGTGGGCCGACTGGCTGAGCTACGAGCCGATGGAGAGCTGCAGCGGGCGTAGCCACGGGCACGACAAAGACGGACATTGGGGTCCGCTTCCCGAGACGGTAGAGTACTGGAACTACCTGAGTGCCTCGTACTGGGCAATCGATGCCAGCATGATGCGCGATATGGCTGCTGCTACTGGACGAGATGCCAGCAAGTACGAAACGATGGTTAACGAAGCCAAGGTTTACATCAAGGAAACGTTCCTCAACGAGAACGGCACCTTCAAGGTGGACATCCTCAACACTATGCAGACGCCTGCCCTCTTCGCGCTGAAGAACGGAGTCGTGGAGGGTGAAGCAAAAGAGAATATGCTCGCTCGCCTGCGCGCTAACTTCGCAGAGCACGACGGCTGCCTGCAGACAGGATTCCTCGGCACTTCCATCCTCATGAACACGCTCACGGAGAATGGGTTGGCCGACATCGCCTGGGACCTCCTCTTTCAGCACAAGAACCCCAGCTGGCTCTACTCCATCGACAACGGCGCCACCACCATCTGGGAGCGTTGGAACAGCTACACCCTCGAGAACGGTATGGGCCCTGCAGGCATGAACAGCTTCAACCACTACGCCTACGGCAGCGTGTGCCAATGGATTTGGGAAACGGTAGCAGGCATCGCTGCCGACACAGCCGAGCCCGGATTCAAGCATATCATCATGCGCCCCGTTCCCGACAAACGGCTGGGATTCGTGAAAGCCGAGTACAAATCAGCTGCCGGAACCATCAAGAGCGAATGGAAATTCGAAGGCGACAAGTGGATTTGGAACTTCACCATCCCCGAAGGTGCCACAGCTTCTGTCACCCTCCCAGGAGAAACCGACGCCAAAGAATATACGGCAGGAACCTATATGGTGGAGAAATAAGAGAGTTCCCGCTTGACTTTCCTGAGGAGAAGGGAAAAACTGAGGTTCTTTATCGAAATCAGTTTTTCCCTTCTTCTTTTTGTCTGCTTCTTTCTTCATCTCGCGAGATTACTTCTCCATCTTACTCGCTTCCTTTTTCCGCACGCGGGGAGAAGAAGTGGAGAAAGAGTGCTTGCAATGACTGCTGAGAAAAAAGAAGAGTGCTACTTCACAGTAACACTCTCCAAGTGATTGCTTAACCCAACAATCGAAATCCGGATTATTCAATTACTAACAATATGTTTGTACCTGAATTCTTTTTATGAGGAGGACGATGTTCATTTCGTTCATCGCCCAAGGTCTGCTTGACTGATTCGCGCTCCATTCATAAGGAAGGAGGGTTCTCTCTCCTCTCTGAGGGTAAGAGGAGGATAGAAGATAGCCTTTTTGGCTACTTCTGCGAAACAACAGCGAGGCTGTCAAGGCATCAAGGCTTCTTGAACACCTTTTGCTTGAAGAACTGTTGAACATCTTCGGGAGCGTTCTGCTGCTTGCATCGTTCCACGATGTAGCGAATGACCTCTGCAGGCATCTCCGTTTGCTTCACCCACGCTTCCGTGCGATTCATCCAACGCCCTTGAAAGTGTGTCTTATCCGTTAACTTCATATCGGAGGGACCAACGGCGGGACGGCCCATCTCGCTGTAAACTCCATCCTTGAAACTATAGGTCCCGTACTCATGAGGCATTATAACCAGCTGCCCCCCTTTACTTAACCCAATCTCAGCACAGGCATACTCCCCGTCGGCACCGTAGTACTTGAACGAGGAATACGAATTCGCCGCACCACAATCAATCTTCTTCTCCCCGTCGTACTGCATCCATTCAAGTGTCCAAGCGCCGATAAGTTCCTTGTCGGCTACGGTTTTTGTCTGGGCGCTCATCCAATTAGTGCACATCAGCACCATAATCACAGTAAATAACATCTTTTTCATAAGGCTTTGTTTTTTAGAGATTCAACATTGTTTTTAATTGTTTCGCCGACAAAGATAGAGCCCCCTCCTAGCTGTGCCAAGAATTCTTGTTTGCATCTGTTTTGCATTTGACGTGCAAACACTTTGCACTCTTGCTCATGCCTACATTGAAAGAATGAAATCGTCCCATTCGCGAGTGCTTCCTTTCCGCCCGAACACCTTCTTATACAGTCGGCTGCGCACGGTGCTGATAGTGCTGGCTTCGCGGATGAGCACGGAAGCGATGTCGGATGGAGGGATGCGCAGCTTGATGAGGAGGCACACTTGATATTCCAGTTCCGACATCGGATAAAGACTGCGCAACTGGCTGGTGAAGCCAGGGTAGACTTTCTTCAGCTGCTCCTCGATGTCAGCCCAGTCAGGCTCCTTCAGCCGCTGCCCCGTAGAAATACGTTTCTGGAGATGGACATAGGCTTCGGAAGTAAAGAAGTCGTTCTCCATCGTTTTCACTGCCTCCTTGACTCCTTGGGAGCGATTTTCCTGCACCTCAAGGATTTGCTGCAGCTGAAGATACAACTGCCGTTTGGCTCTATGAGCGGCAACAGCAAGGTTGGTGATAATCATCACCACAAGCAAGCCGAGGGCAAGCAGGTAGCTAAACCATTGGAGCTTTCTCTCTTGCTGCCGCTCTTTCGACGAAAGCACGTAACGGTTCAAAACACCTTTCTTCATGTTTTCTTCTTCTCGGGAAACGATGTCACAAATCTCTGCTCCCCATTCTCGGTAGATGTCGTCGGCTTGCTCATACTTGTACAGAATGCCGTTTCGCTGAACGACGAGCAAGGGAGAAGCAGAAAAGGAATCGCCCTCATGACAGAAATATAAGGGGCGCGGTTTTTCTTTTTCGAGATAGAGCAGTTGGTCGCCTCCTTTATTTATCAGCGTAACGTCAGACTTTGCATTCGGAACGATAACCAAGCCTGTAGGAGTCGTTGAAAGCCTACATTCATACACCACGCTGTCACCCTCATAAATGGTGCAAAACGTTTCGTCGCCCTGCGCTGACTTTTCTGCCTTGTCACCAGAAGCATATTGCAACTGTTTCAGTACCCAAGCTCCCTGCAGGACAAACTGTTGCTCCTTTTCGCGTTTTTCACCACAGGAAGACAGCAAAAGGACAGGCAGCAGCAATAGAAAAATCTTTCTCATCGTTTTTTACAAGTTTTATAGTGCACTCTTCTTTGAGAGCAAATTGACTGCTCTGTTTTCGTGAGCAAATATATTGTTATTCTCCCTTAAAAACCCTGATAATAGTTTGCATTTTATTTGCACGTGGGACTTCAGACTTCTTTTTTTAAAAAAAACAAGCAAAAATTTGTCCGTATCGGAAAAAACCCGTTACTTTGCAGCGGGTAAGTCCTATCCGGCCAGCTCCCTGCGAATCCTCCAGGGCTTGATCGCAGCAAAGGTAGTTTGGTTGTAGCGGCGCGATATAGATCGCTTACCCACCTGCCTCTTTAGCTCAGTTGGCCAGAGCACATGATTTGTAATCTTGGGGTCGTTGGTTCGAATCCGACAAGAGGCTCAAAAAAAGCAAGTCGTGAGACTCCTTCCCCGCGTTGGGGGTAAAACCCCGACATCATTAGGTTATTTCATAGTATTTTAATTAAAGTTAATAAGTTTGTGTTTTTAATTGTGGCGTAGCCTGCGAAGGTAGCGCCACAAGTTTTTTTCTAATAGGAAAAGAAAGGGATTCCTGAACTTCCCAACGCGAAGGCCATTATTTTTCCCAGCCCTTGAAGATCTCAGGACCATAGATATTTTCCTCGCCAGCATGCAGGGGAGACCAAAGCTGGGAAACAAACGGATTGCCTTTTGCCAGCCTGTCCCACTCCCAAGGATGAGGGGCAGGAGAAGAAGCATAGGGATAAGGGAAACACTCAGGGCACCAATGTCCCCCAAGCAGCACCTGACGCGGGGAAGCTTGGAACGTATGCCCTTCGGCACAACGCCACTCAAGAGGAGTATCAACATCGCCCTGCTGCATAGAAACAGAAAGGCAGTCACCTCCGCGAAAAGCTGCCGCCTGCTGCATATCCGCAAGGGATAGCTCCTCAAGCCGTTTGGATTCGTCGTACCCGTGATGAAGGACGACAGGCTTCTTGCTCAGGGCAGCATATTGCAGATGTTTCCAGTCGGGAATGGCTTCGTAAGCCTCAAGAGAGCCGTAGAAAGCATGGATGCGAGGCTCGACACGATGCCGAATCCACCACTGTGTTCCGTGCTCCCGCGTGTTTGCCAAATGCCGCATGATACCTTTTATTATATGTGGGAACAGCCGAGCAACGTGAGTCTTGGCAGCAAAACGCAGCGGGAGAGACAGAGAATGCGACTTCGCCAGTTGCTTGAAGTACTCCTCTACAGGAATGTTGGCGCGGAAGTGAAGGTAGTCTTCCAGCTTGTCTGCATCGAGATACCACATCCCATGAAAATTGCGCGTCGCAAACCAACGGGGCTCGAAGATGCGCTCGGGGCGCGGGCAGCCGACAGCCTTCAGCAGGAGGCACTCAAACTCATAGTTGGAGAGCCGATACGAAGCGCCGGAGCTGATATTATAAAAATTGTTCCAGAAGTCGTCAGGCACATCAGGGCGGCATACTCGCTCCAGGAGACGCCCGCTATCTTCCACCGTAGCCCACTCCAGCACGCCCCTCAGAGGAACGTGAAACATAATGGGATCGAAGTTCGACAAGATGCCCGGATAAAGGATGCCCGGCTGCCGAAGGCTCACCCAGCGCCGAATGGGATAGTCGGAGAGGATTCGCTCCGCCATCACCTTCGTAACTCCGTAATGATCGTAGGGACTCACACAAAGCGGGTCTCCCGCCCTGCCCCAATGGAAAGGTTCGCGCCTGTCGCCCATCTGAGCCACGCTGCTGATGTAGACAACCTTCGGCTGCCTCTCTTCAGGTTGGGCAAGAACGGCACGACGGATGTTCTCAGCAGCAGAGAGGTTGACACGACGGGTAGCCTCAGGACAATAATCGGCACGAGGAGAAACCATTCCGCCCACATGAAGCACGACATCGGAGCCTGTAACACCTTTGAGAACGTCTTCATAACGCGTCAAGTCGCCCCACACTATCTCCACCTTGCCGGAGAGCGGGCTCAGCATCTCCCGGTTCTTCTTGCTGGGACGCACAAGGATTCGCAGACGATACCTGTCAGGAAACCGGAGTATCTCCTGCATCCCCTGCCAACCCATCGTGCCTGTGGCACCCGTAAGAAAAACCGTCGTCATCATACCTTGCCGTCAAACAACTTTCTGCAAAGATATGGATATCTACGGATAACTCAAATTGCGGAATTATTTTATTTTCCAGTTTCTCTTCTTTGCCTGCATTTTTTCGGGCATAAGGGAGACATCTTTTTCCCTTCTCGAAAAAAATTTATGGAGAAGGGAAAAAATTTTTTTCTTTCTACATCTCGCCGGCTTCTTTCTTCATACGGCGAGATTCCTTCTCCATAATTTTTCGGCTTGTTTCTTCTGCCTGTGTGGCATTCTCATTCCCAAGAGAAATTGCATTGATAGGCACACGGGTATATTCAACATCTTCTTTGTTGGTGGAATAGCTGACATAAAGCCATCCGTTGTGTACAAAAGCCTTTGGATAGCTATAGCCAAGTGTCTTCGCTTTGCCTTCATAACGACGACGGGGATAGTCACCGTCTTCGCCTGAGCGTAACAGATAGCTGCGGTTGAAGGTTTTTCCATCAATGCTGAGCGTCAGAGCCAAAGGAATGCGCCACACTTTATTCGAATCGTTGAAGATACGACCCGGATTGTTCACTATGAATGCCGTTCCGTCGGGTAGGTTTCCGGCACACTGTTTGGAGCGAGAATCGGGCATATTGGTCTTAACAGCGTTTGTCCAAGTCACACCTTCATCATCGCTGAAAGCTGCCAATACGGTATAACTGCTTTTCTGATCTCGCATTGTCATTATCCATCTTCCTTCTTGATTTTGAAAGAAACTGGGTTCCAACTCCGCCGACTGTACTCCGTTGTCTGTATACTGGAAGCTACCCTTGTGCCAACCTGTTCGTCCTGTCGGATCTTCTGTGTAGATGGGACAGAGTTTAAGACCTGGCTGGAAATGAGCGGCTCCAACAATACGCCCATCGTTTACTATATGAAAGTCTTGCTCAATGATTCCGTCCATTCGGGTACCGTCATTCATAGTAACATCCTCAGGATCAGTCCACTTCAGCCCGTCAAGGCTCTCCACGAACTGCGTGTAACCTCCTTCCGGGATGTCTTGAGGATGGACGTTAACAAATCCGATGAGCCTGTCGTCCGTCGACAGCCAGCCTCCTGAGGCACAGTAACCGTTGCTGATAGAAGGACATAGCACCATAGGCTTGCTCCACGTCTTCCCTTCATCGGAACTACAAGCATAAGCCACCCAAGTATCTTCAGCATCCTCGTCCACAGAAGAAGTCTGCCACATACAATAAAGGCGTCCTTTGAAGGCAGTCAGTACCACACCGTTGGAATAATGCGGCCCCTCGTCTGCGGCAGCATAAATTGTCACAGTTTCCTCTCCAGGGATTCGACTGAGCCCCAGCGTCTCTTTGACGGTAGCATCAAACAAGCCTTCAACGATGCTGAAGGGGGCGTCTTCTGCCAATATCGTCATGCTCAATAAGAAGCAGAATAGCGAAGGAAACATCCTTTTCATCTTTCTGTCATAGAGCTTATTATAGACGAACTATCTGGATTGTCATTTACCAGAGGTATCAGTTCTTGTTCAAAAATCTCCTCGTCTCCACAGAACCGTCGGAAAGGATACGGTGCTCTATGTACACGCCTTTATATCCAGCATTCACGCGTCGTCCCGACAAGTCAAAATAATCTCTTCCGACGACAACCGGCTTCTCTGCCTTGGGCGATGCAACCTGTGTGCCGGCACCTGCTGACAAATTGCCGCGTGCTCCAAACTCGTTGACAGCAAGAACTTGCCATTCCGATGCTGCTCCTGAAAACTCATAACTGGTTTCCAGAGTGAAGCCTACGAAACGATTGTTCCTACGGACTTCATAGCAAATGGCGTAAGGAACGGCTTCCCACGTGATAAGCGCGCCATCAACTTTCAAGACAGGAGCCGGAAGGCGCTGAGTCATGATATCAGGACGCCAGGAATCTGTTCCGGGAATAATGTTGTCAAACGTATAGCGGGAAGCCTCCTCATCGGAAATGTACTGCCGGGCATATCCTTCGATGATGCCCTGCCCGCCTTCATACCAATAATAATTGTTTCGCTTGCTATTATCGTTGAAAGTTCCGTCGGCATTGCGCGTGTGCCAGTCGGCAAATACTACAGGAATGGCATTGCCGAAATGGCTGTCCCAGCCCTCGGGACGAAGATAGATCTTATCATCGAGCTGAAGGTTGAGGAAAACGGTTTTTGGCTGAGCTATCCACGCTCTACCAAAATAAATGGAGTCATTTGCCTCTTCAGCCGACAGATAACAATCGTTGAATACATACCCCCATTTCACTCCGTCGTGTGAAGGAGCCACAATCCACCCGGCTTCTTCTGTAGGCAAGTGATTTTTAACGATGTTAATATGGCAGGAATCAAAGAATACATCTCCATTGCAATAAATGAAATCCACATTTCCTTCAATGAAGCAGTTTTTCACATATTGCCTGTCACTTGCAGCAGACGGCGTGCGCCAAGTATCCTGATAGCTTCGGGCACGACAGTTGTAGAACGCCGTACGGTCTTTCGTACATTGCACAGCTAGCGCCTGAGGATAGTTTCGCTCGTCCACTCCCCACAAATTGTTGTAGGTGATGCTTTCTGAATAGAAGTTCTTTGCATCAATGTGCGCCATAACGTCTATTCCCTTCGAGTTCTTTGCATGCCCGGCATTGAATGACAGAGCATACTGCCCCCACTCTTCCGCTGTGGCAAAACGCTCTGTGTCGTGCCCAGTATATCCTCCAGTAGGGCTAAAGTCACAGCAAATCTTGTACTGGATAATGGTGCTGTCGCGGTCTTCTCCAATCAGATGAAGATAAGGTTTATCTTCCGGAATACGTATGAGTTCGTTATACACGCCGTTTCGCACGAAGATGAGCCAAGGCTTGGTGCGGTTCGAAGGGGCTGCGTTGACAGCAGCTTGCACCGAGTTGTAATCCCCTGTTCCGTCAAGAGAAACGACAGCATCGAACAGGCGCGGCTCTGGCATAGGACGGGCTTTTGTAGTAAAAGAGAAGGTGATGACTTCGTTCGTCTTCGACTTATCATTTTTTGAAACGAAGACACCTTCGGGGACATACACCGTATAAGTAGTGCCGTAATCGAGAGCCGGTATTTCGAGCGAGGCAATAACAGCTGTTACCGACGATGCAATAGGGGCTCCGTTGAACAGACACTGTCCTTCGCCCAAAGCGATGTTTTCCGTGAAGATTATCTTTACGGCTGCGTTGATGTCCACGTCTTTTGAACCATCAAGAGGAAGACATTGACGGACGGTAAGATTTGCAGCTGACGCACAAAGCGTCTGGATAAAGAATAGCGAAAGAAGAAGTCTTATTTTCATATTTGTGCAATGAATGTTTTTTACTCAGAAAAAGCAGAAGGAATAAAAGTCAACGTTCTTATTGCTTGACGATGTCTTCCATTTTGAGGTCCCATTTCACCCAATAGTTGCCTGCAAGAATGGCTGCACGTACTTTCTCGTAATAAGGAGTACCGCGATATTTCTCTGCCACCTTATCCACAACATATTCAGGTCCGTAGCGACGTGCCATACGACAAATCCACCCATACGAACGTCCTTCTCCGGCATACTCGCTCAGCGCCTCGTCGGTGATGAGGAGGTCATACTGACGAATTCGCTCCTCTTCGTTGTATTGCTTGCCCGTGCTGTCGTAGAACGGCCCTGTGCCGTCGGACTTCTTGTTAACAGGATTGAGAGCACGAACGGGGAAATCATGCGTGTTACCGTACACACAATAGGCTACGCCGATGTCACCATAGCCTCCTGCGGGGCAGAACCATGAGTTGTAGTTTTTGCTCCAGTAATCGGGCAACGTCTTGTCGGCAAACTCGTTGGTGACGCCTTTGTTCATGATGACCTCGGCTTGGTGCCATTGGTGTAAGTGATTCTCTGCTTCTGCAACCCAGAAATGATAGTCATGTCCTCGATAGAGAGGGATTACGGGCTGTATCTCGACAATACGTGAACGGAGCCACTCCCCACGATGATAATAGTATTTCACGAAGCATGTGTCGCCATTCAGCACGTCGATGTTATTCTTCTGCACGATGCCGCGCAAGTCGCTTTCGTTATATTTGCCGATGGCATAGTGCGACGGGCGCAGGTAGTACTTTCCCGGAGCTTCGGGACAGAAGTATTCCACAATACGGTTGCGCTGATTGTTGTCGTAGTCATACATAATGCCTGTCACCACCTGATAAAGGTTTGTCCAGTTGCTGGCATTATAGAGTTCGTTGAAGAACGTGGTATAGTATTCTGTAGCGCACACATTGTCGGCTCCTGTCCGGATGGGAATGTTGCAGGCATAACGATAGTCATTATAAACCACTTCAACTCCATCGTTTATTGTTCCCATGTGGCATTTGTAGAGATAATCCAGAATGTGGTCTCTCACCCACCGGTAGTCGGCATCTTGTCCTCGCCAGATCAGCAGTTCACAGCGTAGAGAAAGATATTCCGGTACCATATACCGCCAATGGTCATAGTTTGTGGTAACATCCTCTTCGTTAATCCACGAAGCCCAGTCCATTAGTAGCTGAGATGAGATTGTTTCTTCATTGTACAAAGTAATCCCATTGTCGAGTAAGCCCAGACAACGCTCAATGAGTTCGTCCATATTGCAGTAGGTGAACACCGTCTTGTCTGAAAGGTCTTTGCGCTCTTTCAGAGGATCATCAAACCAGACAGCCTCGCCGTAGATAGAACCCAACTTAAGGTAAGCCCACACCTTTAGGCGGAGTGCATTGCTGATGAGTGCCTTGAAGTTCTTTGCAGCACTCTCGTCCATATTGTCGCCCACTTTCATGCGGTATTCCTTCATCTTGTCAATGTAGTCGTTGCATGCAATGACGACGGCATAGAATGGCGAAGGGTCGGCATAGGAGTTGCCTTCGGTAGGCTCATACTGCCAGATGTGTTGCAGTTCAAGGGGTGCATTCGACGTTGCATCAAAATAGTCGCCGCGCGTATCTGTGAGAATAATTGCCACATCGGCGGCTTTCTGCATACGTGTCATAATGCCCATAAAGCCCTTGTACATTTCATCGTCGGTAGAAATATAGTCGTCAGAGTTGATGATGTTATCAGGGTCTGTAGCAAACAAATCTTCGCAAGAAATAAACCCGACTATGCAGACAACCACAAGAGCCAACTGAGATAGTATTCTTTTCATATTCTTCCTTTTCTTTATCATAGTAAATGGAATATGTTTTTTACACATTAGAAATTGAGGTTGAACCCAACCTTAACCGTTCGGGGGACGCCGACTTTCGCATAGTCAATACCATACATAGAATCATCATAGCTGTATGCAAACTCAGGATTGTTTCCGAGGTAACGTGTAAGGTAGAACAGATTCTCTCCAGAAACCCACAATGTGCCTGAGCGGAAGAAATGCATGATGGGGCGGTTGATGTCGTAACCTAACGAGAGAGAGCCCAACTTCATATAAGAGCCGTCTTCAACAAACCGGTCTGAAAAAGCATTGTTTGCGCTAGGGTCACCATAGTTTGCACGAGGCATAGAGGTCTGGTGCCCTTCCGTCTGCCAACGGTTGACAACAGCTACCGACTGATTGTGGAAAGCATCCATCGACTCCAGGTTTCGCCGTACTGCATTGTACACCTTTCCTCCATAGCTCCCATCGAAACGAGCAGTAAGTGTAAACTGCTTAAAGCGTAGCGATGTAAAAACGGACCCAAAAGCCTCTGGGCGACTGCTGCCGAGAAGCACTTTATCGCGTTCATTAATGACACTGTCGCCATTCTGGTCGATGAAGCGCACATCTCCTGCCTGATAGCGAGTTCCGTTTATGGAGGTAAATCCATCGGCATTGGCTTCTGCTGTTGTGGTATATATACCATCGGTCTGATACCCATAGAACTGGTAAGGGGTCTCTCCTACTTGCAGACGAACGATGCAGTCTTCGTCTTCTGCGAACACACTCTGTTCAATATCGTAATAATCACGCTCTCCCAATGCATCAACAACGCTTCGGAGCCGTGTCACGTTCCCTCCTATGCTCCAGCTAAAATCTTTTGTCTCAACAGGCGTTAACCGAACCGAAAGTGTAACACCTCGTGTGGAAACAGCCGCATCGTTCTCATAATAGTCCGTTGCTGCATAAATGCTAGAGATTTTCTGAGGAATAATCAGATCCCAAGCATGCGAATAAAAACCTGTCATTCCCATCTGCAGGCGGTGTCTCCAGAGGCTCACATCCAATCCTCCCATCAGCGTCCGCTGTTTTTCAGGCTCTAGTAACGTGTTGGGTATATCGCCACGCAGAATAGAACCCATCGAGAAGAAGTTCGACGAAATGTAATAGTTCTTTGCATAATTGCTCGAGAAACGGCTATTGCCGCTCCGTGCATACTGCACATTCACATCCATCCTGTTCACCCAATCGGGCATTGCCGATAGAGAGGCAGCCATAAAAGTAAGCTTCCCCGATGGATAGACATACCACCGCGGGGCATCCACACCGCTTACCGACGACCCATCCACAACAACATTGGCGTCAGCTGCTATCAAACGCTTCCATGTATATCCTGCATGAGCATACATGTTTGCCCATCGCCAGAGGTCGTTATATCCGTCGGTATGTTTCTCATCGGATGTCTTGTCCAATGTCTTGTAAAAGTCATTAGCGGTGTTGTAACCCGATGAGATGTCATACTCTGCCGATGTCGCCATATAGCGAATTCCCGCATCGGCGCGCACCTCGTGCACTTGCCCCAATGTGCGGGCATAGTCGGCGTTCAAACTATAATAATTGTTCCGGTTCTCACTGGCAGCCTTACGTACCGTGTTTCGCCCAATGCCGTAGTATTGCGGGCAGATAGCTTGGTTGCTCATGCCGGGAATGAACATGTTCTCTTCTGTATAGCGATACTGAAGGCTGAACTGCCCCGTCAGACGAAGGTAGCTGTTCACATGATAGTTCAATCCCAAACGAACATTTACGTCATACACCTTATCTCCAGCCTCAAGGGTTTTGACAAGAGCTGTAGGGTTGCTCACATTCTCGTATGGAAACAAGGGGTAGTCGTTGACGTTAGCGAAATTGTACTGCGCGTATGTTCCCGTCAGCCTTCCGTCGGTATCGGCAAAATAAGGATTCAGAACAGGCATCTGCTGCCAGGCAGCAAGCATCGGATTGGTCTCGGCGCTCATGCCCTGCTCCTGCAAGTCGCTAAGCATGTAAGCAAGCCCGATGGATGTGAAGATGTCCACCTTACGGCTTACCATAATGTTTGAATTGAGCAACGTGTGATACCGCTCGTTCCGGGTTCCACGGATAACACCGCCATCGGAAGCATATCCGACACTCATGTTGTACTTGGCAATCTCGTCACCTCCTTCCACACGAAACACATTGTCTGTAAGGAAGGAAGGACGATATATTTCCCCCTGCCAGTCGGTGTTATTATTGAAGATATAGGCCGAGGGATAATCAGAAGATGTCTGCAGAAAAGGATAGTCTGTGGTCAGAAGACCTATCTGTGGGTAACGAGTCATGCCCACGCTGCGCAAATAGTTCTTGTATCCGTTCGCATCCAGCACGTCGATGGTCCGTCCTCGCAAGTGGGCACCGTACTGCCCCGAGAAAGAAATCCGGGTGTCGAGGTTATCGCTTGTGGCCTGCTCCGTTTCAATAGAAATAACACCGCCAGCTCCAAGCGATCCATAACGAGCTGCATCCGCCCCCGTCAGCACCGATATACTACGAATGTCGTCTACCGTAAGGGCCGACAGCACACTTCGGCTATAGCCTGTAATGGCTGTAGATACCTTTTCGTCTTTCAGATAGGGAACTCCGTCAACAACGATAAGCGGCATATTAGAGGCCTCCAGCGAATGGATACCTCCTATGTTTAGATAAGCACCTTCTGCCGGCATACCGCTTTTCAACGTCACCAGCAAGCCTGGCAAGTCATCCTGAAGCGCTTCGTCCACCGTGAGAGCCCTTCGCATGTCTTTTTTGAGCAACGACCCCTCCTCGGCGTAATGAACCCAGCTTTCCGGCACCAGCACCACCGTAGCGGGCCTGTTCCCCTCGCTCACTGCCAGTGTGGTGGGAAAGAAGCCATTGCAGGTGACAGAAACGATACCTTCAGAATGAATCATCGTCAGCGTCGCATACCCGTCAGCATCGGCATAGGCAGAAGCTTCAGCTCCTTCAGAAGCCAACACAGCACCTTCGAGGGGGAGCCCCTTCGTATCTACGACACGGGTAGAGAAAACGAATCTTTGCGCATCGCTGGCTAACGTATGGCTGGCGAACAAACCCGCAAGGAAAAGTGTCCTGATTATATAGTGTATTTGTTTCATCTTTTTCGGTCCTCCTCGTTAATAGTTATTTTTCGTCGGGCGCAAACACCAGTGATACATCATCAGCTGTTTCACATTGCTTGTGTTGCGTTCGGCCGTATAGTCATAGAGTCGGCTCATATCCGATGAGGTGATGGTAATTGTAAAGTTCCCGTCATGTTTCATCTGCACTATGCCCACCTGAAAGCCGTCCGTATCGTAGGCCTGCGCCTTCTCGCTGAGCGACGACCAGTCGTGCCAGTTGTAGCCTTCCGGATAGCCGATGCTCGAAGCCCCGTAGTTGTCGATGACAGAAACAGAACCTCTGTCAAAATGATAGTTGGAACCCTGTGCATACATCACCATGTCTTTTATGAGAAGTGTGTCGCAGAACTGAATGCTAAGGGAATAAAGTAGGCTATGTTTGAAGCCCATGCGCAAATAATACTCCCCTGCCGGGATGTAGCACTCCCTGATGCGCTGTTCTCGCGGATTGGACGGGTTGTACAAAACCCCATCGTATGTCACACTGCACTCCAGTGTGTCACGACGAGCCTCCCCGTCGGGGATGGCGGTAAGAACGTGATAATACATCGTAGGCAACGTCTCGCTCAGCGTAAACGAGCCCTGCGCATCGTTCAGCACCATCGGGTCTATCCAGTGGCTCCAGCGGAAATAGGTATCGCGCTGCTCTTGGGTCATATTGTTCCAAAGCTCATAAAATCGGCTTTTCAAACGGTAGATGATCACATTGTTCGGCACCTTCAGATAGTCGCAGAAAAACACTGTCCCGTTACTTGCCGGAATGGCATCGCTAGTGCGAACCGTCTGTACCGTCGGGCGCCACAGGGCTGCGTCCGCAACCGTGAATTTTGTCCCATCAACCGTATCTTTTGTGCAGCCGCCCACACAGTCTATGTCATCCTTTCCCGTCACTTTGAATGGTGTCAGGCGCTGATTGACAAAGCAAGCACGAACAATCCATTTCTCGAATTTCTCTCTGTCGGCAGCCGTAGCCTTGCGCCCCAGCCAGAGGGGAACGCGCGACAGAGCCGTGTCGATGCAAGCAGAAATAATATCATTGTCGGGAACGAACAATGTGCTTGCATAGTCCTCGCTACGCATATTCCACAGTTCCTGTCCGTCTTCGGTATAACGGTCCATAAGAATATTCTTCACGCTCCATCCCTTCACCGAATCGCTATAAATGGTGTTTCCTTGTTCATTTGTCCCAGAGGGAGTACACAAATCGGGATTGAACCACGTGCGCTCATACCGGCGAACAAGACTTTTGAAGGTAGAATAGCGAGTGTCGTCGAGATTTTGAAGTACTTCGTAAATGGACTGGCGGATAGGGACGATGCCGTCGCTTATACAATAGATATACGCATCTGTAGTGCGTATTACCTTATCATATCCGTAACTGTCAATAAACATTTGACCATTACGTTCACTTATCCAGATGTTCTTCCCTAGCCATGTGTTGATGCCCAGACCATCGCGAAGTTCTGTGGGTGCGAAGGCAACGTCGCTTATACAATAGCTTGCGTATGCCGTGTCGGACGCTTCTGAAGATGTTTTCAAAACGGCATCAGGATAGGCTAATATGGTATAGTCGTGTCCTTCCTCCATCCTGTCATAGATGCTTTGCTTCACAAAAAGGGTGTTCTCCGTACTATAGTCAAGCCGGCTTTGCAGATACTCCTTTGCCGAACCTTGGAAGACCTGCACGATCCCGTCTGTCTGAAGTTGCTGCTGCCCGTAATGCTCGTTCCAGGCATCTTCGCAAGCTGCCAGGCACATGCACAAAAGAGCCACAAGGGTTTTTTTCATCTCTTTATTCATAGTAGTGGTTTTTCTTTTATTCTTCAACAGGAATAAATTTCACGTAGTCCCACATCTGACGATAGGTGGAAGCTGTCGATGCATTAGGATCCATGAGGACAGCCCTGAACGTATGGCTTTCGGTATCCCCGAACGTCACCTTTTCAAAGAGTGTCTCTCCTTGTACGGATTGCTGCGACGAAGGCCAGCCCTTCCACAGGTAGAGTTGTTTGAGGTAGTCATCAAGGGTGAACTTGACGGCACTTCCTCCTCCGTAAAACTTCTTTGCTAATGCCTTAGCCCCAGCATAGTAAAACTCAACTCTATATGTACCCCTCACCAACGTGGGAGTGGTGAAAGTAATAGACCCAGTATAGCCCAGATTTACAATGAAAAGGTTGTTCAAATAAGCGTCCAACTCATTCGTCCAACTGACAGAAGAATCAGTGCTTGCTTTGCATTTCCAAAAACCCACATTCAGCCAGGTACTCGATGTAGCAGCCTTACTATAAGTAAACGAATTAACGGTACCATATTTGCAAGTTTCCGAGATATCAACTTTATACTCCGCTCCGTCACAAGGGGTGGAGTAAAGGTTGCCGAGACTATTAGCTGCGCCATAACTGTTGGCAATGGAAATAATATCCGTACTATTACATAAGTCCCAGATAACAACAGAGGGCTCGGGACACCAGATAGGCATTATTCCACTTATTTTATGAACGACACCGTTGCAAGCCCGTATGTTTGAACGTATGAAACGACAGCCGCCGTTGTCGCCTCCATTGATAAACGTTTCGCCTACCAACGTCTGTATGGTCAGAATTTCATGGGGCTCGCGGGTGTCGTATATTTTCAACTCTCCTTCCGTTGAAGTATAAATCAGTGTACTTTTATCGTTGTTACCATCAATAATATGGTATGAAACATAACGGTGCAACACGCTGGAGCTATCCGTATCAGCAGCAGAAGGCGAAGCTTCAGTATCTACTCTTTTTAGATAGGTTACCAGCCCGTCCACATCATTTATTCCCTGCTGCTTGTATACGTCATCAGGAACGGCAAGAACTGTATGATAGATATAATTGACAGTGTAACCTCCCATCAATTGCCAGACAGTATCGGTAGTAACACGAAGAGTTTCGTCTATCCCCGTTCGCCCGATGGCATCTAAGAAGATGGTGTATTCGCCATAGTCGTTCAGCTTCTCTAGCACATTCTCGATGAGGGGACGGACTACGCCTCCCACACGATAGACCATACCGTTAGCGGTCTGGTGTGCCATCTCGACAACAGAAGCCATATTGTTCAGATAGACGGTGAGTGTGTCCTCGGGATGTACGTTGGGGAGGTCAGCATCGTCGACATCGCTAGGGGTATGGCCGTATGCCAACGCGAGGTAGTCGCCAAAAAGGGTAGGCACGCTGATGCTGCCCTCGTTGACATACTGAATAAACGAGTTCTCGGAGAGGGAGGTACGAAGCAAGTGTACCTGAATAACTTGACGGGCATATTCCTTGCTGAGTTGGTCAAACGAAGTGATGTTCTTCTGCTCCATGAAATCTTTCATAGCATTGTTGTCGGGAGCAAACACGGTGACCGTCGTGCTGGCATCGTTAAGTGCGTTGTAATAATCGGCATACTTCAGAAAATCCAGAAACATGGAATACTCTTCTGCATGCTTTTCCATGAATGCGACATTCGTAATTTTCGTGTCGTCACCATCGTCCAACTCAAACATTTGACCCATGTAAGGATCTTCACATGCAAAGAGCACCAACAGAGCACTTGCGACGGGAAGAACTGTTCGGAGAATAGTTGAATATGTTTTCTTCATATTTTTTTCCTTTCTTCTATTTATAATATGGGTTCTGGATAAGAAGCGGATTGTTTTCCAACTCGTCTTCCCATACAGGAAGGAAGAGAGCGTTGTTGTCAGAAAGAACAGAACGGAACCAGCTGGTGCTGGCCTGCTTGTTAAAGTCAAGCAACCTAGCAAGGAGGAACGACTCCTTGTACTTAAATCCGTCGCGGCGTCCAAAGCGGAGCATATCGTACCACGCCTTTCCTTCGCCAGCAAATTCTGTTGCACGCTCATTAAGCAGGCATTCCAACAGTTCAAATTCGGTTGTGTTGGCGGGGTCGATGTCAACGTCGCCCAGATTGGCGCGGTTGTGAATCTGATTGATGAGAGCTACAGCCTCTGGCCAACGGCTCGAGCCTTGCAGAATCAATGCCTCGGCTTTCATCAGAACAACGTCGGCCACACGGTAGATAATAAAGTTGGGGTCGTAATGCTCACTGGTGCGCTTTTCGGTTAAGACACCCGACCCGAAATACTTCCAGCAATAACCTGTTTCAGCGGATACGTAGGCATTGGGCATGGGACAATAGAAGCCTCCATACAACGTGCGCACCTCTTCAACCATATGTTGCCGAGTGTAGTTTATCTCGTCAATGAACATTTCTGTCATCTTCTTCGAGAAGGCATATACACGTGAAGAACTGCTATTGTCGAACAAATAGGGCAGATTGTTCAGCTGCTTTTCCTCCTCGTCCCACTGCAGCTCAAAGATAGATTCGTTGGAGTTGCCGGGATTGAAGATAGAAAACCAAGAGGCATGTGAAGGCGTTGCCAGCAACGTAGGGGCATAAGGCGACGTGGAATGAAGCAGCATGTCGCAATAGCGCTCGGCAGCCGCATAATCCTCACTCCAAAGAGAGACGTCGGCCATCAGAGCATAGAGAGCCCAGCGTGTGGCACGTCCTTTGTTTTCCCAGCGCTTGTTGAAGTATTCTTTCGCAGCACCTGACTCAAGAGCCGCTGTGATGTCTTTTTTGATTTGGGCAATGACATCAGCTTCGGACGACTGCCCCACATGATAGCTTTGCGAGTCGTCTTCGTACGGTTCGAGGATGAGGGGGACGTCACGCCAGTTACGGACAAGATAGAAGTAGCTGAGTGCCCGAAGAAAACGGGCTTCCGCCTTGTGGGCATTCATCATGTTCTCGTCATACGTGTCGTCGTTTGCCAAAGCCTTGTCGGCATTGGCTATGACACCGTTTGCCACATTTATGACTTCGTAGAAAGGCCCCCAATTGGCAATGTTCCTATCGGTTTCCTTTATGCGAAATTCCTGAAGACTGCTATAGGCACCGCGGCTGAACATATGCCCGGCACGTAGCTCTCCCAACGGGAGAAGCTGGGTGGTTACCATCTGCCGATAATAGTAATAGCCGCCATTTAACATGGCTTCTACCTCCTCTTTCGACGACCAATAATAGTCGCTTACTTGGTCGTTTTGTGGATAAACCTCAAGCCATTCTGTGCACGAAGTCTGAGACAAGGCAAAGATGAGCACAACGAAGGAAAACCTGAAAATATTCGCAAAGGAAAATTTCTTATTCTTTCTCTTTCTTTCCATTTTCTTTCTTTTTTAGAAGTTTATCGTTACACCGCATGAAAGTCTCCTTGAGCGTGGGGTCTGTGCGTTATCGACAGCAATTGACGTAACGTTGCTTGGCAGCGTAACTTCAGGATCCTGCCCTGTGTAGTTGGTCCAAGTAAACAAATCGTAGCCAGTGAGGAACATATTAGCACTGTTGATGCTTACTTTCCGACAAAAGTCTTTGGGCAGATTGTACGAAAGCGACAACGTTTTCAGCCGCAAGAAGGAACAGTCTTCCACAAACCGGTCGGAGCCCAGATAGTTCAAGCCGTATCTCCAAAGGGCACGGGGAATCTCCGTATTGGCGGCATCGCCTTCGCTGCGCCAGCGTCGCAGGACAGAAAGGCTCTGATTGTCGGTGCCATACATAGCCTCACTGTTCATACGAGCTTGGTTGACAATCTTCTGCCCCAAACGGTAGTGAAGGAATGTAGTCAACGAAACTTTCCTGTAACGGAGGGTGAAACCTCCCCCCCCCGTAACAACAGGATTGGAATTGCCGATATAGACAATGTCGCTCTGGTTGATGACACCATCGTGATTCACGTCTTCGTATCTGGCATCGCCAGGGAAACATACGAAAGTGCCATTTTTCATGACGACGGGTTTTCCGTCAATATCCGTCATTACATTACCTTCTGCATCACGGGCATATGTTTCCTGAGTGTTGTCGTAAACGCCCAGATAACGGTAGCCGAAGAAGCTGCCAACGGGTGCCCCTTCGATGATACGCTGGGCATAGGTACCATTGGACAGGCTGTATGTGCTCTCAGGGAGATTTTCCGGCAACTTCTCAATGCGGTTGATATTACGGGCAATATTGTAGTTAAGGCTCAACTTCCAGTCTTTGGTATCGAGAGCGGTATAGTCGATACGGAATTCCCAACCTGTATTGCTCATTTCGCCACTATTGAAGTACTCTATAGTGTTTCCTTGGCTATTATAGCCTGTGGTTGTGGGGACGTTGATTCGTCGCTGCAACAAGTCGGTGACATATTTATAGTAGATGTCGAACGTGGTTGTCAGCCTATCCTCAAAGAACCCCAAGTCGAAGCCCCCATCATATTCCGTAGCTGTCTGCCACTTCAGATTGTTAAGTTGCACTCTTACAGGAACGATGGCAGGATTGTCCATATAACCGTCGCCCAGCGCCGAGTAGGTTCCCATGTAGGGAGCTGTGCCGCTGGGAGAGGCTCCGCTTTGTCCATAGCTGGTTCGCAGTTTGAATGTGCTTAGCCAGTCGACATCTGACAGCCACGCCTCCTCTTTCATGTGCCACGCAAGACCAAAGGAGGGGAATAAACCCCAGCGGTTGGCCTTGCCTAGGGATGAATTGCCTTCCATGTTAAGGGTTGTGCTGACAATATATCTATTCAGCAACGTATAGTTAAGCCCGACAATACCATTGACTGAACGGACCTGCGACTGCCCTGAGCCGCGACTTACAACAAGTCCGTTGGTGGAGGGGTCGGAAGCATGGGCTGAAGCCACGCCGCTAATGGTATTGGTATAATTACTGTTCCGGCTGTCGCTGGTGCGCCAAACCCCTGTGGCAACAAGATTGTGGACATCATCCCAATTGTGGCGATAAATAAGTTTGTTTTCTGTCTGCAAAGCCAAGTTATCGCTATAGGCATCGGTACTTTGGTTTGCATAAGGGCTGTCCATGGTCACTCCAGTAGCAACCTGAGGAAGGAAAGCACGGTTTTTGATGGTAATGAACTTCATGCTGACATATCCCGTATAGGTGAAGCCGGGGAGAATGTCGTAGTTGATGCGGAAGTTCATCTTCTCCTCCTGTTGGAGGCTGTTGTTGTAACTTTCGGCGGCCATCGCGATGGGATGGAAGCTGTTGCTGCCGGTAAAGGCTCCTTGGAACTCGCGGCTGTTCTGACGATTAAAGTAGCGGGAGGTAGGTTGAAGTGTCTCGTCGTCGATCCAATAGGGACTTTTGTTCGGCATTTTGAGCATGGCCTCGGAGCGGACACGGTCGGTCCAGTTGGCCTGCTTGTTGGTTTCGGCAAACGAGAAGTCGGCATCGACACGCAGCTTGTCGCTGAACCGGTAGCCGATGTTAAGCGTGGTAGAGAAGCGGTCGAGGTTGGTGCCAATGGTGGTTCCGTCTTCATCGGCATAGGCAAGGGAGAAACGGTAGGTTGCCTTCTCGCCTCCACCGCTCATGCTGAAGTTGTTGTCGGTGGTATAGGCATCCTGTACCACGGTGCTGAGCCAGTCGGTGGAGACATTGTATTCGTTGAAGTAACGCCAGTCCTTATTGAAGTTGATTTCGGGAGTGTCGTAGAGGAGTTCTAGCAGGGCGGCGCTGGTACTGACGCCCTTGGCGTTGGCGGTGTTCCAGATGGCATCCTCGATGAAGGCTACGTATTCCTTTCCGTCGAGCATGGGGATGGAATGGGGCTCGTATTTTGCCGAAAACTTGGTACTGAACGTGAAGCGGGGCTTGCCCTTGGTGCCGGTCTTGGTAGTGATGAGGAGCACGCCGTTGGCTCCTGCCGTTCCGTAGATGGCAGTGGAGGCAGCATCCTTCAGCACCTCGATGGACTCTATGTCGTAGGGCGAGAGGTTGAGCATGTCGGCATAGTCCTCGTTGTTGGCTGTGGCAAAGTCGAAGGAGTCGTCAATGGTGGTGTTGTAACGCACACCGTTGATGACGATGAGCGGGTCGGCACTGGTGTTGAGGGTAGCTGTTCCGCGGATGCGGATGGAGTTTTTGGCACCTGGATCACCGCTTGCCAGAATGTCAACACCTGCCAGGCGCCCCTGCAGGGCTTCCTCGACGGATGTAACGGGAGAGATTTCCACAATCTCGTCCAGCTTGATGCGCTGTGTGGCAGCCGTCTGCTCACGATCGGTGATGCCCATCTCGCTCTTGTGGACTTGGGATGCTGAGACAACCACTTCTCCCAGCGTCTGCGTGTCCTCGGCCATAGTCACATCGATAGTGCTTTGCCCTGTGTAAGCAAACGTCTGTGTCTTCATGCCGATGTAGGAGAACACGATGGAGAGCTTCCCCTCGTTCTCGGGAATGCGCAGGCTATATTCACCGTTGAAGTTGGTGATAGTGCCGTCAACGACACGGTTCTGCGTGTTGTAGATGGAGACGTTTACTCCTATGGCAGGCTCCTTGTCGTCGCCAAACATCTCATAGACATGTCCCGTGAGCATCCTCTGGGCAGAGAGTTGAAAGCTGAAAGCCGAAAGGCAGAGCAGTAACAATAATATCTGTTTTTTCATAATTGCAATCTGGTTGAATCGGTTTTCAAAAATCAAAACATCCCTTCGATAAACTGCACACATCCGTCGTTGAAGACAAAGGGCAGGTAATGGTAATCAGGGCAGAAGTCTATTTCGCGGTTACTGTCGAGCAGGCGGGCTGTGAGCTTGCTTCCCTTATCGGCAATAACGACTTTCACCGAGCGATAAGTGACGCGGCTGGTAGCCTCGTCGTAAATCTCTTCGGTGTTAAGCGTTTCCATTCCCTTGGAGGTATCCTCGGCCCAGCCGAGATAGGGATAGTTGGTGATGCCTGCGCTGGAAAGAGGGATGAAGAACTGTTTGAGATAAGCCTGCAGGCTTTCCAT
The DNA here is from genome assembly GCA_017615125.1 of Bacteroidaceae bacterium. Classification (GTDB taxonomy): domain Bacteria; phylum Bacteroidota; class Bacteroidia; order Bacteroidales; family Bacteroidaceae; genus UBA1189. Next base: position 24,808 of record JAGAAS010000062.1, read on the forward strand.
ATCGAAGACAACGATGCAGTCGAACAGGTTCTCCCCTGCCTCCAGCTTTTCTGCATCAAACGTCATTCCCGGTATGGCGTCAGCCTTGATAGCTTTGGTAACAGCATCGTTTGTGGGAATGAGCATCAACTGCATGTCGCCTTCCTGGAAGAAATTGTACTTTGCGCCGGTATACATCTCTGCCGTGATGAGCAGGTTCGTAAAGGCATAGTAGGGTAGCGACTCGTCAATCTTGTTATTCTCAGCCATCTGCTGGAAGCTCTTGTAGACGGTGAGGCTAGGCATTCCGACAAACATAGCGCCCTCGTAGCTGTAGGCTTTGCCGTTGCTCCACGTGCCGTCGTCGCGGTAGGATTTCAATTCGTGGAAGGGCAAGAACACCTCTTCGTCGGTGCGCTGCTGGGGATAGATGCGCTCGTTGAAGCGGAAACTGTTGGAGATTTTTCCGTCCTGCACATACCAGTAGAAGCAGACATCGGGTGAGAAAGCGCGGAAAACTTGCTGCTTGCCGCTCACGCTGTCGAGCTCGGTGTCGGTGCAGGTGCTTTGCGAGAGGTCTACTAAGTGAGCATACGAGGCACTTGTCTTGAAATCGGCACCTAAAGCCCGTCCGTCGCGCACAAGGTATTCGTTCCTAGCATCGTAGGAGATACCCATAGCCTCCACCTGGCTGTTGTCGGGCATAAGCGAAAGCATGCGAGTCTCGTCGCTCCACAACGTATTCTGAATCTCCCCGATGGAGGTAAGCATCATCAGATAGTAGCTGAAAGCCTTGTACTGATAGGCAGGACCTGTGACAGCCGCAAACATTGCTGGAACTGCCAGTTCCTCGCATCCGTAGAGCAAGCCGTTTTCGCAGAGGATGCGGTACTTCTGGGGCACAGCGTCGAGGTCCACGTTGATGACCGTTCCGTAGGAGTTTTCAATGTCGCCGCGCCTGAGTTCCTCGGGGAAGGCAATGTCATCGACGTACACGCAGTTGAACAGCAGCTTTTGTACGCTCTCGCGGCTCACCTGACTGAGGGAAGCGTAGCCGCCCTTTGCCCAGTAGTTGTTGAAGAAGTTGTCGAGCGCTGCATTTGTCGGAGCAAAAATGCTGTATCCTACGCTCGAGAGTGTCGTCAGCTTGCTATAGTCGGTGCTGGGCCATTCACAAGCAATGTTTGCCATAGGCTTGGTGAACAAATGCTGGTAGAGCCGCTCTCCGTTGCCGTATTCCTGCGTTAGGTCAGGGTCGTAGGCATAGTATTCGTACTGCCGGTAGAGGGCGAGGAACTGGCTGAAGTTTTCGTCGGCACGCAGCTCGTCGAAGATTGTATTCAGGGGACGCAAAACGTGGTCTATCTCATGCACATAGCCATTCTTCGTAATCTGGTTCCCCTTTGTCACCGCAGCATTTGCTACGTTGAAGCCGATGCCCGTAGGGTTCCATTCCGTGCCGGGAAAGAAGTAGCGATAGTTCTCTTCGGCGTCTATCAGCTTGGTGTTGAAGTACTTGTAGGAGAAGGTTGGCAGGAATCGCTCCTGATGATAGATGGTGACTTCCGTCTGTCGCGTGTTGTCAAACTCCGTCGTGTTCCTGTCGCGGCTTTTTGTGCGATGCTTGTAGTACATGCCCGCATTGATTTCCTTTTCCTCGTCCGTCACATCGTCTCCTTCTTCGGGGCGGAAGTTGATGAGCTTGTCGGCGCTGTAGGAATAGTACATCAGATGGAATCCTATGAGCTTGTCCAGCTCGTCGATGTCCATCTCGTCGATGCTGCTGATGCCGTTTTCGGCAAAGTAGGCTCGGAAGGCGTCGTCGTTGGGTGCCATCACGGTAACGATGCTCTTGCCGTCGACCATATCGCGATAGCCCGCCCTTTCGATGCCGCGAAGGAAGATGGAGTAGTTGCCGTCGGCCTCAAGCACCTCGTAGCAGTTCCCCTTGATCCAGTCAGGCCGCCGGTAGTATTCCGACATGTAGTCTTGGCAGGCTGTCAGCACCGTTGTCAGCACTAGCAGGGCGCTCATCCACCGGGTTTTCCTGTTTTCCATTGTTCGATGTTGTTTTATGATGATTGTTGTCTTTCAAAAGTTCGTTTCAATATGAAGAAAGAATCTCGCCGTATGAAGAAGGGAAAAAATTTTTTCGAGAAGGAAAAAAATTTTTTCCTCAAAGAATAATTTTTTTCCCTTTGTAAATGTATATGCCTTCTGAGGGATTCACTACGGGACGACCGCAAAGGTCATAGTAGACATCCATCTCCTCTCTGTCCAACTCTGCAATCTCAATGGATGTATCAAGGTCGTTTACCCCTTCTCCTGTCACAAACTCATAGTCGCCCAGTTCCTGAGCCACGATGTGCTGCACAAGGCTGTTCAGATAGTTCTCGAGATTGGTGTACCCATTTTCAGCCACAGCTTTTCCGTCGAGCGGATATTTCGGATTCAGCCCGTGAGCCTCTTCCCAAGCATCGGGCATACCATCTCGGTCGGTGTCGAGAGGACATTCCGTGCTGTTGAGCGTGGGCCAAGGGCTCCAATCGTCGCCGGCGTTGCGCGGCTTCAGGTCGTTTTGGCTGTCAATAATGCCCGGATAGCTGCGCCCCGAGGGGTCGCTCGTCCCCTGAAAGGTGTAGGAGCCGTTGCGGCACTCCCTCACCAAACGCTCGTCGATTATATCTCGAACCAACGAGCAGCCTGCTGTATTCATCACTTTCTCGAAAGCAACCTGAGCCGAGTGCGTGGTAACGGTGCCGGGAGTGTTTGGCTCAGAAAGTCGCATAGCTGCCCGTTCGGCGGCAGTAATATCGGAACATTGCACCGACTTGGTGTTCCAGTTGTCAGCCGTAGTGGCCTTTTCCAGCGAGTTGGTGGGTGTCTTATATGTATCCTTCAATGAACTGCACCAGTTGCCTTCTATATAGTATTTACCCAGGCGCGGGCGCGCGCTATCGTCGTTGTTTACGCCTATACTGATAAGCATAGCCCGTCGGTCGCCTGTCGTGGTGCCTGGACCTGGCTTGTAGTAGCAGTTGACTATGTTCGCATCCATTCCTTCGGCTCCGTAGCAGCCCACGACTTCTCCATAGTTATAAATCACGTTGTTTCGAAGGTCAACATTATCCCTTCCGTCCGTGATATCCATAGCGCCCAGTCGGGGAGTGCGGCTGCTGTGATGGGTGAGGAAGTTATGGTGGAACGAAGTCTTTGCTCCGCCCCAGATGCCTCCGTAGCCGTGTCCGCCTTTCTGGTGATTGCTGTAGCGGAGGCTTTCCGAAACGATGCACCATTGAAGCGTAAGGTTTTCGTCACCATAAAACGACACACATTCATCCACACTCCATGAACATGAGCAGTGATCGATGATGATATTCTTTATACCTCGTCCCCCCAAGGCATCGTCTTCGACATCTGGATGAAGATCACCCATACGGATGCGGAGGAAACGCATGATTATATTGTTTGCGTTGACGTGTACTGGATATCCTGCAATACAGATACCATCGCCAGGAGCCGTTTGTCCGGCAATCGTCAGGTTTCCGTTGTTGATATTCAAGTAATCCTTTAGGAAAATAGTTCCACTCACGTCAAAGACGATGGTGCGTGTCTCCGTTTTGTTGATAAAGTAGCGGAGCGATCCGAAGGGAGGATTCGTAGCATCATCTTCAAGGTTCGTGACATGATAGACAACGCCTCCTCGCCCGCCTGTCACGTAGCGCCCGTGTCCTTCGGCACCCGGGAAAGCTGGCATATGGTCGGCTTGAACGGTAAGAATGGGAAGCAAAGCCAGAATGATTGTGCCGGCTATCAGCTTTTTCATCGAATCTTGTCTTTCGTTTTTCATAGGATTTTTTTCATCAATTCATGCTTTTCCATATACTGTCCTGAGCCGTGAACACAACATTCTGGAAGCGGATGCGGGCAGTGTCGATGGCCTCAAAAGGTCTATCGCCCGTAATGTGCACGTTGCTGAGCTCTACATCGTGCAGCGGCATCTCGGGCAATCCCTGCATGATGCCGACACTTCCTGCAGAGGAGCAGGTAATTCCGTCCATATAGATGTGATGGAACGAGGGAGTAGTTTCGTCAACGGGTTTTTCTTCTCTGTCTCCTTTCGTGAAATAATAGAGGTCAAATAAGATGGCCCTGCTTCGGATGGAATTCATATGGATGTTGCTGCACCAGATATTCTCAACTACACCTCCACGCCCTCGGCAACTCTTGAAACGCAGCCCGTTATCCGTACCCGTAAACGTGCAGTTCGAAACTTTTATATTACGCACTCCTCCACTCATCTCGCTACCTATCACAAAGCCTCCGTGCCCGTTGTAGACAGTACATCCGTCAATCACGACCCGTTCTGTAGGTACACCGCGTTGGCGTCCCTCCTCGTCTTTTCCCGATTTGATGCAAATAGCATCATCACCCGCATCGAGGAAACAATCCTTCACCAGCACGTTGCTGCACGACTCAATGTCAAGCGCGTCGCCGTTGGCGGCATACGATTCGTTGAGCATCTTCACTCCATCGATGATCACATCCCGGCAAAGAACAGGATGCAGGCACCAGGCAGGGCTGTTGCGGAAAGTAATATCCTTTAATAGGACCTGACGGCAATTCTCCAAGTCCACCATCACAGGGCGAAGGGTGGATTTCTCCATAGGGTACCACGTTTTGCCGTCCTCGTTGAAAAATCCTCCGCGCCGAGTGAAATCGCGCCAAAGAGAAGGGCTTACGCCCATTTGCTTCACAGGACGCCAATAATCGCCATTTCCATCGAAAATTCCTTCTCCCGTGATAGCAATATTCTCCGCATCTGTTGCGCTGATTGGCGAAACGGCTTTCTCTCGTTTCTGACCTTCATACCAACGCTCAATGACGGGATAGTCCTCGGGGCTTGTTGAGAACGATACAATAGCCCCTTTACTTAAATGCAGTTCCACATTGCTCTTCAGCTCTATAGGAGCGCTCACCCAAGCACCGGCAGGTATCACTACTGTCCCACCGCCCAAAAAAGCTACCGAGTCGATAGCCTGCTGGATGAAAGCGCTGTCGGTAGCAAATGCCTCGATGGTAAGTGCTGGAAAGACGGGTGCCTCAACAGGCTGCATATCGAAGGGAAGTGCCTCGAAATAGCGTGAATAATCAGCAGACGACTCTCTCTGATCATTGCACGAAACCATCAGAAAAAGACATCCTGCCAAAAGAGGCAAACGACTCAGCCAAGTGTATTTGTTTCTCATATTCAGGCGTAGATTGAAACATGTATTATTAATCGTTTGCAAAATTAGAATGACACGCGCATACGTAGGTGCATTTTTTTTTTTAATAGGAGGAGTTTTTAAAGAAATCCCTTTCAAATACTCTTCTTGAAACAAAAAAACAAAAACGTCAAAAAGTCAACCCTTATAAAAAAATAGTCCACCTCCGTTGATTTTTTCTGCCCTACATTTGCATCGTAAAAAAATGTATGTCTAACTAATCATAACAAAAACATGAAAAAATTTACTCTTTTCGCTAGTGCATTGCTTGTAGCACTTTTTGCTTCAGCTAATGTAATTGTTGTGGAAACCCCGGAAGACTATGCAGCTGCTTATGGTAGCACCGTTGATGGTGACACTCTGATGCTTTACAGCGGCGAATATGTCAACCAGAATTTCCCCGCAGGAAAGACCATCACCGTTATGGCTCCCGACACCTGCGAAGTGTTCCTGAATGGTGAAGTAAGAGGTGACGGTGTCGGCGATGGTTCTGGCATCGTCTTCGAGAATGTCATTATCGGTAATGGTGCTTCCTACCTCTTTAACTTCACACCTGTTGGGAATATCAAGGTCATCAAGATGAAGAACACCGTGCTTGAGAATGTTTCTCGCTGCACGTTTTATCTTGGAGGTGACGCAGCTACGACCTCAGTCGAACTGGTAGAGTTTGACAACTGTGTTCTTCGCAACCTGAACACGGGCAACTGGAACATGTCGTGGCATACTACTCCTATTTATAAATGGGTGATTAACGAGAGTACCCTTTACGGCAACGATGGAATGGAATGCTTCTACAACCCCAGAGGAGCAACGGACAAGAGCCATGAGTTCATCTTCACGAAGAACACCATGTACAGCGGCTGCCGCGATGCCAATCGTACGATTTGCAACGTTTCCGGCAACTTCTCGGGCGAGGAGTGCGTAGTTAAGTTCACCGACAACATCATCGTTTGCCCCGAAGGCAAGAGCGCAGGCAAACTGTGGGACATCCGCGCAGGCTATTGGGATGTTACTGTTGCCAACAACCTGATCATTGGCTGGCTGATTCCTGATGTAAACGAGGACATCATGGATGCAACCGTTGAGAACAACTACACGCTCGAGGATCTCGGCATTGCTTCCATCGGCGGTATCTGGGCTGACGCTGCCAATGCTGACTTCACCCTCTACAAAGGCTACACAGCTCTTGACGGAAAAGCTTCCGATGGTGGCGTGCTAGGCGATAGCGAGTGGCTCAAGGAGGTTTCTGGCAACATGTTCACCCTCACGCAGGGCGTAAGCGAAGGTCAAGACGATATGGGTACCGTTAGCGGCCCCTCCGGCAACATTCCCGAGGGAACCGACGTTACTCTCGTTGCTACTCCCGCCTACGGCTATAAGTTCGTGAAGTGGGTGAATGCTGCTGGAGAAACTGTCAGCGAGGATGCCACCTACACTTTCACAATGAGCGGCAACACCACTGTTTATGCTGTATTTGACGCCCTCACGATGTACGCCCTCAACATTACCTGCACCAACGGCGGAAACTACAATCTTTCTGACAACGGGCAGGATGGCAAGTACCCCGAAGGAACGGAAGTTGTCGTTTCGGTACGCACGAACCTCATCACCACCTTCACTTATGGCTATATGGCCGATATGTCTGAATTCTATTATGGGAACGAGTTCGTTGTCGTAATGGATAAAGACAGAGACATCTGCCTCGAGTTCGAGCAGATTGACTATATCTGCGGATGGGACTTCACCGACGGTAACGGCGCAAGCGGCGGCGCAACCCAGAATCGTCCTGCCGACTGGCTCAGCAAGGACTACAAGGATCCCGAGTACGTTCCTCAGCTCGACCTCTACTACACGCTCTATCCCGATGCACCTTGGACAAGTGGCTGGTGGAACCGCACCGATACCTACACCGCTGCCGTAACCTGGCTGCGCTGCACCGACAAGGGTGACGGCACCGAGTTCAAGACCCCCGAAGGCGCTATGGACAGCACCAAGTACTACACCAATCAGGGCTTCTATTGGCAGACGGCTGTTTGCACGAAGGGCTACGTGAGCGACATCTCCTTCAACTTCAAGATGAAGCGTACCTACATGGGTCACTACGACTACTTCGTACAGTACAGCTACAACAAACTGTCGTGGGAGACTGTTGATACCGTTACCACAACTGGCGGTTGGCAGGATTTCTGCGACACTATCCCCAACACGGCAAACAAGGAGATGGTTTACATCCGTCTGATTCCCGACGTTACCAGCGGCTATGATGCAAACCGTATCTTCGACGTATACGGCGTTTATGTGGCTGACATCTTCCTTGTAGCCGACGTTGACCCGAACAGCGTTGAGACCATCGAGCTTCCCGAGACGGAAACTGGTTACTTCGACCTGCAGGGCCGTCAAGTAGCCGTTCCTCAGAAGGGCATCTATATCAAGAACGGCAAGAAGGTGCTTGTGAAATAAGCAGACAAATCTTCTTGCTTGACAGACAATGCGGAGAGGCTTCGGCTTCTCCGCGTTTTTTTTTTCTTCATAATTATTTTTCCCTTCTCCAAAAAAATTTTTCGAGAAGGGAAAAAATTTTTTTCTTTCTTCATCTCGCGCGCTTCTTTCTTCATACGGCGAGATTCCTTCTCCATATTTCAGTATTTATTTATGAAGGGTCGTCATCGGGGATTTTTCATCCTATTGCGCTAAAAAGTCCACCCATACGAAGAGATTGGTCTGTATCTTTGCCAGCAGATAGATTATACACCTAAGATATGAAACGCATAGCATCCCTATTACTTTGCCTGACGACAGTCCTTGCCGTGCAGGCGCAGGCTGTCAGCCCGAAGGTTCCTTTCGACGGGCAGACGGACCTTCCCGTCAACCTCAACATTGTTCTGCAGAGCGACGTAGCAATGAAACTCGGCACCGACAGCTGCTTCCTCAACGGCGAATATATTGTGCCTAGCACCGTTACTTCATACGCCGCCATCTTCATTCCTGGCGAGCTGCAGTATGCGACAGACTACACGCTGGTGGTGCGCGACGGAGCCTTTGCGAGCAAGGCTTCGGATGAGCCCCTGAAGGGATGTACGGTGAGCTTTTCCACAGCAGGTCCTAAGATGCGCGTGTTCGATGCCATCGTTGCTGCCGACGGGACGGGCGACTATACCAGCCTTCGCGCTGCTGTAAAAGCCGCCCCCACAAACCGCACGCAGCCTTGGCTCATCTTCGTAAAGAATGGCGACTACGTGGAGCTCATCCGCATCGCAAATGATCAACCCTACATCTCGATTGTCGGAGAGGACCCCGACAAGACTATCGTCGAATTCTCCATCACATCCAACGCGGGGCACGAGCGAGATCAGGCCAACTTCAAGGAAGCCGAAGGACGCGGGCCTGTCCTCTGTACGCTGGCTCCCAACACCTATATTCATAACATTAGCATCATCGACTCTTGGGGCTACGTGAATCAGGCAGGTCCTCAAGCGCTGGCGCTGGGTTCCTACGCCGATAGGTTCTGCCTTTTCAACAGCAAGCTGAAAAGCTATCAGGACACGTGGCAGACAGGGTCGGACGAACATAGGCACTATGCCAAACGAAGCTACATTGAAGGGGCTGTCGACTTCATCTACTGCTCGGGCGACGCCGTTTTCGACAGCTGCACCATCGGTTTCTGCCGCAACGGCTCCGTTCTCACCGCTCCCAGTCACGGAGCCGGCGTGAAGTACGGATACGTGTTCCGTGACTGCAACATTGTCTCGAGCCGCCCAGGCACAGCCCGCACGAACAACACCTTCGGGCGCCCTTGGCACAACAATCCACGCTGCTCGATAATCAACACCACCCTCTCGCGCGACATTACGATGAGCGACGCGGGATGGATAAACCACATGGGCGGACTTCCTGCCGTGTTTGCCGAATACAACACTATGAACTATCAGGGAAAGCCTGTAGATCTGAGCAAACGGAACAACTGGTATTGGCGAGGCGGAAGCGAGCAGAATCCCGAAGAGACGTGCATCGCCAAAAGCATCCTCACGAAGGAAGAAGCCGACGCGCTGACGGTGAAGACCGTTCTCAGTGGCAAGGACAACTGGAAACCCGAGATAATCACAACAGAACTTGACGCACCTGCTGTCTTCTACAAGGACAACTTGCTGACGTGGACTTCCAACAAATCGGCCATTTGCTACGAAGTGCTGCGCAACGACGATTTTCTGATGTTCACCACCGAAACTCAATATACATTCGAAGGAGAAGCATCGGAATACACCATTCGAGCCGTCAACCAGTATGGAACCTTAGGACATAAGTCCGGCATTCCTACCTACGGTGATGCTACTTCCGTCAAGTCCCTCACGGCGCAAAACAACATTGAAGTGTCTTTTAACAAAGGCCAGCTTGTGGCGACTGGCTTTGCAGGACAAGCCACACTTGAGATTTACTCGCTTGGCGGTATCCTATGCTCAAGAAACACCCTTTTTAGCGGAGAGCCTGTTAGCATCTCCGACGGGAAGCCCGGTATAGCAAGAATTGTCTGCTCAGACGGCATTCGAGTTCTCAAATTCAAATAAAGAAAGAAGCACGGCATTGCGAAATGTCCCTGCGGAAAGAGAGGCAGATACAGACTGCCTTTTCTTTTTTTCACACACTTCTTCGTTTTGCTGTTTTGATTATCAAGTGAAATGCTTATTTTTGTCCCAAAATAACCACCAATGATGAAAAACTCTCTTCTTCTGACGATAGGGCTGCTGCTATGGGTACTAGTTATAAAAGGTGCCGAGACAGACTACATGTCTTCCCAGCCTTTCGTCAGCGTCGCCCACTTTGCTGCCGACGACGAGTCCATGCAGGGACGTTCAACCAGCATTATGCAGGACAGTCAGGGATTCATCTGGGTAAGTTCGTTCAACGGGCTTAACCGCTACGATGGTTACCAGTGGACAAAATACAAGTCAGGGCGCGGCAAGAACTCGGTGCTTGCCACAAACCGCATTAACAATATTGTCGAGAACAGTCAGGGCGACATCTGGTGCATAACCGTTAACGGGCTTTATGTGTTCAACAAACGACAGGAGCAGTTCTACGACGTCCAGCCTGTACTCGACAGTCTGGCAGGACACAAGGCACATGTCGCAAAGATTTGGCCTCTCAAAAATGGCATCACGTGGATGCAATCGGAGGATGGATTCGTTTTCCGTATCTTAGACAACCATCCCGAGGAGGGTAGCCGGCTCATCCACTTCCGTAACGATGCAGCTGGAAACGGCTCCACATCGTCTACTTCTATAGAAATTTACGGTGCCGTTCTTGACTATCAGAGCAACGAGTGGGTTCTTGGTAAGCAGGGCTGCTACCTAAACGGGAATGCTGAGCCTGCTAGCAAGGTCGTTTTTCGTCACATTGCACTGACAGAAGAGGGGCCATGGTTTATTTCATCTAACGGACGACAGATTGCCCATTACTGCAATGAAACACTCTCTTTCAAGGAATTCTTGCCAGAAAACTGCCGTGTCTACTTTTTCGGCATCGTAGGAGATTCACTTCTCCTGACAGCCACAAACCGAGGACTTTACCGTTCGTTAATTGGCGGAGGAAGCCTCTCCCTCCTCACTTCGCAGGACATCCATAGTGTCTTCCTTGACAGCCACGGGGTGCTATGGGGACTCTCCGAGCAAGAGGGCGTGCTGCGGCTTACCAGCGACGACAACTACGTCCACTGCAGGGCCGACAGGGTTATGCTGCCAGCTGACTTGTCCGACGAATTGCTGGCGCGTCGTTTCCATGAGGACTCTGACGGACAGCTCTGGCTCCTCTCGATGGGCAACAACGACATCCTTTATTTCGACACTCGCACAAATAGCTTCAAGCGCCCCTATTGTCGCGAGAACCTCAACAGCAACACTTCCTCCTTCACCATTGACCGCCAGGGCAACGTGTGGTACCAGAGCGAGCGCAGTGTTGATATGCTCTCACTTCACAGCTGCCCCTTCCGCATCGACAACCGTTTCCGCAACCAAGAGGTACGTTCTCAGTTCATTGATTCCCAAAATCGGCACTGGTATGGATTACGGGAAAACAAGGTCGTCGTCTGCGACAGCAATGGGACGGAACTGCAGCAGTTCGCTCTCCCAGGTACCATGTATTGCATCCATGAGACGTCAGATGGCGTGGTTTGGATGGGTTCGCGCAACGATGGGCTTTTCCGCCTCACGCCTGAGGGTAACAGCTATTCCATTTCCCATTTCCTCCACGATGATGAAGACATCACCTCGCTCAGCAACAACGCCATCTACACTCTATACGAGGATAGTCGAGGACACCTATGGATAGGCACTTTCGGAGGGGGCGTCAATCTTTGGGACAATGGGCATTTCATCCACCAGCAAAACAGACTGGGATACAACAGCGAGCAGCCCCAAACCATTCGCTTCGTCAGTGAGGTGAAGCCTGGCATCATCGCCATCGCCTCTCGCGAAGGACTTTATACATACAGTACGGACTTTTCAAGGCCCGAGGATATCTGTATGTTTCACAATGCCAAGCGGAGCAATGACGACACATGTCTTACTGACAACGACATCACATCGGTCTTAATGACTACCGACGGAACCCTTTACGTTTCCACCCAGAGCGGAGGTATCTGCCGTATGATCACAGACAACCTGCTCAGCAATGACATTCAATTTGAGAGTATCAGCAAAGAAGATGGCCTTGCCTCCGATGTAGCCTATAGCATTGTCGAAGACTATCAGGGCATCCTTTGGGTTAGCAGCGAGCGAGCATTGTCGCGCTTGAGTGCCGACCACAAGACAATCACCATCTACGACAATTTCTCGTTTCCGACAGAAGTTGTCTTTTCTGAAGGCATTCCTCTCCACAAGGGCAATGAACTTGTGTTCGGTACTATGCAGGGAACAGTTTCCATAAATCCCACCGAACTTCGAACTGACATTTATGTGCCACCTCTCGTCGTTGACAGCCATCTGGCTTCTTCCGAAGACGATCGTTCGGCAACCCTTCACTTTGCTGCCCTTGACTACCGTAATCGCAGACACTTGAAGTATGCCTATCGCATGGAAGGTGTTGATGCCGACTGGACAACGAGCAGCGAGAACTCCGTTACATATGTCAACCTACCCCCAGGAAAACATTTATTCCATGTTCGTTCCACTAATGCCGATGGCCAATGGACTGACAACGAGCAGATTCTCCCCATTTACGTCAAGCCCCGCTTCTACGAGCGGTTTTGGGGCATGTTGCTCATTCTGTTTGCCGTGTTCACTCTTATCACCCTCGCTGTCTACGAGGCAATGCGTCTCTATCGCCTGCGCCATAGCCTCACGGTGGAGCAAGAACTGACGGATATGAAGATTCGGTTCTTTACCGACATTAGCCATGAATTGCGTACGCCTCTAACGCTTGTTGATGGCCCTGTGAGCGAGGTGTTGGAGGATAAAAGCCTTAGCGACCAGTCACGCTACTATCTTGAAGTGGTTCAGCGCAATGTACGTCGTATGCTTAATCTTGTCAACCAGATTCTTGACTTCCGTAAGTTGCAGAACCATAAAATGTCACTTCTGATAGAACCCATTGATGTACGTGACACTCTCTCTCGCATCATGGAGAACTTCAACGAAATGGCGGTGCAACATCATATGTCGTTTTCTCTTCAGGCCTCTGACAATCTGCCCACCCTCTGGGCCGATCGGGATAAAATAGAGAAAATCTTCTTCAACTTGCTTGTCAATGCCTTCAAGTACACCGATGACGGAAAATCAATTACCATCAATGCCACTCAGCCTACATCAGATACGATAGCAATCTCTGTCAGCGACCAAGGAATAGGTATACGGAAAGAAGACATCAGCAAGCTGTTTACCCGCTTCGAAACTGTTCTCACCGACAACACATCGCGACCCTCTTCGGGCATTGGTCTTTCATTAGTCAAGCAGTTCTCTGATTTACATCACGCCAACGTTTCCGTTGACAGCAAAGTGGGCGAAGGAAGCACCTTTACCATTACCTTCCGAACAGGCAAAGATCATTTCTCCAACGACAAACAAGTTGAGTTCTTCGCTGCTGATACAGCACACCTGGAAGCAACTGACGAGACTTCCCCAGTCGACCTGAATGATAAAAATCCCCTCTCAGAAGTAATTGGAACCGAAGAAGACGAAGAGGACGAACGCCCCAAAATCCTCATCGTTGAAGACAACGACGAACTGCGTGATTTCATAGAGCATATCCTCTCCGATACTTACCGCATCACGCTTGCAACCGACGGGGAAGAAGGCTTGCGAATGGGCCGTGAGCTATGGCCCGATCTCATCATCACAGACATCATGATGCCTGTCATGGACGGTTTCCAGATGATTCAGCAAATAAAGGAAGACGCCGACATCTACGCCGTGCCAATAATCGTCCTTACTGCCAAGGGTACGCTTGACGACCGAATACACGGCGTTGAACTCGGCATCGACGACTATGTGCTCAAGCCCTTCAGCGCCAGCTATTTGAAGGCACGTGTCGCTGCTCTTTTGGAACAGCGACAAAGGCTCCGTCAACGATTCATGCAGATGCTTTCCGATGGTGACAAGGCTCTTGTACGGCGTAGTCTTGAACCCGATATGCCCGTCATTACTCCTGCTGACGAACTGTTTCTCCAAGATGTTATGGCATTTATGGAAAAGAATATGGACAATGCCGACATCACTATCGACGACTTTGCTAGTGCCGTCAAGCTTGGTCGCACCGTCTTTTATAATAAGCTGAAAGCCACAGTAGGACTCACGCCCATCGACTTCGTGCAAGAGATGCGCATCAAACGTGCTGTCCAGCTCATGAAAACAGACAACTTCACCATTTCCGAAATTGCCTACCAAACAGGTTTCAATGACCCGAAATACTTTAGTCGCTGCTTCAAAAAACACCTTGGAGAAACACCTACTGACTATCTGAAGAAACTGAGGGCTGAAAAGGAAACGAATGCCGACTCGTAATCTTTCTCATTGCAAAGATGGATAATGATACGCCTTTCTCTTTTTCGTGAAAAGTAAAGTGTAAACCAACAAGGCTCCTCTTTCTTCCGTTTCCAGCAGAACATCAGAACGAGATTTTCTTTTTTATTCCAGCACGTGAATGTCCTGTAACCACATTTCCGTCAGCAAAGGAAAGAGGGCTGCACTTCCAGGGTTGTCACGAAGTGAGATGCTGTGAGCTCCTTCGGGGAAGATGTGAAGCGAAGCCCCTTTTATCTGGTACTCTCTGAGTTTTCTGTAGTAAAGGAGGCTATTAATGGAAGGAACGGTGTTGTCGTCCTGCGCATGAAACAGGATTGCAGGCGGCGTATCGTCAGTCACTTGGTTCTGCACAGAAAAGTAACGCTGCCATTCTTCGCTGTCGTCGCTTGCAAGCAGGGCCTGATGACTGCCTCTGTTCTCGTAGCTGGAGCCTGACATATCGATAACGGGCGATACCAGAATGCTGAAGTTTGCACGGAAAGGCAAATCGTCGAGACTGTCGCCAACGGCTGCCCAGTCCTCGCGAATCGTGGAAGCGCATGCTGCCAGATGCCCTCCTGCCGAGCTGCCCATCACGCCAACCTTCTCCGGGCGGATATCCCATTCCGTTGCGTGGGCACGAATGAGCCGCAGCGCACGTTGCGCATCCTGCAAGGGAGCCCTATAGCTTACTTCGACATCCCTTTGATTAGGCAGGCGATGAAAAAGCACACAAGCGGTGATTCCCATCGTGTTGAACCATTTTGCCAAAGCAAAGCCGCTAATCTCATAGGCCAGCTTCACGTAGCCTCCCCCAGGAATGATGAGCACAGCAGCATGCTTGTTTTCAGCTTTTGAAGGATGGAACACACTTATGTAAGGATTAGTAACAATGAAAGCCCTTTCCCGTGCGACGCTGTCTTGTAACTGAACACCCACCTTATGATTTGGCATAGCGTTCTGAGACCATAAGTGGATGATATCCTGCGCCGAAATACGAAGAAATCCAAGGCAAGCGACAATAAGAGCAAGAACACAGATTCGATGAGATTGTTTCATAATGACGTATCCAGACAGAGTATTATTTCTTCGCTACAAATATACGGATTTTTTCTGGTTTTCTATCATCGTTTCCATTGATTATTTTCAACGAAAAGCGAAGAGGAAAAAAGAAAGGCAACAACGGGAGAAATCCTATTGTCGCCTTGCGTCGGAAAGAGGCGACTCGAACGCCCGACCCCTACGTCCCGAACGTAGTGCGCTACCAACTGCGCTACTTTCCGCTTGAAATTGTCGGACAAAGATAGGGCAACTTCTGCGAAAAGCAAAAAAAAGGAAGAAAAAATTTAAAAAAAACTTGGAGAAAGGAAAAAAATGCCTACCTTTGCATCCGCTTTTAGCACCAAGGTGCCATAGCTCAGTTGGTAGAGCAACGGACTGAAAATCCGTGTGTCCCTGGTTCAAATCCCGGTGGCACCACTCTGAGGAGGTCGAAACGACCTCCCTTTTTTTTATCTATCACACAGAAAAGCCCTTCTCCAAGCCCGCAGTCCGAATGTGCCGACGAACAGGAAGCAGAAGCCTGAAAAGATACTGAAGGCATGAAGGATTTTCGAGAACAAATAATTTTTTTTCGAGAAGGGAAAAAATTTTTTTCTTTCTACATCTCGCCGTATGAAGAAAGAATCCGGCGAGATTCTTTGAGCATAATTTTTTTTGGAAGAAAACATCATCGGAAGAAGATTCTCCCCCAGCGTCATCCATGAACCTGCCGACGGGGACAAAGGCTCTTTTATGTTATTAAACATACTGAAATAATTTTTCCTCCCAAATTAAACACCTACCTTAGCAAACAAATTAAGCGAAATTTCCTATCATAGTCAACGACTTTACACCCAAAAGAACTGCAAGAGAAGGCTTTCCGCTGTTTTTCGACTCATTTACATTCCATCTTTCGACTACATCATGAACAACTCAAATAAATACTGCGTCATCATGGCAGGCGGCATCGGGAGCCGTTTCTGGCCTACCAGCACTCTGGACGTCCCGAAACAATTCATCGACTTCTTCGGAGGGGGAAAGACGTTGCTGCAGCAGACCTACGAGCGCGCTGCCAAGCTCTTTCCCGAGGGGCACATCATCGTTACCACCCACCGCTCGTTCACCCATCTCGTGCGTGAGCAGCTGCCCGAGCTTGACCCGCAATGCATCCTCCACGAGCCGGCATTCAAGAGCACGGCGCCCAGTATGGCGTATGCGGCCTACTTCCTGCGCAGCATCAACCCGCAGGCAAACATGATTGTGCTCCCTGCCGACCAGCTGGTGTTCGGCGAAGACGCCTACATTGCCGCCCTTGACAAGGCCCTCGACTACGTTGCCACCCATCCGCACCTCGTTACGATGGGAATCCGCGCGACATATCCCGAGACGCGCTACGGCTACATCCAGATAGACGGGACAAACGGAATAGAGCCCGGATTTGAGGAGTTCCACAAGGTGAGAACCTTCACCGAGAAGCCCCAGGAGGAGTTTGCGCGCCTCTTTGTCGAGAGCGGCGACTTCTACTGGAACACGGGCCTCTTCGCCTGGAACGTCAACACCATCATTGAGACGATGCATCCGCTGCTTCCCGAGATGATGGAGAGCTTCGATCATGTGTTTGCCGGAGAACGCACTCGCGACGAGCGGCGTGCTGATGTCTACCGCATCTACGAATCATTCCCCAGCATATCCGTCGACTACGCCGTCATCGAGAAAGCACCCAACATGTATCTGCAAGCAGGAAACTTCGGATGGACCGACGTGGGGCGCTGGGAAGACGTCTACCGCGAGGCAGGAAAAGACTCGCAAGGCAACGTGGCAGAGGGCGGAACGTGTGAATTCTACAACAGCCGCGACAACCTTGTCATCATCCCCAAGGACAAAATCGCCATCATCAAGGACCTTGAGGGCTTCCTCGTAAACATTACCGACGACGTCATCGTCATCTGCCCCAAAGACGAGGACGACATCCGCAACTTCCGCAACACTATGATGATGAAGCACGGCGACAAGTATATGTAACGCTTGACGGACTTCCCCGCACGAACGACAACAGAAAGGAAAAGAAAAAAGGCATACCTTTTTAAATATATTTTTTTCGTATCTTTGCAGCACTTTACTGAGAAAGGATGCTGATAGAAGAGTTGGTGAACCTCTATGCCGCGCATGCTGGCATCAAGGCATTTGAGAAAACGTGGAAAGATGGAACTAAAACCATCTTTTTGCGGGGACTTGTGTCGTCAGCTCCCGCGCTTTTCTTTGCTGCAGCATCCCGAGCAGGTAGCCTGAAAGGGTGTCCCGTTGTTCTCCTCACGCTGCGCGATGCGGAAGAAGCCGGGTATCTCTACCACGATTTGACGCAGCTCATGGGAGATCAGCAGGTGCTCTACTTTCCCTCTTCCTACAAGCGCGCCATCAAGTACAGGCAGAAGGACGATGCTGCCGAAGTGCTTCGTACCGAAGTGCTGACGCGTCTGGCAGCCAAGGGAGGCCCTTCCGACGACACAACGCTTTTTGTCATCTCCTTCCCTGAGGCGCTTGCCGAGAGTGTTGTCTCGCAGCAACACCTGCAGGAAAACACGCTTCACCTTTCTGTCGGGCAGACTTTCGAGGCTTCTGAACTTACCGAAGAGCTTTTCAAACTGGGCTTCCAACGTACCGACTATGTGTACGAGCCCGGGCAATATGCCGTTCGTGGAAGCATTGTCGACGTCTTCTCCTTCTCTTCGGAATATCCCTTCCGCATTGACTTCTTCGGCGACGACATCGACAGCATACGCACGTTTGAAGTGGAGAGCCAGCTGTCGCGAAGCAAAGCCAACGACATCTATATCACACCCGAGCTGACTGCTCAACAAGAGGGGCACGCCTCTTTCTTCGACTTCCTGCCGCAAAGTAGCGCTGTCGTTTTCCGCGACTATCTCGACGTCTGCAATCTGATTGACATCATCAACAAGGATACCCTTTCCGTTAAGATTGACGAAGCGGAAAGCGCAGTTCTCCCCGTGTTGGTAAGCAAGGAGGATTTCATGCGGGCAAGCAGCGCTTTTAGACGCATCGAGTACGGCACCCATCCCACAGGCAAGCCTGAGGCAACCATCACCTTCGACACCTCGGCGCAACCTATCTTCCATAAGAACTTCGACCTCGTGTCGTCAACCTTCTCCGACTACATCAGCAAGGGCTACCGGCTCTACGTCTTGAGCGACAGCGCCAAGCAATGCGAGCGCCTGCGCACCATCTTCGACGAGCGCGGGGAGTGGGACACAGGCACGCACGAGGAGAAGATGATTCACTTCATCCCCGTCAACAAGACGCTGCACGAAGGGTTCTCCGACAACACGCTTCGCTGCTGCTTCTTCACCGATCATCAGATTTTCGACCGCTTCCACAAATACAGCCTCCGTAGCGACAAAGCCCGGCAAGGGAAGGTTGCCGTTTCGCTCAAGGAACTGGCGCAGTTTGAGATCGGCGACTACATCGTGCACATCGATCACGGCATCGGGCGCTTTGCGGGGCTCGTTCGCATCCCCAACGGCGACAGCACGCAAGAAGCCATCAAACTTGTCTACGAAGGAGCACGCGGAGGGCAGGACATCGTGCTCGTCTCCATCCACTCGCTGCACAAAATCTCGAAGTACAAGGGGAAAGACGGCGTCCAGCCCCGCATGAGCCGCTTAGGAACGGGTGCCTGGGAGAAGATGAAGGAGCGCACGAAGACCAAAATAAAGGATATCGCCCGCGATCTTATCCTTCTCTACTCAAAGCGCCTCAAGGAGCCCGGCTTTGCCTTCAGCCCCGACTCGTTCCTTCAGCACGAGCTGGAAGCCAGCTTCATCTACGAAGACACCCCCGATCAGCTGAAAGCCACGCAGGACGTAAAGGCCGATATGGAAAAGACACGCCCGATGGACAGGCTCATTTGCGGCGATGTGGGATTTGGGAAGACGGAGGTTGCCATTCGTGCTGCCTTCAAGGCTTGCACAGACAACAAGCAGGTTGCCGTGCTCGTTCCCACTACCGTTCTTGCCTATCAGCATTTCCAGACATTCTCCGAGCGCCTGCGCGATTTCCCCTGCCGCATCGAATATCTGAGCCGCGCACGCTCAGCGCATGACATCAAGCAGATACTAAAGGACTTGGCCGAAGGCAACATCAACATTATCATCGGAACCCACAAGCTCATCGGCAAGTCTGTCAAGTTCAAGGACCTGGGCCTGCTCATCATCGACGAGGAGCAGAAGTTCGGAGTCTCTGTTAAAGAGAAGCTGAAGCAGATGAAAGTCAACGTCGACACGCTGACGCTGACAGCGACTCCCATCCCCCGCACGCTTCAGTTCTCGCTGATGGGCGCTCGAGACCTCTCTATCATGCAGACACCTCCTGCCAACCGCTATCCCATACAGACGGAAGTGCATACTTTCAACGAGGACATCATCCGCGATGCCATCAACTACGAAATGTCGCGCAGCGGGCAGACGTTCTTCATCAACAACCGCGTTCAGAACCTCCCTGAGCTGGCAGCACTTGTCAAGCGCCTCGTTCCTGACGCGAGGATAGCCATCGGGCACGGGCAGATGGACCCGGAAGAGCTTGAGAACGTCATCCTCGGCTTCATCAACTACGACTACGACGTGCTAATCGCCACATCCATCGTTGAGAACGGCATCAATATTCCCAACGCCAACACCATCATCATCAATCAAGCTCACATGTTCGGACTGAGCGACTTGCACCAGATGCGCGGGCGAGTGGGACGCACCAACCGCAAGGCCTTCTGCTACCTGCTGGCTCCTCCCTACAGCAGCATGACCGAGGAGGCGCACCGCCGACTGATGGCGATAGAGAACTTCACCGACTTGGGAAGCGGCATTCACATCGCCCTGCAGGACTTAGACATACGCGGAGCCGGCAACCTGCTGGGAGCAGAACAGAGCGGATTCATTGCCGACTTGGGATACGAGACCTACCAGAAGATTCTCGAGGAAGCCGTGCACGAGCTGAAGACAGAAGAGTTCACCGACTTGTTCGAGAAAAAACCCGTTGCCCAAGACGGGCAGAACACCCCTTCGGCCGTCTTCTCGGGCGAGGACTTCGTGCAGGAATGCTCGTTTGAAAGCGACCTTGAGCTGCTCTTCCCCGATGAGTACATTCCCAGCAGCGGGGAGCGAATACTCATTTACCGGGAGCTGGATTCCTTGGAGACCGATGAGCAGTTGGCAGCCTTCCGCACGCGCCTTGAAGACCGTTTCGGGCACATCCCTCAGGAAGGAGAAGAGCTTCTAAGGGTTGTTCCGCTCCGACGGATAGCCCGCACGCTGGGCATAGAGAAAATAGTGCTGAAGGCAGGACGTATGGTGCTCTATTTCGTAGGAACGGAAGACAGCCCCTACTACCAGAGCGAGGCCTTCGGGCGCGTGCTCTCCTTCTCTACCATCTGCCCCAACGACTGCCAGTTCCGGCGCACGGGAGGAAGGCAGAACATGCTCATCAAAGACGTCACTTCCGTAGCAGAAGCGTTGAATTTGGTACGAAGAATGTGAAAATCCCTATTTTCTTGCAACAATTCGCATTTTTCACCCTACCTTTGCACGATTTTAATTAACTGACGAAAATCCGAAACCGCAGAGTCTGAAAAAAGCCTATTCAGAAACCCG
This sequence comes from Bacteroidaceae bacterium, assembly GCA_017615125.1. Lineage (GTDB taxonomy): Bacteria > Bacteroidota > Bacteroidia > Bacteroidales > Bacteroidaceae > UBA1189. The sequence continues at coordinate 45,742 of JAGAAS010000062.1, forward strand.
CACAACAGGTTTCTCCCAGGGAATAGGACTTTCGGTTTCCAAACCTAGTTCAAGAAAAGACAAATGATAAAAGAGTTTTTTTGGGCATTTAACATAAAGGAAGTCCTCAGTGCATTCCTTATCCTGTTTGCAATCATCGACGTGCTGGGCTCTATTCCCATCGTGCTTGACCTAAAGGCAAAAGGAAAGAAGTTCAGCCCCCTGAAATGCACCGTAGGGGCCCTCATCCTGCTCCTTACCTTCTTTATCGGTAGTGATGCCGTGCTCCGCTTCTTCAGCGTCGACATCAACTCGTTTGCCGTTGCCGGAGGTTTCCTGCTTTTCCTGATGGCACTCGAGATGCTTCTCGACATTGAAATCTTCCGCTACAACGGTCCTACGGCTGAAGCCACATTCGTGCCCCTTGTCTTCCCGCTCATCGCAGGAGCAGGCGCGTTGACGACGATTATCTCGCTGAAAGCCGAATATGCGGATGTCAACATCCTCATAGGCCTTGTGCTCAACATGATTTGGGTGTACATCGTGCTTGCCTCGATGGACAAGCTGCAGAAGAAGATTCCGCCTACGGCTATCTACATCCTGCGAAAATTCTTCGGAGTCATGCTGCTGGCGATTTCCATCGGCATGTTTACCTCCAACCTTACCATCCTCATCCACACTATCAACCAACCCTGATAAAAGAAAACCAACAACAAGACTTATGAAAAAGACGTCAACACTTCTAACCATCATCCTGCTCGTTGCATCCCTGAGCTCCTGCTCTGTGACGCGCTACACCTCCCAAACCCTTCGGGAGACACCCGTCAACGACATTCCCGTCATCGAGCCCTACTCGTCCATCTACCAGCTGAGCCTGCGCGACAACGAAGAACTCAGCGACTCGCTCACAAACGTAGCGCACGAGCACCTTCTCGATATCCTCGAGGCAGCAAACAGCTTCCCCACAGGCAGCGTCCTCTACATGCAGGATGCCGACTTCTACCAAGAGATAGGCTACGAAGGAGCACAGTTCTTTGACCGCTGCTACGGCAACAAGAAGAAAAACATCGAGGCCCTCTCCCTGCCCGAGTCGCTCCGCGAGTTTATGCACGACAACAACCTCCCCTACGTGATGCTCATCTTCCAGGACGGCTTCACACGCACCAGCGGCGACTACGCCCTTGAAGTCGGAGCAGCCGTCGCAGAAGCCATCCTCACAACCGTTCTCTCGCTGGGAACCATAACAGCCTACTCCGTGCCCCTGAAGGACAACCTGAACTACCGCGTGCTCATCGCCGACGCCGAAGCAAACCGCGTCGCCTACTTCAACAGGGTAAGCGTCGAGCGAAACCCCACGAGCCGCTCCAACAACTTCTACATGATGGAGAGAGCCTTCAGCCGCTACCCCAAGAAGTAATCCCGCACAAAGAACATAGCCTTTTCTTTCCCCGAGCGAATGAACGCCGATGTGCTCATTCGCTTTTTTCATCCCCCCAAGCCTGATAGCTGTAGCTTGAGCCAAGCTGGCTTCGGAAACCTTCTGCTCCTTGCCACAAAGCAAAGCCAAAGCACCATCTTCAGAAACCTCCGAGAGAGTGTTTTTTCAGAGGGGGGTCTATCAACGCGTTGTCACACGTCGAACAACGCGTTGATCGACCTACGAAGTCAAAGAAAAAAAACGTATGGAAAAGGAATCGTCTTGGCAACGAAAACTTCCGACTCCGAACGGAAGGTTTCCCCGACAGGAAAAAGCTCTTGAATACTGCTTTCATTCTTCATACATCCTGTTACTTTCCCCTTCACGCGTTGTTGTTTTGGCAGGCTGTCGCAAACAAAAAGGGCGGGAGAATGTCTCCCGCCCTGTGAGGTTTATTTCTTCTCTGATTAGAAGAGGAAGGCGAAGCCCATGTGCAGATAGTTGCGCTTGAAGGTGCCGTTGTCTGTTGCGTCGCGGTCCATCATACCAACGTTGTAGCCGAGAGCTACGCGGAAGCGGTGTGCATAGTCGAACGCGAAGCCGCCGCCTACGAGCACTTCCATTTTCTTGTAGTTCTCGTTGGCATACAGGTCGCGGGTGGTGCTTCCGCTAATGCCAGCTACGCTTGCGTCGTACTTGGCTGTGGAAGTAAGGCCATAAGCGAAGGTTGGACCTGCGAAGACGCTGATGCGAAGGTCGCGGGCGAGGTCAAGGCCATAGTTGAAGTTGAGGGGAACACCTACGTAATCTTCGGTGTAGGTAGCGCTGCCGTTGATGTTGAACAGGCTGGTGCCGCCAGCTCTGGTACCGAAGGAACGTGAATAGAACACACCAGGAGCTACGCTCAGGTCGCCCGAGAGATTGATGTTGTAGTCAACACCAGCATAAAAACCATTGAGCGTATTGTCGGTAGAGATGTGGTTGGGCTGCATATAGCCGACGCCAACGCTAACCTGTGCCATTGCACCAGTTGCGCAGAGAACAACTGCTGCTACAAGAGATAAGATCTTCTTCATAACTTTGTAACTGATTAAATTGTTAATAAAATACGTTTTCTATTCTTTCGTGTCGATGCCTTTTCCGACATCAACGGCAAAGATATATGATTTTATTGGTTTTCTCCAAATTTTAAAGGTTTTTTTGTCATTATTTATCTTTGGGCTTGCGAGAGGGTGTTTTAGGCTTGCTGAATTATGAAGAAAGAATCCGGCGAGATGAAGAAGGGAAAAAAATTTTTTCCTTCTCGAAAAATCTTTTTTCTTTCTTCATAATTTTCGCTGGAGAATACATCCTTCCGCGAGCCTTCGGATTTACCATTGATATGAAATCGCCGTCTTCTCGCCGTAGGCAAGATCTCCGGCGTCGCCCAATCCCGGCACGATGTAGGAGTGCTCGTTGAGCTGCTTGTCGATAGCTCCGCACCAGAGGGTCACATCGTCGCGCCCCTTGAAGAGCTTCTCCAGGTATTCCACTCCCGGACGAGCTGCGATAACGCAAGCCAGATGGGTGTGACGAGCCTGTCCCTTGCTGTGGAACGCCTCGCAGGCGAGCTCCATACTTCCTCCCGTTGCCAGCATAGGGTCGGCAATGATGAGGACTTTGTCGTTGAGCACGGGGGAGGCTATATACTCAATCTTGATGCCTACGTCCTTGCACTCTTCATCCTTGTAGTAGCGATATGCGCTTACGAAGGCATTCTCGGCGCGGTCGAAGACGTTGAGAAACCCTTGATGCAGAGGGAGTCCGGCGCGGAAAATGGTGCCGAGGACAATCTTGTCGGGAGAGAGATGGGTAGGCGCCTTGCCCAGAGGAGTCTGCACCTTGACGGTCTGGTACGAGAGCGTCTTGCTGATTTCGTAGGCTTCGATTTCGCCTATGCGTTCAAGGTTGCGCCGGAAGCGAAGGGGGTCTTTCTGAATGTTCACATCGCGCAGGTCTGCTAAGAAGCGTCCCAGCACGGAATAGGTGTCGCTGAGGTTAATGACTTTCATATCCGATATTATAAATGGTATCTATCGGAGTGCAAATATACTTTTTCTTTTTAGACTTTACAAATTCTTGGGCAAAAAAACAGCCTTCCCGCTGCAAGGAAGGCTGTGGATGTAAGATGCGAGAAAGTAAAAATGCTTTCCTCCGACTGAGCGGAAGGTGTTACTTAACCTCCCAGGTGTCGTTGGTAAGCAGCAGCTCTTCAAAATTGTGGTATTTCTTTACTGCCTTTATCTCCTCTATCTGCTCGGCAACAGCGGACTCGTACGTGGGAGCTTCCACGTCGCGGATTACGCCGAGGGCAACAGGGAAGTCGGGTCCTTCCATCAGCGCGAGCTTCAGGTGAAGGGTGTTGTCCTGACAATGAGCATCGTGCACGAGGATATCCTTTTCCGTGATGCCGTTCTCGCCCAGCTTGACAACCTTCAGCCCAAAGCCCTCCTGGACAAGGCCGTATTCGTTGTCTGCGCCGAAGAGCATCGGCTGCCCGTGACGCAGGTAGATAGCGTTCTTGGCTCGCCCTTCCTTATTATAAACGCTCTCGTGCGTGCCGTCGTTGAAGATGACGCAGTTCTGCAGAATCTCGCAAACCGAAGCGCCTTTGTGCGCAGCAGCGGCTTTCAGTATCTCGATAGTGCCGGGATTGTCGGTAGCGACAGCACGAGCGAAGAAACGCCCGCGTGCTCCGAAGCACAGCTCGGCAGGACGGAAGGGATCTTCCACCGTTCCGTAAGGACTTGACTTGCTGACAAAGCCGCGAGGGCTGGTAGGACTGTACTGTCCCTTCGTAAGTCCGTAGATACGGTTGTTAAGGAGAATCATATTGATGTCAACATTTCGGCGGATAGCATGAATGAAATGATTTCCGCCAATAGCAAGCCCGTCGCCGTCGCCGCTAATCTGCCAAATCGTAAGAGCGGGATTGGCAACCTTAGCTCCTGTGGAGATAGCAGCAGCTCTTCCATGAATAGTCTGCATAGCGTAGGTATTCATATAATAAGGAAGACGGCTTGAACAGCCGATACCGCTGATGACAGCCGTGTTGTAGGGAGCCGTACCTATTTCAGCCATAGCCTTGTGAAGGGATGCGAGGAAGGAGTGATCTCCACAGCCTGGGCACCAGCGAGGCTGACCTTTCTTGAAATCTTGTTGTGTATATGCCATGAAAGAAGAGTATTAGTTGTTGAGAATATGAGTGAAAGCATCAACCAGCTCCTTTACGACGAAAGGCTGGCCCTTCACTTGATTGAACTGATAAGGAACGAATCCGTCTACCCGCATGCGAAGATATCCGGCAAGCTGCCCCAGATTCTGCTCTGCAACGACAACCTTTGGGTATTTCTTCAGCACTTCTGCTGTGTTTGCCGGCAGCGGATTGATATACTTGAAATGCGCCAGAGCCACTTTTCGGCCTGCAGCATTCAGCTCTTCCATAGCGGAATAGAGATGTCCGAAGGTTCCTCCGAAACCAACTATCAGCAATTCTGCATCGTCTTTGCATCCATAGACAGGAACATCGGGAACTGGTATCTTGGCAACCTTCTCAGCACGCGCGCGGCACATTGCGTCGTGATTGTCAGGATCGGTAGAAATGGCACCCGTTTTTCCATCCTTCTCCAAGCCTCCGAGAATGTGCATGAATCCTTCTCGTCCTGGAACTGCCCAATAACGAACTCCTGTCTCGGGATTGCGACGATAAGGCGTGTAGTTGTCCTTCATCTCCTCGGGAGCATAAGGAGGCTGAATAGCGGGATAGTCAGCCAGCTTAGGCAGTTTCCAAGCACCCGAGCCGTTGGCAACGAAAGCATCTGTGAGCAGCACGACGGGCGTCATGTGCTCAAGGGCAATCTTACAGGCTTGGTAGGCTGCATCGAAACAGTCGGTTGGGCTGGCAGCAGCAACTACAGGCATAGGACTCTCACCATTGCGCCCGAAGAGAGCCTGAAGAAGGTCCGTTTGCTCTGATTTCGTGGGAAGTCCAGTTGAAGGGCCTCCACGCTGCACATCGATGACGACAAGAGGCAACTCTTGGATAACGGCAAGGTTCATAGCCTCACTCTTAAGACAGACTCCCGGGCCTGAAGTGGATGTTACTGCCAGAGCTCCGGCAAACGAAGCACCAACAGCGGAAGCACAACCTGAGATTTCATCTTCACACTGCACGGTGATAACTCCCAGGCTCTTGTGCTTCGAAAGTTCATGAAGGATGTCAGTAGCAGGCGTAATGGGATAGGAGCCGAGGAAAAGCTTCAGTCCTGCTTTCTCTGCAGCAGCAATAAGTCCGTAAGCCGTTGCCTTGTTTCCGCTGATATCCATATATCTTCCAGGAACTTTCACTTTCGACTCAATGGTATACGTGTTTGTTACGCTCGCATGGGTGTTATGTCCGTAATCGTAACCTGAATGAATGACGCGAATATTAGCTTCAGCAACTGCCGGCTTTTTCGCAAACTTTGTGCGCAGGTAATTCTCGGCAATGGAAAGATCGCGATTGAAAAGCCAGCAGACAAGCCCAAGGGCAAACATGTTGCGGCACTTAAGCATCGCTTTGTTGTCCATACCGCTGTCAGCAAGGCAATCCTTCACCATCTGCGAGATAGGAGCAGCAATAACTTCCTGCTTAATGCCCATCTCCTCAATAGGATTGTCGGTCTTGAACTCGGCTTTCTCCAAATCGGACTTACGGAAGCAGTCGGTATCGATAATGATACATGCCGTAGGCTTTGCAAACTTGTACTGCGTCTTCAACGCAGCAGCATTCATGGCAACGAGAACATCGCATTGGTCTCCGGGTGTAAACACTTTACCTGCTCCCACATGAATCTGGAAGCCGGAAACTCCTGTCAACGAACCTTGCGGAGCGCGTATGTCGGCAGGATAATCGGGAAACGTGCTGATGTCGTTGCCCACAGTAGCTGAAACAGTGGAGAAGATGTTGCCGGCAAGCTGCATGCCATCGCCGGAATCGCCCGAAAAGCGCACTATCACCTGCTCCAATTCCTTAACAACGGGTTGATCACTCATTCTTATCTGTGATTTTTTGGTAATTATATGGTTCTAAGATAAACTTTTTTCTTAAGCAAAATTAGCCATCTCCTCTTATTCCCAAAGGATTTCATCTGTTAGGAAGAAAGGAGCAGGCATTGCACCGAGAAGATCCTCGGGAATGTCACGCGGGGCACGAACAAACACTTGCAAGTAACGGGCACGAACGGGGGATGTGAACGGAGCGAAAAGATCGTGGCACTGCACTTCCTCATCAGTAATTGCTACGGTGTGCGTTGCAACACCAAGGCTTCGATAGCTCTTCCCGTCTTGCGACACAAGGAATTCCACATCACGAGGCATCCATATCCGAGAACTGATATCCTGCAGGAATCCTGCGCCAAAGCGACGGATTTCCTGTACACTCCCGAGATCTACGATTGCGTGCAAATCTGTTCCCTGATAGCCCTGCCAATTTCCTGCACGCCAACGGGTAGTTCCGCGGAAACCGTCGATTAGAGCCTGAGGGCCTCCTGCACTATAGTTCGGATAGTACCGTTCCTTCAGCGTGATGGAAAGATTGTCATTCGCCCGATCGAAACGAGCCGTAACGGGGAAGGAACGACGTCCGTCTTTGTCAACAACTATAGCATCGACAAGACAACGTTTGTCAACAATAATAGCATCCTCATAGGGAACGAACGGAACCGTATCGTTATCATCGTAAAGGCTACGAATGCGATACAAAATGCTTGCTTCCTCGTCAGCTTTTCCTACGGTAACGCGCAGGGGAGCATCGTCAAGGTTCGTGCTGCCTGCCTCAAACCAAGGAGAGGTAGGAACGGCATAGGAAGGATCTGAGGATGTGATGTAACGTTCTTCTTCGGCTACACCATAGTCCTCGGAAGGCTTTCCTCCCATAGTGAACCTGATTTTTCTGCCTTTGATCAACTCGTCCTGATTCAGATAGGAACGCAGGTTGTCGGGATTACCCGAGACATCCAGCCGCTGCACGTAGATTCCGTCTTCGATGTTGGCATTGATAACGATTGTCTTCCTGTTCTCGAGATGAATCTTTGCCTGCTTGAAATGAGGCGAACCGACAGCATAAGCCGTCTTTCCGGGACAAACAGGATAGAAGCCCAGCGTAGAGAAGATGTACCAAGCAGACATCTGCCCGCAGTCGTCGTTTCCGCAAAGGCCGTCGGGTTTAGGCTGATAGAAGAGATCTGAAACCTGATGAACGATTTCTGCCGTACGCCAAGGGAGTCCTGCAGCATCAAACAGATATGCATCGTGATGACTGGGCTCGTTTCCGTGTGCATATTGACCGATAAGTCCCGTGATATCCGACTGGAAATGTCCCGTCGTCTCGGATGGAGCAGAGAACAAGGCATTCAGCTTGTCGCCATAAGCTTTGTCTCCTCCCATCAGCGCAATATGGTCCTTGATGCTGTGCTGTACGTGGAAGCTGTACTGCCACGAGTTGGCTTCCGTGAAGTGACGGTTGACTTCCGTCGGCTCAAACGGGTCGAGCCAGGCGCCTTTCACCTTCGGGCGCATGAAGCCCGTTGAAGGATCGAAGATATTGCGGTAATAGAGAGCACTCTGATAATACTGCGCAGCGATGTCCTTTTTCCCGAGCATGTCGGCGACAGTAGCTATGCACCAGTCGTCGTAGCAATACTCCAGCGTCTTGGATACCGACTCGCGCTCCTTATCGGGATTGACGAAGCCCTCTTTGTGGAAAATGTCGATGCCGTACTCCTCCTTGCGGGTGCTTTCCAGCATTGCGTCGAAGAGTTCTTCCATCTCCTTCTCGGGAAGCGTAATGCCTTTCATCCAGGCATCAGCAATGACGGAAACGGAGTGATAGCCAATCATACAATCTGTTTCGTTGCGGTGGAGCTCCCAGATGGGCAGCTTGCCGCACTCGCGATAAATGGAGAGGAACGAATAGAGGAAGTCCTTCGTGCGTTCTCTCTCGATGATAGTAAACAGCGGATGCAGTGCGCGATACGTATCCCACAACGAGAAGACGGTGTACTGCTCATGTTTTTCGCTCTTGTGTACCACTTTGTCCATACCGCGATATTCCCCGTTCACATCCGAGTAGAGACAAGGGGCGATAGCGGTATGATAAAGAGCGGTGTAGAAAGAAGTCAGCTGCTCTTCGGCGGTGAAAACGGTACCGTCGGTGCCGCGAACTCTGTCTTCGGCCTTCACTTCAATCTTGTTCAGATACTTGTTCCAAGCAGCTTTCGCGCCAGCACGAACAGCCTTGAACTGCTTTGCAAACCGTTTCTTTCCTGCTTTCTTTGCCAGCTCGGAGCGAAGATTGAGACGGGCGTTTTCTTCCGACACCGAGCTGATGGCGATACGGACATAAATGTCATCCTCTTCGCCGAAGCTGAGCAGAGCCCTTGCCGGGAGTCTTTGCACTTCGGCACCAGGCTTGAGCGTCTGCAGCTCGATGCGCGTATCCTTGATGGGTGCTGAGAACTCCGCGTAGAAATAGACGAGCTGATCCGATGCCCACCAGCGGGAACGGCGGAATCCGCATACTGTATAGTCGTCCAAGACCTTGAGGTCTACGTCCAGAAGGTCGTCGCGGTGCGACAGGTCGATGATAATCTGGTTGTCGACAGGCTTGCCGTCGGACGGCTTGTTTGCGTACGTATAATGATGCATAGCCGCACGCCTGCCCGTAGTCAGCTCGGCCTGGGCTCCCCAGCGCTGAAGCTTGACGCTGTAGTATCCCGGGGAGCATGTCTCGTTGCCGTCACCCTCGTGCGAATACTCCGAGCGGTAGTCATCGCCGTAGAGTCCCTCTGCCGTAAAGTTTACGACGGGCATGAAAAGGATGTCGCACAAATCGGAACATCCCGTACCATTGAGGTGCGTGTGGCTGAAGCCGTAGATATACGGGTTGTCGTAATGATAACCCGAGCAGACCTCCCATCCCTCGAGCCCGTTGTCGGGGCTGAGCTGGATCATTCCGAAAGGATAGGTAGCTCCGGGGAATGTGTGGCCCGTGAACGCTGTTCCAATCATAGGATCGACATACTTCGTCAGATCCGCTTTTTTCTTCGCATTCCCGGCAGTACTGTAACACAGCATGACTGCCAACAGAAGAAACAGAGAAAGTAGTTTTTTCATTTTTCCGAGTGGTTTTTATTTAAAGTTGATATGTTTTTGAGATGTTATCAAGATGAAGAAGGGAAAAAATTTTTTCGAGAAAGAATCTCGCCGTATGAAGAAAGAATAATTTTTTTTCAAGAAGGGAAAATTTTTTATTTAGAAAGAAAAAATCTGCGTGGAGAAGTCAACGTGGAAAAAGCCTTGAGGAAGCCCCTCTAAGGCGAAACACCCGCTCGTTGCACTTGGCTCATCACACGCAGGAAGTTCAACCCCCAGATGCGGGCGATATCGTCCTCAGACAGTCCTTCGGCTATCAGCCTGCGGGTGATGTTCATCACCTCCGCAGCATTCGCGCAGCCGACGATTCCTCCGTCGCCGTCAAAGTCTGTTCCTATGCCCACATGCTCAATGCCTGCGACGTCTATCATATGCAGGATGTGCCGCACGGCATCGTCGGCCGTAGCTCCGCCTTCCTGACGGATGAATCCGTCGTAAAGGCACACCTGCGCCACTCCTCCGCACTCGCGCAGGGCTCGCAGCTGGTCGTCGGTCAGATTTCGGGGATGATTGCACAGAGCCTTGCTGCTGCTGTGACTGCAGACAATCGGCGTGCTGCTGCAAGCAAGCGCGTCGTAGAAACTCTCCTCTGCCGCATGCGACAAGTCAACCATCATCCCCACTCGGTTCATCTCGCGCACTACTTCGCGCCCGAAGGCGCTCAGCCCCTTGTGCGTGAACGTCGGTTCCTCCTCGCGCGGGCGGGCAGAAGCGCAGATAGCGTTGTTTCCGTTGTGGCAAAGCGTCATATAGACGACTCCGCGCCTGCGGAAATGCTCCACGAGCGACAAGTCTTCACCTACCGCATAGCCGTTTTCTATCCCGAGCATGATGGATTTCTTCCCTTCCTTTTTATTCTTGAAAAGGTCCTCGGGAGTGCGGGCGATAGCGATGCGCGCGGGATTGTCCTTTGCCAGTTGCTCTATCCCGTCAAGCAGAGACTCCGCCTTTCGGGCAGCTGCCGCATAGTCGTAGTGCCCGGGAAGGTCCTGCTGCAGGTAGGCAACCATAATTGTGGCGTCGAGACGCCCGTCGGTCATGTTTGGAAGGTTCACGAGAATGCGCGAGTCACGCTCGTTGAAGGCGATGTTCTGATGGAAGAACATCGGAGTGTCGCAATGCGTGTCGAGAATAAGGTGCTCGTTGTGGAACTTTCTCGTGAGAGCATAGACGACAGCTTCTCCCACAAGCCAGCGGAAGACGGGGAGCATGGAGTCGTCGCCTCCCAGAATCATGCATTCAGGATGCCACTGAACGCCCAACAAAGGCTTGCCTTCGGTGCTTTCAACCGCCTCGATGATGCCGTCGGAAGAGCGCGCCGACACCCTGAATCCGGGCGCTGGCTCTCGTACCGCCTGATGGTGAAAACTATTGACGGGCAAAGAGAAGCCTTCCGGATGCCCGAAGATACGGGCAAGCAGCGAATCGGAAGCGATATCGACACGATGGGAAGTCATATACCGCTCGGTGTCCTGCTCGTGATGGATTTGCGCCTGCGCCTGAACGTATATGTCCTGATAGAGCTTGCCTCCCAGCGCCGCAGTCAACATTTGTATTCCGCGACAGATGCCGAGAACGGGCATCTGCTTGCGCACAGCCATCTGCACGAGGGGCCATTCCTGCTCGTCGCGCGGGACATTGGGGGCTCCCACTTCGGGAAGGGGTTCCTCGCCCAGCAGACTACAGGCGATGTCTCCTCCTCCGCTGAAAATGATACCATCAGCCGCTTCGAGCAACGATTCCAGAGCAGCCTCATCGCTAAAAGGAGGCACGACGAGAGGAACGCCTCCCGCTGCCAGCACAGACTGATAATAGCCTTCCAGCAACGTGCATTTCCCTTCGCCGTAGTTTCCGGTAATTGCGATAATCGGTTTCATCGTAGCAAAGGTACTGCTTTTTCTCCTACGATGTATCGGAAAACAGCATAAAAAATGCGAGAAATCCCGAAGGGGACTTCCCGCATTGTAAAAAACCGACAATGAAGCCTGTTTATTTCTCTATGCTCAGAAGCTCAACGTCAAATACGAGCGTTGAGAAAGGCTTGATCTGACCCTGATTACGATCGCCGTAAGCCAGATCCTGAGGAATGAAGAGCTCCCACTTGGAGCCAACGGGCATCATCGTGAGGGCCTCGGTCCAACCGGTAATAACCTGGTTTGCACGGAAGGTCGTCGGGTCGTTGCGCTTGTAGCTGCTGTCGAACTCGGTTCCGTCGATGAGCGTACCGCGATAGTTAACTTTCACCTTGTCAGTCTTGGCAGGAACATCGCCCTTGCCTTCGGTGATAATTCTGTAGCAGAGTCCGCTCTCGGTCTTGATGACGCCGGGAACCTTAGCGATGCTATCCATGAAAGCTTCGCCTGCTGCCTTGTTGTCGCCAAACTCAACGAGAAGGCTTTCCTTGTGGAACTCTTCCATCAGGCGCTGAGCGGTAGCCTGAGCTTCTGCGGGCTCCATCTTCAGATCTTTGCCTGTGGTGCCGGCAATGAAGCCTGCGAGGAAGTTGTCCTTGTCGAGGACTTTCGTTGAATCGTTGCCGAAAGCTTCGCGGCTTACGCCGGGAATAATCTGGTTAGCAACCTGCTGGCCAATCTGAACGCCCGACATGTAGGCTGTCTGCTTGGCGTCGTCGCCACTCTTCACGCCCTCGAGGAGGCCCTTGATGAAGCTGTCCATATAGGTAGTATCCACGCCCATACGGTTTACGAGATATTCCTTCAGACCCTGAGTCTGAGCGATACCCATAGTGTAAGATAAGGAATCAACCTTGTCGGAGATGTTTGCTTTGGGTGCTGTCTGGCAGGAAGCAAGAACTGCCACGATGGCTACAGCCATCAGAATGAACGATTTTTTCATTGTTGTTTGAGATTATAAAACGTTTAATAGTTCCACATCGAAAACGAGCGCTGCTCGGGGAGGAATGGCGTCGCCGGCTCCCTGCTCGCCGTAAGCCAGCTGGTAGGGGATGAAAAGGCGCCATTTGTCGCCTTCCTTCATCAGCTGGAGGGCTTCCACCCAACCCTGGATGACTTGTCCCACGCCGAAAACGGCAGGTTCTCCGCGCTGGATGCTGCTGTCGAAGACGGTACCGTCGACAAGACGGCCCTCGTAATGGCATCGAACTCGGTCCGTAGCCTTCGGCTGCTGCCCGTTGCCCTGTTTCAGCACCTGATACTGCAGTCCGCTGGGCAGCGTGACAACTCCCGGGCGTTCCTTGTTCATTCGCAGGAAGGTCTCGCCCTGCTCCTGCGACGCAGCAGCGGCTTTCTCCTGAATGGCGGCAAAGTGCTTCTGCACGATGTCCTGCGCCTCGCCGAACGAGATAGCCGGCTGCTTGCCCTCGAAGATATCCTTGACGGCCTGCATGAAATCATCCACGCAGATATCCTCGGCACCCATCGAGCGCAAGTTCTGGGCAACGCCCATGCCTAATCCGTAGCTGTATTTATCCATTTTTTCAAGAAAATCGTGCAAAGGTAATTCTTTTTCGTTAAAAACAAACACTTATTCCTATTATTTAATTATTTTTGCAGTTGAATGAAAAACTGTTGGACATGAAAAAAGTAGTGATTCTGACTGGCGCAGGCATGAGCGCCGAGAGTGGGATAAGTACCTTCCGCGATGCAGGAGGACTGTGGGACAAGTACCCTGTGGAACAAGTGGCAACGCCCGAGGGCTACGAACAGAACCCTGAGCTGGTGCTTGGATTCTATGCCGCGCAGCGCGAAGGAATGCTGAAAGCGAATCCCAACGAGGGGCACCGCCTCGTTGCTGCCCTCGAGGAGGACTACGACGTTACCGTCATCACGCAGAACATTGACAATCTGCACGAAAGGGCTGGAAGCACGCACATCATCCACCTTCACGGAGAGCTCACGAAGGTCACCTCTACCTGGAATCCCAACGACAGCCGATACATTCGCACGCTCCGCGACGACGAGCCCTATCCCATCGTAGGCGACAAAGCCGGCGACGGAAGCCAGCTTCGCCCCTTCATCGTATGGTTCGGCGAGGCGGTTCCCAACATCGAGCTGGCTGTCGACTACTGCCAGCAGGCCGACATCTTCATCATCATCGGCACCAGCCTGAACGTCTATCCCGCAGCCGGGCTCCTTCAGTACGTGCCCTCAAAGGCCGACGTCTATCTCATCGACCCGAAGCCTGTCGACGTGCACTCCCATCGGCACGTGCACATCATCCAGAAGGGTGCGTCGGAAGGGATGCGCATCCTCCGGAGCCTTCTCGCCGAGCAGGAGAAGTAACGCCTCCTCTCGAAAGGGGGGCGCGCGGAACACACGATAAAGGAACGGGCAGCCCTCGTTCGTGAGCCGGCTGTAGAGTGAGTCATCAACATTCCCTTTTTCGGCAAGCCGGAATTTTACTTTGTCGAAAAAAATTTTTTCTTTCTTCATACGGCGAGATGTAGAAAGAAAAAAAATTTTTCCCTTCTCGAAAATTCACCCCTCTCAGAACACCCTCTCGGGGCAGCAAAAAAGGGGCTCCGAAACTCTTCCCTAAACGGAGGTTTTTCCCGCGAAAAAACTTTTTTCGCAAGAATTTAACAATTATTTGGCGCTCTGCTTTCTTTGCACTACCTTTATAGCCGAATTTGAGGAATCCGTCCTCACCGTTACTTTTCTATGGATACTTTCTACCAGATTCTCAAGATGCTAGGCTGCCTCGGCATGTTCCTCTTCGGCATGTCGCTGATGAGCAGCGGTCTCCAGAAATTTGCAGGAAACTCCCTGCGCAACTTCATCTCGAAGATGACGTCGAACACGGGAAAGTGCCTGCTCACGGGCTTTGTGGTTACGGCACTCGTGCAGTCGTCGACGGCAACGACGCTTATGCTCGTGAGCTTCGTAAACGCGGGGCTCATGTCGCTCTACAACGCCATCGGCGTCATCATGGGCGCCAACATCGGCACGACTGTCACCGCGTGGCTCTTCGCCCTCTCCTTCGACGGTTCGTTCAGCCTGGGCGCCATCGCCATTCCCGTCATGTTCTTCGGCTTCCTCTTCTACTCCCTGAAGAGCCAGCGCATGAAGAGCTTCGGCGAGTTCCTCATGGGCTTCGCCTTCCTCTTCCTTGGCCTCGCAACGCTGAAGGACACCTCCTATCCGCTGCTCGCCAGCGAGGGAATGCGCCAGCTGCTCGCGCCCCTCACGGGCTACGGCTACGGAAGCATCCTGCTCTTCATCGTCATCGGCGCCATCATGACGCTGATGCTCCAGTCGTCGGCAGCAACTACCAGCATCACGATGCTTCTGCTGGCGTGCGGCGTCGTTCCCTTCGACCTCGCGGTAGCAATGGTGCTGGGCGAGAACATAGGCACCACCATCACCTCGAACCTTGCCGCGTCGGTAGCGAACGTCAGCGCCAAGCGTACGGCTCGCGCCCATCTGGTATTCAATCTCTTCGGCTCCATACTCGTCATCGCCCTCTTCCACCCGTACCTGAAGCTCAACGCCACGATAGTGGAAGCCTTCGGATTCCCCAACCCCCTCACAGCCGACTTCAGCGTGCTCAGCATGAGCGACGCCGAGGGAGGAGAGCTGAAGGCGCAGCTCGCTGCCAGCCTTCCCTACAGCGTAGCCATCGTTCACTCGCTGTTCAACATCATTACCACCCTCATCCTCGTGGGCTTCATCCCCACTATCGAGAAGCTCGTCATCCGCATGGTTCCCTCCAAGGAGGGAGAGAAGGAAGAGTACCGCCTCATCTACATCGAGAAGGGCGTGCAGGGCACTGCCGAGCTGTCGCTGGTGGAAGCCCGGCGCGAGATTATCCACTTCGGAGAAATCTGCAAGAAGGACTTCGGATACGTGCAGGAGGCTGTTCACACGAAGGACGAGGAGGAATTTGAGCCGCTGCGCGAGAAACTGGTGAAGTACGAGGAAATAACCGACAGGATTGAATACGAAATAGCAGCTTATCTGAATCACGTCAGCGAGGACGAGATTTCCGAAAAGGCACGCCTCACTATCAAGTCGATGTACAAGATTATCGGCGAGATGGAGAGTCTTGGCGACTCGGGCGAAGCTATCAGCCGCCTGCTGAACCGCAAGTTCGAGCACGGGAAGACGTTTGACGACGACATGCTCGTGCGGCTCAACGAGATGCTCAGCGTTGTCCAGCGCGCCTTCGACATCATGCAGGAGAACCTTTCCAACGACTCTCTCTCTAATATCTTCAATGCCTACGAGGCGGAGGAGGAAATCAACAAGTGCCGCGACAGGCTGCGCGAGGAGCATATCGCCAACATCGAGAACGGAAGCTACGACTACACGTCGGGCGTCTACTACATCGACTTGGTTTGCGAGTTGGAAAAGATTGGCGACTTCATCATCAACATCTCGCAGGCTGCCCTGAAGATGAGTTGACGCTTCCATCATCCCGCATCGTGCATTCATAACAGAAGGGGAAGGAACTTCAGCAGTTTCTTCCCCTTCCTGTATGGCTGAGAGCGAATCAAACCGTGAGCTTCACTTGCGTGTGAGCCTCAACGACGTTGATAACGTAGTCGCCTAGTTTCTCGCAGTCGCCGATGATGTCCATATAGTGCACGCCCATCTGATAGTCGTACTTCTGTGCGTTGATGTCGACGATGTTTGCCTCCTTCAGGAGCGAGCGATAGTTGTTGATTTCGTTCTCGATGTTAAGGCTCTGCAGCGGGTCGACTTTGTGGGTGGTATCCTCGAGGATTGCCAGCATCTGGTCCATGCTCTTGTCGCAGAGCGAGAACATGTGCCGTATGTGTTCGTACTGCTCGGGGGTGAAGTCCTCCTTCGAGCGGAACTTATGGTCGATGTGCCGCGCCATATTGTAGCAGCTGTCGCAGATGCTCTCTATCTCGCTTATCTCGCGGAGCATGCTCTGCAGCTTGAGCTTGCTCTCCTTGCTCAGGCGCCCTTCCGATACCTTATTAAGATAGTTGGCTATCTCTATTTCCATATTGTCGGAGATGCCCTCGTACTTCTCCGTGCGTGCAAAGAGCTTCGTGAACTCCTCCTCGTTTGTCATTTCCAGCAGCTCGGGAATGAAGCGGAACATGCGCTGGGCGCGGGTGGCAAAGTGGTTGATCTCCTTCTGAGCCTCGAGCAGCGAGAGCTCCGCCGTCGAAAGCATGCCTGCCGAGATGAACTTCAGGCGCAGCGTCTCCTCTTCGTCCTCCTTGCCCTTGATGATGCGGCACACCAGCTTCTCAAGGGGCTTGATGAACCAGATAAGGATGAGCACGTTGCATACGTTGAAGCAGGTGTGGAAGGCGCAGAGCGCGTAGTTCACCATAATGCTGTTGTGCGCGATATCTGCCTCGCCCACAGGCTTGTACATCGGGTCGAAGCCCACAAGGGAGCATACGAGGTTGATGAAGGGCTTGAAGATGCAGAGCACCCATATCACGCCGAAAAGGTTGAACAAGAGATGCGTGAAGGCAGCACGCCTCGCCTGCGTCGTTGCCGACAGCGCCGCGACGTTGGAGGTTACCGTCGTGCCGATGTTCTCGCCCATCACGAGGGCAATACCCTGATAGATAGGCATCACGCCTGCCGAACAGAGAAGCATCGTGATAGCCATAATAGCTGCCGACGACTGCACGCACATTGTCAGCAGTCCTCCGATGAGCAGGAACAGCAGCGTCGTCCAAATGCTGTCGGGATTGAAGCTCTGGAAAAAGTTGACGACTGCCGAGTTGTTTGCCAAATCCATATCGCGCGCATTCTCGCGCAGCGTGCATAGCGCCAGGAACATAAAGGAGAAACCGAAAAGGAACTCCCCGACGGACTTCCCGCTAGCCTTCTTCTGGAAAAGGAGCAGTATTCCCACGAGGAACATAGGCCACACGAAGCTGCTCATGTTGAGCTGGAAGCCGAAGACTGCCATAATCCACGCGGTGACTGTCGTTCCGATGTTGGCACCCATGATGACGGATATCGCCTGAGCAAGGGTGAGCATTCCCGCATTAACAAAACTTACGGTAAGCACCGTTGTAGCTGTCGACGACTGCACGGCAGCCGTGATGAACGTTCCCGTGAGCAAGCCCGTGAACCTATTTCGCGTCATCGCTCCCATCACGTGCCGCAGCTGCCCTCCGGCAAGCTTTTGGAGCCCTTCGCTCATCACCTTCATACCATACATCAGGAGAGCCAGACAACCGAAAAGTTTTAAAAATGTGTAAACATTCATAGGGATGTCAATTAAATTAGTATTTTTGCAATGAAAAAACTCATTGAGCAAAATGGCATCATCGCGTTGCAAAGATATAAACAATTCGGAATTTTCCCAAACGGGAAGCATTCTTTTGGAAATAAATAATGGATTCAACTTCGACGGCTCCTTTCCCATCGACAGCCAGAATGTGAATCCGCAGATCCTGGAAGTGCTCAACGCCCATCACCGCCTTCAGGAAATCACCGGCGTCACCAACGTCGAGGACTTCTGCCGCGCCGTGAAGGAAAAGCGCGCCACAGAAATCATCAACGTTGCCGAAGTCATCCAGGCGAGACGTATGGCCCAGATTGCCGACGACATCGCCTCCCGTCCCGACGTGCATGTCGTCCTCATCGCAGGACCCTCCTCGTCGGGCAAGACGACAACCAGCAAGCGGCTCTCCATCCAGCTGATGGCAGCAGGACGGAAGCCCGTAGCCCTCTCGCTTGACGACTACTTCGTGAACCGCGTCGACACGCCTCTCGACGAAAACGGCGAGTACGACTTCGAGTCGCTCTACGCTGTCGACATCGACTTCTTCAACGAGCAGCTCAACGCCCTGCTGCGGGGCGAGGAGGTGGAGCTGGCACGCTACAACTTCGAGACGGGCCGGAGGGAGTTCCGGGGAGAGAAGCTCCAGATTACGCCCCACACAGTCCTCATCCTCGAAGGCATTCACGCCCTCAACCCCAAGCTCACGGAGAGCATCCCCGAGGCATCCAAGTACCGCATCTTCGCCTCAGCCATCACATCCATCATCCTTGACGGCAACAACTACATGCCTACCCCCGACATCCGTCTGCTGCGACGCATCCTGCGCGATCATAAGTACCGCAACTTCTCCGCCGAGGAGACGATACTTCGCTGGCCCAGCGTGCGCAAGGGGGAGGACACGTGGATATTCCCCTTCTTCAGCCAGGCAGACGCCTTCTTCAACACCTCGCTCATCTACGAGCTGGCAGCGCTCAAGGAGAGGATCGAACCCCTCCTTTCTTCGGTGCCCTCGCAGTCAGAAGCCTACACGAAGGCGCAGGAGCTCCTTCGCGATTTGCGCTACTTCCCCTCCGTGCCCGACAAGTCTATCCCGCCTACGTCGCTCCTGCGCGAGTTCATGGGAGGAAGCAGTTTTCACTATTGATTTACCCACTCTGAATTTTTCCTTCTCCAAAATAATTTTTTCTTTCTTCATACGGCGAGATTCCTTCTCGAAAAAAATTTTTCCCTTCTCCATAATTTCCTTTCCTTATTAATATGGCAGGCATCGACTATTCACAGACTCAAGTTCAGCAGCAGACGGAAACCCTGCAGCAGCGCTACTCGGCACAGCAGCTTATGGTTGCCCGGCTGCTTGAGCTCACTACGCCTGAGCTGGAGGACCGCGTGCGGATGGAGATTACCGACAACCCCGCGCTGGAGGAGACAACGGATGCCGCAGGGGAAGAAGAGGATGTGCTGAACGAAGCTGCTTCGGAGGAGGAACCCTCTGAGCCACAGGAGCTTGACAGCGCCCCCTCTGCCGAAGATGCTGCCGACTACGACGACTACGGCGACAACGACGACTACATGCCCTCGGGCGAAAGGACTTTCCGGGAAGAGATTCCCATCGATGCCGGAAGGTCTTTTTACGACGAGCTCCAGGAACAGCTGCGCGAATCGCCCCTCAACGACGAACAGCAGAAGATAGGGCTCTACATCATCGGCTCCCTCGACGACGACGGGCTGCTCCGCAAGAATCTGGAGAGCATCTGCGACGAGCTGGCTTTCAATCAGGGAGTCTACGTGTCGCTGGAAGAAGTCCGCGCCATCCTGCACCAGATACAGCAGTTCGACCCCGCAGGAATCGGAGCCCAGACGACGCAGGAGTGCCTCCTGCTCCAGCTCAACCGAAAGGAGCCCCCTGTACCCCCCTCGCTGAAGCGCCGCATCCTGGAAGAGTGTTTCGACGACTTCATCAACAACCGCTGGGAACGTATCGCTCCGGCTCTCAGCGCCAGCCCGCAGGACGTCAGCGACGCCTGCCGCGAGCTGTCGCGCCTGAACCCCCGTCCCGGCAGCTCCCTCGAGGAAACGACAGGCAAGGGAATGCAGCAAATAATCCCCGACTTCTTCCTCGACACCGAAGACGAGCTCTGGCTCAACGACGAGCACGTGCCTGCCATTCGCGTCAACCGCGAGTACTACACCATGCTGCAGGAACAGAAGAAAGGCGGCTCCTCGGCCCAGCGAGACGCTGCTGCCTTCCTCATCCGCAAGATTGACAGCGCGCGCGACTTCATCCAGGCCGTGCGGCAGCGCAACAAGACGATGATAGAGGTGACGGCAGCCATCGTCAGCATGCAGCGCGACTACTGCCGCGAAGGGTACGACAGCCTGCTCCGCCCGATGACGCTGAAGGATGTCGCTCAGCGCACGGGCTACGACGTCTCCACCGTCTCGCGCGTAACGAACAACAAGTACATCCAGACGCCCTTCGGGCTCATCCCCATCAAGCACTTCTTCTCCAACAAGCAAGTGCGCATCGGGGGAAACGACTCCGACGAGACCATACAGTCGGGAGCAGCCCTCCAGGCTCTCCAGGCCCTCGTCGACAAAGAAGACAAGGCCCGTCCCCTCAACGACAGCGAGCTGGAGCAGCAGATGAAAGCCCTCGGCTTCAACGTTGCCCGGCGCACCATCGCCAAGTATCGCACACAGCTCAACATCCCTACCGCACCCCTCCGGAAAAAATAACCCACTCAAAACATATCCACACATGACACCTATCGTCAGCATTATCATGGGCAGCACCTCCGACCTGCCCGTTATGGAAAAAGCAGCAGTCTTCCTCAACGACATGCACGTTCCTTTCGAAATCAATGCCCTCTCGGCACACCGCACCCCCGAGGCTGTCGAGACGTTTGCCCGTACAGCACGTGAGCGCGGCATCCGCGTCATCATCGCTGCGGCAGGAATGGCTGCGGCATTGCCGGGAGTCATCGCTGCCAGCACCACGCTTCCCGTCATCGGCGTACCCATCAAGAGTACCCTCGAAGGCGTCGACGCCCTGCTCTCCATCGTGCAGATGCCCCCGGGCATCCCCGTCGCTACCGTAGGCATCAACGCCGCACAGAACGCCGCCGTCCTTGCCGTCGAGATGCTTGCCCTCTCCGACGAGGCGCTTGCCTCCCGCCTCAGCACCTACAAGGAAGGGCTGAAGGCCAAGATCGAGAAGGCTAACGCCGACCTGAAGGACATCCACTACGAATACAAGTGCAACTGATACCCCTTCCCTATGCCCCAGACATTCTATAAACGACGCCTCTCCTCTGTCGTCCACGTGGGCAACACACCTCTGGGAGGTGACTACCCCATCCGCATCCAGTCGATGACGACGACGCCTACCGACGACACCGAGGCGTGTGTCGCTCAAGCCAAGCGCATCATTGCTGCCGGAGGCGAGTATGTGAGGCTCACCACGCAGGGGGTGCGCGAGGCGGAAAACCTCAAGAACATCAGTGCTGCCTTGCGTGCCGAGGGCATCACGACGCCGCTGGTTGCCGATGTCCACTTCAACCCCCATGTGGCCGACATCGCTGCCCTCTATGCTGAGAAGGTGCGCATCAATCCCGGCAACTATGTCGACACCGCGCGCTCCTTCAAGCACATCGACTATACCGACGAGGAGTACGCTGCCGAGCAGGAGAGGATTCGCGCCCGCCTGGTTCCCTTCCTCCGCATCTGCCGCGAGCACCACACCGCCATCCGCCTGGGAGTCAATCACGGCTCGCTGAGCGACAGGATCATGAGCCGCTACGGCGACACGCCCGAGGGGATGATAGAATCGTGCATGGAGTTCCTGCGCATCTGCGTTGCCGAGCAGTTCACCGACGTCGTCATCTCCATCAAAGCCAGCAACACCCTCATCATGGTGCGCACCGTGCGCCTGCTGGTGCAGCAGATGGAAAGCGAGGGGATGGCGTTTCCCCTGCACCTCGGTGTCACCGAAGCCGGCGAAGGGGAAGACGGGCGCATCAAGAGCGCCGTAGGAATAGGAACGCTGCTGGGTGAGGGCATCGGCGACACCATCCGTGTGTCGCTCAGCGAAGAGCCCGAGGCGGAGATTCCCGTTGCCCGCGCGCTGGTAGCCTATGCGCCCGAGAGCGCCCGCCGACGTGCTCTTGCAGCTCCCACCATCACCGACGACACCCTCACGCTCCTCTACGACGAGACCTCCCTGGAAGCCCTCCAGCTGAAGGCTGCTATGGACGCCGGAGCTTTCCTCATCGACGGGCTCGCCCACAGGCTCATCCTCCGCAACGCCAACGACACCATCCCGCAGGCAAAGCTCGTCGAGACAGCTGACGCCATCCTGCAGGCAGCGCGTGTCAAGTTCACGAAGACGGAATACATCTCCTGCCCGGGCTGCGGGCGCACGCTCTACAACCTGCAGGAGACCATTGCGCGCATCAAGGAAGCCACCTCCCATCTCCGGAGCCTGAAGATCGCCATCATGGGCTGCATCGTCAACGGGCCGGGTGAGATGGCCGATGCCGACTACGGCTACGTGGGAGCAGCGCGCGGCAAGGTAAGCCTCTACCGCGGAAAGGAGTGCATCGAGAAGAACATCCCGCAGGACGAGGCTGTCGAGCGCCTGCTGATGCTCATCGAGCACGACCATCCCGAGCTGCGGAAACCCTCCTAACCCTCCATTCATTCCCCATCAGACACTACCCACATGGACATCGCCATCTACATCCTAGCCATCCTCCTCGGCATCGCGGGCTTCTTCGGTTCCGTGCTGCCCATCCTGCCGGGACCCACCCTGAGCTGGTTTGCGTGGATGCTGCTCCTCATCCCCAAGGAGGGGCGCGTCACGTGGACGTCGGTAGCCGTGTGGGGAGGGCTGCTGCTCATCGTCACGCTGCTCGACAACTTCGGCTCCACGTGGATGACCAACAAGCTGGGCGGCAGCAAGTGGGGCACGCGGGGCTGCTTCATCGGCATGCTCATCGGCCTGTTCTTCTTTGCCCCGTGGGGACTCATCCTCGGCCCGTTCCTGGGAGCGTTCATCGGCGAGCTCATCGGCAACGCCACCACAGGGCGCGCCTTCAAGGTCGCCTGCATCTCGTTCGTCGCCTTCCTGCTCACGACGGGCATCAAGCTCATCTATTGCGCCGTCATGCTCTTCTATATGGTGAAGGCATTCATCGGCATCCTCTAAAGAACACTGCGTATGAAGAAAGTCTGTCTCTCCCTTCTGCTCGTCATCGCCTGCATCCCCGCAAGGGCCCAGTTCAACCTCGGCTTGCGGGTTGGCACCACAGCCTTCTACGGCAAGCTGGCTACCGAGCGTTCCGACGCCTACACCCTGGGCCCGCAGGCGCAGCTGGGGCTCACCAGCGACCTGGCTGTCAACGTCTCCGTCCTCTACAAGACCTCCCAGCTGAGCAACCTCAAGCGCACCGACCTGAAGAACGGTTGCCTCGCCCTCCCCGTTAATCTCATGTGGATTGTCTCCGAGGGGCGCGACAACTACACCTTCTTCCAGTTTGGCCCGCAGGCCGACATCTCCCTGCGCGACACGCGCACCTGCTTCCGCACACGCGACTTCTCCTCGTTCTACACCGACGTGTCGCTCAACTGCGGCGTCGGCATACGGTTCTGTACCTTCCTGCAGGCAACCATCGACTGGCATCTGCCCATAGGCTCCACCAACGACTGGGACTGGAGCCGCCTGAGCGACGGCAACTACTATAAGCACAGCGTCATGAACGTCTCGCTTGCCTTCATGCTGTAAGCCTCGATGTCCTGACGCCATTAACCCTTCCACCCGACAAAAGACCTCTCCCTCATGTACGTCGATGTCCTCGTCCCCCTACCGCTTGCCGGACAGTTCACCTATCTGCTGCCCGACGCCCTCTCCTCGCAAACCGTCGTGGGGAGCCGCGTGGTGGTACCCTTCGGACAGAAACGACACTATACCGGCATCGTCACGCGCCTGCACGCCGCTGCCCCTGCCGGCGACGTGAAGGTGAAGGATGTCATCTCCGTCCTCGACCCCCAGCCCATCATCCTCCCGCGTCAGCTGAAGCTCTGGGAGTGGATGGCCGACTACTACCTCTGTGCCGAGGGCGATGTGCTGAAGGCTGCGCTCCCCAGCGGCTTCCACATCGAGAGCGACACGCTGGAGCAGTACTACCGCCCGCGCACCGAGTCGCGCGTGTGCCTCACTCCTGCCTACCACGGCAGCGAGCATGCGGAGGCCCTCTCCGGCTTCATCGGCAGCCTGCGCCGCGCACCCAAGCAGCAGGCTGTGCTCCGCCGCTTCCTTGAGCTTGCCGGCTACGAGGAGGGGCGCTGCCTCAGGGAGGTGAGCCGGCACGAGCTGCTCGCGTCCGACGACATCAGTGCGTCGTCCTTCAGCACCCTTGTGGAAAAGGGCATCCTCTCCGTCTACGAGGCCGAGGTGAGCCGCCTGCAGAAGCTCGCCCTCTCCGACATCCGCTGCATGCCCCTCACCGACGTGCAGCAGCACGCGCTCGAGCAGATCAACGGCTCCTGGCAGCAGCACGACGTCTGCCTGCTCCACGGCGTCACCTCCAGCGGCAAGACCGAGATCTACATGCACCTCATCCAGGAGGCCCTCCAGCGCGGGCAGCAGGTGCTCTACATGATGCCCGAGATAGCCCTCACCTCGCAGATGCAGCAACGCCTGCGCCGCGTGTTCGGCGGACGCCTGGGCGTCTACCACAGCAAGTTCTCCGATGCCGAGCGCGTGGAGATCTGGAAGAAGCAGCTCTCCGACGAGCCCTACGACATCATCCTCGGCGTGCGCTCCTCGGTATTCCTCCCCTTCCGCCGGCTCGGGCTCGTCATCATCGACGAGGAGCACGAGAACAGCTACAAGCAGCAGGAGCCAGCCCCGCGCTACCACGCGCGCAACGTCGCCATCGTCCTCGCCGCGCAGTTCGGCGCCAAGACGCTCCTCGGCACCGCCACCCCCTCCGTCGAGAGCTACTACAACGCCACCACGGGCAAGTACGGGCTGGTGACGCTCACGCAGCGCTACCAGAGCGTGCAGATGCCCGACATAGAGATCGTCGACATCAAGGAGCTGCGCCGCAAGCACCGCATGGCGGGCAACTTCTCGCCGCGCCTCATCGCCGCCATCCGCGACGCCCTCAGCCGGGGCGAGCAGGCCATCCTCTTCCAGAACCGGCGCGGCTACGCCCCTATGGTCGAGTGCAAGACGTGCGGGTGGGTGCCGCGCTGCGAGCGCTGCGACGTGTCGCTCACCTACCACCGCCGCCTCTCCCAGCTCGTCTGCCACTACTGCGGCAATGTCTACCGCCTGCCTGCCCGATGCCCCCAGTGCGAGGAGGCGAACCTCGTCCACATAGGCCTCGGCACCGAGCGCATCGAGGAAGAGCTCCACGCCCTCATCCCCGAGGCACGCATCGACCGCATGGACCTCGACACCACGCGCGCCAAGACCGCCTACGAGCGCATCCTCGACGACTTCGCCCACCAGCGCACCGACGTCCTCATAGGCACGCAGATGGTATCGAAGGGGCTCGACTTCGCCCACGTGAGCGTCGTGGGCATCATGAACGCCGACACCATGCTCAGCTTCCCCGACTTCCGCTCCTACGAGCGCGCCTACCAGCTCATGGCCCAGGTGGCAGGACGCGCAGGGCGGCGCGACCGCCAGGGACTCGTCATCCTCCAGACGCGCAGCACCGACATCCCCGTCGTCTCGCAGGTGCGCCGCTACGACTACCGAGGACTCTTCGACAGCCAGCTTGCCGAGCGCGAAGCCTTCCGCTATCCCCCCTTCACGCGCCTCCTCTTCATCTACCTGCGCGGGCGCGACGAGCGACGCGTCAGCGAGGCAGCCAACGCCATGAAGCGCCGTCTCGACACCCTCTTCGGCTCCCGCGTGCTCGGGCCCGAGGCACCCCCCGTCTCGCGCGTCCACGGCCTCCACATCCGCAAGATCATGCTCAAGCTCGAGCTCAACTACCATCCCCACACCGCACGCCAGCAGCTCCACCAGCTCCTCGCCGACATGTCCGCCCAGGGCGAGCTCTCCGGCGTCGTCACCCACTTCGACGTCGACCCCATGTAGGCACGGGAGGGCAGCTCGCTCCATGCAGGCAAGTGTGACGGCTCCATGCAGGCACGCGTGACGGCTCCACCTCTTCCTTCCACAGCATATCAAGGTCCGCTTCGTCTTTCCGGAACCGAAAGCCCACCCTCTGGCGCCACGACGGGAGGCTTTCTTTTCCTTAGACACTGCTAAATTACTACATCTTTTTCACCCGCTGCACGTTATTGCACGTTACTGCACGTTATTTTTTGAAAAAAGTTTTCAATGTCTTGCAACACGCTGAAACAGAGTGTTTTGTGGATGAAAAATTTTTTTTCGTGTTTTTACTTGCACATATCGGAGAAAAATCGTACCTTTACAGAGTAAAAACAAACACAAGACTATGGAATACGATACCCTCTACCTAGACAAGCCCTTTGAGGTGAA
>JAGAAS010000009.1 GCA_017615125.1 Bacteroidaceae bacterium
GTCAGCACCCCTCACACCTATTGGCTAGCTCGAAGCTTTATCTTGCTGGCTGACATCTATATAGCCAGCGGGCGCGACGTTGAGGCGCGGCAATACCTGCTTTCCCTCCGTCAAAACTATACGGCAAAGGATGACATTGCGGGAAGGATAGAAGAACGACTGGCAAAATTGCAATGATAAAGGGACACGACAATGAAAAAAATACATTTTTATAGCATAACTGCCCTGCTATTGGCAATGCCAATGGCTATGCTGGCACAGAATGACACCCTCCGCCGCACGGTAAGGGTGGAGAGTATCTATAATCCCGTGCTGGCATCCTCCGAGAAACGCTCGTTTCTTCCCGAGGAGCAGCAGCCCGTCACCAACCGTGAAAAGGTCGTTTATGCCGACGAAAGCCACGACCCTGGCAACCTCCTTCGCGCCCCCTTCGGCTCGGGTGTAGTCGACCTTCGTCAAGAACGTCTGCTGCCCGCCTACCTCCGTCTGGGCTATGGAAGCCGAAACAATGTGGACGTTCTCGGCCTCTACCGTGCTTCGCTTGGCCGGAAGGATGTCATCAACATGGGCGCCTCCGTCAAAGGATGGAACGGCAATATCCCCTTCAAAGGTCTTGCAGCACCCGTTGACAGCGGCCTGTGGAAAAGCCTCCGATACGACACTGAGGGCCACATCAGCTATGCTCACGAGGGCCGTACCCGTTTCGGATTAGCAGCCGACGCTGGCTACTATATGCGAAATCATCTTGTCGCCAATGCTCTGATTGCTAATGATACCGACCAACAGAATAGTCTTTTCTACGGTGGCAACGGCTATATCTCCACCTCCTTGAAGAAACTTCCCTTGGATATGGGATTCAGCGGAGGCTACCACCGTTGGCAGAACAGCGCCTGGCAGGGTCGGGCCGTAGCGAATGCCGAGAACCATGCTGAGTTGGATGCCGACTTCGCCCTTCGCCTCAAGAAGGCCAGCCGGCTGGAGTTGGCGCTGACCAACGACTATCTTACCTACAACAACCTGCCCGATACCGTCGGACATTATTTCCTCGGCCTCCATCCCCAATGGGTCTTCGAAGGTAAAAAGGGCAGCATTGCCCTCGGCCTGAACGTGGACGTCCAGACAGCCGACAGCCTGCAGGCGCAGGTTTCGCCCAACTGCCGCTTTACGTTCACCCCCACTGCGCCCCTGCGTCTCGACCTCATTGTCGACGGTGGACGCGACATGCAGACGTTCCGCGACCTCTATCGCATCTCCCCGTGGTGGACTGCCGATGTCCCCCTGCAGCGGGCTTATACCTTTATGAATGCCCGCCTGCATACGGGTGTGCGCGTAATGGAAGGACTCCATCTGGGTTTTGGCGGAGGCTACCGCATCACCGACGATGCCCTTTTTGCCACCGAGTACATCAAGAACGGATTGCTTTTCACGGGCCTTGTGAATCACAACGTGCAGGTCTGGAACGCCAATGCCGACGCATCGTACGAATGGAAAGACCTCTTCCGCCTTACAACGGACTTTACCTACTACGGTTGGCTTGGCATGAACGACGCACCTTCGTTGCTGGCATTTGCCCCGCAGATGGACTGGAATGCCAGCGTCCGTGCCCGCATTATCCGCAGCCTCCATGCCGATGCCGCCTTCCGCTATCGACAATTCTGCGACACAGGTGCAGGACGTAAGGATGCCGTTGCCGACCTCAGCCTCAAAGCCGACTACACCCTCAGCCGCATCGCCAGCGTTTACGTCTCTGGCGAGAATCTGCTGAACCGCCACAGCGGCTTCTGCCCTGCCATACCCGCCCAGGGCATCCGTGTCGTGGGAGGCGTGGTGCTGCGACTGTAATTTTGCATGAAGAATGTAAAAAAACCTTAATACTACTCCCTAATTCCTATTTTTGTACTACTTTTGCGCCCGATTTTATTTGACGCTATATAATAATGTATAAAAATCTTGTCATCGTTGAGTCGCCAGCCAAGGCCAAAACCATTGAGAAGTTCCTCGGAAAAGAATATAGAGTGATGTCGTCCTACGGCCACATCCGTGACCTGAAGAAAAAGTCATTCAGCATCGATAAAGACACTTTTGAGCCTATTTACGAAGTACCTTCGGAGAAGAAGAAGGTGGTTGAGGAGCTGAAGCACGAGTCGCAACAGGCACAGTTCGTCTGGCTGGCTTCCGATGAAGACCGCGAGGGAGAAGCCATCAGCTGGCACCTCTACGAGGTATTGGGACTGAACCCCGAGCATACCCGCCGTATCGTTTTCCACGAAATCACCCCTACCGCCATCAAGAACGCCATCGAGCATCCCCGCTCCATCGACACCAACCTTGTCTATGCCCAGCAGGCACGCCGCGTGCTCGACCGCATCGTCGGTTTCAAGCTTTCGCCCGTGTTGTGGCGCAGGGTGAAACCCGCCCTCTCCGCAGGACGCGTGCAGTCGGTGACGGTACGTCTCATTGTGGACCGTGAACGCGAGATTGAGTCCTTTGTCCCCACCTTCACCTATCGCGTTGTGGCAACCTTCCTTGTACCCACGTCCGACGGCAAGACCACCGAGATGAAAGCCGACCTCGGCACCCGTTTCAAGACCAAAGAGGCTGCAAGAGCGTTTCTCGAGAAGTGCAAGTCGGCCAGTTTCACCGTAAGCGACGTGCAGCACAAGCCGCAGAAGAAATCGCCCGCCCTGCCGTTCACCACTTCCACGCTCCAGCAGGAGGCCGCCCGCAAGCTGGGTTTCTCCGTGTCGCAGACCATGACGCTTGCCCAGCGCCTCTACGAGTCGGGACAGATTACCTACATGCGTACCGACTCCACGAACCTTTCCGACTTCTGTCTGGGTGCCTGCAAGCAAGTGATTCTGGAGAACATGGGAGCCGAGTACCACCAGCGCCGCAACATCCATGCTAAGATAAAGGGAGCCCAGGAGGCTCACGAGGCCATCCGCCCCACCTCCATGCACCAATCGTCGCTCACTTCGGGCAATGCTGCCGAGAAACGTCTCTACGAGCTTATCTACAAGCGCACGCTGGCTTCGCAGATGGCAGACGCCCAGCTGGAGAAAACAACGGTCACCATAGCCATGACAGGGACAAAAGACCTCTTCACGGCTACGGGCGAGGTCATTACCTTCGACGGTTTCCTGCGCGTCTATCGTGAGTCGTCCGATGAAGAAGGCTCCATGCCCGAAAGCGTCGGGCTGCTGCCGCCCCTCACCGTTGGCGACGTGCTCACGACGAAGGAGATTACCGCCGCTGAACGCTACACCTCTGCCCCCCAGCGCTACAACGAAGCCGCCCTCGTGCATAAGCTTGAGGAACTTGGCATAGGCCGCCCCTCCACCTACGCTCCCATCATCAGCACCATCCAGCAGCGCGAGTATGTGGTCCGCGAGGACGTCGAGGGGACGGAGCGCAACGTCTGCATCCTGCACCTGAAGGACAATGTCATCAGCGACACTACCGTCAGCGAGACCTACGGGACCGAGAAGTCGAAACTCGTCCCCACCGATGTGGGCATTGTCGTCAACGACTTCCTTACCGAACACTTCCCGCAGATACTCGACTATAACTTCACAGCCGACATCGAGAAAGAGTTCGACGAGATAGCTGCAGGCGACAAAGGCTGGACGGACATCATCACCCAGTTCGACGCCGACTTCGAGCCCCTTGTCGATAAGGCTCTTGCCGACAAGCCCGAGCACAAGGTGGGCGAACGGCTGCTCGGCACCGACCCCGTCAGCGGACGTCCTGTCAGCGTCAAGATCGGGCGCTACGGCCCCATCGTGCAGATCGGCACCGTGTCCGATGCCGAGAAGCCCCGCTTTGCCCAGCTCAAGAAAGGCCAGACCATCGACAACATCACCCTCGACGAAGCCCTTGAACTGTGCACCCTGCCGCGTACGCTCGGCGAAGTCGACGGCAGCCCCGTCATCATCGGCAGCGGACGTTTCGGGCCCTATGTCCGTCACGGCAAGCAGTTCATCTCCCTGCCCGACAGCTACGACCCGCTCACCACGACCCTCGACGAAGCCCTCCAGCTCTTTGCCGAGCGCGCCGAACAGCAGGCCAGCCGCATCCTCCGCACCTTCGACGAAGACCCCGAGGCGCAGATTATCAACGGCCCCTACGGCCCCTACATCTCTGCCCACGGCACGAATGTCCGCCTGCCTCGCGGCACGAAGCCCGAGAGCCTCACCTACGAGGCTGTCCAGGCACTCGTCCAGAAGGCCAAGGAAACCCCTGCGAAGCCTCGCCGCACCAGGGCAAAGAAATCATAAAATCCCCCAGCGCCACTTGACTCGCCTCTTCCTTATTGGCTTCATGGCCAGCGGAAAGACCACTCTGGGTCGCGCCCTGGCTGACGACCTCGGCCTCACCTTCATCGATACCGACAACTATCTGGAGCGCCGTTACTGCCAGACCATTCCCACACTCTTTGCCACACGCGGCGAAGAGGGCTTCCGCCAGCTCGAGCGCACCATCCTCCGTGAGGTCGCCGACTTCGAGGACGTCGTCATTGCTACCGGCGGAGGCACTCCCTGCTATTTCGATAACATGGACCACATGAACGCCTGCGGCACCACCGTCCATCTCGTCTGCCCGCCCGACGTCATCTTCACCCGCCTCCGCATCAGCCGCACGCCACGCCCCCTCGTAAAGGGCAAGAACGACGACGAACTGCGTGCCTACATCGCTGCCACGCTCGCTGCCCGCGACCCCTTCTATACGCGCGCCCACTACGCCTTCCCCTCGCATCAGCTGGAGAGCCGCGACCAGATAGCCTCATCCGTAGCCCGCTTCAAACGCGACGTGCTGGGGATGGAATAGCCCACAGACAACAGCAAACACCTTCTCAGCCCAAGGGAATAAATCCGTAGCCCCTTGGAATAAATCCACAGCCCAAGGGGCTAATTTGTCAGCCCATTGGAATAATTTCGCAGCCCATTGCGTTGCCGCGCCAGACAAATGGGGTTTCGTCCCCCGTCCTTTTCCCGTCGGTTTGCCCCTCCGTTTGTGACAATTCCAAAGCAGAAATGCGGCTTTTTCAAAAGGTTTGGGCCTTTCTTGCAAAGAAAAGGGCTTTTTTACAAAGGAATGTGTTAAAAAAGAGGGGTGATTTTAGGATATTTTAACAAGCGTGACAATTGTGACAATTAGGACAGCGTTTTTTTCGCACTCTGGAGACCGAAAACGCGGAGTAGAAAAAGAT
Source organism: Bacteroidaceae bacterium (assembly GCA_017615125.1). GTDB lineage: Bacteria > Bacteroidota > Bacteroidia > Bacteroidales > Bacteroidaceae > UBA1189. The sequence goes on from JAGAAS010000009.1 coordinate 5,210, forward strand.
AAATATAAGTAAATAAATAAGTTATAATATTATTATATATATATTATCATATATATTTAACACTATTTTAACACATTTTTACCCGATTTTCATCATTTTTCAATTAAAAATCTCTATTTTTACTCATAAAACGGCTTCCAAACCGCTTCGCGTGAAATTCTCAAATCGCCCGATGAGGTCGTCCGCTCCGCCAGAAGCGTGCAAAAAATGGCCATTTAATTGTCACAATTGTCACGCTTTTGCAAAAATACCGTCCAGGAACACGTCTCGTGGCCTTTTGCTAACGGACAATGGGAAAAAGACAATGGATGGAATTGTCACAAAAATGCTCAAATATTTTTGGCTTTTCGCTCGGATTGACCTTTAATCTAAAATTCTCACGCTCGGAAAAATGAGAAAATTGCATTTTCGCTCGGTTTGCACTACCTTTAGCCCCTCTTTAGGGCTTTTCGGTAGGCGGCGTCTCAGAAAAACCCAAATAAATTTGTTTATTCTTTCGGCTTGCACTACCTTTGCAGCCGAATCCGAGCTCGAATGGTGGAATCGGTAGACACGAGGGACTTAAAATCCCTTGCCCAGTGATGGGCGTGTGGGTTCAAGTCCCACTTCGAGTACGAAAAGAGAAGCCCCTGTATGGAGGCTCCTCTTTTTGTATGGCTTTCATCGCCATCGCTACTCTGTACGCATCACCTTGCTACCGTTGTAGATGTAGATGACGCCGGGAAGCATGTCGTCAGGCGAGGCTACGGGACGTCCCATGAGGTCGAAGAGCCCCTGGCGCTTCGGCTGTATGGCCTCCTCGGGAAGGAGGGGCGACGAGGGGAGCGACGGCGTACGGATGCCGGTGTCGATATAGTTGGGGTCGCCCAGATAGGAGAGGTGGAAGGCGTCGCACTTGTACCAGATGTCGCCCGCAGCAATGCCGATAGTCAGTTCGCCGTTGTCGACCCAGATGCTGTCGATGACGGTTTCCGTAAGGTAGTATTTGCCAA
>JAGAAS010000063.1 GCA_017615125.1 Bacteroidaceae bacterium
ATTAAATTATTATACTTATAAATTGTAATCTATTGTATTCTCTCTCTCTTCTCCCAAAAACGTCAACTTTCCACGTATACCCATAGGTTAATGTAACATGTAACAAATGTAACAAATGTAACGCGATGTGTTCTTTTCCCTGAAAAACGTTGAATGGATTCTTCATTAAACCTGTCAAGGATTAGACGACTTTCGGGTTTGTCTTTTCCCCAACTACTCCTTGCGCGCGCATACGCGAAACCTTATTCTTATTTATTGTCTGGCGGGGGTGTGTCGCTTGTCAGCGAGGAGGGGGGGAGACTTGCCAACAGCAAAATTTTTTCGAAAAAAACTTCATCAAAGTCTTTGATAATAAAAAAAATAGTTGTATATTTGTCCCTGAAAGAAACTGATAGACGACAATCATCGGGCCGACAGGCAGGACTGCTGCCTGAAGAGAAGGCCAGGAGAGAGATAATGGAAGAGTAAACACTGGTAATTATCTAATAATCAACTAATATCAAAACCCTAATCGCTATGAAAAAATTCTTGTTATCTGTAGTCGCATTGGCCTTCACCCTCGCAGGCTATGCCCAACTGTCGGACGTGGTGTCCGCCACCCTAGTGAACGGCGAGACCAGTCAGGTGTTCTACGGCATCAACTCGTTCAAGGAGGCGCTGGCTGCTGCCGACCAGACGGGGAGCACCATCGTGCTCAGCGCGGGCATCTTCTCCAACCCGGGCGAGTTTACCAAGAGTGTGAAGGTCTATGGCGTCGGCTTCCTGCCCGACACCGAGCACAACATCTACGAGACCACCGTCCAGAATGGTATCACGGTGAGAAGTAACGACGACTTCACACCTGTAGTGCACTTTGAGGGCGTGTACTTTGGGGGCGACATCAACCTGCAGGGAACCCAGACTATCAAGGGCACCGAGGTGGTGAAGTGCTCCTTCGGCGGCTTGGGCTTTGGCGTCGAAGCTGAGAATACCATCATTCGCCAATGCTACATGCGCGGTGGTTCAAGCGCAGGGAAGAGACTGATAAAGAGCCTTCTCTTCATCAACTCCTACGTGGGCGGCCGGGTGTATGACTTTGCCGACACCAGCACGCTCCTTTTCGATCACTGCGTCATGCCTTATTCCGACTCGTACTACTATGGTCGTTATCATGGCCCGTACGTCTATATGAACTGCATCATCGGGCAGAGGGACAACGGAAGCATCACCTCGGGTGCCACGCTCTACAACTGCGTAGGCTATCAGTCGGCCATGTCGTGCGGCAACACCAATGTTACGGTCGGGAACTATGACATCGGGCTGTGGCAGAACTGGAAGAATCTCTTTGTCGACGAGCAGGACAACCTCGACTTCTTCCTGGCGGGTACCACCACGCCCCGCACGTGGGAGCTGAAGGAGCCCACCGTGTATGTGGGCAACGACGGCAAGCCCTGCGGCGTGGTCGACGGCGAGCATCCCTGGAACACCACACCCTCGGTGCCCGTCATCGTCAGCGCATCGGTCGATGCCAAGAGCGTGCCCGGCAAGCTGAAGGTGAACATCAAGGCTGAGGCGCGCCCGATAGAATAATGGAGCTAACAGAGACAGACAATGAACAAGACAAAACCGATTCTCTCATTGCTGGCATTGCTCTGTGGCTTGACGGTTGCGGCACAAAACTCCGTAACGAAATGTGAGTACTGGCTTGACCAGCAATATGACAGCCGCCAGACGGCAACCATGAGCGCCGGCACGTGGGGCACGGAGATCGACATCTCTGCACTCGACGACGGCCTGCACTCGGTGGCCCTGCGTGTGTTCGACAGCAACAAGGCCGCCAGCGCGGTGACGACGAAGTACTTCGTGAAGCTCGGCAAAGCCAAGACCGTCGCCACCTCGCTCACCGACTACGACTACTGGCTCGATCGTGACTACGACAAGCGCCAGAGCGGTGCGCTGAGCAAGAGCGGCACGGCAGCCCTCGACCTCGACATCGACGCACTGGAGCCTGGCCTCCACAGCATTGCCATGCGCGTGCACGACAGCGCTGACGAGGTGAGCGCGGTGACGACGAAGTACTTCGTGAAGCTCGAGGAGGTGAAGATTGTCGAAGCCTCGCTCACCGACTACGACTACTGGCTCGACCTCGACTACGACAAGCGCCAGAGCGGCGTGCTGAGCAAGAGCGGCACGGCAGCCCTCAACCTCGACTTGGAAGCGCTGGAGCCTGGCCTCCACAGCATCGCCCTGCGCGTGCACGACAGCGCCGACGGGGTGAGCGCTGTAGCGGTGAAGTACTTCGTGTTCCTGGACGAGGTGCTCACGGGCGACAACAGCCTCGCCTCCTTCGAGTATTGGATTGACGATGCCTTCGACAGCCGTCAGAGCGCCACTTTCGCCTCGGAAGGCGTGGTGGACCTCCAGCTGGACATCGACACGCTCTGCGTGGGGCTCCACCAGCTCAGCTTCCGCGCCCTCGACAAGGCAGGGATGGTGTCGGCCGTCGGCAAGAGGATGTTCATGGTGGTCAAGGACGAGGACAACCGCCTCGTGGCCTACGACTACTGGATAAACAACGGTAAGCGCACGCGCGTGGGCGTAGAGCCGCAGATGAGGCTGGACCTCACCGACGTGGAGATCTCGCTCGAGGACGTGAAGCCCAACCGTATTCAGCCCGACTATACCTTCGACGTTGCCACGATGATGGTGCAGACACGCGACACCCTCACCATAGGCTTCCAGGTGTTCAACGGCGAGGGCGTGGGCTCCATTGCCGCACTCGACACCCTAGAGGATGTGGTGCTCACCGTCGACCCCCACATGCAGGCCATCAGTAACGAGCAGACCAACACACTGCCCGCCCTGAGCGAGAGCGAGGTGCAGGGCTACCGCTTCGACACGGCTGCGGGCGACTCGCTCTACTGGATCGTGGACGACAGCGGCATCAGCTTCGACTTCTACGACAGCAAGGGCACACCCCTCAAGCCCGACACTGTGACGGTGGACGACCTTCGCATGCTGGCGATGAAGGCTCCCACCGACCAAGTGTATGTGCTCGCCTACGGCGTGAGCGAGGCAGGCAGGACGGGCACCATGCTCGTGTCGAAGCCTGTGGTAGTCAGCGCCCTCAGCTACGAGCGCGAGTATGGCGACGAGAACCCCGACTTCGGCTTCAGCACCCAGGGCGCAGAGGTGATAGGCCAACCCGAGATCATCTGCGAGGCTGCGCCTGACTCGCCTGTGGGCACCTATCCCATTGTCATCCGCAAGGGCGACGTTGTGAACCACAACGACACGTATGTGAACGGCACGCTCACCATCACGAAGGCGATGCTCACCGTGAGCGTCGACGATGCGGTGCGCGAAGAGGGCGAGGAGAACCCCGTGTTCGTCATCCACTACGAAGGCTTCAAGAACGGCGAGGACAGCACGGTGCTCATCAAGCAGCCTGTGGCTACCACCGAGGCTGACGTCAACAGCACCGTGGGCGACTACGACATCATCGTCAGCGGAGGAGAGGCGGAGAACTACAACTTCACCTATGTGAACGGCACGCTCACCATCGAGGTGGGCAGCGGCGTGCGCTCTATCCTTACCTCCAAGCCCGTGGATGTCTACACCCTCGGCGGCGTGAAGGTTCGCACGCAGGTGACCGACCTTACCGACTTGTCCGAAGGCACGTACATCATTGACAACCGCAAGGTGCACATCAAGCGCAAACGGTAAGCCCCATCGCGCAGCAAGTCTTTTCCCAAAGACGTTAAGGACTTTCCCGCGGAGAAAGAAAGCGCGTGCTCTTAATAAGGGCACGCGTTTCATTTTGTAATTATCTGATTATCTGATTATTTGATAATTTGATTATTCCCCCCTCAGCTGCGGCGCATTTTCAGGATGACGAAGATGACGACGGGGGCTCCGATGATGGGGGTGATGGCGTTGAGGGGCAGCATGCGCCCTCCGCCCGGTAGCGTGCAGATGAGGTTGCAGAGAAGTGCTATGCACGAGCCGCAGAGCAGAGTGACAGGCATGAGGGGACGGTGATTATTTGTCCCTAACAGCATGCGGGCAATGTGGGGGACTGCCAGCCCGATGAAGGAGATGGGCCCGCAGTAGGCTGTGGCGATGCTGGCAAGGAGTCCTGTGGAGAGGAGCAGGAGCAGGCGTGTGCGCCTGACGTTGATGCCCAGGCTCTCGGCATAGTGCGTGCCCAGCAGCAGGGCGTTGAGGGGCTTCACGAGGCAGAAGGCGATAGCCAGCCCGATGAGCGTGGCGATGACGAAGAGCGGCAGCCGCTCGACGGAGACGCTGCTGAAGTTACCCATCCCCCACATGATGTAGCTGTGGACGCCCTCGGCGGTGGAGAAGAAGTTGAGCAGCGAGATGAGCGACGACACAATGTAGCTTATCATGATGCCGATGATGAGGAGCATGACGCGGCTGCTGGTGAGCGTGGAAAAGAGCAGGATGAGGGCTGTCACGGCGATGGCTCCCACGAAGGCGGCGCCCATGATGGCAAGGGTGCCGGAGACGAGGAAGCTCCCGGCGGGGATGACACCGCCGAAGGTCAGCAGGACGATGGCGACACCCAACCCTGCACCGGCGTTGATGCCGAGGATGTCGGGTCCGGCAAGGGGGTTGTTGAAGGCTGTCTGCAGCATCAAGCCGCTGACAGAGAGTGCTGCACCCGTGAGCAGGGCGACGATGGCCTGCGGCACGCGCGACTGCCAGATGATGAACGCCCAGCTGGCCTTCGAGGCTTCGTGGCCCAGCAGGATGCTCAGTGTCTCGCGAGCGGGGATGCGCACAGAGCCGAAGAAGAGGTTGACGAGAACCAGCACCAGCGTCAGCAGCGCCAGGAAGAGGATGTATCGGGAGCCTTTGCTCATAGGGGAGAGGATTACGATTGGTTATTTTGAGCTGTTTCGCGGAGCGAGCTTACGGAAGTAGCGCAGCTCCTCCGTGTCGTTCCATGCTGCAGGGTGGAGCACCTGGATGAAATCCTTCAGCAGGCGCTCGGGGTGGAAGGGCGTCTCTTCGTAGAAGATGAGGTCGGCATTGTTGCAGCCGTAGATGCTCTCTTCCTGGAAGGCCTTGAATTTCGCGTAGGGCGCGTACATATCGTACAGGTCGCCGAGGGTGAACTCGGTGGGCGAGGAGTAGCGGATGAACCACACGTCGGAGTCCTGTCCCTTGTCGAGCACCGCCTCGAAGGAGAGGGGGATGGAGCCGCTGTGGGTGTCGTCGGCGAAGATATAGCTCCCTCCAGCGTCGCGCACGAGGGTGGCGAGGGTGCTCTCACCTCCCGGCATGTACCAGGCGGAGCCGTTGCGGGTGTCGAACATGACAGACGGTGATGGATGGATGCTGTCGGCACGGGCAGCTTCGCAAAGAGCATGATAGGTGCTGACGACGCTCTCGAACAAGCTGTCGGCACGCTCGGCACACCCGAAGAGACGCCCGTAGAAGCGCATCCACTCGGCCCGTCCCAGCGCTGTGGGCTCCATGTAGTCGGCACACTGGATGATGGGGATGCCCAGCTGCTCGAGGTTGCCGTAGGTGCCCACGTTCTCGAAGGGCGAGAGCAGGATGGCGTCGGGCGAGAGGTTGATGATGGCTTCCTTGTCGGGAACCATAGCGCTACCCAGCCGCGCGATGCGTCCTTCGGCTATCCGCTCGTGGATAGCAGGGCAGGCGATGTACTCCTCTTCGCACACACCCGAGATGGCATCGGCGACACCCAGCTCGTTGAGGAGAGCGGCGTGGGCTGCGATGAATACGGCAGCGTGGGTGAAAGGCTGGCGGATTTCGTAGGTTTGCATGATGGCCCCCTTTTCCCAGGGGTTGGCAAGCTGTACCTCGGTGTAGTCGGCATGCTCGATGATGAGCAGGTTACGCGCATACTGGAGCGCCAGCGTGTCAGCGACATCCTCCTGAACGGAAGTATGGCTATGTCGGCAACTGCTCAAGGAGAGTAGGCCGACAATGCACAGAAGGCAAAGTAGAAATGTTTTCCGTTTCATAGTGGCAACAAAAGTAGCGCAAGGCGAGAGAAATACCAAATAAAATTGACTAAAACCGAAGGTTAAAGATAGAGCGAGCCGCATAGGCTCTTCCTCTTTTACATCATCCGAAAAAATAAAAACGTAAAAATTTAATAAAAAAAGGACAAATCTTTGGAGTTGCAGAAAATCGTTGTATTTTTGTGAACGAAAAACGAAGGTGGAATTACATCAATCGACTTGTCAAACATGATTCGTACAAAAACCATAGAGAAGATAGTAAGGGAATTCATTGCAAAGGAACTCACCCTGAGCCCTGAAAGCATTAACCTCGACGATAACCTCGTGGAGGACTTACATGCTGATTCTATGGATATTGTGAATGTGGTTACCGCCATAGAGTCGCGTTTCAAGATATCGTTCCCCGAGAATGTGCAGGTGCCTTACAACGGATATACACTCCGTTTCCTTGTGGAGGGAACGCAGCGTGCCATCAAGGAGAAGAGTCCCGTGCGCCGCGTTGCCAAGAAGGTAGCCGAGAGCAAACCTGTCAAGGAGAAGAAGGAAAAAGAGAAAAAGGAGAAGGAGAAGAAAGAAAAGAAAGATAAGAAGGCTCCGAAACCCACAAAGGCCAAGAAGGAAGAGAAGGCCGAGGAAACAGCTCCTTCGGATAACCTTTAGGAGATAATCAGATAATCGGATAATCAAAAAATCAGATATTAGCTAATAGATAGCGCGTGCTCCAATATGGGGCACGCGCTTTTCTTTGCCTGTTTGCTAGAAGGAGCTTTAAGGTCTTTAAAGTCCTTAAGGTCCTTAAGGTCAAAGAGAAAGGGAGGGTTTGCTGCGCTAGATCTTCCCCAAGATGCGGTCCATCACCCAGTTGGTGGGTGTGGCGCTGATGCCTGTGCAGGTGCAGATGTCCTTTCCCTGGATGTGGCGGCACACCTTCTCGATGAGGGGGAGCTGCACATGCGGGGGATTGGGGATGTGGAACTCCTCGCGCCCTCGGCTGGAGTGCAGGGCGAGGGGCTCGAAGGTGAAGACGGAGAAGCATATCATCCCCTTGTCGCCGATAATCTCGATGCGGTCCTCGGCTGCCGACTCGTCGGCAACGAAGCACCACGAGCCTGAGCCCACGAGCCCGTTCTCGAAGCGGAAGCAGGCGCTGATGGTATCCTCCGCCTCGTAGAGCCCGCCTCGGTTGGAGCAGAACCCTTCGGCTTCGGTGATGATGCCGAAGTATTCCTGCAGCAGGTCTATCTGATGGGGCGCCAGGTCGTAGAAGTATCCTCCTCCCGAGATGGGAGCCTGCAGGCGCCAGGGCATCTCCTCCTGGCTGCGGAAGTCAAGCTCGCGCGGGGGGCGCGCAAAGCGTACCTGCACGTTGATGACCTTCCCGATCTGGGGGATGAGCTCCTTCACCTTTAGAAAGTACGGCAGGTAGCGGCGGTAGTAGGCGACGAAGCAGGGCACGCCCATCTCCTCGGACGTCTTGTTGATGCGCAGGCAGTCCTCGTAGCTCACAGCCATCGGCTTCTCGATATACACGGGCTTGCCTGCCTTCATGGCCATGATGGCGTAGGTGGCGTGGCTCGAAGGAGGTGTGGCGATGTAGATGGCGTTGACGTTAGGGTCGTCGATGATGGCCATAGGGTCGGAATACCATTTGCCGATGTTGTGACGCTCGGCGTAGGAGCGTGCTTTCTCTGCGTTGCGGCTCATGACGGCTTCGATGCACGAGCCCTCTACCATTGCGAAGGCAGGACCGCTTTTCTTCTCGGTTACCTCGCCGCATCCTATGAATCCCCAGTGAAGCATGTTTTTTCTTTCTAAATAATTTATTATGGAGAAGGAATCTGTCCGTTTTCTTTCTTCATCTCGCGAGATGTAGAAAGTATATTTTTCTTTAATCCCAGAAGTTCCACGAGAGCCCCAGCTTGAACCAGCGCGGGTTGATGGGGTAGTGGGGAACGAGGAAGGAGTTGGCGTTGTCGAAGAGGCCCTGCGTGACGTGATAGTACATGACGTAGACGCGTACCTGCTTCAGGTGGAAGTTGGCATAGGCGTTGGTGATGGGATAGCCGCCTATGAGCACCCTGTCGGCCTGGTTCTGCAGGTGATACTGCCCGAGGGCTGGCGCGTAGTCGGGGGCGTAGTAGCCGGGGAAGGCGATGAGCTTGGTGCCGTTGGCCTTGTAGTCCTTGTCGATATCGATGTCGGAGAAGAAGCGTACGTCGGCGCCTATCTGTATGCGCAGCACTTTGGCGTAGGTGAACTTCAGGTAGAGGTTGCTGTAGATGTTGATGAGCGGGAGGGGGAGGATGTCGTTACGCGAGCTGTACTGCGCCGTTATCTCGTTGTCCCAGTGGAGCACGCCCAACGCGAAGTCCTGGTTCAGCGTGGCTCCCAGTACCTGAATGTTCGTGGGGCACTGGAAGGGCTTGACGTCGTGATATATCTTACCCGTCTCCGAGTCCAGATAACCTGCGAAGTCCAGGTAGGTGTAGTTGAGGATGTTCTCGATGCCTGCCGTGAGGCGTGTGTGCGTGCGGTCGTAGGCAAGCGTGCCTCCCATGTGTACGCGGAACTCCTTGCTGAAATCGTTGTCCCACCAGTAGTGCTGCGAGTGGAAGTGGCGGTAGTAGAACGAGGGCTGCGTGTTCTTCATGAAGCCATCCACGCCCACATGCAGCGTGTCCTTGCGGATGGGTATGTTGAGCTCGCCGTTTCCCTCGAGGCTGAAGGCGCCCAGGTCGGAGCCGGCAAACACCGTCTCGGCTGTCACGTCGAAGTGGAAGGCCTTGCCTGTGGTGCGCCGCAGGTTACCGCCGAGTGTGATGTTCTGCTCGCCGTAGTGGCTTACCGTCTCCCTCCTCTCCAGCGTGTCGGGCAGGGAGAAGTTCCTGTATTCGTGACGTACATACGCCGAGCCCCCGAAGGGAATCCATTTGTTGAAGCCCTCAATGAGCGAGAGGCCTGCGGCGTTGCGCACCGAGAGGTAGCCTGTGGCATCCACCGAGTCGTAGGGGAGGATGTTGTAGGCGTAGTAGTTCGAGCGGTCCTTGTAGGTGATGAACCTGCGTGCGTCGTAGTCCACGTTGACGGTGTGGAACACTTTCATCACGGGGATGAAGTCGCGGCTGACGGCTACCGAGTCGCCCACGCTGTCGGTGTGGCTCTTGTAGTAGCCCATGTTGAAGTGATGCTCGAAGAGGGCGGTGCGCAGGGTGTTCTCGTTCCACGTGCGCGACAGTTTGACAGGCATGTCGGCAGGCGTGTAGGAGGTCTTCCCCGTAGCCATCGACAGGGGGTCGGTGATGTAGCGGTCGTCGGCGAGTCCTCCGTTCTCGTGCCATTTGAGCTTGTCGTAGTCGAGCAGCAGGTCGAAGCCGTAGATGTCGCCGTGATAGTATCCGAAGGCAGCAGCGTCGAAGAGCGCTGTCGCCTGATCGCTGTAGCGCCCGCGCCCGTAGACGTAGTCGAGGTTGAAGCCTATGCCGATGCGCTTGCCTGCGTTCACGCCGAACTTGCCCTTGATGCGCTCTTCGCCGTTCACCTGATTGCCTGCGCGGTAGTAGGTGACGTTGGTGTAGGGCACCTTTGTGTTGAGGAACTGGAACTGGTCGGGCTTCGTGACGAAGTAGTCAAGCGGGGAGCTGAAGATGAACTGCTCCTGGGTAAGGCGGTGGAAGAAGATGCGCGACAGGCGCGGCAGGCCCATGTTGCCCAGGTAGTTATACTCCCCGTTCATCCCTTCGGTGAGGGGCGCGTTCTGGAAGTTGAAGACAACGGTGTCGGGCTCCACCCATCGCAGCTCTCCCAGCGTCGGGCTTATCTGGAATGCCCGCACATCCTTCGGCACCGTTCGGTCCTGCACGGTAGAGTCGCGCCCCGCCTGCTCCTCGTTTCCGATGCCTTGCCCATCGGGCCCAAAGACCCTGTTGCCGCCGGTCTCAAGCTGGCGTGTGGCCTGCGAGAAAAGAGCGGCGGGAAGGCTCAGGAGCGTGAGAAGGAGGAGTGTGCGGAACTTCATGCGGGAAGGTACTTATCCGAAGAAACGTATGCCGTACTCCACGAGCTTGATGACGATGGAGATACCGCAGACGATGAAGAAGGGCGTACGGTCGGGGGTAGCGAAGTAGATGATGAAGGCTGTGATGAATCCCAGCAGGAAGAGGGTGTTGAGCAGCATGCGCAGCTGTGTCTTGTTCATATTCTCCTTATTAATAAAAGGGATAATCAAATAATCGGATAATCAGATAAGGGGCTAATCGTTGGGCAGCAGAGGGAGGTTTTTTCGCAAGGGCTTATTGAGCCTTTGCGATGCTGAACTGGCCCATGAGCTCGCGTGCAAGGTTGTCAAACAGGTCGATGGTCTTGATGCGGAACTTACCCGAGCCTCGGAGAAACCTTGTCTGCTTCTTGTTGAAGCATTCCTCGTCGGTGATCCACTCTTCTGCGGTGAACCGTCGGCCTCCGTCACGTTCCTCTTCGTACCAGTAGGTGATGCGCGTCATCCGCACGGTGACGGTGTTGTCCTGACACGACACCTCGTACCAGTAGTTGATGCGCGTCTTGTCGAGCTCCAGGAAGGTGTTGCGGAAGATGATGTACTCCTCGGCGTTGACTACGAAATGGCCGTTGATGCTGTCGGTCTCGGTGTACTTCGAGGCGATGACGGTAGGTTTCACAAAGCGCGTTTCTGCCCAGCGGTGAGCTTTTTCGAAGATCTCCTCCTGGGTGGCTCCGTTTACTGTGATGGTCTTCTCAAAGAGAACTCGTCCGTTTACGACGGGAACAGCGCCTACGCCGTAGTGGGGGTCGATGCCGGCGAAGCTGCTCAGGAAGGCAATGCAGGCAATGAACAGAAGTGTTGTCCTTTTCATATAGCTTGTATTAGTTTGATATCAACTCGCAAAAATAGTGATAAAAATCAACTGATTTGCAAAATCTGCCAAAAAACCTTCCAAAAAGAAGTCTCTTAACGAAAATTAGCGTATCTTTGCTCAAAAAGGGCGAAGATTATGACGGGCGGAGAGTCTTTTACGTCATCCAATCCCGAGCTGGAGCTTGCTTGGCAGCTCGTGGAGGAGACAGGGGTGAACATCTTCCTTACGGGGAAGGCGGGGACGGGCAAGACGACGTTCCTGCATCAGCTGCGCACACGCCTGCCGAAGCGGATGGTGGTGCTGGCGCCTACGGGTGTGGCTGCCATCAACGCAAGCGGCGTGACGATACACTCGTTCTTCCAGCTGCCCCTCTCGCCGTTCGTTCCCGACGGCTCCTTCCGCAGCAGCGAGGGCGGGCGCAGGTACCAGTTCAGCAAACAGAAGAAAAACATCCTCCGCACGCTCGACCTCCTCGTCATCGACGAGATAAGCATGGTGCGTGCCGATGTGCTCGATGCTGTCGACGATGTGCTGCGCCGCTTCCGCGACTCGCGCGAGCCCTTCGGCGGCGTGCAGCTCCTGATGATTGGCGACCTGCAGCAGCTCGCTCCCGTGGTGAAGGACGAGGAGTGGAAGCTCCTGCGCGAGTTCTACGAGACGCCCTACTTCTTCGGCAGCCACGCCCTGAGGCAGACGCACCACGTCACCATCGAGCTGAAAAAGGTCTACCGTCAGTCCGACGAGGCCTTCGTGGCGTTGCTCAACAAGGTGCGGACGAATTCGCTCTCCGCATCCGACGTAGCGTTGCTCAACTCGCGCGTGTTGCCCAGGGAGTCGCTGGGCGAGGGTGTCATCCAGCTTACTACCCACAACCGCACAGCCGATGCGCTGAATGCGGAACGTCTCGCGGAACTCAAGGCGAAGACCTTCTCATTCAAGGCAAGTGTCGACGGACTTTTTCCCGAGACCTCGTTTCCTGCTGAGGAGACGCTCGTCCTGAAGTGCGGCGCACAGGTGATGTTCCTCAAGAACGATATCTCGGGACGACACCTTTTCTTCAACGGTAAGCTGGCTAAGGTCGTCGATATCAGCCGCGACAAAATCGTCGTGCGCGGGCTCGACGACGACAAGCTCATCAGCGTCGAGAGGATGGAGTGGACCAACGTCCGCTATGCTATCGACAAGCAGACGAAGGAGATACGCGAGGAAGTGGAGGGCACCTTCGTGCAGTATCCGCTGCGCCTCGCGTGGGCCATCACGGTGCACAAGAGCCAGGGGCTCACCTTCGACAGGGCTGTCCTTGACGTGAATGCCTCGTTTGCCGCAGGGCAGGTCTATGTGGCGCTGAGCCGCTGCCGCTCGCTCCAGGGGCTCGTACTCACGTCGCCTCTCGACAGCCGCAGCATCATCACCGACCAATACGTCTCCGGCTATGTCGACACCGAGCTCCGCGAGGCAGAGGGCTTGCCTGAGCAGATGAGCAGCCTGAAAAGGGACTACTACGGCAGCCTGCTGAAGGAAATCTTCTCGTTCCAGTCGCTCCAGTGGCGTCTCGACAAGGTTCTGCGCATCATCGACGAGCATCTCTTCAACGTCTACCCGAAGCTGCTGGCACGCTACAAGGAGTCGCGCTCGTCCCTACAGACGGAGGTGCTCGACGTGTCGCCCCGCTTCGGCCTCCAGATCGATGCCCTTCTCTCCTCCGACGACAAGGAGTTCCTCGCACAACGCATCCACGATGCTGCCGTCTATTTCGGAACGAAGCTCTCGGCCCTCTTGAAGGAGCTCCTCTCCAGCACGAAGGAGACGGTGGACATCGACAACAGGAAGGTTGCCGAGCAGTTCGAAGAGGCATTCCCTGCCCTCGAGGAGGAGTACTTGCGCAAGGTTCTCCTCCTGCAGTTTATCTCTGCCGAGGGCTTCGACGTCAGCGCCTACCTGAAGGAGAAGGCAAGGGTGACGCTCCAGCTCGAGCAGCGTCCCGTTCACGGAAAAAAGGCTGTCGTCATCGGCTTCAACGAGCCCAAGGGCACGAAAGGCAAGACCTCCGCGCGTCAAGCTAAGAGCCTCGCGAAGGGGGAGAAGAGGGAGAGGGGAGATGTCCCGATGCCGCAGCCATCCGCCAAGAGCCCGCTGGCCTTCCGCTTCCCCCAGGAAGACGCTGGCGACGACATCCTCCATCCCGAGCTCTACCAGACGCTCCGCCGTTGGCGCGGAGCGAAGGCCCTGCAGGATCACAAGCCAGCCTATCAGATTTTCAGCAACGCAGCCCTCATCAGCCTCGTCAACACCCTCCCTACCAGCTCGTCCGAGCTGCTTAAGGTCCGAGGCCTCGGTGCCGTCAAGTGCAGACAATACGGCAAGGAAATCCTCGAAATCGTCCTCGACTACATCGCTCAGGATGCCGATTAAGCGAGAGAAGTGAAACTTGCTTGCTCTGCCGAGTGAGAGGCATTTAGAGCCATCCCACCGTTCGGCTTGTATATGAAGCCATAACTTTGTGCTGTTTATTTATCATAAACGAGTTCTTCCTGACAATCCTCTTATCCCATCACCACATCAAGTACCATCATCAGGATGAAACCGATAGCAAAACCGATGGTACTAAGATTGGAGTGCTGACCACTGGAGGCTTCTGGAATCAGTTCTTCAACAACCACGTAGAGCATGGCTCCTGCGGCAAAGGCCAGCATGTAGGGTAAGACGGGTGTCATCAGCGAAGCCAGCAGGATGATGGCGAAACCGCCGATGGGTTCAACGGCTCCGCTCAATGAGCCGATGACGAATGACTTCCACTTGGAATTGCCTGCCGCTCGTATAGGCATGGAAATGATAGCACCCTCAGGCACATTTTGGATGGCTATACCTATGCTGACAGCCAAGGCGCTGGCCAGAGAAAGTCCTGCTGCACTATCCTCGGCTCCAGCGAACACCACACCCACAGCCATTCCTTCTGGCAGATTGTGGATGGTGACAGCTAGGGCTAGCATGGCCGTGCGTGACAGATGCGACCGCATACCTTCGGGCTTGTCGGTGCCAATATGCAAGTGGGGCATCAGTTCGTCTATCAGCAGCAGGAATCCTATACCCAACAGGAATCCGACAGCGGCAGGCAATAACGACCATGCTCCCTTTGACTCTTCCATTTTCATCGCAGGAATGAGCAGCGACCATACAGATGCCGCCACCATCACACCCGAAGCAAAGCCCAGCAATGTTTTTTGCAAACGGGGCGACATTTCGTCCCGCATAAAGAAGACGAATGCCGCTCCGAGCATGGTTCCCAACAGGGGGATGAGTAAGCCGATAACGAGTGTCATTATGCCTTGTTGAATTTCTGTTTGGGCTGCTTGCAACGAGGACAGCGCCAGTCGTCGGGCAGGTCTTCGAAGGGCACGCCGTCGTGCTCAGCGGGGTCGTACACGTAGCCGCAGACGGAGCATACGTATTTACCGCTGGCTTCCTGCTGGGAGAAATCCACCTCTGCAAAGACGGTAGGCACGGGATTGTCGAGGTCTATCACACGCTTGGCCTCCAGATTCTCGTAGCCCTGCGGGGTGTGGGTACCCATATATACGGTGGGGTTGTTACGGACGAATTCACGCACTCGGTCCAGCGTCTCACGGGCTGCGGGCAGGCTGTCATAAACCACCGATAGTTTATTCTCATACAAGGCCTCGTCCACATAGGTGATGTCGGCTTGGAACATATAGTAGAGTCCATCGCTCTCGGCAATCACGAGGCTGTTGCCATTGGTATGTCCTTTAGCCTTAACGAACCACACTCCGTCACAAATCTTCTGCGTCTCGGGAAAGTTATGATAGGGGCCGTCTGTGTAGGATACAGGTACCACGTTGGAGAGTCCCTTCAGTTCTTCTGCCTGCATCTCGTCAGAGCCTACATAAATCTTCGCGTTAGGGAACAAGCGAAGTTCGCCCGAATGGTCTGCGTGGCGGTGGGTCAAGAGAATCTTGGTCACCTGTTCGGGCTTGTAGCCAAGGGCAGCGAATGCCTCCATGTAGGTGCAGATGTCCTTTCCTGTGAAGATCATTGAGTTTTCGTCGGGAGCTTCTTCCGGTGTACCCGCCGGAATGCCTGTATCAACCAAGATCACCTCCTTGCCCGTGTCGATGAGGTAGTTCTGCAAGCTGCCACGATAGCGGATGTTCTTATCGAATTTTTCTGGGCCCTCCTCACCACCGAAGACAAAGGGCTGAGTGTAGAACCCGTCGCGTCTGAATTTTATTGCTTTTATTTCCATATTGCTGTCATTATTGTCGTGATTATTCTTCTACAGGTACGAATTTCTCTTTCTTCCGCTTGCAGCGGGGACAACGCCACGTATCTGGCAAGTCTTCAAACTGGGTTCCGGGAGGTATTCCCTGCTTGGGGTCACCCTTATCTGGGTCGTAAGTGTACTTACAGGGGCATTTCATCTTTGCCATAATCGAAAGTGTTTTTTAAGTGATTTGAAAATGAAGGGACGGCTTTGCGTGGTGTCTGAATCGTAATAAAGTCACTCCGCTACACCGTCCCGTGAAGATTTGAGTTCCCTTGCTAAACGGGGAAACGACGAATGCCAAGGGGCTTAATGCCGTGAGAGATTATTGGGCAGGAACCCACTTGCAGCGTACGGGCGACACGATAGCACCCTCTTTCTTCAGTTCGGCAAAAGCCTTATCGACTTCCTTGCGGTCGATACCTGTGATTTCTGCAATCTTGCCTGCGTTGACTGGTTCACCGAATTCACGCATTGCTTGTAATACTTTCTCTTTCATTGTTTTCTTAATTTTTTGCGTTAGTAAATTATTCAACTTTCAATTTTCAAAGTTGCAGCAACAGCCAGTTTTGTGTACCAATCTTCTCGATGAGCTCCACTGCACCCTGGCTCCAATAGAGGTCTTCCTCTTCGTCCTTCAGGTAAGCCTTCAGCAGGTCGTAGGTGGTAGGGTCGTCCTTCACGCCCTCCATGCACTTCATCAGCAGCTCAACGCCTGGCTCCTGGATGGCGAGGTCGGCCTTGACATACTCATCGGGGTTGCAGATA
>JAGAAS010000064.1 GCA_017615125.1 Bacteroidaceae bacterium
AATCTCGCCGTATGAAGAAAGAAAAAAATTTTTTCCCTTCTCGAAAAATTTTTATTCTTTGAGCAAAATTTCTTCAGGAGAAGGAAATGTTCCTTGCCTATCTTTGTTCCCGTCGCGGAATGCTGTCGATACGGCTTTTTAGGCAACAGATGTCACTTGCTTTAGGCCAAAGTTTTCTATTTTGGATAACTTTTCGTATCAGTCAATTTTTCAACTTACTGAAAATTAACAATCTAAAAAATTTTTTGGAAAACTTTAATAAAAACACGGCAATATATTTTGTCAATCGAAAAAACAGCAGTAGCTTTGCAGACGTATTTGTTGGTCACAGGTTTTTTCCCTGTTCTCGCAGGGAAAAACGAAAGAGGGAATGCCGTGCAAATCGGCAGCAGTTCCCGCTGCTGTGAGTCTCAGAATAGGTATCGGCGACAACGCCACTGATGCAACGAGTCCTGCGAAGGAGCATCGGGAAGGTGCCGAGAACCGAGACGAGCCAGAAGACCTGCCGGGCCAACGGACGGTTTCAGCAGCTTTCGGGCAAAAGGCTACTAGGACAAACGAGATTCGGCTCCCCCACACGAGCTTTCCACTTTGTCGCGGTATCCCTTCCCAAGGCTGCAGGGAAGAGAAGGTAAACGTTTAATTAACAAAGATATATGAGCAGTTCGGAAATCCAGATTGTTAAAAGAGACGGTTCGCGCGAGTCGTTCTCTATCGAGAAAATCAAAAATGCCATTCGTAAAGCATTCCTCTCTGTCGGCGCCTTCGCTACCGAGGAGGAACTGACCAACATCCTTGGCCGCATCCACGTATCCAACGGCATGAGCGTGGAAGAGATTCAGAATCAGGTAGAAGTAGCCCTGATGGCTGAGAAATATTTTGCCGTAGCTAAGTCGTTCATGCTCTACCGCCAGCAGCACACCGAAGACCGCGAGGTGCTCGACAAACTTTCCTTCCTTATTAATTATTGCGATGCCTCCAACGCAGCCACAGGCAGCAAGTTCGACGCCAACGCCAACGTGGAGCAGAAGAACATAGCCACGCTCATCGGCGAGCTGCCCAAGCAGAGCTTCATCCGCCTCAACCGCCGAATGCTCACCGAGCGGCTGAAAGAAATGTACGGAAAGGAACTGGCCGACAAGTACTTGCGCTTGCTTAACGAGCACTTCATCTACAAGAACGACGAGACGAGTCTCGCAAACTACTGCGCCTCCATCACTATGTACCCCTGGCTCCTCGAAGGGCTCCGTCCCATCGGAGGAAACTCAACGGCTCCGACGAACCTGAAGGCCTTCTGCGGAGGGTTCATCAATATGGTATTCATGGTGTCGAGCATGCTGAGCGGAGCGTGCGCCACACCCGAGTTTCTCATGTACCTCAACTACTTCATTGGGCGCGAGTACGGGAACGACTACTATCTGAACCCCGACCGTCAGGTAGACGTCTCGACAAAGGAGCGCACCATCGACAAGGTTATCTGCGACTGCTTCCAGCAGATTGTCTACTCCATCAACCAGCCGGCCGGCGCGCGCAACTACCAGTCGGTGTTCTGGAACATCTCCTACTACGACCGTCCCTACTTCGAGAGCCTCTTTGGAGAATTCGTCTTCCCCGATGGAAGCAAGCCCCAGTGGGAATCGTTGAGCTGGCTCCAGAAGCGCTTCATGAAATGGTTCAATCAAGAAAGAACCAAGACGATGCTCACCTTCCCCGTCGAGACGATGGCTCTTCTCTGCAAGGACGGCGACGTCATCGACAAGGAATGGGGAGACTTCACGGCTGAGATGTACTCCGAGGGGCATTCGTTCTTTACCTATATGAGCGACAACGCCGACTCGCTGTCGAGCTGCTGCCGTCTGCGCAACGAGATCCAGGACAACGGCTTCAGCTACACGCTCGGCGCCGGAGGCGTGTCAACGGGCTCGAAGAGCGTGCTGACGATCAACCTCAACCGCTGCATCCAGTATGCCGTGAAGGGAGGACTCGACTACATGCAGTACCTCGAGGAGATCGTAGACCTTGTCCACAAGGTGCAGCTGGGCTACAACGAAAACCTGCGGATGCTCAACGAGAAGGGCATGCTGCCGCTCTTCACCGCTGGATACATCAACCTGAGCAGGCAGTACCTCACCATCGGAGTGAACGGGCTCGTGGAGGCTGCAGAGTTCCTCGGCATCACCATCAACGACAATCCCGAGTACAAGAAGTTTGTCCAGAACGTGCTGGGACTCATCGAGCGCTACAACAAGAAGTACCGTTCGAAGGAAGTGCTCTTCAACTGCGAGATGATTCCTGCCGAAAACGTGGGCGTAAAGCACGCCAAGTGGGACAGAGAGGACGGATACATCGTGCCGCGCGACTGTTACAACTCCTATTTCTATATAGTAGAGGATTCCACCTTGAATGTGCTTGACAAGTTCCGTCTGCACGGGCGCGACTATGTGGAGCATCTCACGGGAGGTTCAGCTCTGCACATGAATCTGGAGGAACACCTCTCCAAGCCTCAGTACCGTCAGCTGCTGCGTGTGGCAGCCGTCGAGGGATGTAACTACTTCACGTTCAACATCCCCAATACGCTGTGTAACGATTGTCACCACATCGACAAGCGCTACCTGCACGAGTGCCCCGTTTGCAAAAGCAAGAATGTCGACTACCTTACCCGCGTCATCGGCTACATGAAGCGCGTTTCCAACTTCTCTGTGCCGCGCCAGCAGGAGGCAGCCCGCCGTTACTATGCTCGGGTGAAGGACGAGATAACATGCTGAAGTACACCGACTACGACATCGTCTTCAGTGAAGTGCCCGGCGAGGTAACTCTGGCTGTCGACTTGTCGCTCTGCCCCAATCGCTGCGAGGGATGCCATAGCCCCCAGCTGCGGTTGGACATCGGTAAGGAGCTGACGAAGGAGGATCTGGCAGCGCTGATAGAGCGTTTCAGCTCGGGCATTACGTGTGTGGCGCTGATGGGAGGAGATAACGATCCGCAGGCGCTGTCGAAGCTGGTGCAGGAAACACGCAGACGCTACCCTACGCTGAAATACGCCTGGTATTCAGGACGTTCGGAGCTGCCCGAAGGGATGGAGCCGCAGGTTTGGGACTTCATCAAACTGGGGCCCTACATCCCCTCGTGCGGAAGCTTGAAGATGCCGACGACAAACCAGCGTTTCTACCGCGTGAAAGCCGACGGGACGATGGATGACATCACGAGCGTATTCTGGAAAAAGACTTTTGGAGAGTAGGCAGAAGGGATTTTTCGCAGAGAAGAAAGCATCTGGTTTTTTCCCTTTTCCAAAAGATTTTTTCGAGAAGGAATCTCGCCGTATGAAGAAAGAAAAAAATTTTTTCCCTTCTCGATATCGCCGGATTCCTTCTTCAAAAAATTCGTTCTTTTTTCGCTGATTTTTATCGGAAGACTTCCTCGAACATTTGCTTGTATGCCTCGACTTTTTCGTTGAAGGGCAAGGGATAAGCTCTTGAGGAAGAAGGCAGACGATAGAGGAGCACCTGCTCTCCCCTCTCGTTTTTGAGCCCGGGAATGAGTATGCTAGTGCGTGGCTTCGGGATAGTGCTGATTCCGAAATAGTTGCAAACGGTTGTGCAAGCCTTCTCGCCTGTTGTGACGATAGCTTTGCACGAAGGAATCTTTTCGAGCAAGACTCGTATGTCGGTAGGTTCGACTACTTCCAGAAACGCATCTGAAGCGTTGTTCTTGTGCCTGACAACAGCTTCTGCCGTATCGTAGAAGGCGATGCCTTTTTCAAGGAGGAAAGCAACGATTTCGTCTTTGCGGAAGCAGCGTTTCTCGGCATCAACGAAGCGGTTTCTGTCTCCAAACCACACCTCGCCCTCGATTCTCCAATGGTCATTCTGGAAGTTCGGGTAGTAGAAATCCATAGACCAACGCTTCTTCTGCGGAGGAAAACTGCCCAAGAAGAGCACGCGGGCCTTTTCGGGGAGAAAGGGGGTAAGAGGATGTTTTTCAACGGGTTCCATATACGAGAAGGAGTTTTCAGCTTTTCTTGAAGGCTGCATGATATCTTCGGAAGTTGTTTCGCAGGCGTCTGATGACGATAATGAGAATAGCCACAAGGAGAAAGAGCAAAGCTACCCACAGCCAACTTATCTTGCCCACAGCCAGCTGGCTTCCTGGAAGCGCTGCTATCCAGCTGAGAATATGATTCATCTGCGAGACAAGCCAGCCGAGAGCGGTTGTCGCCCAAGCTGCGAACGGAGTCCACGAAACCATCCACCAAAGGACGATGCAGGCCATAATGACATAAATGAGCGGGAAGATTACTAAGTTTGTCAGCAGGAAGTACGTTGGAAGCACGCCGAAGTAATGAAGCACCAGCGGGAAGGTACCCAGCTGAGCGGCAAAAGAAAGAAGGATGATGCTGAGAAAAACATTTCTCGGGCTATGTTCTGAAACCAGGAGTATCCCGAGCATTGCCCCGAAGGAGAGCTGAAAACTCGCGTCAAACAAGAGAAAGGGCTGCATGAGGAGCATAACAAATGCAGTCAGGAACAGCGCGTCGATGGAGGATCGCCTTCCTCCCATCATCTGCACCAAAGCGAAAATCGTACACATCGTTACGGCGCGCGTGATGGAAGGAGACATTCCTGTCAGGAAAGCAAACAACCAGAGTGAAAGGACAATAAGCGCTTCCTTCACAAACCTCCCGCGTCGGGCGCCCCTTTTCCTTCCCAGCAGGAGGCACAGGAGGAAATAGATAATCCCTACATGTAAGCCCGAAAGGGCAAGCACATGACTTGCGCCGGAAGCGGAAAACACCTCTCTTTGTTCGTCGGAAAGCAGGCTTTTGTCTCCCAGGCTCAGCGCGGTTATGATTCCTAACTCGTTGTCTTTGAATCCGAAGCGCTCATAGCGCCGTCGCAAGGTTTTTCTCAAAGAAGGGAAAAAGGACGACAAGTGCCCCTCTTTCATTCCTTCCCCAGCAGGCAGGATGTCTGATTCTTTGACGAAGGGCGCCGTTCCTGCTATCCGCCGATGATAGAGAAAGCGCGCATAGTCGAAGTCAGCGCCCGCGAAGTTTTCGGGAGCTTTTATGCGGGTTTTCAGTTGCAGCTCATCGCCTGCTTCGTACGTCACCGTCTTCGGAAAATAGGCGTAGATGGTTTTTCTTTCAACCTGCATCACGTATCGGAGCGTCTTTTTCCTCTCGGAAGGCCCTTCGATGATTTTTCCTTTATATAGAATCTCTTCGTTAGGCCAGTCAGTCGTTACCTTATCGTGCACTTGCTGATAGCGCCATCCGCCGATGAAGGAGAAAGTCAGCAGCGCCAGGCATGCAAAAAGCGTTTTCCTCCCTACCCCTCTCAGGCTTGAGGGTGCGCGGTTCAGCATCAGCATCAGAAAAAGGCAGAAAAGTATGATTCCCAGATAGATGTATTGCGAAAACATCAGGGAATGATACTCGCAAGCGTCAGCAATGCCGATGCCGAGCGCGAGGAAAGCTGCTATTTTCAGTAAAGAGTTTTTCAAAACGAACTGATTTTCTGGGAAGAATCACGCATAAGAAATGAAGCGAAAATATGAAGAAAGAAAAAGAAATTTTGGAGAAGGAATCTCGCCGTATGAAGAAGGGAAAAATTTTTTTTCTTTCTTCATAATTATTTTTCCCTTTTCCATAATTTTTTTTCGAGAAGGAATATCACAGGGAGAAGAAAGTATCCTTCCTTTAGTGTGCTTCAAGCCAGTTGGCTCCCCATCCGTAGTCGGCGATGAGCGGCACTTTCATCATGAAAGCATTCTGCATACAGTCGATAACGATTCGCTGCACGATTTCTTTTTCCTCGGGATAGACGCTGAAGTTGAGTTCGTCGTGCACTTGAAGAATCATTTTCGATCGGATATTGTTTTTCCTGAACTGCTGGTAGATGTTGTTCATCGCTACCTTGATGATGTCGGCAGCAGAGCCTTGTATCGGTGCGTTGATAGCGTTTCGCTCGGCATATCCTCGTACTGTGGCGTTGTGGCTGTTGATGTCGGGAAGATAGCGCTTGCGGTGAAAAATCGTTTCTATGTATCCGTTTTCCCGCGCAAGTTCTATGCTTTCCTTTATGTACTTTTCCACATCGGGATAGGAAAGGTAATAGTTGTCAATCAGCTCCTTAGCTTCTGTGCGCGAGACTCCCAGTCGCTCGGAAAGCCCGAAGGGGGAAATTCCGTAGATGATGCCGAAATTAGCAGTCTTCGCCTTTGAGCGTTCCTGCTTGGTAACCTCCGAGAGGGGTTTTTTGAACACTTTTGCGGCTGTCGCGGTGTGGATGTCTTCGCCCATCTGGAAGGCCTCAATGAGATGCTTGTCTCCGCTTAAGTGCGCCATAATGCGCAGCTCAATCTGGCTGTAGTCGGCAGAGAAGAATTCGCATCCTTCGTCGGGGATGAAGGCTTTACGGATTTCCTTCCCGTCGTCGTCGCGGATGGGGATGTTCTGGAGGTTTGGGTTGCTGCTGCTCAGGCGCCCTGTGGCTGTAACGGTCTGATTGAAAGAGGTGTGGATGCGCCCCGTCCTGGGATTGATAAGCGTCGGGAGCGGATCGACATAGGTTCCGATGAGTTTCTTCAGCCCTCTGTGAGCCAGGATTTTCTCCACTATCGGATGCTTGCTGCGAAGGCTTTCCAGCACTTCCTCCGAGGTGACATACTGTCCTGTTTTTGTCTTCTTGGGCTTCTCAATGATTTTCATCCTCTCAAAGAGCACCTGCCCCACTTGCTTGGGCGAAGCGATGTTGAATTCGAATCCTGCCAGCTGGTAGATTTCCTTTTCTATCTGCAGCATTCGCTCCGTGAAATGGCGCGATGTCTCCTTCAGCGAGTCTGTGTCTACGCACACGCCGTTTCGTTCCATCGTTGCCAACACGCAGACGAGCGGCATCTCGATGTCGTAGAAGAGATGTTCCGTTCCTGCCTTCTTCAGCTCTTCTGCCAGGATGTTCTTCAGCTTGAGAGTCACATCGGCGTCTTCGCAGGCATACTCATAGACTTCGTTCGGCGGAAGCTCGCGCATGTTCCGCTGGCTCTTCCCCTTTTCGCCTAAGAGTTCCTCGATGTGTATCGTCTGATAGTGGAGATAGATTTCCGCCAGGTAGTCCATTCCGTGATGAAGCTCGGGCTGAAGGACGTAATGCGCAATCATCGTGTCGAACATCGGGCCTTGTATTTCGACGTCGTAGTTGAGCATAACCATATAATCGTATTTGATGTTCTGCCCGATGATGGTTGTCTCCGGATTTTCGAGAAGCGGAGCAATTTCTTCGACGATAGCCTTCGCTTCGGCGTCGTTTTCCGGCACAGGAATGTAAAAGGCCTCTCCTTCCTTCCGGCAGAAGCTCATTCCAACCAAATGGGCGTTAAGGGCGTTGACATTATCCGTTTCGGTGTCAAATGCGAAGCTTTTTGCGTCAGAAAAATATGCCAAAAATTGCTCTCTTTTCTCCTTTGTATCAACGAGTTGATAGTCGTGAGGAACCGAATTTAGCCTTCTGAGAATCGAAAATTTTTCAGCGCCTGAATCTTCGCCCGTGATTTTTTGATTCTCAGAAGGTGAAAAAGCTGGGTTTTCGGGATTCGAGCCGAAAAGGTCGAGTTGCAGGGAGCCGGAGTCTTTTTTCTGCGCGCTCCCCTTTTCTTTCGGAGTAGCCGTTTCTGTCTGCGCAAAAAGGTCGGGCAGGCTTCCGTTTGTTTTCCTCAGCGCGGGAGCCGAAGGGAAAGCGTCTCCGCTTCCGCCCGAGAGTTTATTCAGCAGGGAGCGGAATTCGAGCGAAGCGAAAATCTCCTGCAGTCGTGCGATGTCGGGCTCCTCGCGTTTCAGCTGTTCCATATCTAGTTCGATGGGAACATCTTTTGCGATTGTCGCAAGGAATTTGCTCAGCCGGATCTGCTCGATGTTGTTGGACACCTTTTCTTTAATGGCTCCTTTCAGTTCGTCCCTTCGCTCTATCAGGTTTTCGATGCTTCCGAATTCGTGGATGAGTTTTTGTGCCGTCTTCTCCCCCACTCCCGGGCAGCCGGGAATGTTGTCCGACGAGTCGCCCATCAGCCCGAGCAGGTCTATCATCTGCGCAGGAGTTTCCAGTTGGTACTTTTCGCAGACTTTTTCGGGGTTAAGGATTTCGCAGGGTTTGTCTCCTATCTTCGGGCGATAGATATTCACCCGCTCCGTCACCAGCTGGGCGTAGTCCTTGTCGGGCGTCATCATATAGCAAAAAATGCCCATTTCATCGGCTTTTTTCGACAAAGTCCCTATCACATCGTCGGCTTCGTAGCGGGGAACTTCGAGGATGGGTATGCGGTAGGCGCTGATGATTTCCTTGATGATGGGAACGGCTACGCGGATATCCTCTGGCGTCTCTTCGCGCTGGGCCTTGTAGGGCGGATAGATTTCGTGCCGGAACGTGCCGCCCTTTGGATCGAAAGCTACGCCGATGTGCGAGGGGTTTTCCTTGCTGAGAACCTCCTCCAGCGTGTTAATGAATCCGAAGATGGAGGAGGTGTTCATTCCCTTCGAGTTGTATCTGGGTGAGCGGATGAGCGCATAGTAGGCGCGGTAGATAAGCGCGTAGGCATCGAGAAGAAAGAGTTTGTCCATATCGCAAAAATTTTGTGTAAAAGTAGCAAAAAAGATGCAAATATCCTATTTTTATTACTATTTTTGCACAAGAAATGACTCCGCTCGAAACCATCATTAGACCTATCTCCCGAGAGTATGCCGACTTCCGGAAGCGATTCCAGTCGTTTGTCGAAACCGATAATCCTCTGTTGCTTGAAGTGCTCCGTCACGTCGTTCAGCGCAACGGAAAGCAGATGCGCCCCATTCTCACGATGCTTTTCGCGCGGCTTTTCGGGAATATCAACGAGGCAACGTTCAACGCTGCGATGTCGCTTGAACTGCTTCATACCGCTAGTTTGGTGCACGACGATGTGGTTGACGACAGCAATGTGCGTCGCGGGCAGCCTTCGGTAAATGCGCTTTTTGGCAATAAAGTTTCGGTCCTTTCGGGCGACTTCTTGTTAGCTACGAGCCTGTCATACATGGCGTTAACCAATAATGGGGAGATGTCGCGCGTGGTAGCCTCGTTGGCTCAGACGCTTGCCGACGGGGAGCTCCTCCAGCTTTCAAGCAGCCTTGAGTCGATGCTTTCTGAGGATGTCTACTACACGATTATACAGAAAAAGACGGCATCGCTCTTTTCTGCTTGCGCACGCCTGGGAGCGATGTCGGTAAAGGCTTCTGAAGAACAGGTTGAGGCTTCAGCCCGTTTCGGCGATTATGTGGGGCGTTGTTTCCAGATTCGCGACGATATTTTCGATTATTTCGACTCTTCCAACATAGGAAAACCTACCGGCAACGACATTCGTGAAGGGAAGATTACGCTCCCCCTCCTCTATGCAATTCGTCAAAGCGGAACGGACGACATCAGAGCTCTCATCAAACGCTCTGAAAATGCTAATTTATCCGATGAAAACGTGAAAAAACTCATTTCCTTCGCTAAGGAAAACGGGGGAATCGAGTATGCCGAACAGGCGATGGAGGACATTCGGAAACAAGCGCTTGCGCTGCTTCCTCCCGATGCTGATAAGGAAGTTCTTGAGTCGCTAATCACCTATCTCGATATGGTAATTAACCGAAAAACTTAGCCTGTCAAGTTCCCGATTCCGCTTCTCGGAAAGGAAATCTTACAGCAAAATTGTCCTTTCTCGAATATGTATAACCGCTAAATCCCTAGGGATTATACCTGTTTTTTTTGGAGAAGGAATCTCGCCGTATGAAGAAAGAAAAAAAATTTATGAAGAAGGGAAAAATTTTTTTCGAGAAGGAATCTCGCGCGCTCGAGAAGGAAAAAATAATTATGGAGAAGGAATAATTTCTTTTTCTTTCTTCATAATTTTGAGTGGAAAAAAGAAAAGCGAGCCTCATTCTGGGGCTCGCTTTCAAGTATTCAAAAAACGCAGAAATTAGAAGAATTTGACGTTTTCATCGAGGATTTCGGAGAGTACGAGGTTTGCCAGACGGCTTGTTCCGAGGCGGAAAAGCTTGTTGTTGAGCCACTCTTTACCCAGAATTTCCTTCACGATAGTGTAGTAAACAACGGCGTCGTGTACGGTGTTGATGCCTCCTGCTGCTTTGAAACCAATCTTGACTCCTGTTTCCTCGTAATAACTCTTAATTGCCTTGCACATAGCGTATGCAGCTTCGGGCGTTGCAGCAGGCTCGAGCTTGCCTGTGGATGTCTTGATGAAGTCGGCTCCTGCGTAGATTGCCAGGAGGGATGCTTTCCGGATATTTTCGCAACTTCCGAGTGCTCCAGTTTCCAAAATCACCTTCATGTGGTGTTCTCCGCAGACTTCCTTCATTTCTGTTATCTCGTCGCACATTCCTTCGTAGTCACCGCTGAGGAACTTCCCAACATTGATAGTGATGTCAATTTCCGTTGCTCCGTCTTTCAGCGCGAGGGCTGTCTCGGCAACCTTTATCTCGGGGAAGGTTTGTGCTGAAGGAAATCCTCCTGAAACGCATGCTATGCCGACTTCTTCTACTTCCAGCGATTGGCTGACAATCTTCGCGAAGTTAGGATATACGCAGATAGCGGCAACGTTGGGAAGATCGGGGTATTTGTCTTCGAAATCGTTTACTTTCTCCGTGAATTTCAGTACGCTTTCCTCGCTGTCGGTTGTCTTCAGCGTTGTCAGGTCGATACAGTTGAAAAGGAGTTTTTTTACTTCAAGGGTTTCGTTTCCAGGCACTTTCTCTTCAGCAATTTTCTTGACAACAGCTTTTACGCTTTCGTCGCTGAGGGGGGTGTCGTATTTGCGGAGCATTTCGTCGTATTTGCTCATCTCGCCGAATTCTTTTACTTCGGCTGCCTCCTTTTTGAGGATGTTTTCGTTCTCTGCCATTTTGTTTTATTTTAGTTTGGGATTGTTTATATGTCTGTTTTTATCTCTAAGTGTCTTCTTTTCAATCGTTTCCTTCCAGGCTTCGGTAAGGTTTACTCCTGTTTGGTTGGCGATGCAAGTTAAAACCCAAAGGATGTCGGCAATCTCTTCCTGAAGGTTTGCGCTTTCCCCTTCCTTGAAGGATTGTTCTCCGTATTTTCTAGCTATTACTCGAGCCAGTTCCCCTACTTCTTCGGTAAGGATTGCCATATTAGTCAGCTCATTGAAGTACCGCACTCCGTAGGCCTTAATCCATTCATCTGTTTGCCTTTGCACGTCGGCAAGCGTTATCTGTTCCATGCTATTCTTTGTTTTTTGAGTCGAGAAGAATGGTGACTGGGCCGTCGTTAATAAGCTCCACTTGCATGTCAGCTCCGAAGACGCCTGTCTGGATGGGTTTCTGGAGTTCAACAGCCAGCTCTTCACAGAAGAGATTGTACAGCGGTTCGGATATTTCCGGGCGTGCTGCGCGGATGTACGAAGGCCTGTTTCCTTTCTTTGTCGAGGCCATCAGCGTAAACTGGCTGATAGCGAGGATCTCTCCCCCACTCTCAAGTATAGAAATGTTCATTATGCCCTTTTCATCGGGGAAAATCCGCATGTTTACAATCTTTTTGCACAGCCATTGGATGTCTTCCGCGCTATCGTTTTCCTCTATTCCGACAAGAATAAGCATTCCTTTGCCTATGCTTCCTCGTATCTCGTTTTCTATGGAAATGGATGCACGTTTTACTCTCTGTATGACTGTCCTCATGTCTTGCTGTATGTTTTCTGCAAAGATAAGCGATAGTTTGTTCTATCAAAGGCTTTCCTTTATTATTTTTGCTTTCTTCTCCCCTACTATTTCTGCAAGTTGCTGAATGTCAGCTTCCTTAATCCTTTTCACGCTTTTGAAATTCTTTAATAGCGCTTCTTTAGTCTTTGGCCCAACCCCCGGGATTTTATCCAAAGCAGATTCCGTTTGGTGCTTGCTTCTCTTGTCGCGATGGAAAGATATAGCAAAGCGGTGCACTTCATCTTGTATTTTGACAAGCAGACGGAAGAGTGAAGAGTCTTGCTTCAGCCCTATCTTCGCTGCAGGAAAGCCATACAAAAGCTCGTTCGTACGATGCTTGTTGTCTTTGGCAAGTCCCGCAATAGGGATTTTCAGCTTCAGCTCATCCTCAATCACTTCCCTTACAACCTCCATCTGTCCTTTGCCTCCGTCGGTGATAATCAAATCGGGAAGTTCCTGATTTTCATCTATTAAGCGCGAATATCTGCGTCTGACGACTTCTTTCATCGAAGCATAGTCGTCTGGGCCCGCTACTGTTTTGATGTTGTATTTCCGATACTCGTTTTTTGCTGGTTTCCCATTCCTGAAGATGACGCAGGCAGCCACAGCGTCTGTGCCTGAAATGTTTGAATTGTCGAAGCACTCTATATGAAGCGGTATACGTTCCAGCTTCAAATGCTGCTGTATCTCCTTCAGTATTCTTGTCTGCTTTTGTTCCGGATTGAGTTTTTCTGCCTGCTTCAGCTTGTCCAGCTTGTATTGCTTTACATTCATAGCTGCAAGCTCAAGCAGCTTTTTCTTGTCGCCCTGTTTAGGAATGGTAAACGTCACATTCTCAATCTCTAAGTCCAAATCTATAGGAACAATGATTTCCTTTGACTCGCTTTTGTATCTGGAACGCATTTCCTCGATACCGAGACAAAGAATCTCGCTTAGCTCCTCATGTATCCTCTTCTTGTATTCGAATGTAAACGCCTGATTGATAACACCGTTTGTTACGTGCAGGTAGCTGATGTACGCGCTGCTTTCATCCGCATCGATGTTGAAAACGTCTACATTATGAATGGTGTCGCTTACCACTTGGCTCTTTTCCTTCAGAACTTGAAGCGCTATATACCTTTTCTTAATGTTTTCTGCTTCCTCAAATTGGAGGTTTTCCGCTTTCTGCTTCATCTCCTTCATGAGAATGTCGGCTAACGAGCGAGTGTTTCCGCGCAGGATTTCGCGTATTTCCTTTATCTGTTGCAGATAGTCCTCTTTGCTTTGCTTCCCTACACATGGAGCGTTGCAGCGGTTGATGTGGTATTCGAGACACGTCTTGAATTTTTTATCCTGAATGCCTTCTGCTGTCAGTCGTAAGTGGCAGGAACGGATTCGATAGTTTTCCTTAATGAAACGAAGCATTTCGTTCATCATTCCCACGTGGCTGTATGGGCCAAAGTACTGCCCTGCTTTGGGGATGATGTTTCGTGTCTTGAAAACCTTTGGGAACTCTTCGTTGCTGATGCAGATTGACGGATACGTTTTGTCGTCTTTCAGCAAGACGTTGTAGCGCGGCTTGTATTTCTTTATCAGGTTATTCTCAAGCAGCAGCGCGTCGGCATCCGTTTTGACTACCACATAGCGGATGTCTGCAATCTGTGCAACGAGCACCCGCGTTTTTCCTGTCTGCTCTTTGTTGAAGTACGAGCTGACTCTCCGCTTCAGGTTTTTCGCTTTTCCCACATAGATGATGACGTTGTCTTTGTTCAGGTATTGGTAACAACCAGGGCTCTCCGGAAGATTGGTGACAATTCCCCGGAGGTAGTCGTTACGTTTCAATACGCTCTCAAACTCACCCATGTGTAAGCGGTTGCTTAGTCGCCTTCAAGCTGGAGAAGCGACGTCATCTCTGTCTCCTTATTAAATATTTCGCGTCCTTTCAGCGCAGGAAGCTCTATGATGAAGTTGATGAACGTGTCTTTCGGGTGGAATTTCTGCACCAGGTTGTAGACAGCGAGCATCGTTCCGCCTGTTGCCAGCAAGTCGTCGTGAAGAAGCACGACATCGTTTTCGTCAATAGCGTCTTTATGTATTTCTACGGTGTCGGTGCCATACTCTTTTGAGTAGCTTTCGCTGATGGTGTCTGCGGGAAGTTTGCCGGGCTTTCGCGCCATAACGAATCCCGCTTTCAGCTTCATCGCTAAGGCTGCGCCCAAGACGAAGCCTCTTGATTCCACACCAACGACTTTCGTGATGCCTTTGTCCTTGTAGAGCTCGTAGGTTGCGTCGAGGATTTCTTTGATGCAGTCGTAGTTTTTGAAAAGCGTTGTCACGTCGTAGAACAAGATTCCCTGCTTGGGAAAATCGGGAACTGTGCGAAGGTTTTTAAGTAATAATTCTTTGTCCATTTCTATATTTGTTTTGAAATTGTTTCACGTGGAACAAAGGTTGCTTTTCCATCGATCATCGTCCCAGGAGGACAAGCAATACATTGATGTCGCTGGGCGAGACGCCCGGAATCCGCTGCGCTTGGGCAAGCGTCTCCGGGTCTATCTTTTGCAGCTTCTGTCGCGCTTCCGTTGACAGCGACTGGATGGAATTGTAGTCAAACCGCCCCTTTATGGAAATCCCTTCCAGGCGCTTCATCTTGTCGGCGACGATTCGCTCGCGCTTGATGTATCCGCTGTATTTGATCTGGATCTCGGCTGCTTCTGTCGTTTCCTCTTGTCGTTCTTCGATACTGGCAAGCGTTTCCCGGAGGGCTTTGACGTGAGGCGTCAGGTCTTGGAAGGAAACCTGCGGGCGCTCGAGGAGCTCGATGAGCCGGACGCCGTGCTGGAGTGGGGTAGTGCCTATCTGCTCGAGCACCTTGTTGATGCGCTCGGCTTTTATCGGATAGTCCTTGCAGAATTCGATAATGCGCTCGATGTCTGCCTTCTTCTTGCAGAGTAGCTCATAGCGCTTGCGTGAGGCAAGTCCGATGTTATACGACTTCTCGGTAAGGCGTGCGTCGGCGTCGTCCTGCCGCAGGAGTATGCGGAACTCGGCGCGGGAGGTAAACATGCGGTAGGGTTCGTCGACACCCTTCGTCACCAGGTCGTCGATAAGCACTCCGATGTAAGCCTCGTCGCGCGCCAGCGTGAAAGGCTCGCATCCCTGACAGAGCAGATGGGCATTGATGCCGGCGATAATTCCCTGACCTGCAGCCTCTTCGTAGCCTGTAGTACCGTTTACCTGCCCAGCAAGGAACAGCCCGCCGACGACTTTCGACTCAAGCGAATGTCGCAGCTGCGTAGGGTCGAAGAAGTCGTACTCAATAGCGTATCCCGGGCGGTAAACCTGCACGTTGCGGAAGGCAGGGATCTCCCGCAGCGCGCGAAGCTGCACGTCAATGGGCAGGGACGAGGAGAACCCGTTGAGATACAATTCGTTACTCGACTCTCCTTCCGGCTCGAGGAAGAGCTGGTGCTGTTCCTTGTCGGGGAAGGTGACGATTTTCGTCTCAATGCTCGGGCAGTAGCGGGGCCCGATGCTCTGTATCTGCCCGTTGTAGAGAGGAGAGTAGGGAAGTCCCTGCCTCAGAATATCGTGGCAGGCATCGTTGGTGAAGCATGTCCAGCAGCAGAGAGGTTTCAGCGTGCGCGGTGTGCTGATGTAGGAGAATCGGTGGAAGTCGTTCTCGCCCTCCTGAACCTCCATCTGGCTGAAGTCCACGCTCCGCTTGTCGATGCGGACGGGGGTTCCCGTCTTCATCCTTCCCTGACGAATCCCATGCTTTGTTATTGACTCAGTGAGCTGATATGCAGCGGGTTCGGCGACTCTTCCGCCCGGAATTTGGACAGGTCCGAAGTGCAGGAGCCCGTTGAGGAACGTGCCGGCGGTAAGCACCACGCACTTCGCATGAAAGACGACGCCCAGCTGGGTGCTTACGCCCGCAACCTTCCCCTTGTCCACCAGCAGTTCCGTTACGACGTCCTGCCAGATGGAAAGGTTCGCGATGCTGTCGAGCACCTCGCGCCAAGCCCAGATGTACTTCCCTCTGTCGCACTGAGCGCGCGGGCTCCACATCGCAGGGCCTTTCGAGCGGTTGAGCATGCGGAACTGAAGGGCTGTCTTGTCGGCGATAAGCCCGGTATATCCTCCGAGCGCATCTATTTCCCTGACTATTTGTCCCTTAGCTATTCCGCCGACGGCAGGGTTGCAGCTCATCTGCCCGATTTTGTTCATGTCCATCGTGATAAGACACGTCTTCGAGCCCATGTTCGCGGCAGCTGCGGCAGCTTCGCATCCTGCGTGCCCGGCGCCTATGACAACCACATCGTATGTAAATTCCATCGTTTCGCTTATCTTCTGCAAAGTTAATGCAAGCCGAAGAAAACGCCAAATTTCCCCACGAAAATGTGCTTGTTCGCGCCACGTTTTCAGAGAAGAAAGACATCGGCAGGAACAATCCTGTCGTTGGCGCGAAGATAGGGCAGGGGAGACGGAGCGTTGATTTCGGAGCCAACGGCCTTTTCCGCGAACGTCGCTCCTTTTGTGCTGAAAGTTTTTTCTTTGACTTCGGGGGTCTAACAACGCGTTGTCACACGTCGATCAACGCGTTGTTAGACCTCGATCAACGCGTTGTTAGACCCCCCTTCGCTTTTCTCCTTTTCGGGAGGAGAGGGCAAAAGGCTTTTTCGTGGCGTTTTTCCTCATTCCTCTTTAAAATGCGAAAAGAATTGCCTATTTTTGCAAAAAATTTCATAAATAGGAATATTGTCATCCAGAACAAAGAATGATACAGACATCAGTAATACGCCTCTTTCTGTTGCCCAGAACGCAGAAAATCAACGACTACGCAGATAAATCAGAAGCTATCCAGAATAAAGTGTTGCGCCGCCTGGTAGCAGCCAGCGAGCGCACGGAGTGGGGTAGGAAGTACGGCTACGCACAATGCGACAGCTACGAGGATTTCGCCTCGCACGTGCCCATTTCGGACTACGACGGGCTGAAGGACTACATCGAGCGCATGCGGCACGGGGAGAAGGACATCCTCTGGCCCGGGCAGGTGAAGTGGTACGCAAAGTCGTCGGGCACCACCAACGACAAGAGCAAGTTCATCCCTGTGTCGGCCGAAGGGCTCCGCGACACCCATTATCAGGGAGGAACCGACTGTGTGGCCATCTATCTGCAGAACAATCCCGACAGCTGTTTCGCCGACTCGCAGGGCAAGGCGCTCATTCTCGGAGGAAGTCACGCGCCCAACTATAACCTGCCCCAGAGCCTCGTGGGCGACCTCAGCGCCATCCTCATTGAGAATGTCAACCCCATCGTCAACCTCATGCGCGTGCCCGACAAGTCTATCGCCCTCATCAGCGACTTTGAGGAGAAAATGGACCGCATAGCACACGCCGTGAAGGATGTCAACGTCACGAACATAAGCGGTGTGCCCTCGTGGATGCTGGCTGTGCTCAAGCACACGCTCGATATCACGGGGAAGTCCAATCTCTGCGAGCTGTGGCCCAACCTGGAGGTCTTCTTCCACGGGGGCGTAGCCTTCACGCCTTATCGCGAGCAGTACAAGAAGCTCATCCCCAGCGAGAAGATGCACTACGAGGAGACGTACAACGCCAGCGAGGGATTTTTCGGCATCCAGGACGATCCGTCCGACCCTGCTATGCGCCTGATGATTGACTACGGCATCTTCTACGAGTTCATCCCCATGAGCGAGTTCGGCAAGGAGAACCCCACGATAGTTCCCCTCTGGGGCGTGGAGACGGGAAAGAACTACGCGATGGTCATCAGCACCTCGTGCGGGCTGTGGCGCTACGTTCTGGGCGATACTGTGCGGTTTACGCAGAAGGAACCCTACAAGTTCGTCATTACCGGGCGTACGAAGCATTTCATCAACGCCTTCGGCGAAGAACTCATCGTCGACAATGCCGAGAAGGGCCTGCAGCATGCCTGCGAGGCAACGGGAGCTCACATTCTCGAATATACAGCAGCGCCTGTCTTCATGGACGGCAACGGAAAGTGCCGTCATCAGTGGGTTATCGAATTCGATGTCCTTCCTCCCGATTTGAAGCAGTTTGCCGAGCTCCTCGACAAGTCCCTTCAGGAAATCAACTCCGACTACGAGGCCAAGCGCTACAAAGACATCACCCTGCAGTCGCTCGAAATCATCCCTGCGCGCAAGGGCCTGTTCCACGACTGGCTCAAAGAGAAAGGCAAGTTGGGCGGGCAGCATAAGGTGCCGCGCCTGAGCAATACGCGTCAGTACATAGACGAACTGCTGGCTATGAACAACTAAAAAGCTGACATACATGCTCGTCAAGGTCAATGCTTCTGCCGTTCAGGGCGTCGATGCAACGATGATTACCATCGAGGTAAACGTCTCGCGCGGCGTGCAGTTCTTTCTTGTGGGCTTGCCCGACAACGCCGTCAAGGAGAGCCACGAGCGCATCCTCTCGGCTGTCGAGCATAACGGCTTGCGCTTCCCCCGCGGGCAGGTAGTCATCAATATGGCTCCCGCCGACATCAAGAAGGAGGGCTCCGCCTACGACCTTCCGTTGGCGATAGGCATCCTGGCTGCCGACGGAAAGGTCTCCACCGAGCGCCTTGAGCGCTACGTCATCATGGGAGAGCTCAGCCTCGACGGAAGCCTGCAGCCCATCAAGGGCGCCCTTCCCATCGCCATCAAAGCAAGGGAACTGGGCTACGACGGCTTCATCCTTCCCACGCAGAACGCCCGCGAGGCAGCCGTCGTGAATCAGCTGAAGGTGTTTGGTGTCAATCATCTCATGCAGGTTGTCCGCTTCTTCAACGGCGAGGAGGAACTCACCCAGACGGTTGTCGACACGCGTGCGGAGTTTTTCTCGCATCACGACAGCTTTGAGTTCGACTTTGCCGACGTGAAGGGGCAGGAGAGCGTCAAGCGCGCCTTTGAGGTAGCGGCAAGCGGCTCACACAATATCATTCTCATCGGTCCTCCCGGCTCAGGCAAGTCGATGATGGCCAAGCGGTTACCATCCATCCTCCCTCCGCTCTCGTTGGCTGAGAGCCTCGAAACGACGAAGATACACTCCGTCGCAGGCAAGCTGGGAGCAGACTCCTCGCTGATAGCTACGCGTCCGTTCCGCGCGCCTCATCACACCATTTCGTCGGTAGCTCTCGTGGGCGGAGGCACCAATCCGCAGCCTGGGGAGATTAGCCTCGCGCACAATGGAGTGCTCTTTTGTGATGAGTTCCCGGAGTTCCCGCGCCAGATCCTTGAATTGCTGCGACAGCCCCTTGAGGACAGGCACATCACCGTTTCGCGCGCCAAGTACACGATAGACTATCCTGCCAATTTCATGATGGTAGCCTCCATGAATCCTTGTCCCTGCGGCTACTACAATCATCCCACGCATCCCTGCATTTGCACTCCTGCTCAGGTACAGCGCTATCTCGGCAAGATAAGCGGACCTTTGATGGATCGCTTTGATATTCAGTGCGAAATAACGCCTGTTCCCTTCGAGGAGATTTCGCGAAAAGACACGCCTGCAGAAAGCAGCGCAGTCATTCGAGAAAGGGTTATCAAGGCAAGAAACATCCAAGAGGTACGCTACAAGGACATGAAGGGCGTGCATTGCAACGCGCAGATGACGGAGAAGATGATTCACGAGTTTGCCGAGCCCGACGAGCAGGGAATGGAACTGCTTCGTATGGCGATGTTGAAACTGAACCTCTCCGCCCGAGCCTACAGCCGTATCCTGAAGGTCTCGCGCACGATTGCCGACTTGGAAGGCTCCGAGAAAGTCCAATCCCAGCACATTGCCGAAGCTATCGGCTATCGCACCCTCGACAGAGAAGACTGGGTGGACTAAAGTGTTGAAACATAATAAAAAACGTTGATTCTACTATGAATAAGAGACTTACCCTATGGATAGTTTGCTTGTTGGCGTGCATTGTCCCAATGATGGCAACAGTGAATATTATTCCCAAGCCCCTAAATGTGACAGAGCGTGAAGGGACTTTCCGTCTTCGTGATGGTTTGACTATCGGTTATAACGACCCCAGCCTTGCTCCTGCCGCTACCTACCTTCAGGAGATGCTTTCGCGTGCTACGGGTTTTCGCATCAAGACAGCCAAAAAAGGTAAAATACAATTAACGCTAATATCTACCCCCAAATCCTCTCATCAGGAAGGAGAGTTCTTCCCTTCAGCCGAGGAAGTGAAGGAGTCAGAAGATTACGAATTGGTTTCGGATAAAACAGGTATCCGCATTACTGCAGCCAGTTATCGCGGCATCATAAATGGCATTGCCACCCTTCGCCAGTTGCTGCCCAACGAGATTGAGAGCATGACGAAGGTGGAGGGAGTAGCGTGGAATGTGCCAGCCGTCAGCATTCAAGACAGTCCTAATTTCCATTGGCGCGGACTGATGCTTGACCCCGTGCGCCACTTCTACTCTGTTGAGGAGACAAAGAAGCTACTTGATGAAATGGCGCTTTATAAGCTGAATAAATTCCATTGGCATCTTTCCGACAACGAAGGTTTCCGCATGGAAGTTAAAGCCTATCCAGGATTGACTTCTGACACTGTAGCTTGGCGCCGCTTCAACGTACACGACTACCGTTGTCTGGACCGCGCAGGCAGGGAGAACAACTCTGCGATGCTCATTCCTTGGAAGTACATAAAGGAGGTAGAAGGCTACGGAGAACTCTATGGAGGTTTTTATACACAGGACGAGATTCGCGATGTAGTAGCCTATGCGGCTGTCCGCGGCATTGACATCATTCCTGAAATAGATATGCCGGGTCACAACGGCGCTGCTTGTTACTGCTATCGATGGCTCAGCTGCACGCAGGATGGTATAGAGCCGCTTTGTCTCGGACGTCAGTCTACTATTGAGTTTGCCGAGAAGGTGTATGATGAGGTATTCAAACTTTTTCCTTACGAGTACGTGAGTATAGGGGGCGACGAAGTAAATCGTGGTCGCTGGTCGGAGTGCGATGAGTGTAAGAAACGCATTGAGGAGGAGGGTCTGAACGACGTCAACGAGTTGCAGGCGTGGTTCACAAAGCGAATGGAACGATACTTCAATGCTCATGGTCGTCGTATTCTCGGATGGGACGAAATCCTGGAAGGTGGTCTTTCGAAGACAGCTACTGTTCATTGGTGGCGTGGTGATCACCCCGATGTGACACAGCGCTCCACCTCGATGGGAAATGAAGTAGTGCTTTGCCCCTTCACATATCTGTATTTCGACTATGCTCAGAACGACTCGACACTACGTAATATCTACGACGGAGATATTGTGCCCGTTGACCTTACCCCCGAGCAACAGAAACTCATCAAGGGAATGCAGGGCAACATCTGGGGCGAGAGTATCCCTACTGAGGCACGAATGCAATGGATGGTGTTCCCACGTGCGCTGGCTTTGGCTGAGAAGGCTTGGACTCCGCGCAGCAACCAAGAGTGGGACGACTTTCTGCCAAGACTGCAACAACACCTAAAACGTCTCGATGCTATGGGTATCCAGTATCGTCCGTTACAGACCAACCGACCGTAGCAGCCTCTGTGGCCTCATGCACGATTGCCGACTTGGAAGGCTCCGAGAAAGTCCAGTCGCAGCACATCGCCGAAGCTATCGGCTACCGCACCCTCGACAGAGAAGACTGGGTGGATTAAGAAGAGAGGAAGAATCTTTCTCAAGGTGGGTGTATCAACGTGTTGGTAAAGGTGTATCAACACGTTGATCAAGGTGTCCCAACGTGTTGATACACCTCCGAAGTCAAAGAAAAAAATCCAGAAGAGAAGGAATCATACTGTTTGCCGAAACAATCAGGCTCCACGAAAGGCAGGCATTTTTGTATGTGCGCTCTTAAAAGAATGATTTTCAGCGCGCTTAAATATCATGAAAGACCTCTTTTTTGTAATCTTCTCCCGAAGATGAAAAAAAGTTCGTGTCGGGAAAATCCTATCTGTTTTTTTCATACATTTGCCCAGAAATCAATAAAAGAAGTATGGAAAAGAAACACTTTATCAAGCTGCAGGATTTGCGCTGTTCTTCTTCGAAGGGTTGCCGAATCCTTCTCGTGTTGCTCTTCTTCCTGGGGAGCGCTCCCGTTGTTCTTGCCCAGCATGCCCCTCGCTACAAGAATCCCACAGGCAAGGAGTTTCCCATCATGGGCTGGCACTCGATCATCGGCAAGGAGAATCTTACTCGCCAGCGCTTTGAGGAGATGCGCGACTGCGGTTTCAACCTCTCGTTCTCGACTCTCTACAGCGATGAGGATATTGCGCAGGCGCTGGATGCGTGTCGGGGTACGGGCGTGCGGCAAATGATTCATTCCCAGGCCGGAAGGGCCGACACGATGGCGCTTCGTTTCCGCGATGATGAGATGACGGCGGGCTGGTTCTTGGTAGATGAGCCCAACACCAGCGGCTTCCCAAGCCTGCGTGCCTTTCGCGATAAAATCCTCTCTGCCGACACCACGCACATTCTCTACCTCAACCTGTTGCCTTCAGAAGTCGATCCGGCTGCTCTTCTTAGCAAGGACTATGAGGACTACGTGCGCCGCTTTGCCGAAGAGGTGGACTTGGGGCTCATCAGCTACGATCATTATCCCGTCGTAGAGGTGAAAGGGGAGGTGAGCCTCAAGGTTAATTACTTCGAAAACCTGGAAATCGTGCACCGCGTGGCGCGTTCTGTGGGACAGCCTTTCTGGGCTTTCGTCCTCAGCACGGCTCACGTGTTCTATCCCGTTCCTACCGCTGCCCACTTGCGGCTGCAGGCCTTCTGCGACTTGGCCTATGGCGCTCAGGGCATCCAGTATTTCACCTACTGGGGTCCGCCGACGGATACTTGGGATTTTCACGCAGCGCCTATCGATCTTGACGGAACCCGCACGCCCACCTACGACCTCGTGCGTGAGGTGAACCGCCAAGTTCAGTGTTTCGCTCCCGTCTTTCTGGGTTGCGACGTCACGGAAGTGTGGCATACGGGCAAGCGAATCCCGCAAGGTACGCAGCCTCTTCCCCAGGCTGCCGACGGCTCAGCGCTGCTGCCGGCACCTTTCCTGCGCATCGACACCGATGGCGAGGGGTTGCTCATCTCGCACGTCACGAAAGGGAAGCACGAGTACCTGATGGTTGTCAACCGCGATGTCAACAACTCCCAGCAGGTTACCGTCACGCTCAGCAAACGTATTCGCAGGCTGGTAGTCAAAAATAAGCTGAAATCCACGAAGGCGCCAATCCGCGAGGTACATAACCTCGCAGCAGGAGACTGCCTCCTTTATAAAATACGCTAAGCAGCGCGGCTCTCTTGTGACATTTTTACAGACTTTGTAATCGGAAAAGGATGACAAAAGAAGAACCTCCGCTACCCAAATGAGTGGCGGAGGTTCTTTTTCAGGGGGAGCGTGAGAGGAGCTCCAAGTGCATGAGAAGTCTCCCGTCTTATTTCATCAGCTTGTTCTTTTCCAGCGTCCATCCTTCGCGCTTCAAAAGACCGCTTGGATTGCCTGTGAAGGTTTTGGCGGCTTTCTTGTCGCCTTTGAGTTGCCATTTCAGCCAGTCGAGGGCAACGACGGTGAACTCTCCTCCGTGAGGCTGTCGATAAGTTCCTCCGTGTCCTACTGGATAGTTGGCAGCGCAGGCAGGCACGTGATTGATGCGGTGGAAGTCGTCCATTCCGTTACCGTAGGCGATGTCGGTTTCTCCTCCCAGAATGTAGATAATAGGAGTGTGGATCTCCTGCAACTTGCTCTTGTCGGGCATCGGCATGTTAGGCATAGCGTTGGAAGTGTCGGAGAACAGCCCGCTGTTGCAAATCATCAGCGTGGAGATGCGAGGATCGGCGCAGTTAAAGAGCGTCTGCAGCCCTCCACACGACATTCCCGCTACGCAGATGTGCTTGGTGTCGATTTTCCCGTAGAACTCGCTCTCCTTGTCGGCATTCTGCGCGAAAGCCCAGTCAATGGATTCTATCTGCTGCTGTGTCGTTGACATCTCGCCGCGGAAGGGGCTGTCGTCCATCGGGATGTATCCTGTGGCGAGGACAAGGAATCCGTGCGAGGCTATCTCGTTGAGGAACTTATAGTGCTCCCAGGGAGAGTTGGTGCAGGCTCCGTTGCCCCACACGAGCACGGGGAGGGGCTTTTTCTTGCTGAAAGCCGACAGGTCCTTGGGGCAGAAGACGGTATGTGCCTTCAGCCCTTCGACTTCCTTCATGATGGCTTTGTAGGGGCCTTGTCCGCCCTCTTCCACCATTCTGCTGCGGTGCCCGACGGGATAGGTTTCGGGCTTGAAGAGGAGTTGGGCCATCTCGTAGAGGCTACGACGCCACGAGAGGAACTCGTGCGCTGTTCCCTCCGAAATGTATCCGTGAGCGTTGTAGCCCGCGTCCTTCAGGTCGTTTACCGATTCGTTGACCCTGTCGGCAAACTCCTTGCTTCCGCAGCTGATGAAGAGCAGGTCGGGCGTGGGCTTGTCCTCCCAGTCTTCGGGCGTGAAGGTGCCCCCGCTGAAGAGCCCGTAGGCTCCAAATGTCTCGGGACGACGCCCGCTGATGAGCTTTGTCTCCATTCCTCCCATCGACAGGCCTGCAAGAGCCCTGTTGCTACGGTCTCTGAGCGTGAGGAAGTGGCTGTCGATGAAGGGGATGAGCTCGTCGACGAGCAGCGTCTCGAAATTCTTCGCGTCGAACTGCTGCATCTGCCCGAACTTCACCTCATTTGTCATTCCGTAGGTCATTACGATGATGAACGGCTCGATTTTCCCGGCGGCAATCAGGTTGTCCATAATCAGTCCTGCGTGTCCTTGATTAGACCACGAAGTCTCGTTTTCGGCATAGCCGTGTTGCAGGTAGAGCACGGGGTAGCGCTTGGCTGGCTGGTTGGGGTTTGCTCTTTCTGTGCCGTAGGTGGGAGGCGTGTAGACGAGGGCGGGATATTCGCTGTTGGTGCTGGCTGAGTGGAAGAAGATGTGCTGCACAGCGCCGTGCGGGACGTTTTTCAGCGCGTAAATGTCGCTGTCGGGAGCCGGAATCTCCATTCCGCTTTCCCATCCGCCTGCACCGAAGAAGGTTCGTGTGGCAGGGTCGGCGGCTTTCACTCCGTCGATGTAGAGATGATAGTAGTGGAATCCGGGATCTTCGGGCAGCGCTGTCGTTCCTGTCCACACGCCGTCGTCGCCTTTTGTCAGTTTGGTGCCGCCCTTGCCGAGCGAGACGGAAAGTGTCTGTGCCTCAGGCGCTTTGATGCTGAAGCGGACGTATCCCTGCGAGTTAACCATCGGGTATTGCACGCCCGGGAGATTGAGGGAGTTGGGCTTGAAATCTTCGGTAATCTGTGCGATGCTGCTGAGGCTCAGCAGACAGCAGGCAGCAATGAGGAGAAGTTTTTTCATAGGTATGGAAATGTTTATGATTTGTGGTAAAAAAAAATGTTTTCTCGAAGAAAAATTATTCTTTCTACATCTCGCCGTATGAAGAAAGAAAAAAATTTTTTCCCTTCTCCAAAAATAAGGGTGCCGAAAACACAGCGTAGCGTATTCAGGAGGCGCGGTGCTTTCGTCGGCGAATGTAGGGAAAAATCTGGAACCGTCAAACAAAAAGTCCGCTTTTCTGTCGGCAAAGGGCAAATAGGGCTGTCTGCTGCATTGGGGAAGTGTCTTTTTCCCCCGTTTGTATGGATAAATGGACTTTTTGTCGTACTTTTGCGCGAAATTCAGCAAAAACGTAAAAAAACAGTATATGGAAGAGAAAAAATTCAAGAGAACGCTTGTTACGTCGGCGCTGCCGTATGCCAACGGACCTGTTCACATCGGGCATCTGGCTGGCGTCTATATCCCTGCCGACATCTACGTGCGCTACCTGCGCCTGAAGGGCGAAAGTGTCCTTTTCATCGGAGGAAGCGACGAGCACGGCGTGCCTGTAACCATCCGCGCAAAGAAGGAAGGCTGCACACCCCAGGATGTCGTCGACCGTTACCACAAGCTCATCAAGGAGTCGTTCGAAGGCTTCGGCATCTCCTTCGATGTCTATAGCCGCACGACGTCTCCTACCCATCATAAGCTTGCCAGCGACTTCTTCCGCAAGCTCTACGACAACGGGAAGTTTGTCGAGATGGAGAGCGAGCAGTTCTACGACGAGGAGGCGCGCCAGTTCCTTACCGACCGGAATATCGTTGGCGAGTGCCCTCGCTGCCACGCTGAGGGAGCCTACGGAGACCAATGCGAGAAGTGCGGCA
This sequence comes from Bacteroidaceae bacterium, assembly GCA_017615125.1. Lineage (GTDB taxonomy): Bacteria > Bacteroidota > Bacteroidia > Bacteroidales > Bacteroidaceae > UBA1189. The sequence goes on from JAGAAS010000064.1 coordinate 25,936, forward strand.
GCACCCTCTCGCCCGAGGAGCTTATCAACCCCCGCAACGCCCTTACCGGCAATCCGCTCGTCAAGCGCAAAACGAGTCATTGGTACCTCCCGCTCGATCAGTACCAGCCTTGGCTGGAGAAGTGGATTCTGGAGGAGCACAAGGAGTGGCGTCCCAACGTCTACGGGCAGTGCAAGAGCTGGCTCGACGGAGGCCTCCATCCCCGCGCTGTCACGCGCGACCTCGACTGGGGAATCCCTGTGCCCGTAGAGGGAGCCGAGGGGAAAGTCCTCTACGTCTGGTTCGACGCCCCCATAGGCTATATCTCCAACACGAAGGAGCTCTGCGACGCCCATCCCGAGCTGGGCAGCTGGGAGACGTGGTGGAAAGACCCCTCCACGCGCCTCGTGCACTTCATCGGCAAGGACAACATCGTGTTCCATTGCATCGTCTTCCCCTCGATGCTGAAGGCCGAAGGCTCCTACATCCTGCCCGACAACGTGCCCTCGAACGAGTTCCTCAACCTTGAGGACGACAAGATTTCCACTTCGCGCAATTGGGCCGTCTGGCTCAACGAGTACCTCGAGGAGTTTCCCGGCAAGCAGGATGTGCTGCGCTACGTGCTCACAGCCAACGCCCCCGAGACGAAAGACAACAACTTCACGTGGAAGGACTTCCAGGCGCGCAACAACAACGAGCTCGTCGCCGTCTACAGCAACTTCATCAACCGCGCCCTTGTGCTCACGCAGAAGTACTTCGACGGATGCGTGCCCGCCCGAGGGGAGTGGACCGACTACGACAGGCAGACGGTCGAGGAGTTTGTCGGCGTGAAGGCTGAGGTAGAGACGCTGCTCGACAACTTCAAGTTCCGCGATGCGCAGAAGGAAGCGATGAACCTGGCTCGCATCGGCAACAAATACCTTGCCGACACCGAGCCCTGGAAGAGCGCTAAGACCGATATGGCCCGCACGGGCACCATCCTCAACCTTGCCCTCCAGCTGGCTGCCAACCTGGCTATCGCCTTCGAGCCTTTCCTCCCGTTCAGCAGCCAGAAGCTGCGCCGCATGCTCGCAATGCCCACGTTCCGCTGGAACGACCTGGGCAGCACAACGCTCCTCGCCGAAGGGCACCAGTTGGGACAAGCTGAGCTCCTCTTTGAGAAGATCGATGACGAGGCTGTCGACGCTCAAGTGCAGAAGCTGCTCGACAGGAAACGCGCAAATATGGAGGCCACCTACCGCGCCAATCCTATCAAAAACCCCGTTTCCATCGACGATTTTGCCAAGCTCGACATCCGCGTGGGCACCGTGCTCGCCTGCCAGAAAGTGCCGAAGGCCGACAAGCTTCTGCAGTTCACCATAGCCGACGGGCTCGACAACCGCACCATCCTCAGCGGCATCGCCGAGCACTATCAGCCCGAGCAGCTCGTAGGCAAGCAGGTTCTCTTCATTGCCAACCTTGCCTCGCGCAAGATACGCGGCATCGAGAGTCAGGGAATGATACTCTCCGCCCTTGACGCCAGCGGTAAGCTCTCCGTCTGCACCGTCGAGCAGGAGGTGAAGCCCGGCAGCGAAGTCTGCTAACGCTTCCTTTGCTTTCGCTCGCTGCTCCGTATCTTTGTTACGAGACTATGCAGATGGTACAAAAGCCCCCTTTCATCGGGAAAAACAGCAAATATGTTTACCCCAAGATTCAAAGTCCCTTCTTTTGGAAGGGATTTAGGGTAGGCTTCTGTCCTCCGTCTTCCGTCCGCTTTCTTCCGTCTTCTGTCCTCCGTCCTTTGTCCTCCCTCCTCTGTCTTCTGTCGATCGTCTTTCTCTTTTCTTGCGCCAAGTCCCCCGTGCGCGAGCAGCTGGAGCAGGCCGAGCAGGTGATGGAGACGGACTCCCACGCTGCCGCTGCCGTGCTCGACAGCATTGACTCATCCGTGCTGCGCGGCGAGGAGGCTGCGCTCTACGCCATCCTGCGCACGCAGACAGATTACAAGAGGGATATACCGCTTACGTCCGATTCCCTTGCCAGCATTGCTACCCTTTATTATGGTGTTCCTCACCGCAAGGACTACCATGCGGCTATGGCTTGGTACACGTTAGGGTGTGTCTATACAGACCAGAAAAACGATGCAAAAGCTATTGAGGCATACCTGAAAGCAAAAGACTGCTTCCCTGACACGACAAACAAATATTATGGTCTTACAATGCAGAATCTTGGCAATCACTATATAAATAGGAACATGTTGGAGGAAGCGATAGCCTCCCTGAATTCGTATTTCAACATATCACATGTTACGAAAGACACCATATCCTTATTCTTTGCTGAGTACTTTTTAGGAATAGCCTATTTGCGCAGTTTCGAGTATGAAAGAGCGGATAGATTGTTTGATAGAGTTTTACAGTCACCTTTGAATCAGCCTTATTATAAAAGAACCGCTCTACTGAACAAGGCAAAGATAGAATGCTATCACCGTAAGGAGTATGCAAAGGCTACTAATCTCGTGAACACTTACCGTAAGCAACTAAACAATGACTACTACTTTGGAGCGGGCTTTTATCTGTTAGGTGATATCTACAAAAGTCAGGAAATGCTAGACTCTGCCCGATATTATTATCAAAAGGCATCCGACTGTAAGGAAGAGATATATACGAGATGCAACACTTATAGGGCGCTTGTGGAAACCTCACTGATGCAGGACGGAAAGGCGGATGTGCTGGAAGACCTATACAGCTACGGGCAAGTGCTCGACTCCGTCTATGAAAGAAGGAACAAAGATGCTATCGTCTCGCTGGGCATTCAGAACGAGATGGAGAAACAGGAGTTGAAGTATCGTTCAGACAAGAGAATGCTCCAACTATATCTGCTTATTCTTTTTGTTGTTTTAGTGCTGTTGGGGTGCATCTCCTTGATTCTACACAGAAGTCTTCGTAAATCGCATTCCCTAGCAGTTCGAGACGATTTGTCCCACAAGCGATTAGAATCATTAAGGACCGAATGGGTTTGTTGGGACAAACTGAATGACGAGGAAAAAGAAGCCAGAAAGAACACTTTCATCAGAAAGCTAGAGCAATGCAGATTCATTTTCCGTGAAACCAAGTCGGATCGTCTTTTACTTCAAATAGACAAAGGTAACAAGAACGTTACAGCAGAACAACGGAAAGAGATTTTAGACGACGTCAGTAGGAGTTTCATCGATGTCATTCAAGACTTGCGTATGGAAACCTTACCTAATTCTCCTAAAATATCAGAAAATGATTGGATGCTCTGTCTTCTTTCTTATTTGAAAGTTCATATTAATTGTATCGCTGATATACTTTGTATAGAGGTGGTTAGTGTTCGTAAAAAAAGAAGACGATTGGAGAAAAAGTTACCATCTGATTTACTTGATCTTTTCTTTGTGTAGTAGTGCACGTCAAGAAATAGTATTTCATCTCTCCTTCTGAAAGCAAGAATCAAAGGGAGTCTTTTCCTCTTGCTTATCATATTTCGGGCTGTTTTGGGGGTAAAAACACAAAATGTCTCACTTTTTGTCCCGCTTTTTTCTTGTAAGAGCCCTTCACTTGTTCTTCATTTGCGGTATGTTTAACCATAAAAATGAAGAACTATGAAAAAAACATTGTCAATTA
>JAGAAS010000065.1 GCA_017615125.1 Bacteroidaceae bacterium
CCGTTCGTCCACTCCGGCATCTTTCCTTGTTTGGACGCTGCAAAGGTAGTGACAAAAATGCGATTGAGCAAGAGCAAATGAAAAAAAATTTTTCGATTTGCCGAGCGTGAGCATTTTAGGCCGAAAGGTCAAGCCGAGCGAAAAAGCAAGAAAAAAACATTTTTTTTGCTTTTTCAGAGGCGCAGCCTACCTAAAAGCCCCAAAAGGGGATTAAAGGTAGTGACAAAAATGCGATTGAGCAAGAGTTCACAGACAATGCCATTTTCCCTGCAACGCAAAGGAATTTCCTTACAACACAATTGCGTTTTAATTAAAACACGGCTGTGTTGTAAATAAAACACGATTGTGTTCTAATTAAAACACAATCGTGTTCTAAGAAAAGAAAAAGCGAAACGAGATGTTTTTAATTGTTTTAGGGAAAAAAGCACAAGCGAATCCCACGAACCATGCCTTAGAAGAACATCACTTCCCTTCCGTGGAAGAGGAAGTTGCCTGCAACGAGATACTGCCGGCATGTGGGCGAGAACTGGTCCTCGAGGGTAATGTGCTCGTGCCCTGCCAGGATGCAACGCAACAGCGGCTCGGTCTTGAGGTATTGGATAAAGTCGCGCGTCACGAGGTCGTCCTGCTGCCGACGGTAGTCGCCCGAGGGCTCAGGCACGTCGCGTGAGGTCATCGGGCCTTTGTCGCTCCAGAAGCGCATGGTGGCACGCCAGGTGTTGGGCGTGTGGAAGGGCACGTGCATGCAGAGCACGATGGGGAGCCCGCGTTTCACCTCACGGAGGAAGCGCTCGGCCTGCTCTTCGGTGACGTAGCCATAGACGTCGTCAAGGGTAATGAAATTGACGCCGTGTACCACCTGGCTTTGGAAGCGGACGTCGAACGGATAGACTTGTTGCAGGCGGTTGCGAGTGTTGTCCTTGTAGGCTTCCGTCTGCTCCTCCTTGGGGTTGCTCAGCCACATGTCGGTAGAGAATTCGTGGTTGCCCATTGAGCCGAACATGGCGTTGCCGAAGTACTTGCGCACGAAGTCGAAGTTGGCTTCGCTCTGCCAGTCGATGAGGTCGCCCGTGTGCACCACGTAGTCCACGTGCTGCCGCGCCCATGCCAAGCTGTCGCGCAACGCCTCCTCCTGATGTCCGCCAAAGGTCTGGGTACGGCTTTTGCGAAGCTGCTGCTTGTTGGCATTCTCGTGCTCGTAGGCTGCAGTAAGGTGAGTGTCAGAGATATGGAGCACGGAGAAGGGCCTTTCTGCCCCAATCTCCACCGTGGCGTAGCTGATGGAGAGGCGTTCATACTGCCCCCACTTGGGAAACACGTCGGAGGTGGCAGCAGGCGTTTCGTCGTCGGCCCAAACGGGCAACGCCGACGTGGCGATGAGTGCGCCGGCACCTGCCATACGTCGGAAGAAACTGCGTCGGTCCATCGCATCGGCAGCAAGGTGCTGGAGGTTGTCGGAGGTTTTCATGGCATTCGTTTTTCTTTGTTTCTGCGGCAAAGTTACAAATATCTCGCAGACTGCCCCAATGTTCCCTCGGAAAAAAACGGCGCAACTCGGAAAGATTCATTTTTATTTGGGTTTTCGCCTGCCTTATGCTATCTTTGCAGACAAAACCAATCCCGATGTCTATGAAAAACGTGCTGTTCCTTCTGATTCTCCTGCTTATGCCATGCGGCATGCTCTCCGCTCAAGACGACACCCTCACCGACCTGATGAGCGACACGTGGGTGGCAACGGATGCGCTGGGGCGACAAATGCCGCTTGCCGACTCCGTGGGCAACGTGAAGACCGACCATCGGCGCACGGTGGGCATCTTCTACATCACCTGGCACACCCAGAACCTCCACGACATGCCTGGGCCGTACACCGACGTCAGCCGCATCCTCCGCGAGGATTCCACAGCCCGTCTCCGTCACGACCATCCGCTGTGGCGCTACGGCTCCTACCACTGGGGCGAGCCCGAGATGGGCTACTTCCTCAGCCAGGACGAGTGGGTCATCCGACGCGACATGTCGATGCTGGCAGACGCGGGCGTCGATGTACTGGTGCTCGACGTGACGAACGGCGTCTGCTACTGGGACGAATGGGAGGTGCTCTTCTCCACCATGACGAAGATGCGTGCCGAGGGCAACCGGACGCCGCAATTCGTCTTCTGGTCCTACAACGGAGGCCCCGTGGGCGTGGTGAAGTCACTCTACGAACGTATCTATAAGGAGAAGCGCTATGCCGACCTCTGGTTCTATTGGGACGGCCGTCCGCTGCTGCTCTACAACGCCGACCCCTCCTACGACGCCAACGGCACCTATCCCGATGCCTCTGCCGACGACTATCCGCAGGAGATACGCGATTTCTTCACCCTGCGCAACATGTGGTGGGGCTACTACACGTGGCACGGACATCGTTTCATCGGCACGGAGGACAACTGGAGCTTCGGCTACTCCATGGCCGACAGCAACATCATCGGCATGAAGCCCGAGGAGCTCGTCTCGAAACACGACGGACAGCTCGAGGAGGCTGCCGTCACCCCTGCGCAGCACCCTGTGACGATGACCGACGTCCCCATGGGCGTGGGCAAATCGTGGTCGCGGCAGGGAGGCGAACCCCCGTTAGATGCCTACGACATGCCCACCGAGGCCTACGTCCCCTGGCTGGGGCGTACGGTCAGCGAGCCGACTGGCTACGGCATCTATTTCCAAGAGCGTTGGGACGATGCCCTTGCCGCCGACCCACCCTTTATCTACCTCAACGACTGGAACGAATGGACAGCTGGCATGTGGGAGCGAGGCAAAAAGTCCTTGTGGCTGGGACGCGAGAACACGTTTGTCTTCATCGACCAG
>JAGAAS010000010.1 GCA_017615125.1 Bacteroidaceae bacterium
AGTATGCCCGCTTCCACACCAACCAGGGCATTATCCTCTTCATCTTCTCCGCTATCCTGGCCTTCCTTGTCCGATTCCCCCACGTGGGTTGGATTTTCGCATTAGGAGAGGTGGTGGCTGTCATCTTCACCATTCTCGGCATCATCAACGCCGTCACAGGTAAAGCCCGCGAACTCCCCCTCATCGGCAAGTTCCGCATTCTGAACTAATCCGCTCACGGAGTCGTTTTAGTCTGATTATAGGAAATCAAGCACAGCTTTGTTGAACGCCTCGGGCTGCTTGTTGGCAATGAAATGGTCGCCTTCGATGAAGACGAGCCTTGCGTTGGGGATTCGCTTGGCAATGAGGCGCGTATGAGCCTCCTTAATCATATCGTCGGTACCTGCGATGACAAGCGTCGGAACCTCTATCCGCTGCAGTTCCGTAGGAGCTACGTTCGGGTCGTTCACCATCAGGCCTAACAGCTCTGCCTTGCGTTGGGCATCCTCGCTTCGGCGGGCAAACAACCTTGCCGTCCGATAGCCTATCTCAATGGGCAGTTGATACTTCCGCTTTACTCCCGAGGCATCAAGGTTGGCGCCGTTCAGGATGAGCTTGTCCACTCGCTCAGGGTGGTTTAGGGCAAAGACCAGGGCGATGTTCCCTCCGTCCGAGAATCCGAGCAGATGTGCTTTTGCAATGCCGTGCAGGTCCATAAAGCCCAGCAGGTCGTCGGCAAACTGGCGGATGGTGAAGGGTGCTGTTCCCCGAGGAGTGTTTCCGTGTCCCCGCGTGTCAAGGGCAATGACGCGATACCCCGCGTCGGCAAAGGTGTCCATCTGGTGAACAAAGTAGGAGGTGTCTTCCCCGTTACCGTGCAGCAGGATAAGCGGTTCGCCCTCTCCTTGCTGGATGAAATGGTGGGTGATGTCCATCGGGATGGCGGTCAGAACGCCAGGGAAAGCTGGGTGCATTGGAGGCTTCGCAGCGACAGGATTTCACGCTGGAAGTTGCGGACAAGCAGCTCGGGCTGCTGTTTCTCGCGCTGTTCGGGCGTGGCTTTGATGGCCTGCTGCGACCAGATGCGCTGGATGTCGTAGTTGCTGTACAGCTGTTCAACCCCTTCGCTCGAGTAACGTTTACTGCGGCAGTCGCTGCCCGTCAGCATCCAGTCGAAATGGCGGAAGTTAAGCAGGTCGCAGAATTTCTTCAGCCTTACTTGTTCGCGGCTGTCCCATTCGGGCGTAAGGTTTCCGTTGACGCAGGGTGGGTCGAGGAAGAAGAACGTGTTGCCGCACGCCTCGTTGTAGGTCTTTTCGAAGTCGTCGCAGAGGATGTTGACGTCTTTCAGCACCTTAGCATCGGCCAGCAGTACGGCCTCCTCGCAGATGTCATAGCGTCGGGCCGCGTGATATTTCAGTCCCTGTCCGCCCACACTCGTCTTGTTGAGGAAGATGAATAGTGCCGCGTGGCGTATGCCGTCCACCTGGCGCTCGCTGAACTCATCGCGGGCTTCGTCGAAGTAGTGTGCACGTTTCTTTTCGTCCAGTGAAAGGAACTGTTTCTGAATCCTTTTCAGTTCGCTAATCAGCTCCGAGGCGCGGTCGCGCACGGTGTTGTAGACGCGCATCAGGTCAAGGTTGTTGTCGTTGATGACGGCACGCGTGATGTTGGGGTAGGTTTGCAGCATATGGAACAGCATCGAACCGCTGCCTACGAAGGGCTCGATGTACGTGACGTCAGGTGTGTTGGCGAAATCGGCGGGAAGGGCTTGTGTGAGTATGCGGAGATACTGGCACTTTGCTCCTTGCCAACGGATGAAAGGTCGTGCACCGATGTTCGTTCCTGCCATTTGCTGAATAGGGATTAAACCTGGTTCTTTTGGATAGACTTTTCTGTTAGTTCCGCAAAAGTAATTATAGTATTTGTATCAGACAAACTTTTTCTGATTTTTTTGTGGAAAACTTCCAAAAATGTTCACTTTTCTCCCATTTCCCCTCTTTTAGTCTTGATTTTTGGGGATGTTTGCTTTGAAAATGCACAAGAAAGTTTCCTGGAAATCCTTCGTATGGTGCTTGTGATTGGGCTTGTTTGAAGAAAAGTATTCCGTTTTGTGAAGAGCTTAAATACCCTGATTGTCCAATACTCGCTTCCTTCGGTTTGCTAACGCCTTGCGTTGTTCTTTCAGTTGCCTACGTCCTCTTCCTATTTGCCTATTCTATTTTTCAAAAGTAAGCTTCTAAAAAAGCGCCCACTTCATTTACGAAGCAGGCGTATTTTTGCAAGTCGCTGCAGATGCTGCAGAAAATCTCTCTCAACGAGAGGGCTTGTCAGGGCTTGATAATCTCGACGAGATTCATATCGAAGATGAGTGCGGAGTAGGCGGGGATTCCGCTGCTTTTCTTCTGTTCGGATGAGCCGTAGCCCAGGGTATTGGGGACGTAGATGCGCCATACGTCGCCCACGTGCATCTGCTGGATGGCGGTGCTGACGCCGACCGTGAGTGCTCCCACCTCGAACTTGGTGGCGATGTTGAACTTTGGATTCACCTCTCCCTTGAACGACTGGTCGAAGACGTATCCCTCGGGGTGTGCGGAGGTGGGCATTAGGCGCCCGCGATAGTTCACACACACGGTATCGGTGAAGAGGGGACATTGTGTCCCCGTCCCTTCCTGCTCCACGTGGCAATAGATGTAGTGCTCAGGGTCCCACGAGGTTGCCTTTCCGTTGACGTCCTTCTCTACAAAGGAGAAGGCGAGAAAGGTCTTCCACTTGCCGTCGGCATTGGTGCGGGCTACGTTGGCAATGGAGTCGATGTAGGCTTCGTTGCGGGCCTGCCAATTGTCGTATTCGTCGACCTCCTCTGCTTCCTGACAGGATGTGAGGGCGAGGAGCAGGCACGTTACGCCGAAGATGGCGGCACGAAAGATGGCTTGTCGGTTGTGATGTCTCATTTCAGTTTTTTCAGCAGGGAGGTGAGGCTAACCTTGTCGGCGAGCAGATGGTCGAGCTCGGCAACGGGTACGCGCTCCTGCTGCATCGTGTCGCGGTTGCGCAGGGTGACGCAGTTGTCTTCCAGCGTGTCGTGGTCAACGGTGATGCAGTATGGGGTGCCGATGGCATCCTGGCGACGGTAGCGCTTGCCGATGGAGTCCTTCTCGTCGTACTGGCAGTTGAAGTGGAACTTCAGTTCGTCGAATATCTCGCGGGCTTTTTCGGGCAGGCCGTCCTTGCGGACTAGGGGCAGGATGGCGAGCTTGACGGGAGCCAGCGCGGGGGGCAGGGCGAGGACAACGCGGGTCTCGCCACCTTCAAGTGCTTCCTCCTTGTAGCTGGCACACATCACGCTGAGGAACATACGGTCCACGCCGATGGAGGTTTCAATGACGTAGGGCGTGTAGCTCTCGTTCAGCTCGGGGTCGAAGTACTTGATGCTCTTGCCTGAGTACTTCTCGTGTTGGCTGAGGTCGAAGTTTGTACGGCTGTGGATACCTTCCACTTCCTTGAATCCGAAGGGCATAAGGAATTCGATGTCTGTAGCGGCGTTGGCGTAGTGGGCCAGCTTGTCGTGGTCGTGGAAACGGTAGTTCTCTGCGCCGAAGCCGAGAGCCTGATGCCATTGCATACGGGTTTGCTTCCACTTGGGGAACCACTCCAACTCGCTGCCAGGACGTACAAAGAACT
>JAGAAS010000066.1 GCA_017615125.1 Bacteroidaceae bacterium
AAGAGGGCTCTTCTGACGGATTATTGATTGCGCAGTCTTTCGAAATTCATCCTTGACAATTGCGTTTGTGCGTACTCTTTGGTGATAGTGACACTTTTCTTTCGTCCCGAAGGCGTTTCGTACATCGCGTCGATCATGATGCTCTCGACGATGGAGCGCAATCCGCGTGCGCCGAGCTTGAACTCGATGGCTTTGTCGACGATGAAGTCGTAGACGTCGGGATTGAAGGTGAGGGTTACCCCGTCCATCTCGAAAAGCTTGATGTACTGCTTGACGATAGCGTTCTTCGGCTCGGTGAGGATTTGTCGGAGTGCCTCGCGCGAAAGCGGCTCAAGATAGGTGAGCACGGGAAGTCGGCCGATGATTTCGGGGATAAGGCCGAAGGACTTCAGGTCTTGCGGAGCAATGTACTGCATCATGTTCTCCTTGTCGATGCGGTAGGTGTTCTCGACGTTCCCGTAGCCGACGACGTGCGTGTTGAGGCGCTGGGCGATTTTCCGCTCTATGCCGTCGAAGGCTCCTCCGCAGATGAAGAGGATGTCTTTGGTGTTCACGGGAATCATTTTCTGCTCGGGATGCTTGCGTCCTCCCTGCGGGGGAACGAGGACCACGCTTCCTTCCAGCAGCTTGAGCAGTCCTTGCTGCACGCCTTCTCCGCTTACGTCGCGAGTGATGGAAGGGTTGTCGCCCTTGCGAGCAATCTTATCTATCTCGTCGATGAAGACAATGCCTCGCTCGGTAGCCTTCACATCGTAGTCGGCAGCCTGGAGGAGGCGCGTGAGGATGCTCTCGATGTCTTCGCCCACGTATCCTGCTTCGGTGAGCACGGTAGCGTCGACGATGGTGAAGGGTACGTCAAGCAACTTGGCGATAGTGCGAGCGAGCAGCGTCTTCCCCGTACCTGTGGCGCCGACCATGATGATGTTGCTCTTCTCTATCTCCACATCGTCGCCCTTGTCTGTCTGGGCGAGGCGCTTGTAGTGATTGTAGACGGAGACAGCGAGGATACGCTTGGCAGCATCCTGCCCGATGACGTATTGGTCGAGGAACGCCTTGATTTCTTTCGGCTTGGGAAGTTTCTTGTTCTTTCCCTTTTCCTTGTCGTCGTCCTTCTGCTTGCTGGCAACCATCTGGTCGACAATCTCCTTCGCCTGCAACACGCATTCGTTGCAGATGAAGCCGTGGAGCCCTTGCAGCAGGTAGATTCCGTTCTCACCCTCCTGCCGTCCGCAGAAATCACAGCGATTCTTTTTTGTCGGCATCGGAGTCAGTTTATTTTGAGCGTGTGAGAACTTCGTCAATCATGCCGTATTCCTTAGCTTCCTGGGCTGTCATCCAGTAGTCACGGTCGCTGTCGGCCCATACTTTCTCGAAATCGGTATGCGAGTGGTCTGCGATGATGGTGTAGAGCTCTTTCTTCAGCTTCTGTATTTCGCGTGCGGTAATCTCGATGTCGCTGGCCTGTCCCTGCGCGCCTCCCATAGGCTGGTGTATCATCACGCGGCTGTGGGTGAGGGCGGAGCGCTTTCCTTCCTTGCCCGACACGAGAAGCACGGCTGCCATCGATGCTGCCATTCCTGTGCAGATGGTAGCGACGTCGCTCGAGATGAACTGCATGGTGTCGTAGATGCCAAGTCCGGCGTACACGCTACCTCCAGGGCTGTTGATGTAGATGCTGATGTCCTTGCCGTTGTCAACGGAGTCGAGGTAGAGCAGCTGTGCCTGAAGCGTGTTGGCGGTGTAGTCGTCGATCTGCGTGCCGAGGAAGATGATGCGGTCCATCATCAGACGGCTGAAGACATCCATCTGGGTGACGTTGAGCTGGCGCTCCTCGAGGATATAGGGGTTAAGGTACTGACTCTGGACTTTGATGACGTCGTCGAGTACCATGCTGTTGATGTTGAGGCGCTTGGTAGCGAATTTCTTGAAGTCGTCTTGCATGGTTGTTCTTTTTGTGGTTTGAAGTTAATAGTTTATGAAGAGGAGGGAAAATCAGGAGGCTGTGTGCCTCCCGATGTTTCCCTGCTGGATGCGTGGTGTTTTATTTTTCTTCGAAGAGCTTGTTGAAGTCCTCGGTGCTGACGCTCTTTTTCTTGAGCTTGACGGCTTTCTTAAGAGCGGCGATGAGCTTTGTCTCAATGGCTCTGTCGGCCAGGTTCTGCACGGAGTCTTTCTTCGTGAGCATCTCCTTGGAATAGTTGGCGAGGAGCTCGTCGGGAACGTTGGTCATGCCGTACTGGGCAAACTGTGCGCGTACGGCTTCCTTTGCCTGAGCCTCGATGTCGCTGTTCTCAACCTTGATGTTTGCGTCGCGGATGAGTCGCTCGTAGATGAGGTGCCACTGGAGCTCCTCCACCGTCTTGGGATACTCTTCCTCCATCTTGGCGACGTCTTTGTCCTCGCGGTTGCTGAGGAGGATTTTCTTCAGCAGGTCGTCGGCGAAGGGGAGCTTGCCGATGCGGTCCATCATGTGCTTGCGGAAGTCGAGGAGGAAGCGGTAGTCGCTCTCGGGGGCAAGCTGGGCGGCGATGTCGGCCTTCACTTTTGCCTTGAACTCTTCCTCGCTCTTCACAACGCCTTCACCGTACACCTGGTCGAAAAGCTGCTGGTTGAGCTCGCCCGGCACGAAGCGCGTGATGTCGGTAATCTGGAAGCTGAAGTCGCCGCTGACGTTCTTGGCCTCTTCCTTGCTGATGCCGAGCAGGGTGGTGAGCTCCGTCTCGTTTCCGTCGTAGGCCTTGCGGGGATTGATGGTGATGATGTCGTCCTTCTTCGTTCCGTTGAAGAGGGCCTTGCTCTCGTCGTTGCGCATGTACTGGGGCAGCATCGTGGCGTTCTCGTGACGGATGCCGCCTTCCTTGGTGTTGCCGGCTTCGTCGAGCTCGCTGATGATTCCCTTCACCATATCGCCGTCCTGGTATTCGTCGACGCTGTCGTAGCGCCCGTTGCGCTGGGTGTACGAGCCAATCTGGTTGTCAACCATCTCGTCGGTAACCTTGATGGTGTAGTAGGGGACGACATCTTCAGCGCTGAGGGTGGCGTCGAACTGCGGGGCGATGGCGAGGTCGAACTCGAAGCTCATCTCCTCGTCTTCCTCGATATTCACCTTCTTCTGCTGTTCCTCGTTGGGGAGAGGTTCGCCAAGAACGTCCACCTTGTTGTCCTTGATGTAGTTGTAGATGGCTTCCTGCAGCAGCTTGTTGATTTCGTCCACCTTGATGGCGGTTCCGTACTGCTTCTTGACGAGGCTCATGGGCACCATTCCGGGACGGAAGCCGGGGAAGTTGGCTTTCTTGCGGAAGTTCTTGAGCGACTGGTTTACTTTCTCTTCATAGTCGGCGGGGGCCAACGTTACGGTAAGCTTGGCGCTTACGTCGTTAAGGTTTTGTAGTTTAATGTCCATTCTTTTATGATGTTATTTTGATTCCTTGTCTGTTTAAGGGCTGCAAAGGTAGTGCTTTTTTCGTGAAAATCCAATCTTCTCTCCTTATTTTATTTAAAGGGCCTCGTTCTTTCCGGTTTGGGCCGTCAAAATGGGGTGCTTCCAGAGGTGTCTGTAGGGACGATTTTTTTAGCCTGAAATATGAAGAAAGAATCTCGCCGTATGAAGAAGGGAAAAATTTTTTTCCTTCTCGAAAAATTTTTTTGGAGAAAGAAAAAATATGTGGGATTTATGTACTGCTATTCAAAATGGGTTAAATGATAAACGGGGCTTTTTCTTAATATCGGTACATAGTTCGGAAAAGTTCTGCGAATTTTGGAATCTGGTATACGTATAACGCTAAAAATTTTGTGGAATCTGCTGTCTTATTGCTCTATAAGTTCCTTGTTTATTGGGTGGAAAGGGAAAAATTCTTGCGTAGGATACAAATGCTTCAGTCGCCTTTCGGGAGAGTGGGGAGTGTCGTTTCCCTCATCGGGGAAAGAGGCTCTTAGTGGGAAAAGATGCCCGACTTGTCGAGCTGCTTGACGTACCTGCCGTCCTTCCGCACGATGCGTATCGAGCTGTTGAGGTAGTAGGGTGTTTCCGCTTCCTCCTGCTCTGCGGCAGGGAGCTCTCGTCGGATGGAGGTATCTACATATCCGTTGAAGTTGAACCGACAGGGTCCTCCCTTTTCGCGGGTGATGCCCTTGAGAGGCTTGTTCATCGTGTTGCCGAACGAAGTGATGCTTGCGGGAGTCGTCTCGGGCCCGAATGCGTGGTTCTCGGCACCGAAGAGCTGCTTGTCGACGGTTTCGAAGGAGTAGTCGTTGTTGGCTGGAACGATGTAGTAGCGGTGCCGGTTTCTGTCAGTGTTCACATGATTGCTCGTCCAGGCCGATGCGTCGTAGTTGACGCACGAAATCATGAGCCCGTAGGTGGGGGAGTGGCTGTACCAGTTGCCCCAGATGCTGTCGTTAGGGCATTCGACACGCTGGATGTTCTCAAACACAAAGTAGGAGGTGGTATCCTCGTCGTTGACGAAGGCGCGCCAGCCTGTGGGCACCTCGTTGGTAGGGCTCAGGGCGATGGTGTCGGGCTCCGAGAGCGTCTGCATGGGAATCCATCCGAGCGAATATCTCTCGAACGAAGTATATCCTTGCGGCACGAATCCCTCGGCTGCGTACATACCATAATCCATTACGCTCCAGTAGTCGACGGCAAAGTCGTCCCTGTCGTTGACGTTGTAGAAGTCGGGCAGCCCGACGATGTGGCTGAACTCGTGCACAAAGGTGCCGATGCCGTTAATGGCCTTGGTGTCGAGGAGAAGCTCCGAGGAGCAGGCGAACTTGGAGATGCTCATGTCGCCGAGCGTGAGCGGGGAGGAGAGGTTCCACGCCTTTGCCCAGATGCTGTTCGGCCCCCCGTATTGTGCCTCGTCGGGCCCGGCGTAGACGATGTAGACGAAATCGACAAATCCGTCGTCGTCCCCGTCGTAATCGGTGAAGTCGGAGAGCCCCTGATCGTACACTTTCTGGCACGCTTCCTTCACCATCTGTCGCACGTTGACGTCGCTGCCGGCTCCTCCGCGCCCGTTCCCTCCGTAATAGGCTTGCGTGCTATCCATCCGGATGGGACCGATGACGTCGAACGTGGGGCGGAACTTGCCGAAGGACTGATCGTGAAAGTAGTCCCTCACGCTTCCCGGAACGGTACACGAGAGGCGCAGCGTGTCGCCGATGGCCTGGCTCCACTCGTTGATGGTGATCTCCTCGCTGTAGTGCTCGGCATTGAACCTGTTGGAGAGGAGCAAATGGATGGAGTCGTTGCTGACGGAGAACGGAAGGTCGGTGAAAGAGACAAGGATGACAACGCCGTGTACCGTGCCGGTTGTGGGGAAGTCCTTCATGCGGTAAGCGCCCGTCTTGGCAAGAATCTTGTTGGCGGAGTGCTCTCGGTTGAAGTCGTCCCACGTGAAGGAAACGAGCGAGCCGTCTTCGTTCTCCTCCCAAAGGGCTCCTTCCTCTGTCTGATAGGCATGTCGGAACTCATCGCCGACAAGGCGTACCCTGAGGGTCGTTCCGTCAGGCATCGTCTTGTTGAAGAAGCCGCGTCGAGCCGGTCCTGCGCAGAGGATTGTCGTGCACAGGAACAGGATCAGGAGAAGGCTTGCTCGTTTCATGCTATGAAAGGTTCTTCTAAGCTTCTGTCGTATCGTCAGGTTCGGCTGGAACATCTTCGTTCTCGTCAGCTGGTGTGGGCACATCTGTAAGAGGAACCTCGTCCTCAGTTACGGGCGTGGGCTCTTCGACTGGAGTCTCTTCAACTTCAGCTTCTGGCGTAGGCTCTTCTGTGTGAGGAATCTCGTCGGGAGCAACCATGAAGTCTTTCTTGCGGAGTATGAAGTTGCTGCCGAGGTACTTGGCGCGCACGATGTCGTTGGCGGCGAGCTCCTCGGGCGTTCCCTGGAAGAGGATGCGTCCTTCAAACAGCAGGTAAGCCCGGTCGGTAATCGACAGCGTTTCCTGAACGTTATGATCTGTGATGAGAATCCCGATGTCCTTGTATTTCAGGCTCCAGACGATGCGCTGGATGTCTTCGACGGCAATCGGGTCGACGCCAGCGAAGGGCTCGTCGAGCATGATGAACTTAGGGTCGATGGCGAGGCATCGGGCAATCTCGGTACGTCGGCGCTCGCCTCCCGAGAGCTGGTCGCCCTTGTTCTTGCGCACCTTCTGGAGGTGGAACTCGGCGATGAGGCTCTCGAGCTTTTCCTTCTGCTCCTCGCGGCGGATGTCCTTGCGCATCTCCAGCACGGAGATGATGTTGTCCTCGACAGTCATCTTGCGGAAGACGCTGGCTTCCTGCGGCAGGTAGCCGATGCCTTTCGCCGCGCGCTTGTAGACGGGGAACCCGGTGATGTCCTCGTCGTCGATGAAAATCTTTCCTCCGTTGGTGGGGATAAGGCCTGTCGTCATGTAGAAGGATGTCGTCTTGCCGGCTCCGTTAGGGCCCAGCAGACCAACGATTTCTCCCTGGCGCACGTTGATTGACACGTTGTTGACAACGGTTCGCTTGCCGTAGCGCTTCACCAGTCCTTCGGTGCGCAGCATCATCTTGTGCTCTTCGTTCTGTTCTGTCATAGTGAGTACCAAAAACAAGGAAAGGATGTGGACAATCATCCGTTCGGTTACAAAATTGCCTCAAAAGTATGCTTTTTTTCGTTGAAAGTCAAACATAATAGGTTTTTTTAGTACTTTTGTGCGTATGATCAGCCGGGCATTACAGACTCTGGGGCGTTATCTGCTTCTTATGAGACAGACGTTTACCCGTCCGCAGCGAATGAGGCTTTTCCTGAAGCAGGTGCTTCAGAATATGTATTCGCTGGGGGTGAGCAGCATCCCGTTGGTGCTCGTCATCTCGTTGTTTATCGGTGCCCTGCTGGTGCTGCAGATCAAGCTGAACATTGACTTCCCCTGGCTCCCGCGCTTTGCCGTCGGGTATGCGACGCGCGAGGTGTTGCTGCTCGAGTTCTCCACAACGATTGTCGCCGTCATCCTGGCGGGGAAGGTGGGCTCGCACATTGCTTCCGAGATAGGGACGATGCGCGTGACGCAGCAGATCGATGCCCTTGACGTGATGGGAGTGAATTCCGCGAACTATGTGATTCTGCCCAAGGTGGTCGGCTTCGTAGCTTTTATCCCCGTCATCGACGTCCTGAGCGTGGCAGCAGGCCTACTGGGGGCTTTCGGGATCTGCTTCGTGATGAACATCATGCCGACAGAGACGCTCGCATTCGGCTTGCGTCACGACTTCAACGAGTGGTATGTATGGTCGGGATTCATCAAGGCCTTTGTCTTCGCCTTCATCATCAGCACCGTTGCCGCGTACTGTGGCTATCAGGTGCGCGGGGGCTCTGTGGAGGTAGGCAAGGCGAGCACCAATGCCGTTGTGTGGAGCAGCGTCATCATCTTGTTCTCCGACTTGTTGCTGACGAACCTTTTGTTAGGAAAGTAAATTGATACAGGTAGACCATATCTCAAAGACCTTCGACGACGGGAGCGCTGCTCTGTCGGACGTCAGCGCGTCGTTCCGCGACGGCATCGTCAACCTCATCATCGGTCGGAGCGGAGCGGGAAAGACGGTTTTGCTGAAGTGTCTCGTGGGCTTGCTCAAGCCCGACGAGGGACGTGTGCTGTACGACGGGCGCGACTTCTTCGCCCTGCAGCGGAAGGAGCTCAGCCAGCTGCGTCGCGAGATAGGGATGCTGTTTCAGGGCTCGGCGCTGTTCGACTCGATGAATGTGCTCGACAACGTGATGTTCCCCCTCGTCATGTTCTCCGAGGGTAGCCGAAAGGAGCACAAAGCCCGTGCCGAGGAGTGCCTCGAGCGCGTCGGCATGCAGGAGGCCTTGGCGAAGATGCCTTCGGAGCTGAGCGGGGGCATGCAGAAGCGTGCGGCTATTGCCCGCGCTATCGTCCTAAACCCGCGCTATCTGTTCTGCGACGAGCCTAACTCGGGGCTGGACCCTGTGTCGTCGCTCATCATCGACGAGCTCATCAGCTCCATCACCCACGAGCTGGGGATGACGACGATTGTGAATACCCACGACATGAACTCCGTCTTCGGCATCGGCGAGAATATCCTTTTCATTCACGAGGGGCGTGCTTCGTGGAGCGGGACGAAGGAGGAACTCCGCCACTCGGGAAACGCGCAGCTCGAGGAGTTTATCATGCCTGCCTTCCGCCTGGCAGAGATGGGTCGCTGAATGTACGGACGAGTGTCGGCATTCGGGCTTATATAGAAAAGCGCTCTGGGCGCGTTAAAATAACAAGTCCTTCGCGCGTATAAAATAATAAGGAACGCACATGTGTGCGTTCCTTATTCTATTTAAGTCAAAAGCTCTCTGCTTAGAAGAAGCGGTAGCGGCTGTCGACGACTTTCGACTTGCTGAAGAGCTCGTTGACCAGACGACCGGTAGTCAGGGAGCGTGTTGCGGTAGCAACAGCGTTCTTCTGCTCCTGCTCAGCGTCGTAGGTCTGCGCGCCCTGGTTCTTCTCTACTACCTGGATGAAGTAGATACCGCCGTTGCCCTTGATGGGGCCGTCGAAGTCACCTACCTCCATGCCTGCTGCCTTACCGCTCAGAACGGGCTCGCTGGCTGGAACGAGGCTTACGAAGACGGGTGATGAGAAGGTGACGCGCGTGAGGGTGTCGCTCTTGGCGTTCTCCAGAGCGGAGGCTTCTGCCAGCGTCTTCACGTTCTTCACGTCGGCCAGGATTTTCTCAGCCTTCTTCTCGTTGAGGGCTTCGTAGCGGAGCATGTCCTTAGCTTCGCTGAAGGGGATGTAGCCCATGGGCTGCACCTTGTCGAGGCAGAGGGCCAGCAGATGGTCGTTCTGTCCAGCCTCGAAGATCTGCGACACGTCGCCCACCTTGGCGTTGAAAGCCCAGCGGAGAGCCTCGCGGGTGTTCTCCACACCGCCTACGTTGTGAGCGGTGTTCTGCATGTTGGTGAGGGGGAGGAGACGGAAGCCTGCTTCCTCAGCGTTGGCTTCGAACTCTTCGGCTGTCTGGTTGGAGGCAACGAACTGGCTCAGCTTGTTGTATGCCTGGTTGTAGGTCTCCTTGCTGAAGTAGGCGGGACGCTTAACAACAGCTACCTGATACTTCTCAACGGGGTTCTTGGTGCCCGTGACGTTGACGATGAGGGAGGCTCCGTCGAAGTCGAGCTTCTTGATCTCGCCTGCCTTCATGGCGTTCAGGGCGTTGATGTAGGTTGCATTGTCGCCCATGATGGCGCCGCCCTCGTAGCTGGCGGAGGCTACCCACTGGGGCTCGGCCTGCTGTCCGTAGCGCTCGGCCAGTTCAGCAAAGTCGGCACCCTGCTTCAGAGCGTTGAAGATGCTGTCGGCAAGTTCAGCGGTGCGGGCGGGGTCTTCCTCAGCCACCTGAATCTGGCGGTACTGGATGGAGTCGGGACCGGTGGTCTTGGCCATGAGGCGGAAGGTGTTGTACGAGTCGTCCTCCTCGTTGTAGTAGACGGGCTCTACGGCGTCGATGGCGGCAGCGGCTACGCGCTCGGCGATGTCGGCGGGCAGGCTGGCAGCGGTGCGGGGCACCTCGCTGTAGGTGACGGTCGACTCCGACAGGCGTACGACGGAGGCCATGTTCTCGGGAGTGGCTTCAGCCAGCTGGGCGGTGATCTCGTTCATCTCCTCCTGGATGGCCTGACGGTCTTCCTCGCTGGGAACGACGGCGATGTCGATGTACTTCAGGTCGCGCGTCTCGGCATACTGATGGTAGCTTTCCTTGCGCTTGTTGTAGAGGACCTTGATGTCGGCGTCGGTGACGGTCACGGTGGAGTCAGCAACGGCGGTGAAGGGGACAACGGCGTAGGCCAGCTTGCAGTAGTTGTTGCGGCCCTCGTAGAGGCTCTGTGCAGCTACGGGGTTGCTGAACTGTGCGTTGGCAACGAGTGCCTCGTATTTGTTGAGGAGAAGCTCGTGGGTGAGGTTCTTCTCAAGGAACTTCCAGTAGTTGTACACGTTCTGGTAGTACTCGGTGTACTGGGCAGGCGTGTTGTTCAGGTCCATCTCCTTATACTCGTTGAGGAAGTTGTAGAGGAGGTCCTTATCGAACTTGCCCGTCTGCTGGTTGACGAACATCGACTGCGTGAGCAGCTGGTGTGTGCCTTCGTCGAGGGCAGCTTCAATCTCGGCGGGAGTGACGGTGACACCCATCTTGCCTACCTCGTCCTCGATGAGCTTGCGGGTAACCATCTGGTTCCATACCTCGTCCTTGATCTGGCTCATCTGAGCGTCGGTAAGCGAGGAGGTACCGCGGGCGAACTTCACCACGTTGACGTACTCGTCCAATGCTTCCTGATAGTCCTGAATGGATACTTTGTCGCCATTGATTTCACCTACGAAGCGCTGGTTCTGAGTGGGGCGGATAGCCTTGATACCGTCGCCGACGATGAATGCGAGCAGGGCGATGCCGATGACGACGAGCAGCAGCCACCCATGCTTTCTAATCTTTCCTAATGTTGCCATTTGTAACAGTTATTTAGTTTATTATTTCGTTCCAAAAAAGTGCCGTTTGCGGGCTCGCAAACATTTTAGCGTGCAAAAGTACACAAAAAAACTTATACACCATCACAAAACCCGAAAAAAATGCAAATTCTCTCCTTTTAAATAAATAACGGAGTGCTGAGGCTGGCGCAAACAGGTGCCTTTTTGCGGTTTTTCCCAAGCTTGCCTCTCCCGTTTCGCGGCTCCGGCGCATTTTCCCTTTTCCAAAAAATTTTTTCGAGAAGGGAAAAATTTTTTTTCTTTCTTCATACGGCGAGATGTAGAAAGAAAAAATCTTTTTTCTCCTAGCATAATTCTGCGAGGAAAGTTCCTAGTTCTCGTGACAAAAGCGCATACATACGACTTCGTAAACCGCCTTCTTCGCTTCCGTTTCCTGCCACTTGACGGTCGGTTCTGCCACTTTACCCCCGCAAAAGTGGGTTTTCTATGAGCTTTCCGAAGCGTGACAAGAGCGCCAAGTAGAGGGAAAAGAAACGAAACAAGGGGTCAAAACATGTCTTTTCGGGCTTTTTAGAAGAGGAAAAATGGCTTTTTTTACCCTCTATTTGCCCTTTTTTGAGGTATAGCAATGTAAGGGAAGATGGTTTTATGATATTGTATTTCGTTGTTTTATAGCTTTTTAGCTTAGTAAATGGCTAAGATTTGTGACAGTTGTGACAGATGAAAGTTACTTTTTTGAGGGTATCCACTTTTCTATTTTTATACTTAACTAATTAAATATTAATTAATTATATAGAAATTGAAGAATATGTGTATACCTTTTTTTCTAACTGTCATCTGTCACAACTGTCACACTTGGCTGTCTTTTCCCTGTTAACTTCTTCTCTACAAGGCCTATAGGGAGAAGCTGTTCGCTGGCTGCTTTGTGACAGAGGAAAACCTCCCCTCACTTTCCGCATGGCCCGTTCATTTTATAAAAGGCAAAGCCTCTTGCTATCGCTGAAAAAGCGACAGAAAAAGTTTACGAAATCCCGAAAAAAAGAGACCATATAATTTGCATGTCCCAAATGTTTTTCTTATCTTTGACTTCGTCTAAGGTACTTGTGCTCGGAAATGAAAAGAAAAACGGGTTTTCCTTTTGCATTTCGCTCGCTTATTCGTACCTTTGCATAAGAAATAAAGATGGGAGTGCGCACCCTAAAAGTGCTTCATCCTGCCTTTTGACCGCGATTATTAACCTATAACGATAACTGCTTTATGATGAAGAAAATTCAGATCCTTATTCTGCTGCTTGCTTTTGCAGTACCCTCCCTTGCGCAGGAGCTGAACGTGATGAGCTATAACATCCGCAACAGCGGTGCCAACGACGGGGAGAACAGCTGGGAGCTCCGCAAGAAAGCGTCGCTGACGCTGCTGAAGGAGGAGAAACCCGACCTCCTTGGCCTCCAGGAGGCGTTGCCTGACCAGTATGAGTTTTTCAACAAGCATACGCGCCGCCGCTACGGGCACGTGGGTGTGGGGCGTGACGACGGCAAGAGCGAAGGCGAGTGCATGGCCGTCTACTACAAGAAGCGCGCCTTCAAGTGTCTCGGGAGCGGCACGTTCTGGCTCAGCGAGACTCCCGACCAGCCTACGCTCGGATGGGATGCCGCCTGTAAGCGTACGGTGACGTGGGTGCACCTGCGCCACAAGAAGACGGGCAGGGAGGTGTATTACTTCAACACGCACCTCGACCACAAAGGGCCCGTCGCCAGGCGTGAATCAATACTTCTTATCTGCCGTACCATCGCCGAGATGGTGCCCGAGGGCGCTACAGTCGTGCTGAGCGGCGACATGAACAGCAATACCTCCGAGCCTATCTTTGCTCCGCTGGCTGAGGCAGGCCTGCTGTCGTCGCGCGACGTCGCTCCCGTGACGGACAACAGATCGACCTACAACGGATGGAAGGAGGGCAACGATCCCTCCGACGTCATCGACCATATCTTCGTCCGCGGCTGCGAGCCCCTGAGCTTCCGCGTGCTCCGCGACAAGACCTACGGCGCGCCCTTCCTTTCCGACCATTATCCTATCGTCCTCCGCTTCCGCCTGCCGGAGAAATAACACTCAAATAACATGAAGAAATCCCTTCTATCTCTCCTCGTCCTGCTGCTCGCCGCCCTCCCCGCGTGGTGTTGCACCTCCATCATGGTGGGGCGCCTCGCCAGCACCGACGGTTCTGTCATCACCTCCCACACCTGCGACGGGCGCTACCGCACGTGGGCCTTCATGGAACCTGCGGCTGACCATCGTCGGGGCGACCTGCACGACGTCCTGCGCGGCACGATGCACACAACCTTCCGCGGCGACACCACAGGCGTGCGCCTGATGGGGCAGATCCCCGAGGTACTCCACACGTATGCCTACCTGAACACCGCCTATCCCTGCCTCAACGAGCACCAGCTGGCCATCGGCGAGACAACGTTCGGCGGGCCCGACACGCTGGTCAACGAGAAGGGACTGTTCACCATCGAGGAGTTGGAACGCGTGGCGCTGCAGCGCTGCGACAACGCGCGTGATGCCATCCGCCTGATAGGGCAGCTGATAAAGAAGTATGGGTACGGCGACAGCGGCGAGTGTATCACCATTGCCGACAAGAATGAAGTGTGGCAGATGGAAATCCTGGGAGAGGGACCGGAGAAGATTGGAGGCGTCTGGGCGGCTCAGCGCATCCCTGACGACCACGTAGGCGTCTCGGCCAACATTCCCCGTATTGGCAAAATGGACCGCAAGAACAAGGATTTCTTCATGGCTTCCGACAACGTGGAGAAGGTGGCGCAGAAGTATGGCTTGTGGGACGGCAAGGGTGAGTTCGTTTTCTGGCGCGTCTTCAACTGCGACTACGCGAAGGGGCGCAACTTCCACGACAGGGAGTTCTTCATCCTCAACGCGCTGGCGCCTTCCCTCGGGCTGACTTACGATATGGACGAGCTGCCCTTCTCGGTGAAGCCCGACTCGCTCGTCGACGTGCACCGCGTGATGGAGCTCTTCCGCAGCACGTTCGAGGGCACCTTCATGGATATGTGCCAGAACGTGAAGATGGAAGTAGGCCGACGGAACGAGGACGGCTCTACGCGGACCGACACCATCGTCAGCCCTGTGGCCAATCCCTGGCTCGGGGGCAACATGCAGCGCACGCTCAATTTCCTCGCGCCCGGAACCATCGAGTTCCGCCGCACAGTGGCTGTCGCGTGGTGCTCATACTCGCATATCACGCAGCTCCGCAACTGGCTGCCCGACGAGGTGGGCGGCGTGTGCTGGCTGTCGGTGGACAATCCGGGAGAGAGTCCGCGTATTCCTATCTTCTGCGGCACCACGCGCCTGCCGGAAGCTTACGACCATTGCGGGCAGTATAAGTATCAGCCCGATTGTGCCGTGTGGCAGTTCCGAAAAGCCAATAAGCTGGCTACGGTCGCCTGGCAGTCGACGAAAGGGAAGGTGATAGGCGAGGTCCTTGCTGTGGAGAAGGAGGCTGCGCGGCGCATGCCTGCCCTCGAGGCACAGGTGAAGGAGGCGCTGGCGTCGGACGAAGGTGGCGAAGAGCGCACGTCGGCTCTGCTGAACGCCTGTACGGCTGACGTCTACCGCGATGCCGCTTCGCGCTGGGATGCCCTCGAAGCAGATTTCTGGCAGCGTTTCGGACTGGGCTTCTGACCCGCTCCGCAACATTCGAAGAGGGAATAACTACTCTATCAGGAAAAGCCTATGCAAGACATTATTGCTGCATAGGCTTTTCTGTTTTGTCAAGGGTGCGGGTTTCTTTCCTGTGCGACATCCCTTGTGCCGCGAACGCTTTCTGACGTCAGGACATCGTGTCGTTACGGGAAGGCATCGGGTGTGCCCAGCTTAGCGGATATCGAGGCGCACAAGGGTAATCTTGTTGCTGACAGCCTTCAATATCTTAAACTGGAAGTTGGGCGGGACGGTTACTGTCTGCCCTACGGAGGGGATGTTGTGGCAGGCTTTCAGGATGAGTCCCCCGATGGTGTAGTAGTCGTCGTCGATGGGCAGGCCAAGGCCGAACATATCTTCCACCTTCTCTATCTCGAGCCTTGCCGAGAGGATGTAGCTGTTCTTCCCGACGGCTTTGGCGACGTAGGAGGTGGTGTCGTGCTCGTCCTCGATGTCGCCCGTGAGCTCCTCCATGATGTCCTCGAGGGCAACGATGCCGGCAGTGCCTCCAAACTCGTCGACAACGACGGCAAGGGACAGTTTCTGTTGCATGAGGGTCTTCATCAGCTTCTGGACGCTGGCTGTCTCGGGCACGATGGGCATCTTGCGCAGCTGAAGGTCAGCGACGGTGAGGCGGGAGTCGCTTCCGCTGCCTGTCTGGAACAGCTCCGAGGAGTGGATGTAGCCGATGATGTTGTCAATGGAGTCTTCGAAGACGATGATCTTCGAGTAGCCCGTTTCAACAAACTTGTGGATGAGCTCGTCAATGCTGTCGTCCTTGTCGACGGCGGCAATCTCGTTGCGGGGAATCATGCAGTCGCGCACCCGCAAGGTGGAGAAGTCGAGAGCGTTCTGGAAGATCTGCACCTCGGTGGAGGCGGGCTCGTCGCCCGAGGCTATGCTGCTCTCTATCAGGTCGTCGAGGTCGGTTTTCGAGAAGGCGTGCGTCGTTACCTCCTTGCCTATCTTGATGCCGAAGATGCGCAGGAGCAGGCGTGCGAGCCACGAGCTGAAGATGGAGACGGGATAGAGGAGGATGTAGAAGAACCAGGTGGGAAGCGACAAGGCCCGCAGGCTTCCGTTGGGATTGAGGCGGAAGATGGTCTTCGGGAGGAACTCGCCGAAGATGATGACGAAGAAGGTCGACACGATGGTGTCGAGCAGCAACATAGCGAGCTCCGTCTGGAAGAGAGGTATCGTCATCCACACCGGGTCGAGGAGCTTAGCCATCAGGATGCTGTAGACGACAAGCACGATGTTGTTGCCGACAAGCATGGTGGAGATGTAGTTGCCCGGATGGCGGTAGAAGATGCCGAGTATGCGCGACGACAGGCTCCTGTCGGCCTTGTCCATCTCGTAGCGCAGCTTGCTGCTCGACACGAAGGCTATCTCCATCCCCGAGAAATAGGCGGAGCAGAAGAGCACGAGGATGACGGTTATGATCTGTAGGGTGACGGACATGAGCTATTGGCGTAAGGGGTTCTGTTGCGTGGTGTTTCTCTTCCCGTGAGGGGCAATAACGGTTGCGATGCTGCCAGTTGACTTTCGTGGATTATTTGTTTTCGAAAACGAATTATGGAAAAGGAATCTCGCCGTATGAAGAAGGGAAAAATAAATATGAAGAAAGAAAAACTTTTTTTGGAGAAAGAAAAAATTTTTTTGGAGAAGGAAAAAATTTTTTTGGAGAAGGAATATCGCGATATGTAGAAAGAAAAAATCTGTATGTAGAAAGAGGGGTGTAGGAGATGTTCGTCTCGTTCCTTTCGGCTTTTTCTTGTCTCATTGGGAAGGAGTTTTCTGTTTCTCGCTCATCGGGATGTCGGCAGGCTCGGGAGCAGCTAAGGGTGCACCGCTTGTCTCGTCGGGCACCACGATGTCGGAGTCGGCAGGGACTTCGTTGATGTCGGGCTCCTTCCGCAGGTCCTCGATGGGGAAGATGCCCTGCGTCTTGCGGATGATGTAGTTGGTGAACTGCTGGTTGCTCTCGAAGCCGAAGCCCGTGATGATGCGGTCTTTCTGACGGATGCGTATGAAGAGGTCGGACCATACGCGCTCGGTGTCCTGGTTCCAGAAGAGCAGCTCGGTGTCGAAGATCTCGCCCTGCAGGTTCTCGATGTGTACGTTGTGGCGCAGCTCCCAGAGCTTGGTCTTCTCGAAGTAGTAGGCGGTGTCGGCCTTTACCGTAGCGTCGATGTGGAGGCTGTCGGTGAAGCGCTCGAGGTAGATGCCGTGCTCGAACTTCCACATGGGGGGCTCCAGCTGGTCGTAGATTTCCCACTCGGCGGTGACGATGCGGTAGCGCACGACGCCCGAGTCGGAGATGGCGGTGTTCACGTCGTAGGTGATCATGCCGGGCACGGAGTCGCGGTGAAGGATGGCGTCGGTGTATTGTTTCTTGTCTCGGCTGCAGGAACAAAAGAGCATAGCAATCACGCTGAGCGTGACTGCTATGCTGTAAAGGTTATATGTTGTTCTGCGATTCCTCAAGCTCTTAACGGATGGTTGTGTTCTCGTCGATGAGACCACCTACATGCACGGTGTCGCCTTGCTTGTATCCGAGGAAGAAGAGCTGTGCGGGATCGGGAGTGTGCTGGCTGTAGATGCCGATGAGGCGGTTGGCTTCGGAGGCTACGCTCTCGTCGACGCTCTTGGCGCGGGCCAGCTTGTCGATGACCACATAGTACTTGCAGGGATTGAGCTCGGGTTTGTCGCTCCAGTTGGGTGCGGCAGCGTAGATGTTGGCGAGCAAGATGTAGTAGGCTCCCTTGCGTCCGTTGAGGCCGATAGCACGCTGGCAGTACGACTTGGCCAAGCTGAGGCGCTTGTCGCTGTTGGCGATGACGGCAGCCTTGTAGTTGTACTCGGCCTTCTTGGCGTTGTCGCCCTCAAGCTCGATGGCCTGGTTGAAGAACTCGAGCGACTTGCCTACGTCGCCGCGCTTGAAGTAGCTGTAGGCGCAACCTGCGGCACTTCCTGCGGTGGGGTTCAGACGGTGGGCATACTCGGAAGCTGTGTAGTATACATCACTCTCGGTGCAGTTGAGCAGCGACATCACGGCGATAACCTTCGTGAGGTAGTCGATGTCACCCTTGTTCTCTTCCACCTTGGGTGCGTAGATAGCCTGGAGCTGATCGCAGTCGGCAGCGCCGCTGTTGATGAAGTAGGCGTCTACGTTGTCCTTCGTTGCGGTAACGGCTTTCACCATCTCGGCTTCCTTCTCCTCGGAGGGATACTCGGCGTCGATAGCCTTGCTGTAGATCTCGGCAATCAGGTCGGAGGCAACGAGGTAGTCTTGGATGAAGTCCTCGCGGAAAGTCTCATCAGCCTTGAAGATGGAAGAAGAAGTCTTCATCAAGTCGCCCAGCAGGTAGTATTCGCTGTCGGTGCCACCCTTCTCGAGCGACTCGAGGAGCATCTTGCGTGCCTCGCGGGCGTCCATCTTGGGATAGTAGGTGAGATAGTCGTGAGCTTTCTGTCCCAGTACGCGGTAGTCCTTGAGCTGGGTTTTCACCAGAAGGTCGAGCTGGGGCAGGTACTTGATTTCCTGATCGTAGACGGCCATCAGCTCATCGGCATACGCCTTGCGGGGTTCATACTCCTTCGTCTTAGCGATGAGGTTCTTCAAGAGGGCAACACCCTTGGTGTAGGTAGCTACCTGTGCGAGAGGAGCCTCTTCGAACACCTTCTTCCAAGGCTCGTAGGCCTCCTCGAAGTTGCTCGTCTTTATGTACTCGGAGTAGATGCTGATGTTGTTGAGGGCATTGATACTGTCCTGACCGTGTCCGAAACGGGAACCATCTTCAACACCTTTCTGTGCGAATGCCATCGTGGCGGTAAGAGCCATCAGGCCAATCATCATAAGAATTCTTTTCATCTTTGTAGGGTCTTAACTGTTAGTTATAATTTGTTTTCTTTCGCTTTTCTGTTTGTTTGACCGATTTCTGAGCTTGGGGTTTAAATCGGGGGGATAAAACCGTTCCGACTTCCGTTAGTTTACTCTCCACTTCGAGAACCAGTTCTCGATGAACGAGACGCTGACGTTGAGCCGTATGTAGTTCTCAGTAATCATGTTAGGTGCGCTGGGCTGCAGGTGGATGAACTGCCCCGATACGTTGACGATGGAGCGGTTGTTCCATCCGTTAATGATGGGGATTCCCACTCCCACGGAGGCTCCGTACTCGTAGGGCCCGCTGACGCCTCCTCCCATCGTGTAGCTGGGCGATGCGGCAAAGATGCCAGCGCGATAGCGCATGCGGCGGAAGAACTTGCGGGTGATGAGCTCGGGGATGTACTCGAAGCCGAGGGCGGCGCGATAGCGGTCCATGCCTGGCTCGCCGAAGAACTGCACGGCTCCGTATTGAGTCATGCTCATATCTGCCGTAACGGTGAGCCTATTGTCGTAGTTATAGGCCAATCCAGCGCCGAAGCTCTGCGGGATAGCGAAGGGCGCGAGGCGCACGGTGTCCGACGAGAGGGCGCTCGTACCGCTGTTTACGACATAGTCGACCATCAGCACATCGTTGTTGAAAGTCGTTCCCAGCGCGTAGGTAGCTCCGAGGGTGACCTTGTGCTTGGCTTTCTCGAACTGCAGCTGTCCGCCGAAGTCGAAGCTGACGCCCGACAGCTCGGTGGTGTACTGCTTCGTGCGCTTGTTGATGGTGCTTTCGCTATACTGATTATAGATATAATGGTCGAAATTACCGTAGATGTATGTGGCGTCGGCGCCTACTGATATCCACTTGAAGGGAGCCCATCCGAGTCCGGCAATAACGCTGTGGAGCCCTCCCTCGCCTACATATTTGTTAGTGATGGTGACGGCATCGTCGTCGCGGTAAAGGGGATCGTCGTTGAAGTATACCTTCTGCGTCTGGCTGTAGTTGTATCCCACGTTGGAGTATGGCATGAAGCCTATTGTCATACCTAGTCCTTTCCTCAGGCGGTACTGGATGGCCAGGTGGTCGAAGGAGGAGTTGCGGGCATTCTTCCGGATGCCGTTCTCGGCAAAGTTGGTGTTCTGCAGGCTCACGCCCATATCCATGATGAAGGTAAGGGTGTCCACCGAGGAGTAGCTGGCGGGGTTCAGCAGGTTCAGCTGGTTCTGGTTGCGTAAGGCAATGCCCGTGCCGCCCATCGCTTTGTTGACGCCAAGCTCATAGGTTGCCAGCTGCCCGAAACCGTAGCGAGAGTAGGGCGAGTTGATGCCGTTCTCTGCCTTCAGGGGGAGAACAGATAAGAGTACCAGGACAAGGGCGGTAACAAAGGTTTTTCTCATTGCTTTACGTTGTTCGCGCTCCTTTTTGAGGGGGGTTGCGAAAAATTTTTTGCAAAGATGGGACATTTTGCTGAAACGAACAAACTAAAGATATTTAAAAAACGTGTAAGAGGGTTGAAAAAATGTTTAGGACTTCGTAATTTTGCAGCCGTTACAACATAAATCACGTCCTAAACGGTAGTTTCCCCTTGACCCACAACAGAAAAGACAACCTGCTGGAAAAGATCCGGAACGGCAGCAAGATGACCACCTCCGAGCAGCTGAGGCTGACGTGGTGGCTGAGCCTTCCCGCCATCCTCGCGCAGCTGACAACGACGCTCATGCAGTACATCGACGCTTCGATGGTGGGCAGCCTGGGCGCCGACGCATCTGCTTCCATCGGGCTTGTGGAGACTACCACCTGGATGATAGGGAGTCTTTGCTCGGCAGGCGCGGCGGGATTCTATGTGCAGGTGGCCCATCTGCTGGGGGCTAATCAACCGCACGAAGCCCGTTCGGTGCTGCGTCAAGCCATTGTAGCTATGCTCCTGTTCGGCATCCTCATCGCCGCTGTTGCTCTCGGCGTCAGCCCGTTCCTTCCGAAGTGGCTCGGGGGAAATGCCGACATAAACAGCACATCATCGACCTATTTCGCCATTTTTGCCTTGTGCATCCCTTTCTTCCAATTCAGCATGATGGGCGCAGGCATGCTTCGCAGTAGCGGCGATATGGTGGTGCCCAGCATCCTGAGCGTCAGCATGATGGCGATGGATGTCATCTTCAACTTCTTCCTCATCTTCCCCACTCGAATGATAACCGTCTTCGGCACCCAGATTCTTATGCCTGGGGCGGGGCTCGGCGTGAAGGGCGCAGCTATCGGTACGGGCCTGGCGGAGCTTATTACCGCATTGCTGATGATGTATTTCCTTTGCGTGCGCTCAAAGGAGTTGCGGCTGGTGTCGGAGAAGGGCAGCTTCCGTCCCGCGCGTAAATATATAAAGGAAGCGATACATATTGGGCTTCCTATGGGTGTGCAGCAGGTGATTATGAGCAGCGCCTACATCGCGATGACGATGATTATCGCTCCCTTGGGCACAGTCGCCCTCGCTGCTCATTCGTTGAGTATTGTCATCGAGAGCCTATGCTATATGCCGGGCTACGGTATTGCCGATGCTGCCACAACGCTCGTCGGGCAGAGCATGGGCGCAGGAAGGAAAGACCTGATGCGTCGCTTTGCCTATATGGCTGTGGGCGTGGGAATGGTGGTGATGGCTGTTATGGGCGTAGTCATGTACATCACAGCGCCCTTTACGATAGGTATGATGACGCCTGTTGCCGAAGTGCGCGAGCTGGGCGTGATGGTGCTGCGCGTGGAGGCTTTTGCCGAGCCTATGTTTGCAGCAGCTATCGTCTGCTACGGGGCGTTTGTGGGGGCTTCCGACACGTTGCTCCCCAGCGGCATGAATCTGTTCAGCATGTGGGGCATACGCATCACGCTGGCAGCATTGCTTGCTCCCTCGTTGGGTCTTTACGGCGTGTGGCTGGCAATGTGTATTGAGCTATGCATCCGCGGGCTGCTGTTCCTGCTGCGGCTCAAGTGGGGCAATTGGATGAAGAAGGCAGCAGCTCCTGTGTACGAGCAAAAGAGGTGAAAAAAACAATCATAAACACAATACGATGAAACGAATAGAGAACCAAGTCTTTGGCGGTGAGCGCCCCCTTTTTGAATCCCATCATCTGGAGCTCGAACATGTGCGCATCACCGAAGGTGAGTCGGGGCTGAAGGAATGTAGCGATATCGTCTGCCGTCATTGTCATTTCGAAGGCAAATATCCTCTCTGGCATGTCGACGGCTCCGAGATAACGCAATGCTATTTCGCCCCAGGCGCGCGTTCCGCCATCTGGTATTCAAGGAATATGCGGATGTCCGACTGCGTGATTGATGCTCCCAAGTTTTTCCGCGAGATGAGCAACCTGGAACTTACCGATGTCGTCATCAACGACGCCGACGAGACGTTCTGGGGCATCGAAGGGCTGACAATCCGCAACGTGAAACTCCACGAGGGAACCTATCCGTTCATGCATTGCCGCAACGTGAAGGTCTTCGGGCTGGAGAGCGATAGTAAGTATGTGTTCCAGTACTGCCGCAATGTGGAGATTCACGATGCCCGCATCGATACGAAGGACTCGTTCTGGGAGGTGGAGAACGTTACCGTCTACGATTCGGAGATAGCTGGCGAATATCTTGGCTGGCATTCGCGCAACCTCCGTTTGGTTAACTGCCACATCGCAGGTGAGCAGCCCTTGTGCTATGCGGAAAATCTGGTTCTCGAGAACTGTACTTTCGATGCCGAGTGCGACAGAGCCTTCGAATATTCTACCGTGCAAGCCGACATAAAGGGATTCATTAAGAGCGTAAAGAACCCCAAGTCGGGACTTATCGTTGCCGACGGCTACGGCGAGATTATCCTTGACGAAAACATCAAATCCCCTGCCGACTGCCGCATCGTAGTAAGGGTGTAAAGACAACCCCAATCTGATTATCTGATCATTCGATTATTTGATTATCTGATTATTTGATTCCCTCCGCATGGATTCTCCTTTTGATATACTTCTCGACCGTCGCGGTACCGATTCCTATAAGTGGGACTCCGCTGCCGATGCCGACGTGCTGCCTATGTGGGTTGCCGATATGGACTTTGCTACAGCGCCTGTCGTTGCCGAAGCGTTGCGCAAGAGGGTAGAGCATCCCGTTTTTGGCTATACCCGCGTGCCTGACGCCTACTTCCAGTCCGTTTCCGACTGGTTCACCCGTCGCCACAACTGGTCGTTTCCCACTTCGTGGATGCTCTACACGTCGGGCGTTGTGCCTGCGCTCTCTGCCGTTATCAAGGCCCTCACGCAGCCTGGCGACGAGGTCATCGTCCAGAGCCCCGTCTTCAACTGCTTCTATTCGTCTATCCGTAACAACGGGTGTACCGTCGTCAGCAACGAGCTGCTCTACGACGGGCATACCTATCATATCGATTTCGATGACCTCGAGCGGAAAGCCTCCTCGCCTCGCGCCCGTCTGTTGCTGCTATGCAATCCCCACAATCCTGTCGGCAGGGTTTGGACGCGCGAGGAACTCCTGCGCATCGGGGAGATTTGCCTGCGGAACGACGTCTGGGTGGTAGCCGATGAGATTCATTGCGAGTTCGTCTCCCCGGGACATACCTACATTCCCTACGGCTCCCTTTCACCTGAGCTCATGCATCGCGCTGTCGTCTGCCTCTCGCCCAGCAAGGCTTTCAATCTGGCAGGACTTCAGATAGCCAATATCGTGTGCGACGATGCCGACGTGCGGCAGCGTATAGACAAGGCTATTAATATCAACGAGGTGTGCGACGTCAATCCTTTCGGCGTTGTTGCCACGCGTGCAGCCTATTCCGACGAGGGAGCCCGCTGGCTTGAAGAACTTAACGCCTACATCTATGCCAATTACTTGAGCCTGTTCGATTTCTTCAGGCGCGAGCTGCCGCAGTTTCCAGTTACGGAGCTCGAAGGAACTTACCTCGTGTGGGTTGACTGCTCCGTTACGGGCAAGCCGTCGGAGCTTATCGAAGAGCATCTCCTTCGCACGCAGCACGTATGGGTGAATGCGGGAACGATGTACGGCGCAGGCGGCAGTCATTTCATCCGCATCAACATCGCCTGCCCTCGTCAGCGCATGCTAGAAGGCCTTCGCCGCATAGCCGCAGGCCTTCAGTCGCTGCTGCCGTAGTCACAGCTTCCACTCATCACTTTTAACTCATCAATAATCGCTCTCCAAAAAGGTTGAGCCTAAAGAAAGCCATAGTGATTAATGGTATATATTTGTACGACAGAGTTAAACTACCGCACAGCGGAGTTAAACAATAACGTGACGGAGTTAAACTCTAACACAGCGGAGTTAAACAATAATACATCGTGGCTTTCTGATGCATGGCGGTTTTTTTGTCCTGCTCAAACGTATCTTCAAAGAATATTCCTTCGAAGTTTTTCTTATTGGGTTAACAAAAAAAAGCCAGCTAATTATGTGGATTAGCTGGCTTTGATACAGAAAAGCATTTACTTGCTCACTACTACCTTTTGCCCGTTCTTAATATAAACACCTTTCGAATCAGGCTGGTATATAATTCTTCTTCCACTCAGGTCGTACCAGATATCGTTTTGCTCTGCATCGACATTGATGTCAATAATGTCCGTATCCTCTTGGATGGTAAGCTGATATACAATATCGGGCAGACTAACGAGTCGGAGATCTTTGAGGGTTAACTGAACATTCTTGATATTTCCTTGGTAGGTGCCAAAGTCCATACCCTCGGCTGTGATATTCAGCTTGAAAAGGTCTGTACCTTCTTCAAGGGAATCTTTTGCTTTTAGGTGTGCTGAAGGCATATGTCGCCCACCTCCGCTGATATTAGGATCTCCGCCTGGCTCAGCTTCTTGAGGTTCACCATCGCTTACCCATCCGCCCTTGAATACAGAATTGGAAGGTGAATAGATAACAACCCTCATCGTTTTGTCATCCAACGACTTGGAAATAACCACATGATCGTCGTTGAAACATCCGACTAATGGTGTTCCTACTCCAAGATAGCCGTTACTTAATCTGAAGGAGCCCTCGGGCAATTCCACGATGAAGCTGGTGGCTATGCATTTCTTCATTCCTGTCAAGCTGATGGTAATATCAGAAGGTTGATTCGGATATAGAGTGACATCTTCTACATCGATGGTCTGTGCCCTCGTTGCAAGTCGCAAACCGCACTCTTTGAGTTTTTCGTCTGGCTTGGCTCCATACCTGCTTGCCAGTCTACACTGCCATTTCGGACGATTATAGCTACCTCCACGATAAATATGAGCATCTGCTTCAGATACGCCTATAGGATCAGTTTGAGCCTCTTCGGTATAGCTCTCGGAGAAATAGTCTTGTACGTATTCGCATACATTTCCGCTCATATCGTAAAGACCAAGTTCGTTGGGCTTTTTGCTACCTACAGCATGTGTCGTACCATCCGAGTTATCCGAGCACCACACATATGACTCCATGTTTTCTATGTTATTATATCCTCCTGAATATTGGTAACCATTTCCTTGTTCCAAATCTTTTCCGAGAATACCACCGCGAGCGGCAAATTCCCATCGGGCTTCTGTAGGAAGACAGAATTCATCATCGAAGACAACACTTGTCAGATTGTTTAGCTTTTTGATGAATTCTGTGCATTCATTCCAGCTAACATTATTGACAGGGAGGTCATCTCCAATGAATGATGAGGGGTTACTATCCATAATGGCCTTCCACAATTGCTGCGTGACTTCATACCGGCTGATCTTATATGGAGAGAGCGTTACCTCGTGCACGGGTCGTTCATCCTCATAACCCCATCCGTCGGTTGCACCCATTGTGAATGAACCTCCTTCAACGTTAACCATGTTGTTAATAAGGTTGTTGACGATACTTTGAAGATCTTCGTTCTCAAATGGGTTATTTGACGCTATGACAGGTCGAACGGGATATCCTACATCGCGGGAGTAACTGCCCGTGATGACGATGGCTTCTTCAAATCTCATCCTATAAGACTTATTTTCATAATCAGCCGTTGACGACCAGCAAACGCCATCCGTGACAGAGGTGCCTGTAGAAGGAATAAAGATGCTGTTGCCGTTAGGACCTGTTAACTTTCCTCCGCTAACACCATTAAGGGTTGTCCATTCATACCTACAGTTTGCTTTCAATTCTTTGAGTTGGTCGGATGTCGGCATCTGCCAAGGACCACCCCATTTAACGAAAGCCACATCATATTCAGTACCGCTGATATTGGAGCCTATATCATGACATGTTTCTTTTGTTCCGTCACAATGAATATAGTTACTCCAGTTGAACTTTTCTTTCGTCTCGGTTTCACCCCAGGCATAGCGACCTCCGAACTCTTCTGGTTTGGTAGCACCGACATTGCATGTAGCCCAAAGAGTACCGCTTGGCAAACCAAGGTCGACATATTCATGTCCGTTGACAATTGTTTCTTGCGTGCCGCTTCCAGGATTGATGATTTCCACAAGCTTGGTGATGTCGGCAACAGAAAGCGATCCATCGCCATCAATATCAGTATATAGAGTAGCTTGTGCATTGTCAAGGTAAGCGTCTACAAGGGCATACAGGTCTTGCTGGTTTACATCTCCGTCGTTGTTCACGTCACCGTTATGGGGCTTGTCGGTCACAACGGTTACCAACAGGAAGGCTGTTGCCTGCGGGTTATCTATGGACGAGATTTTAAGAGTGGCAGAACCCTCACGGTTCGCAGTCATCTGCCAAACGCTATTAGATTGGCTGATGGTTACGACTGTTGACGTATCTGTTACTGCCCACTTCACACTCTTGTCGTAGGCATCCTCGGGAAGAATAGCCGAAATGAACTGCGACAGGTCTGTCGTTGAGCCCTTGTTGACAGTCACGCTTTCTGTTGACAACAGAATGCTTGTCACATGAGCGCGAACGGTTACCTGGATGGTTGCTGTCTGCCCGTTATCAGCTGTTACTGTCAGCACAGCTGTTCCAGACTTCTGTGCTACAGCCCGGTAAGAAGTCGTATTGCTGCCGCTTACGGCTACGACGGAAGCATCCGACGATGTCCACGACTTGATGGTGCTTGTTGCATCAGCAGGTTCGAAATAGTAGCTTAAGTCCACGTCTTCTCCCACCCATACTGTCTGAACGGGATTGTTGACGTAGATACCGGAAGCGACGGCCACTACTGTTATTGTCAGGCTGGCTGTTACCTGTGGATTGTCAACAGATGTAGCTGTTACTCGGCATGAGCCTGTTGCCTTTGCGGTAGCAGAAGATCCGCTGATGCTGATAACGGACGTATTGTTGCTCGTCCACTTCACACTCTTGTTGTAGGCATCCTCGGGAAGAACAGCAGAAATGAACTGCGACAGGTCTGTCGTTGAGCCCTTGTTGACAGTCACGCTTTCCGTTGACAGCAGAATGTCTGTTACATGAGCGCGAACGGTTACCTGGATGGTTGCTGTCTGCCCGTTATCAGCCGTTACCGTCAGCACGGCTGTTCCTGCCTTCTGGGCAACAGCCTGGTAGGAAGTCGTATTGCTGCCGCTTACGGCTACGACGGAAGCATCCGACGATGTCCACGACTTGATGGTACTTGTTGCATCAGCAGGTTCGAAATAGTAGCTTAGGTCTACGTCTTCTCCCACCCAGACGGTCTGAACGGGATTGTTGACGTAGATACCGGAAGCAACAGCCACTACTGTTATTGTCATGCTGGCTGTTACTTGAGGATTATCCACTGACGTAGCCGTCACGCGGCATGATCCTGTTGCCTTCGCTGTAGCCGAAGAACCGCTGATGCTTACTATTGATGTGTTGTTGCTCGTCCACTTCACGCTCTTGTCGTAGGCGTTTTCGGGAAGGACAGACTTAATATATTGGGACAAATCAACTGTATTACCGCGATTGATGGTTAAGCTTTGTGTTGTCAAGTTGATGCTTTCCACGTGCGCGCGTACCTCTATCTTAATGATAGCCGTCTTACCACCCTCAACTGTCGTAACAGTCAGTGTAGCAGTCCCAACCTTTTGGGCAACAGCCGTATAACCCGAAGATGTTTGTTCAACCTTCACTACGGTGTTGTCGCTACTCTTCCAGGTTACATTCTTGTTCGTTGCACTAGACGGCAGAATCGTGTAATTTAAGTTGGCCGACTCGCCAATGAAAAGTATCTGGTTCGGCTTTTCTACAGAAATGCCCGTAACCCCAGATTCAACCCTGAAATACCCTTTTTTCCAGATGAAGTAATCGCCGGAAGTGTCAACCCCGAAATTGAACCCTTCAGGTGCCTCCATGGAGCAAGGCTTAGATGTAGAACCGATTCCATTACATGCTCTCTGGTCAAGGCTGCTCATCGAAGCAGAAATGCTGAAGCTTGTCAACCCGCTGCAACCAGAGAACATCTCCGTTGAGTTTTTGACGTTGGCGATATTGAAACTGCTTACATCAAGACCCGTCAACCCACTACAGTTGTAGAACATATAGGCCATCGACGTGGTTTTGGCCGTATTGAATTTGCTTACATCAATAGTCTTCAAGCTCTTACATTCTCTGAACATGCTGTACATATCCGTAACTTCGGTTGTGTTCAGATATTGCAATCCTGAAATATCGCTGAGGTTTTTGAGATAATAGAACCACGAATAAGTGCTAGTCGGCTTGACTTCAGCAAATGCCTTGTCAAAGACGACAGAGGTGACGCTCGTAAGGCTGCTGTTCTGAGGATTTGGATTCCAAGCAGGGTTCTCGCTTCCTGTGTTCAGTTCATAGGTTGTTCCGTCTCTTTGGGACTTTTGGTCGTCGTAGCAGAACGTGAGGGTCTTGCCGTCACTCGATAGCCAAACATAAGCACTTGTCGGTTCCACGATATGTGCACCCGTCACAGTCTTCCTCGTGCGGTTGCCCAAAGCATCAAAGGTATAGGAGATGGTTGTGCCATCGGAATAGACTACCTTTGTCAATCTATTAAGATTGTCGTATGTATAAGTGGTCTGAGCAAAAACTTGTAAGACCGAAAAAAGAAAAACCCCAAAAAACAATATTCTATTTTTCATCATTTCGTTATTTTATTCTTTTGTTGAATTGTAGCGTTTATGATATAATGGTATGTCATTAACGAGTATACCACCAAGTATAACCTTTTTCAATAGCACTTGTTATACCACTCTGATCATAAAAATCTCCAACTTTATCAATCGCCTTAAAAATTAAACTGCCGCCATCTGCAGCTTGTTTGTATTTTGTTAATGTATCAGAGTTTTTATCCATACACTTTATTCCTTTATTAACATCATACGCAACAAATGCAACAATAGCTGCAGAACCGAGCAAATCGGCCGCTACTTCAATAGTAGCAAAACCATTAACACCTGCTGATGAAGAAACAACTTCGGTTTTTAATGCAGCAAGACTGGCTTTTGTTGATTCGGTTGCTATTCCTGCTTCTATAGATTGTAAACCTGCCAAAGAACTTGAAAGAGTTCCTCCAACAGCGGTACTTCCACCTGCTGTTGCTGCCGTTGCTGTTGTTCCTACGGCTGCGGTACTCCCTGCAGCTGTTCCAACACCTACTTGTCCAGCTAAGACCCCTGCTTCCAAGTTATATAATGCTTTAGCAGTAGTAGTTATTGTTCCAATTATTTCTGGGGCATAATCCATTCCCGCTTTCATAATTTCATTAAATGCCTTTCCCTCTGGGTCAATCCTAATTATCGGATTATCATCCGCATACGGATATAGATTTGTGCTCCAGATGGGGTCTTCGGCGAGGAAGCGTCCGATGGTGGGGTCGTAGTGACGTGCTCGCATGTAGTACAAGTGATCCGTGAGATACATGACTCCGTATTTGCCTACATACTGGAAGGGATTGTAATCGGCTTCTTCCTTTTGCGTCACCTTGCCATATTCATCGTACTGATACTTATGCGTAATGGTGCCGTTTTCGTTGACGATAGCTACTACGGAACCGCGAACATCGGTAACATAGTAGCTCACGTTGCCGTTTTTCACACGAGCCTCCAAACCATTACCATAGATGTACTCAGCACCACTCTTGGAGTCAGAAAGCACGTTGCCTATACCGAGCGGGTCAGTAGTGAACGTGATGCCGCCATAAGAAGCAATCAATCCCAGCGGGTCGTATTCAATGTCGGTTGCCCCAGCTCGTGTCAGTCGGTCGCTTTCATCCCAGCTGTACGACTCGCTTCCTCGTTTGGTAGTATTGCCATTAGCGTCGAATGTGAAGCTGATGTCGCCTGCCTTGGTGATGCGATTTCCGCTATTGTAACTATAGCTGATATCTTCGTTGGCAAGACTTATGTTGCCATAAGGTTCTTGTGTGGTTTGGTTAGTAATATTACCGACCTTATCAAGAGTATAAGTGTAAGCGGCAATGACTGTACCGTTGCTCAACTTAGTGCTTTTGCTTGTCAACCGCCCTACGGCATCATAGCCAAACTCGGTTGTCATACCGTTGGGATAGCTTACTTTCGACAGCTGGCTATCCTTGCGATACGTGTAGGTGATAGTCTTACCGTTAAACGTTACCGACGTGAGCCGGTTTAGTTTATCGTAGTCATAAGAGGTGTTGTTGATGCTGGTGCAGTTGCCGTTCTTGTCGTATGAGTAACTATTGCTATGTCCGTCGCAGCGGGTACCCGTGATGCGGTTAAAGCCATCATACGAGAAAGACAGCGTTTTCCCATCGCCTGAGATGGACGAAAGACGAAGCTTGCTATCGTAAGTATAGCTATTCACCCCATCGTTGGTAACACGTCCTAAGTCGTCATAGCTATAGCTGAGTGTGGTACCGTCAGGCTTAGTGTATGTGCTCAGGGTTCCGTCATCGTTATAGTCATATTCTTTTGTTGACCCAGCAAATGAAACGGATGTGAGCCAGTCGGTAGCATTGTCGTACGACAAGGAAGTAACGCCACCCTTTGCATTGGTGATGCTGATCAGGTTGTCATTTGCATCAAAACTATATTGGGTTGTGTGGCTGGCGGAATTAGTTTCTTTAGTCAAGTTATCGTTGTCGTCATAAACGAACGAACTTGTGCGTCCCAACGCATCGGTGGCGCTAATAAGACGACTGGCTTTGTCGTAGCTGGCTGTGCTTGACAAACTGAGCGCAGGCAATGTCGTTTTCGTTAGGTTGCCGTAGCTGTTGTATTCGAAGGTAGTCCTTACGCCCATAGCATCAGTAATTTCGGTAGGCAGACCTTTCGAATTGACGGAAATGCTAGATGTAACACCTTCAGGCGAGTCCATTCCGATAAGGTTGCCCTTTGAATCGTAACTGTATGTGGTCTTGTAGCCCTTGGGGTCGGTGACACTCGTCAGATTGTTCATCGAGTCGTAAGTCATCGTTGTTGTCAACGTGCCGTCACCAGAAACGGTGATGCTGGTGATGTTTCCTTTGTCGTCATAGCTTACGTTGCTGACGTTAGTGCTATTGCTTTGAACCTTGGTGGGCAATTGCGGGTGAGTACTGTTTCCATATGTACTATTCACATAGAGATTCTCTTCGCCCGTCAACCGAGTTACCACATTATTGGCATTGTAGGTATAATTATAGGATGAGGTCTGAGAACCGCGTTTGACGTCAATCTGTGACTGGGTTGTAACTGTACTCCCGTATTTTGCAGTTACGGAAACATTGGTCTGCGTGGTTGGTGTGCTGCCTACACCACTTACTGTCTGGCTTAGACGTCGGTTGGCATCGTATTCATTTTCAATGTAGTTGCCCTTAGGCAATTGTATCTTAGCAAGAAGTTTGGAGGTGCTGATTTTCGAGTCATCACCGTAAGTGTAGCGTGTGACTTGTCCTTTCGCATCGGTAAATGTTGACAGCTGATAGCGTC
This sequence comes from Bacteroidaceae bacterium, assembly GCA_017615125.1. Lineage (GTDB taxonomy): Bacteria > Bacteroidota > Bacteroidia > Bacteroidales > Bacteroidaceae > UBA1189. Next base: position 30,866 of record JAGAAS010000066.1, read on the forward strand.
CGGTCTGGCTATTACGTGTGTAGCTAAAGCGGATACTGCGTCCAAGTGGGTCGCTTACCTTTGCAACGAGGTCGGTACCAGATAGATATGAGAAAGAGAGCGAACGCTGGCTATCGCTGACGCTGCTGATACGCTTGAAGTTGCTCGTTCCAGACTCATAGTTAATGGTCAATACATTGCCGTTACGGTCGGTGATGCTGGTAAGATAGAATATGCCTCCTCCTAATGCTTTGAAACGATACTTCATCTGTGCTTTTGAAGTGATGACTAGTTCTTTGCCATCCAACGCACAGTCGTCATATACACCATAGGATTCTGGCACGAGTTTAGAACCATTGGATTTATAGATGTCAATGCTGCCACCTCCCCAGTGTACGGCGATGCGCATGCTCTTGTCACTCAGGTTGCCCACAGTTGTGATGAACGAATGGTAGCTGTGACTCCATCCGTCGCCCAAAGGCTGATAGGTTTCAATAGTTCCGTTGACAGTCTTTGCTCCAAAGAACACTTCTGGGAGTGTGGTGTTGTACGAATTATACGCATGAGAGAACGCTAAGGGAACAGTACCATTCAGCGCAAAACTGGTTTTGGTGTAGTGATTGAAGTTGCCCATTGGAAGACTCATTCCCAATGCAATGGTTTTAAGCGTGGTGTTGAGGGGCTCGAAATAGTCGCCAACGACAGGGTTTGGGTCTGTAATGGAACCCGCGTTCACTTTTTGCATAATACGAGCGAGCATTGTGAAAGCTTCGCCGCGCAGACAGTTGTCATAGGGGCGGAAAGTGGTATTGGATGTTGTAATGATGCCCAAGCTTGCCGCTTTGCGAATGTAACCCATCAACAGGGGATCTCTGTTGGAAAGTGAAGTTACGTCTGCATCGCTGGGGAAAGGATTGTTTGTGCCTGTTACGTTTGGCTTGATATTGAATGTCTCCATCAGAACCTTTAAGGTATGAAGACGGGTGATAGTCTCTTCAGGCGCAAACTCAAATCTGTCTCGATCAAATGGAGTCACACCGTCACCATATTCAAGGTAGAGAAGGGCACGTGCAGCCTGATAGTAGTATTTCGTATTGTCGGTCAAGTCACTATATACAACAGGGTAATTATCGGAAGGAACAGTCGTCGGAACTTTTCTTCCTTTTATGGAGTACACGCCTCGAAATGCGATTTTAGCTAAGTGGGCACGAGTAAGGTTTTTCTCTACGAGCATTTTCCCGTTTTCATCAGCTCCGCTCAATACGTCCAAACTATACAAGTAGCAGGTCGGCTCATAGAAGTCGTTCGTCTTGGGAAGATCAGAGAAATCACAGTCACCGCCTATTTCGCCTGAAATTGTGGTGAAGTGCCACAGCGAACTGGAGTTCTTCTCTGTTCCATCGGTGACAACGACATACCAAAAATAGTTTTGGTCTGTGACAAGTTCTGAAAAGGAATATGAAGTGGATGTCGTAGTAGCTATCTTTGTGGGGTTTACGCTGGAAGTCCCTAAATACAATTCGTATTTGATATTGCTGCCAGTATTACTACTGCTCCATGTGAAAGTGATATTGATGGGTACATCAGTAGCATTGTTTGCTGGGTAAGGGTTCGTGGGAGCGGATAGATTACTTTTTGTCGTAAAATTCCACGTTGGACTTGTTGAGGTTTGGTTTCCATCGTCTGCTACAACATACCAATAATATTTTTGTGCAGGACTTAAAGAACTGTATGTACAGCTTTTGCTTGATGTCGTTTTATAAAGAGATAAACTCGACTCAGATGTACCTAAATATACTTTATATGTAATTGCATCACCATCCGGGTCACTACAACTCCATGAAAAACTACCACTTGTGGCAACATTCTTTTCATTAACAGAGGGTGACGGATTACTCGGTTGTGTAGGTGGATTGTTTGGCGCCGACTCTGTCTTAAACGTCTCTAGGTTACCTCTTGATGTCCCTCCTTCATTTTCTGCATAAAGTTGGCAATAATATGTAGTGTTGGAGCTAAGCCCCGAGACCGTTGCATTGACGGATGTCTCACCTGCCGACGATGACAGAGTTTTGGACGTTGTTTGAAGTGACATGGAGCTGGTTGGCCCGTATCTGAAGTAATAAGTGGTACTGCTTCCATTGGGATTGACTTTGCCTGTAAATTTTGCAGAACTTGACGTAATATTTGTTACAGATAGTGTCTGAACTGTTGGCGGAAGGTCGCCAGCAGATCCTGTTACACTGATTTCGCCGCCATATTGTTTGTAAACTTGGTCGCTGGTGATCAAATAAAAGCGGAAAGTGCGAGTGCCAGAAAAGTCGGTAAACTTTACTCGAACATTAATAGTTGATTGAGTCGAACTGGAAATAGTAAATGACGTACAATAAACATTGCCTGAGCCGTCAATGACAAACACTTTTCCAGAGTTTCCATTGACAAAGTATCCATCATTGTGTTTTGCAACCTGAAAGGCCAATGTTTTTGCGCTGGAAATATTGTATAGCCTTGCTTTCAGTTGACCATTGGTGTAGTTTGTTGTTCCGCCAGCCATACTCTCATTGTTATAGTCAATAGTAGGGCCTTCTGTAACGCCAGAACCGGTGTTTGTGTAAGTTTTAAGATCTGGGATGGAAGAGTAGTTGTACTCTGCCATTAATGGAATCGTTATTATTGCAAAAAGCAATGACAAAAGAAAACGAGTGCTTTTCATTTCGAAAAAAATGTTTTGTTATAGAGTTATTGTTAATATGGAGACGAAAGAACTACCACTTGGGCACGATGTAGGGGCCGAGGGGATTTTCGTCGGAGTGCCGGAAGTAGAGGGAGGCGATGCCAGGACTGATGACGCGGATGTCGATGGTGGGGGGAACAACGCCGTCGTCGACAATCTGCATCACGTGGTCGTCCTTTCCTTGTCCCCAGGGATTGCGCATCGCGAAGAGGGCGTTGGGCTCGATTTCGGTGTTGGGAAGAAGGAGTGAGTGCCCGTGGGCGGTGATGGTCTCGTGCGAGCCAATCTTGATGCCCTGAACATTGAAGCCTCCGTTAACGATGAGCCCGTGCTTCAGGCAGGTGGTGACGACTTTGGCAAGCTCCTCTGCCGAGCATTTGCCCGGGTTGATAGCTACGCTGCGCCCGTCGCCCGTGAACATAGGCGTCATTCCTTCGGCGCCGAAGCCTCCAAGACCTGTGGAGGGCTTGTAAACGTAGAGCCACTTGGCGATCGCTTTCTCCAGGAGGGTGGCCCAGGTGATGGCGTTGTTCTTTCCTGTCATCTGTGCGATGCCTCCTCCGTTGTCGTGGAGTATGTAGTTGTTGACGCCCACTTCAATGCGGTTGCCGTCGGGGTCAAACATCTTGATGAGGTAGTTGTTGGCGTCAACCTGAGTGAAGAGGCTCTGGATGAACTCGGGATAGAGGTACGATATGTCGGCAAGGGTGGAGACGGTGTTACAGTCGCCGATAGCGTGCTGGTTGCAGTCGGCAGGCATGGGTGTGCCGAATGGGTAGAGGTTGATGCGCTTGCGTATCCAGCGCGTGAAGCCTTCTACTTTGGCGGGATAGGTGTCGCAGCTGCGGAGCCATTCCTTCTGCTCGTCGGTAGCGGTTTCGCAGTCGAGATAGTAGGTGCCCATCTTCGAGCGCGACGAGTAGGTGTTGCCGCTCAGGTACTTGAGCTGATTGCTGAGCTCCCCGTTGCAGAACGTGCGCGAAGGATGCGTAGCCGACTGGGGCCAGGTGCCTACGATCTCGTAGAGGTTCTCGTCGCTGGTGTAATCGAAGAGGAGGCAGGAAATCTTGCTCAGGGGGATGCTCTGACGCGTGCCGTCGTTTAGTTCGATGACAAGGGTGTTGTACTCATCGTCGGCTTGTGCCAAGAGCATCAGGCTGGGGACGAAGAGAAGAAGCAGAAGAAGGATACGTTTCATAATGTCTGATAAATAGAAAGACTCCGCTGCGTTTCATCATGGGAAACGCTTTGTGAGGGCGAAGATAATGGAAAAGCGGGGTACTGACAAAACAAAACGGGAAAAACGTTGTTTTTTTTATTCTGTTGCTCTAATTTTGCCCTGCAAAACGGATTTTTTTAGCTTATGAGAAACGGAAACCGGAAACTGATGTGTCTGCTGACGGGCTTGTTTTGTTTGGCAATGTACGGCGTTGACTATAACGGGACGGTAGATTTCGTGTATGGCGGCAAATGCTACCAGGAGCTTGACGGCGCCTATTATGGCACATCTTTCAACGAGTCGTCAATAGCCTGGCCCACGCGCAGCGGCGTTGTTGTCGTCTTCGGGCTCCATATACCCAAGGGGCACATGCGTGCCGACATCGTGTTGCTGCCAAAGAACGGGAAGACGTTCAAGGTGAAATCAAGGCTTGTTGATCCGCAGGACGGCACAGTTCTGCAGGAGGGCGAGGCTTCGTTCACCAACACATCCATGCGTCGCGATACGGTGGAGATCCTTCCCGACGTTGTGGTGCCGGAAGACAAGTGGTATCGGCTTGAGCTGACGGGCGAGAGCGCTTCCAGCGGCATCTCGCAGTTTTACGGGCTCTTGTTCCAGCGTGAAAGCTCGCTGCCTGTGGTTGACTCGGAGGTGTTTATGGCTCCATCGGTGCATCTGATGGGCTATCGCTCCACCAACAGTCAAGCGCCCTCGGGCGATGCTTACGACTGGGTGTACCTCGAGGTGATGTATCCCTCCATATACGAGGTGCTCAGCACCTATGTGATGTCCATCGGTTCCGACGGGCAGTACGGAGGTATTCAGTCGATAGCGAAATCGGGAGGATACAACCGTCAGGTGATTTACAGCATCTGGGATCACGGCGATACGGATAGCGACCCAAACCTTCCCGAATACTTGCGCTCAGGCGAGTTGGACAAGGGGCCAGACGTGTATACCACGCGCTTCGGTGGCGAGGGTACGGGCATCAGCGCGCGCTACCCCGACGGTAACTGGTGGAATCCTGATCATTGGATGCAGTTCCTCGTTTATGCCCGCCCCGAGGCGGTGGAAGTAACGCTTGACGACGGCTCCACAATGACGTACGAAAACACGCTTCAGACCATGTGGTATAAGCAAGACGATGAGACGGAGTGGCGCTATATCGCTACCTTGCGGCAGAGCGGAATAAACCACCTATACGATAGCTTCTACTCGTTCATTGAGAACTTCTATCATGTGGGCGGGGAGTTCTTCCGCCGTGCCTATTTCCGCAATCCCTCCATGCATTCGGCAGCGGGGGGTAAGTGGTATCCGATGAACAAAGTTGACTTTGGGCATACGCAGGGCACGAATTCCCGCAGGTCGCGTACGGACTACGGACATGGCGTCACGGCTATGTACGACAACTGCTATTATATGCAGACAGGAGGCTTCGTGGCAACATGCGACAGTTCCCATATACTGCCCCTGATAACGGGAGGAATGGAGTGGGTGGACACTATCGATATGGATGCGCTCCGCTCACGTGTGGAACAGTCGTACAAGACAAGTATGGTGACAAAGATGACTTCGTTATGCACGGGCCGTACCGCCAGCGCATTAGCAGGAATAGCCAATCAGTTCCTTGCCGATGCAAACCACTTCGGCAGCTATAGCAGCGCCGACTTGGAGCCTCTGCGCGAGTTGGCTAAGGTCGACAGGAATGTTCTCTCCTCTGAATGGAAAAAAGCACTCCTCGACCTCGCAGAAAACGGCACTCCGCTGAAATACGGCATTGTAAGGAAGACCAACCATTTGAATTCTTTCCACTCATATATAATGGAAGATGCCTCCACCGGTGAGTATCTTGTGGTCGACGAGGGAGAGGTGAAGAAGATTGACCTTGAGGCGCTGGATGTCTGCAATCCCTGTCATAACTGGTATATCGTGCACGACGACGGGAGCAGCGAGTACCGTATTTACAATCCTGGGGCAGGAAAGTATTTGACCATATCGTCAACGTTGAGCGACGAGGCTAAGGTGTTGCGTATGGGTGCCAGCGACATGGGCTTCCGCATCCGCAGCGGAGCATACACGCTGGGCACGTTCAACATATTTGACAATTATGCGATGAAACCCGATTCACGTCTTATCCGCGCAATCATCGATCCTTCAACGGATACCGTGTCTCCTCGTTCCAATGAGACAGATTTGCCTGACGAAAATGTCCTTTACGATTTGATGGGACGACGTGTAGATAATCCTTCACGAGGTATCTATATCTCCAATGGGAAGAAAATCTTCGTCAACTAATCTTTTTCCTTAAGGTTTATAAAGCAAAGGCGGCATTCTTTTACGAGATGCCGCCTTTGTTGTTGAAAAGGAAAGTTTTTTATTTGATGAATATTTTAGAGACTTTCCCCTCGGCATCATGCGCAATAACAATGGTGCCAGAAGGAACAATGTCGATAGGACGGCCCATAACATCGTAGAACGTGGACCTGCTTGTTACTTCCGGAGCCTCTATGGAAGACAGACCGTCTCCATAAACACGGCAGAGAGCATCGCTGGCTGCAGCTATTGTCTCTGCATCCATCTTGATGGTACTCCTGTCGGCGGTGACGAGTCCGTCAGCTTGAAGCTCAACGTCTGTCAGTCGCGCATAGACAGCAGCGGCAAGGGCTGTATTGATACGGGAGACGACAGTTCCTTTTGCCAATGTCTGGAGTGTAGCAACGAGTGCCGTGTACTGATCGATGTTGTTCGATGTGTTACCTCCGCATTTGCCTAGAACGAAAGGAAGTGATGCGTCACAGAAGGTGATGGCGAGATTCTTTCCTGTATTGTGAAGGTCGAGCATGTTGCCCTCCCCTTTATGGTGGTTTCCTCCGGAGGCGGCATCGATAAGGCGTGTGCTATCCATTTCGCGGGTGAGGGCTACGGTCTCTGCTGTCTTGTGCTGTCCCTTCGCTTCGTCAAAGAGTGTCCAGATAACGATGGAAGGATGGTTGTAGAGAGCTGTAACGATGCTGCGCCATTCGCTTTTGTAACGACTTGCCGCAGAGGTGGAGAGGGAGCCGTCGTCATCGGAGTACCAGGCATAGGGCTCCCAGATCTCTGTTTCTTTGGCGATAGCGGGCATATCTTGCCAAACCAGCATGCCCAGCCTGTCACAGTGGTAGTACCAGCGTTGAGGCTCCACTTTCTGATGCTTCCGGATGGTGTTGAATCCAAGCGATCGGGCGAGCTCAATATCGTAGGCAAGGGCTTCGTCGGAGGGAGCTGTATAGACGCCGTCAGGCCAGTAGCCTTCGTCAAGCACACCATAGAGGAAGAGGTCCTGATTGTTGAGTTGGAAGTGCCAGCGTCCTTCGGTATCCTGGACTGTCGCTATCTTGCGCATAGCGGCGTAGGACGAAACGGCATCAGTGGTAACGCCGTCAACAGAAAGGGTTACGTCTAAATCGTAAAGGAACGGGTCGGCTGGGCTCCATAGATGTGCGTTTGTCACAGGAAGAATGATAGCTTCGTCTGCGTTTCCAGCCGTTTCTGTGATAACCGAAGAGCCATCTTTGAGTACTACTTTCACTTGTCCGCCTGTTGCTCCTTCCGTTGTGACATTAACTGTGAGCGTGCTTTTGTCTACATCGGGAGAAATGCGAAGATTGGAGATGTAAGTACTTTCGACGGGTTCCATCCATACTGTCTGCCAGATGCCGCTCACGGAGGAGAATCCTTGCTCGTCGTTCCCTTCGGGCTTGGAGCGTTGGAGTCCAATGACTTGAGCTTCCTCGTCCGTAGGGTCTGTTACACGAATCAACAACACATTGGGCGTGCCATCTGTTGTGAGGTTCTTGGTGATGTCAATGGTAAGTTCTGTGTAGCCGCCGATATTGTTGCGCTTTATGACGCTGCCGTTGAGCCAGAGGTAAGAGATGTTATCAATAGCCCCAAGGTGTAGGAGAATGTTCTTTCCGCTCCATTCTTCGGGAATCGTGAACTCTTTACGATACCACAGATAATAACCGTCATCGAGCCAAGTACCGATTCCCGAGAGGGAGGACTCAAGGGGGAAGGGAACAAGGATTTTCTCGCTGAAGGACGAGGGCGTGGAAGCAACTTTCGTGACAGCGCAATCCCACAGGCCGTTCATGCTCTGCCATTCGCTGCGCTGCAACAAGGGACGCGGATATTCAGGAAGGACGTTAGCGGTATCGAGTTGCAGCCCCCACTTGGTTAACACGGTGGTGTCGGCGGGATGCCAACTGTTGTTGCTTTCGGGGGATACGTGCTTGTCCATAAGCACTTTCATCCAGTAGCCTCCGATGACGCTCCGGGCGCGGAATCCTCTCATCTCGCCCGAGGTGGTCCAATGCCAGTCGCAGATAGGTACGCGCGAGGGAGTTTCGTTGACATATTTGTACATAGGCTCCATGAAACGGATGAAGGTGTCGTTGTCGTCGGCCATTGCTGCCATCCAGAGAACCCAGTCGCTCTTCGTGTATGTCTCGCGGTTGTCGAGCGGAATGCCGTATCTGTTCTGCTTGTTGCGATAAAAGCGTATCTCGCGTTGCATGGCGCGATTGGGGAAGAGGTTCGTCTGCCAGAGTTTGTCCCATACCATATTATATTTAAGGCTCCAAGTGTTCTCCCTGTCGAAAGCAAGACGGTAATGATCTCCGTCGCGCGCATCCATTTCCCATTGCCGGGCCATAGCTGCAGCCTTCGCCATATATTCGTCAGCCATATTGAGATAAGTAGGAGAATTCGTTTCCAAGCCTCGCACTCGAGCAATCTTTGCGAAAGCTGCGACACCCATGATGGCTTTGATGGAGAGGTTGGCGTTGTGTGCCCAATGCCCGGCAAAGTCGTCCGTACAGAGTTGGTTAGCAGGGTCCTGTCCGTTTGCTACGAGGTAGTCCGTCCATCGTTTCGCGATGTTCCAGTATTTGCGCATCCATGTGGAGAAGCCTTCCCGTTCAACGATATAGGCGGTGAGGATGAGAATGTTGCCGCTTTCCTCGAGGGGCATATCTCCTCCGTACACCTGCCCGTTAGCATGCGGATAGGTGCCGAGATCATGAGCGGCAAAGTCCTTGTTCCACTTGCCGGAGCGTGTGTAGTCGTAGATGGAAGTAATCATCGCCTTTTCCAAGTCGGGATTATAGCAGAGGAAGAGGGGAGCCGAGGGGTAGGTGAGATCGACAGTATTGACGCAACCGTTCGAGTTGTTCTCCTTAGAGAAGAAGAGAAGGTTGCCGTCTTTGTCTTCAAAGAGCTTGTGCGCAGCAATCACCTGTCGGTACGAAGCGCTTAGAAGTTCGGCGTAATGAACATTGGCTGCCTGCAGTCCGTCGTCGTAGATGGTCTTGTCCTGCTGGTGGCAACGAGCCATGATGTCGTTATATCCGTCGCGTAGTTCCTCGAAGGCTTGGAAGATGGTCTTGCCGTTGCGTGCCCAGTAACCCTTGTAGTTTTGCTTCATGTATTGGATGTCGTACACCTCGTCGTAGCCGAGCATCATAAACGTAGAGCCTTCTGTAACAGAACCGAAGTCGTGCCTCCAGGCCAGCGCAGGCAGGTCCTCAAGACAAGTGCTGTTGATGGACGTTTCGCTTTCGGGCAGGTTTCCTGTCTCGGCGAACGTCTCTTCTATGATGAGTTGCGACGCTAGGCTGACTTCGCCGTTGACGGCAGGCAGGTAGAGATATCCCCAGTCGATGCAGATGAGGTCTCCCGAACGTCCCAGGACAGGCTGTGCCTGCGTGCCGGCTTTCAAATAGCGGATGCCGTTTTCTTCGATGAGCGTGGAAGTTGTGGGCTGCATCTCGTCGTTGACGGTAAGCTGGGGCGTCGTCTCAAAGAGGAGGCAAACGTCGTGAGGCTGCCCGTCGGTGGAACGAACGCGGGTAGAGATATAGTTGACGGGGGTGGAAAGCAGGTCAAGGTTGTCGATAATCATCGGTGCCGTGAAGACGGCGTCAAGCTCCACAGGACCGCAGCTGAAGGTGTAGTAGGTGCTTGTTGCAAGCACGTCGACGCTCTTCTGCGTGGCAATCTTGATGTCGGCATTCTTTACTAAGGTGTTCTTGTAAAGCCCGAAGTCGACATAAGCCCCGCCTGTGGTATTGTGGCAATGTGCCGCGATGATGTTCTCGCCTTCGTGGAGCAGGGCTCGCTGAACTGCGCTGAGCTGCAGGCGCTCACCCTGAAGCCAGGTTTCGCCTGTGGAGATGATGCGGGTGCCGTTGAGGTACATCTCGAAGACGTCGTCGTGCGAGAAGACAATCCACAGATCTTCCTTCAAGTCGTCGGCAGAGAGGGTGACGGGCCTGCGGATATAGATGTCGCTGTTGGTTGCTGTCCACGATGTCTTCACGTGAGGATATTCGTTGGCGGTGCCCCATGCGGCAGTCTCGGTTTTCCAGCTGCTGTCGTTGAAGGAGGGGTTCATCCATCCCGTGCTGAGCGAATAGCTCACGCGTGCCGTCCACGCCTCCACGTTCGTCATTGGGGCGATGGCCGTGAGGAGGGCTTCTGTCTCCTTGCCCATCCAGCGGTAGGTGGTTCCGTCGACGCGCAACAAGCCTCCCATAGCCTTCTCGGCGTGGGTCCAATGGCGCGTGTTCCCGTCGGTAAGCTTATCGAAGGGGGACCAAAGGGAAAAATAGGGGTCGTTGACGACAAGAGGAACGGAGGGAAGCCGCAAGTCAGTCGTGCGGTAGGGCGTGAAAAAGTCGTCGGATTGCGCTGACAAATGGAGCGACATGAATGTCGCAGCTATTAGTAAGAGGAATGAGCGGTTCTTCATTAGGAAGAGATGAGTTTCTGTGGTTTTGGAATTTGAAACAAAGGTAGAGGATTTCTTCCTTTCCTGCAAACGTTGTCTTCGGTTTTTTGGGAGATGCTTTTGAGAGAAGAATTTTTCGAGAAGGGAAAAAATTTTTTTCTTTCTACATCTCGCGAGATTCTTTCTTCATACGGCGAGATACTTTGAGCATATTTCGTGTGGAAAAAAGAAAGCTTGAAAAATGAAGAGAGTCTCCCGGAGAGCAGGGCAGGCGTTGAGGGATGAAGCCTCAACGCCTGCTTTGCTTGCGTGAGCAACAGTCGTCTGTTACTTCTTCAGATACTTCTTTCCGTCGCGGATGTAGAGAGTGCCTTGTGCGGGCTCGGTTACTTCTACGCCCATGATGTTGTAGATCTTGCCGTTCTGTACAGGCTTCTCGCCTACGATGTCGCGGATGCCCATTACGTTGTCGAGGTACTTGATGCGGAAGTTGTCGACGACAACCCAGTCGCCGTCGGACTCGTAGTCCTTGCCCACACCGATGAACAGTTCGCCTGTGGCGTCAACGGTGCAGTAGACAACATTCTTGTACAAACCACACTGGAAGAAGTTGGTAGCTTCGTAAACCCACTTGGGATAGTCGTGCGGGTAGTCGGCAGAACCCAGCTCTCCCATACCGGGAGCCTTGTCGGCTTCGTCGGTGATGTTCATCATCTCCACTTCGCCTTCGTTGGCGTAGAGCAGGGCAGCACGCAGGGCTTCTCCGCCTTCGGCAAGGATGGCAGCCTGCCCTCCGTGATCGCTCTCACGATAGTATCCCTGACAGGAAACTTCGTAGTTTCCAACAGGAAGGTCGGAGATGAGCTGGTTCATGTCAAAGTACGGCGTGCTGTAGCACTCGTAAACGAAATCGGGATAGTTTGCGCCACGTCCCCAGATGCTTCCGGCACCGAAGTACCAGCCCGACTCATCGAGATTCTCACGCTGGCTGAAGTTGGGCATTCCGATGAGGAACGTAGCGTCAGCAGGAGTGGAGGGCGTTGCATCGCTGAGGTGCTCGTAACGGTCCTCGCGAGTAACGAGAATCCATTGGTTGCGCGGATCGGTAAGGTCCGGCATATCGGTATCGACGCGGCAGTAGGTGCTGGGACGGTAGCCGAGACTGATGGTGAGACTGTCGGCGCGTACGATGTTGTAGACTCCGTTGCCTACTTCGATGAACACCCAGTCGTTTCCGGGAGTATCCATATAGCCTCCGTAGTTGAGGTACTGGTTCTCGCCTCCGTTGTTGAGGAACGTGTTGAAGCGGAAGCCGGCGGTGTTGCCTTCCTCAAGAAGAATCTCAATGCCTGGGATTCCAAGGGCTGCGTGTGCGCCCCAGTCGTCGCCTCCGCAGAGATAGCGTTTCTCGCCTAAGTTATAGAAGTAGTACTTCTGTCCCAGCTCGGGCTCGTGTCCGGCCCAGCGGTAATCCTCGCGTTCGGCAGCGTTAACTCTGCGGGCAATCTGAAGGTCTCGGAGCGCCTGTGCGTATTCGTCGGTTGTAGTTGCCTGATCGTAGAGGGCCTGAGTGGAAGCGATGACTGCTGCGAGGTTGGAGCCGGCGGCAGCTTCTTCTTTACAGAGGGCTACGGTAGCTACAAAGTTCGACATATCGCTCTGGGCTGCTTTCACGACGGTGAACTTCTCGTTGAGGTTGTTAAAGGCATTGCCGATGACGGCAGCGTCGGTGCTGGAAAGAGCATCGTTTGCTTTCGAAAGTGCTTCCTCAAGGAATGCAGGCTTGATTCCCTCATAGTCGTCCACTTCGGTGATAAGATCTCCGAGATTGGCAAGCAGTTCGTTAACGTCAACATAAGCTCCATAATAAGTGAGCTTGAAGTTGTCAAAGACGGTCCAGTCGTCTCCCACGCCGCTATCTTTGCCCACGCCGATCTTAAGCGTTCCGCCTGCAACGGTAACGAAGATTTCCTCGTTCCAGTAGAAGTCGTTGAAGAAGGCATTGGAAGCGCGTCCAAGGGCGTCGCCACCATCGCCAGGAAGGTAGTAGCCGTCCACTTCAACGGGGAATACGTTCTCGATAGGCTCGGTAACTCCGTTGTCGCAGATGGACATGAGCGGATGCTTCACGGCATTGGCGAAGTAGTAGGCGCGGATTTGCTCCGTTCCTTCGACATGCTTGGCAACAACGCCTCCTGTGCTACCGTCGCGGTAGTAGCCTTGGAGGGTAAGTCCGTATTTGCCGTCGGGGAGCCCGGTGATGGTTTGCGAAAGATCGCCGGTACTGTTGCTCCAGCTTTCGACAGCGCGGTTGGCGTGTGCGAACTGGTCGCCGGCAATCTGGAAGTTACCGCCGTTCTTGAAGTTGTTCTTCCAACTGTCCCTGCGCTCGTTCTGGTTAGCGAAGTCCCAGTCGTCGATGAGCCAAGTGGCATCCATCGGGTTGTCCTCGGTAGCTTTTGCCAACATGGCGAGACGCTCTTCCTTCGAAACGAGCTGCCACGAAACGTTGGGGCAGCTGATTTCGTAGCTGATGACGGTGGTAGGCTCGTCGTCGCCGATTTCTACGCCCATGATGACAGCGCCGTCAAGGGCTTCGATGGTGTACATGTTTGAAGCTTCGTAGCCGTCTGGGGGCAGCGGAGTAAATGTCCATACGGATACTTCGCGCCCGGTGTCCAGGTAACCTTGGTCTAAGTTGGCGTTGATACTGTGGTTGTGCCCGAAGCGGGGGTCAAGCTGGAATCCGCCTTCCACGGGAATCACCTTAATGTCGAAGCCGTGCAGGCCTACCTGAGCTCGCGTGGTCCAGTCGTCCTGAATCTTGCGGTTGTTCTGCAGCCACAAACCCGACTCAACGTTGTAGAGGAAGTACGTGCCGCCTTCTTCCGGCAGAACGGTGCCCGTCCACGGGGATGAAGTGAGCTGGGCGTTTACCGAAAGGGCAACCAATCCCAGCGCCAAGAAGAGTAGATTTTTTCTCATAGTACTGTTTTTATGGGTGAGTAAAAAAGATATTCTTTCACGTTACAAAGGTAGGAATGATTTTTCATACGACAAAATAAATTCCTGCTTTTTATTTTAAAAGTGGAAAGGGAGGATACAACGACATCCTTTCGGAGCATACCTGTCTGTTGAGGATAACGGGAAGAGGGCTAAGTCTTCACTATTCCCAAAGGAGGCTCGTATCTGTTTTGTAGCTCGGATGTGCGTCAGACACGAAGCACCTTTTCGCTATACTCTCCGTCGGGCCCCGTTACATGCACGATGTAGAGTCCCTGTGGAACGTCGGCAAGGGAGACGAGAGCGGAGCCTGTTGCCTTGCCAGTCTTCATCACCTTCCCGTGAAGGCTGACGACTTCCCACTCAAAGGGCTTCCCTGCGGGGTTTTCTATCCGCAGCGAGCCGCTTGTGCGACGCGGGAAGATGCGGTAGTTCTCTGCGGAGATGACTCTGATGCCTGCCGACTCGTCGCCTGAGACGAAGGGGCGGATAATGCTGTCGGTACGGATGGAAAGCACGCCTTCTTCAATGACTGCGGGGGAGATGTACATCAGCTTCGGGTTGATGGTGTCGTTGCTGTTGAAAGCATCGTAGACACACAACAAGGTGCTGTCGGCATCGTAGAAGAACGAGGCGTGAGCTGTGCTGGTGAGTTCCAGCTCCTCTGGGCCCTGCCAGATAGGGTTGTAACTGTACTTGCGCCAGCTGCGTGCAGGATAGGACGAGTAGAGGTAGCCGATGCCACAGCGGAGGCTCGTCTCGGCATTGCCCGTATAGGTGATGAAGTAACGGTCGTCTTTCTTCACAACGAACGGGGCGCAGTTGACAGAGCCTTTTTCCTTTTCCCAAGCCTGCGAAGGAGCGGAGACGTTGCGCGTAGGCCTGATGGGAGTGAGCCCGTCTTCCTCCAATCCGCACATCCACAGTTGGTCAGAGCCGTCGCGATGACGGACATAGAAGAGGTAATGCTGCCCGTCGCTGTCGGTGAAGCGCGTGCCGTCGAAGTAGGCTTCGGAAGCCAAAACGGAATGGAGCAGATGACTTTCCTGCTCGGTGAAGGGACCTATGGGCGTAGGGCCTGTAGCTGCGAAGATATGATTGTCGGCGGTATAATAGAGGATATACTGGCTGCCCGTCTTGTGCACTTCGGGCGCGCGGAACCCTCCCGAGGCGCGGCTGCCGATAGTGTCGATAGCGAGCCCGCAGAAGACCCAGTTCGTGAGGTCTTGGGAGCGGTACACCTCGATGCCCTTCTCGTCGTGCGTGCCGTAGGCGTAGTACATATCCCCGTCGTTCAGGATGTAGGGGTCTCCAAGCGGCACAGGATTGCCAATCGTGCGTTCTCCCTCCACGTCGTGTCGGAACACGGGGGCAAGGGCCGTCTTCGAGGGACGCATGTTGCGCACCGTAGGCCAACCGCTTCTGTCCCAGATGATTGGGTCCATGAATACCTTTCTTCCTCCGTCAGGATCGCTGGCTTCGTAGCCGTGATAGATGATATAGAAGGTGCCGTTGTCGTCTTCGATGAATTCGGCGTTGTGTCCCGGGCCAATCACGTCGGCGCTCTTCGCGAGCAGCTGCGAAAAGCCGTCGTTGATAGCCTTTTGCCCGTTGCGGTTCACATAGGGCCCGAGGATGTTCTTCGAGCGTGCTACCAGCACGTTGTAGGTGCTCTTGGCGCCCTCGCAGCACGAGCCGGCAGAGCCGATGAGGTAGAAGTATCCGTCGTGTTTGATGATGTATGTGCCTTCGGTTCTCCCGCCCGAGATTTTTACCTTCTGGGCTCCTTCCTTAACGCTCAGCCCGTCGTCGCTCAGCTCGATGGCGTAGATGTCGCGGAAGCTGCCCCAGAAGAGATACTTCGTCCCCTCGTCCTCGATGTAGAACGGGTCGATGCTGTTCTGCACGCCAATCTCGCTGCTTATGAACAGCTTGCCGACGTCGGTGAAAGGTCCCTCGGGATAGTCCGACGTAGCCACCCCAATGCCGCACTCCCATTCGCCTCCCCACGTCGACTTGCTGTAGTAGAGGACGTACTTGCCGTTGATGTAGTTGATGTCGGGAGCCCAGATGCCTCCGCCGGGAACCATCTTCGGGCGCGTGGCGTCGGTGAAGCAGGTGCCCACGAAGTCCCAGTGGACGAGGTCGGCCGAGCGGTAGATGGGCGTGTTATGGATGTCTTCGGTAGCATAAAGGTAGAACATACCGTCGCGAGCGCGGATGACCGTAGGGTCGGGGAGGCTGCGCCCGATGATAGGGTTGCTGTACGTCGCAGGCTCGTCGTCGGCCCACAAGGAAGCGGAGCATGCGACGAGAAGGAGCAGGAGGGTGAGAATCTTTTTCATGGAGAGTCCGAAGATTTTGTATTTCAGATGCAAAGGTACGAAGATTTTCGGAAAGCCCAAGCTCGTGAACGTTAAATTTCCCTTTCCAGCTTGGAAGCGCAGCGAGAACCCCGTTTGCATAGTCGAACTGGAAGTTTTCCTTTTCCACACTTTTTTTTTCTTTGACTTCGGGGGTTGCTCAACGCGTTGAGCA
>JAGAAS010000067.1 GCA_017615125.1 Bacteroidaceae bacterium
ACCTTGAACTATGACATCGATGAGATACGCAGCCAGATGATTACCTGCAGTTGCTCGCAAGGACGTACAAGACGGCTGCCCTTACCGTTTGAACTAAGAAGAGGAATGTTTTCAATCTTCTTGTCTAAATTCTTGTTAAAATACATCCGTATCTCAGAAAAATTTCTGTAGCTTTGTCATCGGTTATCGTGGGATAAACTTTCGGATTCCTTTATATGGAAATGTAAATCACCCATATAGGTGCTGAAAAATCTCGGATTACCAAGTTATTAGACAACTCTCTTGTCCGAACAGGTGTCTAAGTTCATTATGATTGGGTAATTTTAAAATGACATTATTATGAAAAAAGTATCATTCAGTTTTTTGCTTCTTTGCGCTATGGCCTTGATGAGTACCAGTTGCAGCGAAGAGAACAACGACAACAACGGCAACAACGTGGAGCCGGAGGTCAAGACCGGAGCTATGGCTTTGGGCAACAACACAATGGACATCGTTTCCGCACAAGCTGTCACCTATGATCAACGGCACGCTATCGTACTCTCCTCCAAAGAGATGACAGCTACCAACAATGATGGTATTGCTATTATCTTTGATGGCGAAATTGTTCCCGGCACCTACAGTATTGGCAACACGCGCAACGACCAGGTTGCTGGTCCTGTTGTGGTTGGTTTCCACGAAGTCAATCTCGGTGACCTTCCCTTTATCATGGGTGCCGACAGCCTTTACTTTGGAGACACCTACTTTTGGATGAACGGTTTGCTCTCAGTCACCGAAGTCAATGGCACGTACACGGTAGTTCTGTCGCAATGCATGGGCAGCAACTCCAAAAGCCAAACTATCCAGCTGGCTCTCAACTTCCGCGGCTCGTTGCAGCCATACACCTTCGACGTGAACAATAAGTTCAAGATCAAGCATATCGAGAGTCCCATAGGTCTGGCTGGCCTCGTCTCGCTTGATGGTCTGAGTTCCCTGGGCCTTGACGTGAAATCAATGCTTTTCATGTCTGCCAATCGTAAGCGTTTCTTCATCGTCAGCTATCTGGGTGGACAGCTCGTTGACGGGGAGTATAACTTAGGCTACCTCGGCACTCCTTATTTGCCCTTGTTCCCTTGTGTGCATGTGGCCCTTGATGGTGACTTCTGGACCTTCCAGCCCCAAACGGGCTATATCGCCAAAAGCGGTACATTGAAGGTTACCTCCAACGACGACGGCACCAAGACTGTTGTCATGGAAAATCTGAAGCTGAAGAATGTGGAACACGACAGCGAGTTTTTCTTCCCTATCATTGACGGCTCGCTACAGTATCATGGCTATATGTTCGAGCTGGCGCTATAAGACATCATCGTCCGTCAGGCTGAATGAAAGAAACCGCTGCGATTTGCCTTGCAGCGGTTTTTTGTTTCCTTTTTTTAATCCTGAGATAGAAGACCGAGT
The DNA here is from genome assembly GCA_017615125.1 of Bacteroidaceae bacterium. Classification (GTDB taxonomy): domain Bacteria; phylum Bacteroidota; class Bacteroidia; order Bacteroidales; family Bacteroidaceae; genus UBA1189. The sequence continues at coordinate 1,435 of JAGAAS010000067.1, forward strand.
GAGGAAAGTGTAAGTATAAGAAAAAGCCTATTCCCTTGGCCGTTATTGGAAAAACGCCTACATTTGTCGGGTGAAGGAGAAATGACGTATGAACACCTTGAACTATGACATCGATGAGATACGCAGCCAGATGGATTACCTGCAGTTGCTGGCAAGGACGTACAAGACTGCTGCTGAGACGGCTACCGAGATAATCAACCTTGAGGCTATCCTGAATTTGCCGAAGGGAACCGAGCACTTCTTGGCTGACATTCACGGCGAGCACGAGGCTTTCGTGCATGTGCTGCGCAACGCCTCGGGCGACATCAAGCGTAAGATTGCCGATCTGCTGAGCGATGAGCTGGGGCAGAAGGAGCTTCGTGACCTCTGCACGCTCATCTACTATCCGAAGGAGAAGCTGCGCCTGATGCGCGAGGAGTCCGAGGGGCTCACCGACGAATGGTATCGTAGAACTATGCGCAGACTGGTGCTCATCTGTCGGAACATATCGTCGAAGTACACACGCTCGAAGGTGCGCAAGGTACTGCCCAAGGAGTTCAGCTACATCATACAGGAACTGCTCCACGAGTCGGAGGGTATGACGAACAAGAACCGCTATGTGAGTAGTATCATAGATACCATCATCGAGATAGGCGAGGCGGAAAACTTCATTGCTGCCATCTGCTCGGTGATACAGCACTTGGCTGTCGACAGGCTCCACATTGTGGGCGACGTGTTCGACAGAGGTGCTGGCAGCCATCGTGTGATGGATGCCCTTTGCGAGTACCAGAACTTCGACATTCAGTTCGGCAATCACGATGTGCTGTGGATAGGTGCCGCCTCGGGTAACCGTGCCTGTATGGCCAACCTGCTGCGCATCTGCATGCGCTACGGCAACCTGGGCGTGCTGGAAGACGGCTACGGCATTAACCTGCTTCCGCTGGCTACCTTCGCTATGGAGGTTTACAGCGACGATCCCTGTGCCGATTTTGGGCCTCGGCTCGACGAGGGCGTGACGCTCAGCGAGAAGACGCGCCGTCTGATAGCTCAGATGCACAAGGCTGTCACTGTGCTGCAGCTGAAGCTGGAGGCAGACATCATTCGGCGTCATCCTGAATACTGTATGGATGACCGTCTGCTGCTTGATAAGATTGACTTCAAGAAGGGTGCCTGTCGCATCGGCGGGCGCAACTACGCGATGACGGATATGTTCCTGCCTACCGTATCTCCCGATGATCCCTATCGTCTGAGCATCGAGGAGGAAGAGCTTATTGAACAGCTCGCACATTCGTTCCGCACCTCAGAGAAGCTCTACAAACATATCCGCACACTGCTCGACAACGGCTCCATGTATCTTGTCTCCAACGGTAATCTGATGTACCACGCCTCGGTGCCCATGAATGCCGACGGCACGTTCCGCGATGTCGTCATCGAGGGAGAGCTGTTTCACGGACGTGCCCTCCTCGACCGTGTAGAGAAGGTTATCCGCGATGCCTATGCTGCAGCATCACGTCTCTCAGGCGTCGGCACATCGGCTCAGACTCCCGCACTCGCAAGCACGCTCACGGAGCAGGAACGCAACGACGTCGACTACACGTGGTATCTCTGGTGCGGCAAGGACTCGCCCCTCTTCGATAAGGACAAGATGGCTACCTTCGAACGTACGTTCCTGCGCAACAAGGCTGTTGCAAAGGAACGCAAGGGTGATTACTACACCTTCCGTAACGACCCAGAAGCTGTCGACCGCATCCTCAACGAGTTTGAGGTGAAAGGGCATCATCGGCACATCATCAATGGGCATACCCCCGTGCATACCGCGAAGGGGGAGAGCCCGATGAAGGCAGGAGGCAAGTTGCTTGTCATCGACGGAGGCTTCTCCAAACCCTATCATCGCGAGACAGGTATCGCAGGTTATACGCTTGTCTACCACTCACGCGGCATGCAGCTTGTTGAGCATCAGCCTTTCACCAGCACCGAGGATGCCATCAGACGCGGCACCGACATTCGTAGCACGCGCCATCTGGTAGAGATGCGCAGTCATCGGCTCCTCATCCGCGACACCGACAAGGGACGCGATATCATGCAGCGCATCGACCACTTGCGGCGCCTTCTCTTTGCCTATCGCGAAGGGCTTATTCGTTAGTGCCGCTCAAAACAAAAAGAAGGAGTCCTTGGGGCTCCTTCTTTTATATAATAAGGTATTCTTATGTCAGTCGCGGAGGCGGAAGCTGTTACCCGAAGCGATAATCTTAGCTTCGGTGTGGAGTATGCTGCGGAACGACATGAAGTCGAGGATGATGGCTATCAGCGGCAGAATGGTTGTCCAGCTGGGAATGATGGTCGTGGAGCCTTCCTTCAAGATAAGGAGAAAGATGAGATAGACCACGTAGTATCCAGCCAGGAGGAGCATGTTGAAGACGAGCGTGCGCTTCTGGAGCGTGTAGTTCTGGAATGCGGCAATGAGAAGCACGAAGAGCTGTCCCACAGCTGCTGCGATGAGCAGCGCGCCCAGAGCCCAGGGGGAGGCGCTTGAATGATCGCCGTTAGCGTTCACCTGGAAGTTGGTGAGCGTCACATAGGTGCTGTCAGCATAGGTGATAGTCACGAGCGGGAAGCACAGGCAGACGATGAGGGCTGCCAATGCAAGCAGGACGAGGATGTGCTGGAGACGGATTTTCTTCATCGGTAGAGAAGCCTTCGCTTAGAGGTTTTCCTTGTCCTTGGCAGGGTTGCGATAGTAGATCTTGTTGTCTAGGAATTCTTGCTCGGCAATGAGCGTGGGCTTGGGAAGGCGCTCGTAGAAACGCGAGATTTCAATCTGCTCGCGGTTCTCGAAGACCTCCTCCAAGTTGTCCTGGTTGGTGCTGAACTCGTCGAGCTTTCTCTTCAGCTCGTCCTTGATTTCAACAGCTATCTGGTTGGAGCGTTTGCCGAGGATGGCAACGGTTTCGTAGACGTTATCAGTGCCCTCGCGGAAGTCGTTCATGTTGCGAGTGACGGTGTTTGTGGGAGCGTTTGTCTTTTTGTAATCCATAATTATTGTTGTTTGATATTTCGTTCTGTCGTGTGTCTTAAAGCTTTTTGATTGCTTTCTGCGATTCGGAAAGAATCTTGTCGGCATCCTTCATGCGGGTGCTCTCGGGGAACTCGTTCTTGAAGGCGTAGTATTCGTCCACCGTGTCGCGGTAGCGGTCGAGCATCTTCTCCTTGACGCTCTCCTTGGCCATCGAGTACTTGGCCTTGAGGATGAGGAACGAGAGGTCCTCGCGGAACTTCGTGTAGGGATAGTCGTGCAGGGCGTTCTGCGAGGTGATGATACAGGCCTGGTAGTTGTTGCCCATGTAGTTGCCCAGGTCGTAGTAGAGAAGGGCAGAGCGGTATTCCTTTTCCACGAGGCGGTCCTGAAGAACGTAGAGGAGTCGCTGTACCTCGGGCTTGTAGGCCGACCTCGGGTAGAACTCGAGGAACACCTCAATCTCCGATATGGCTCGGATGGTGCTCGACTGGTCCAGTCGGGGGTCGGGGGTGTCGAGGAAGAGGGCTTTCACGGTGTGGAAGCGTGCCTCCTCGCTGTAGAGCCCTTTTGGGTAGGTCGAGCAGTACGTCTGCAGGTACTGCGCGGCAGTCACGTAGTCCTTCTGGTTATAGTAGCAGAGGGCAAGCATGTAGAGCGACTCCTCACCCGTCGCCGACCCTTTGAGGAAGGCGATGAGCTCTTCGAGCAAGGTCTGTGCATTGCTGTACTTTCCTTCGATGAAGTAAGCCTTCGCCATCTCGTACTTGTACTCGCGGTTCGATGACTTCTGCACCTTGGTGAAAGGTGTGCATCCCCCGAGACAGAGGCAGAGACAGAGGCTGAGGGTGGAAAGAAAGAATGCTTTTTTCATCTTCTTCGGAAAAATCGGGCAAATTTACGGATTCTTCCAGAATAATTCGCACTATTCTTCAAAAAAAACGTCAAAAACTCCTCTCATCTCACCTTTTTTAACAAAATATCTCTTATTTTTGCATCCTGCTACCAATGGAATTTGAGCTTATATCTGATTACCAGCCTACGGGCGATCAGCCCGAGGCTATTGCCCAGCTCACCGAGGGCGTGCTGAGCGGTGTGCCTGCGCAGACTCTTCTGGGCGTGACGGGCTCGGGGAAGACGTTCACTATCGCCAACGTCATCCGCAACGTGGGACGCCCGACGCTCGTCCTCAGCCACAACAAGACGCTCGCCGCGCAGCTCTACGCCGAGATGAAGGGGTTTTTCCCTCACAACGCCGTGGAGTACTACGTGAGCTACTACGACTACTACCAGCCCGAGGCGTACATCCCCGGCACCGACACCTACATCGAGAAGGACCTCGCCATCAACGAGGAAATAGACCGCCTGCGTTTGTCGGCAACGAGTGCCCTCCTCTCGGGGCGCAACGACGTTATCGTCGTCAGCTCCGTCAGCTGCATCTACGGCATGGGCAACCCTTCGGACTTCTACTCCAACGTCATCGAGGTCTCCGCAGGGCAGAAGATGGACCGCAATGTCCTCCTGCGCCGCCTTGTCGACAGCCTCTATGTGCGCAACGACCTGGAACTCAACCGCGGGTGCTTCCGCGTGAAGGGTGACACCGTGGATATCTATCTTGCCTACAGCGACTCCATCATACGCGTGCAGTTCTGGGACGATGACATCGAAGCCATCGAGGAGGTGGACCCCGAGAGCGGTATGCGCATGACCACCTACGAGGCATTCAAGATCTATCCTGCCAACCTCTTTATGACGTCGCAGGAGACCACCCTGCGCGCCATCTACGAGATTGAGGACGACCTACGCGAACGTGTCGCCTGGTTCGAGCGCGAGGGACGTCCCCTCGAGGCTAAGCGCCTGCAGGAGCGCGTCACCTTCGATATGGAGATGCTGCGCGAGCTGGGCCACTGCTCCGGCATCGAGAATTACAGCCGTTACTTCGACGGACGTCCTCCCGGCAGCCGTCCCTACTGCCTCCTCGACTTCTTCCCGAAGGACTTCCTCATGGTCATTGACGAGAGCCACGTCAGCGTGCCGCAGATCCATGCCATGTATGGCGGCGACCGTGCACGCAAGCGTAACCTCGTCGAGTACGGCTTCCGCCTTCCTGCCGCCTTCGACAACCGTCCCTTGAAGTTCGATGAGTTCGAGGAGATGGCCCGTCAGATTATCTTCGTCAGCGCCACCCCTGCCGACTACGAGCTCATGCGCAGCGAGGGCATCGTTGTCGAGCAGGTCATCCGCCCCACTGGGCTCCTCGACCCGCCCATCGAGGTGCGCTCGTCCGAAAACCAGATCGACGACCTTATGGAGGAGATACACGTGCGCAGCGGCAGGGGAGAGCGTGTGCTCGTCACCACTCTCACCAAGCGTATGGCAGAAGAGCTCTCGGAGTACCTTCTCGATGCAGGCATACGCTGCAGCTACATCCACAGCGACGTCGACACGATGGAGCGTGTTACCATCCTCAGCGACCTCCGCAAGGGCGACTACGACGTGCTCGTCGGCGTCAACCTCCTGCGCGAGGGTCTCGACCTGCCCGAGGTGTCGCTCGTTGCCATCCTCGATGCCGACAAGGAGGGCTTCCTCCGCAACCACCGCAGCCTCACGCAGACGGCAGGACGTGCCGCCCGCAACGTCAACGGCAAGGTACTGATGTATGCCGACACCATCACCGAGAGCATGCAGCGCACCATCGACGAGACCAACCGTCGGCGCGCCAAGCAGCTCGCCTACAATGCCGAGCACCACATCACGCCCACGCAGATCCGCAAGGCTGTCAGCGGCGCCTTCGCCCCTCAGGGTACGTCAGGTACGTCCGATGCCGGCTACGGCGACAAGTCCTCCGGCATACCGCGCGCTGCCGAAGATCCCATCCTCATGCAGATGACACCTGCACAGCTCGAGAAGTCCATCCAGCGCACGCGCAAACTCATGCAGGAGGCCGCAGCCAAGATGGACTACAGCACGGCAGCCCACTACCGCGATGAGATGTTCCGCCTCCAGGCACTCCTTGAGGAAAAGAACAAAGAAGGAGAGACTTTTACCTGATTATCTACTATGAAAACTGTTGTTCTTGATGGCTATACCCTCAATCCTGGAGATCTATCGTGGGATTGGTTGGCAAACATAGGTGAGTACGAGGTATTTGAGCGCACCGCTCCTGCCGATGTGGCAAAGCGTCTGCGCGATGCCGATGCCGCGCTCACCAATAAAGTGGTGATCGACGAGTCTGTCATGTCCCTCCTGCCACGCTTGAAGTACATCGGTGTGCTGGCTACGGGCTATAATGTCGTCGACCTTGAGGCAGCGAAGAAGCGCCATATCGTCGTCACCAACATCCCCGCCTACAGCACCGACTCTGTGGCGCAGAGCGTCTTTGCTCTGTTGCTCGAGGTCACCAACCGTGTGGGGCACTATGCCGCCGCCAACAACTCCGCCGACGGCACGCCCAGCCGCTGGGCTCAGAGCATCGACTTCACGTGGCGCGACACCCCACTCACCGAGCTCTCCGGCAAGCTGTTCGGCATCGTCGGTATGGGCAGGATAGGACAGGCAGTAGCACGCATTGCACAGGCCTTCGGCATGAAGGTGCAGGCTGTCACGTCCAAGCAGCAGGGTGAGCTCCCCCAGGACGTTGCCAAGGTAGACCTCGACACCCTGTTCCGCACCAGCGACGTCGTCAGCCTCCATTGCCCCCTTACGCCCGACACCCGCCACCTTGTCGATGCGAAGCGCCTGGCGCAGATGAAGCCCGCCGCCATTCTCATCAACACCTCGCGCGGCCCTGTCGTTGACGAAGGAGCCCTTGCCGAAGCCCTCCGAGCCGGCATCCTCGCCGCAGCATGCGTCGACGTGCTCGACCGTGAGCCCCCCGCTGCCGACTGTCCCCTCCTGTCGGCACCCCGCTGCTTCATCACCCCTCACGTCGCCTGGGCCACCGCTGAGGCTCGCCGCAGGCTCATGACTATCTGCCGTCAAAACCTCGAAGCTTTCGTCGACGGCAAGCCCGTCAATGTCGTGTAGCCAGCTCGTTCTCTGCTTTCTCAATAGCACTATTTAACCAAATCTGACCAAATAGTGCTAATTGGGCGTTTTCCACCCCTGCGAGGCGTTTTGTCTGTTGTTCTGATGTGCTTGATGTGGCAAATGTGTTTGCCTGATCAGTGCGCGCCGTACACTTCGATGTCGCCGATGCGGACATAGCCGTCTGTGCCGCCGTGGGTGACGTTCACGCGCACGTAGCGTGCTTCAACGGGGGTGATGGCGACATCTGTCACGGGCGAAGTGTTGCCGGTGTGGGTTCCCACTGTGGTCCACGTCTCGCCATCAAGGCTTGTCTCGACTGTGAAGTCTCGGCTGTTGAGTTCTGCGTCCAGTCCGCCTGCTTCAGCGTGGCGCACCACGTAGCGGCTAATCTCGTAGGTCTCCTTGAAGTCGAGCTGCACCCATCCGGTACCGTCGTTGGTCTTGGAAATCCACATATATCCCTGTGAGGGTGAGCCGTTGGCAGCGTACTTGACGTTGACGCTTACCCTGGTGGGCGATGAGGTGATTTCCATATCCTGCAGGAGGGTGATGTTGAACGGCAGGTGGTGTGCCTCGTTGTAGTAGCTGAACCAGTGGTCGGCGCGGACGATGCTGACGTTGCCGGGCGAGAGGGCGTCGAGCGACTCCTTCAGGGCTACGAGCTTGTCGGGCCCTGCATCCCACACAGTGGCCTGTCCAGTCACGAACATCGGCTCGGTGCCCTTGAATTTGGCGATGTCGCGGTTGAAGAAGTTGGTGATGACGTCAGCACCGCTGGCATAGCAGGGGTACTGGGGGACTATCGGAAGCCAGCCCGACTGCACCTTGGCGGTGAGCCGCCCGGTCTGCCGTTCCCAGTCGTTGATGGTGAGCCCGTAGAGGTAGGGACAGTTCTCGGCATAGAGGCGGCGGTGCGTCGTGTTGACGTCGTCCCAGATGGTTATGACGCGCAGGCCTGCCTGCTCGATGTAGCGTTGGGTGAGCTGCGTGTAGGGGGTGATGAGCTTGGTGTTGTTGGACAGGTAGTACTTTGCGTTGTGGGCGTCGTAGGGCATAGCATAGCCCAAGCCTGACGGTCCGCTGACGAAGCAGTCGTTGGTGGAGGCCTTGTTGTAGTAATAGGTCAGCATCGCGGGCGAAAAGTCGACAAGGGCGGGGCTGATGGTCCAGTTGAGTGCCATCTTGCCTCGTCCGCTCTGCTCGAAGATTTTCGCCATAGCGTGCTGGCAGTACTGGATGTTGTCGCCGTCGCTGATGTAGACGGCAGCGTACACCTTGTTCTCCAGCTTGGGGCGTTTGGGGACAGGGGGTATCTTGATGGCCTTGTCGACGGCCGAGTAGACGGTGGCGTTCTCGAAGAAGTCGGCGGGTACGGTCGACAGCCCGAAGCGGGTTGCCTCGCCCACGCCGGAGCGTTCCTCGGGATACCATCCCAGCACTATGTCGCGCCCGGGCGTCATCTCCTTGAGCATCTTGTCGAGCAGCGCTTTCTCGCTTGCGACGCGGGGGTCGAGCCATACGCATGCCGAGCCGCAGGCGGCACCTATGTCGTGCACGTAGGGTATGGTGGGGCGCTCGCTGATGAGCAGGCGGTGGTTGCACTGTGGCCAGTAGTTATCGAAGAGGTACTGGTAGATGGCTACGGCGGTGGTCATCGTGAGCGGAGTGAGGTCTTCCACCACGGGGAAGTCCATGCCGTTGGCGACGAGCTTGTCCCTGATGTCGGCAGTCACGGGGAGCAGGCGCTTGAGCCCGGCAATGGTGGCGGCAAGGTTCGAGTAATGGGTGCTCAGCTCGTTGCTGTAGAGCACCAGGCCGTCGATTTCTTCCTGGAACGACTGCACCAGGCTGTAGGGCGCGGAGGAGGAGACGGCCGACGTCCTGAGGCTGTGGGCGTTGGGCCACAGGGTGCGTGCCTCCTCGTTGTGGTTGTAGAGGAGGATGCGGGGACGGGTGCGGTTGACAATACCCTGCAGGGTGCAGAACATGACGCGCTCTTCGTCGCTGAGCTTCGCTGCGCTCAGGTCGAGGGCCTTCACGGGCGAGGCAGGCGGAAGGAAGTGGGGCAGCAGGCGGTCGTCGGGCCAGCAGAGCTCGTCGGCCTCCAGGATGCGGAAGCCTGTGCTGTTGAGGTGGTAGACGGTGTCGGCAAACGTGATGCGCTCCACGTCGCCCACGTCGGTACGGACAACGGCTCCGTTGGTGAGCTTCGTAATCATGGTGGTGGGCTGCTGGGCAACGAGCCGTACGGCTCCCAGCAGGGCAATAGTCAGCAAGAGTATCTTTTTCATGTTCGGGGCACTCAAGAGGGTTCGATGTCTATAGGCGTATCTTTGTGGCGAACGAGCCCACTTTCACGATGAAGATGCCCGTGCCGAGTGTCTCGCGGTTCAGCCGCAGCTCGTCGCCCTGGAGTGGGGGCGTCGGCAGGCTGCGTCCGTCGAGGGAGTAAACGCGCGGCTGGACACCTTCGGGGATGCCGCGGAGCAACACGCCGCCGTCCTGCATCACACACTCAAAGCCTTCGGGCTTGGCGATGGATGAGCCGTCGGAGGCATCGCCAAAGACAATCTCTGCGATGTCGGTGATTTCCATCTCAATGGCTTCAGCCGCACTCGGCTTAATGTTCAGCTTGCCGTCGGATATGGTCACGACGGGGTTCGACTCAAAGAGCACCTTGACGGTCTCGTCACCCTTTGTCTTCACCAACAGGCCCTGGCTGCCTGCATCCACAGCAAGGAAGCTGATTTGCTGCAGATCGGCCACACGGGTCTGAGCATGAGTCCCATCTGTCTTCAAAATGTTCATGACTGGCTCTTGCGCTTGAGCCGATAGGGCACTGAGGAACAAAGCCGCTATAACTAAAAACTCTCTCATCGACTTGAATACTTTCCTAATTCATTGCCTTGCATAGGCATAATGTCTGAAAAAACATAGCAAAGATAGGGTGAGCCGAGCGAAATACCAAATTTATTTGAGTTTTTCCGAGGCGACCCCTATCTAAAACCGAAAGTTAAAGATACGTTTTTCCTTTTAAATAAACAAGGAGAAAGGCTGGAAAGTTTAGGGTGATGAGTGAAAAACAAAGGAGAAAGGAGGTTTTTTCGCGTTTGATGTGTTACATGTTACATTTGTTACATTTGTTACATTAGTTACTTTTTAGGGGGTAAACATGAATTTTTGTCGGTTTTTGGAGAAAAATGAGAAGAGATAGAGAGAAAATTGAGATTACAATTTATAAGTAATAGAATTTAATTATATATTATAATATATTACAATATATTATAATATATAATTAGCATAATCTCTAACTATTTTTCCCTACCCAAAAAAGTTAGGTGTTTAGTAAATGTAACATGTAACAAATGTAACAAATGTAACGCTAGCCTTCCTGAAAAAGTTGACACTTTCTCCTCTTTAGATTATGCTAGGAGAAAAAAGATTTTTTCTTTCTACATCTCGCCGGATGAAGAAAGAAAAATTTTTGGAGTAAGGAAAACCCTTAGGGAGTACCGAGATACTGCGTGATGGTTCTCACCTGTCGAGGGGTGAAGTGACGTTGCGTAGTAGTGTAACCCTGCGCGCGTAGCTCGCGTGCGAGAGGTTTACAGAGTTCCAGCTCGTGCCGCAGGGCCCGCCATGCGGAGGTGGAGGTGTAAACAGGGTAATAGAGCTGTGCCAGCTCCGTGCGCCCATACGTGCGCAGGACGAAGGGAGTTTCAATGATGTCGGGAGTTAGGTTCATAGTCTTGTGTTTTATTACGCTACTAAGGTACGAAAAATCCTCGATTCCTGCAAGAAAAACACAAAAAAAGTGAGAAAATTCTTCATCCACAACACACTCTGTTTCAGTGTGTTGTAAGACGTTGAAAACTTTTTTTCAAAAATAACACGCCGTAACAGTCCCTAACAGTCTTTGGGTAGAAAAGATGTCGTAACTTTGACGTGTCTAAAAGAATTAGACTCGTCTACATCTGTCACTCAGTAATGCAAAGCCGGCTTTCCATTGCCTTCGCTGCTCCAGATGTTTTCTGTGTCTTAAGAAGCTTAGACGCGGCTTTGAAGTTGTGACTTGATATGGATTTTGTGAAATGAATACTTGATAGTTTATGAAAAACTTGTTATCTTTGCACCTCAAAGTGATTCGATAACACACCCTTTATGAATGATATGAAAAAACGGATTCTCCTTCTGGCCTTCGGGCTGACGATGCTGACTCTGCCGACAACGTTGCGTGCGGGCGCGCTGGCGACACCCAGCTATTTCTTCATCCACGAGTTCTACGACGGACACGTGCTGTGTGTCGACGACGGGGGCACGCCGCGCATCGCCCACGCCGACAGCCTGTCAATCATCGGCAGGGCTGTCTGGGCTGCCACAAAGTCCAGCGGCTACTACACCCTGATGAACACATCGTCGGGCAAGTTCCTACTGGCCTCCACGGCGAATGCCTGGAGCACCGTCACGGGCACTTCCAGCACCACGACGGGCCTCTGGGACGTGCAGACGGGCCTGAGCCAGTTTGTCCGCACGCGCTATAAGTCAGCAGGGACGGCGCTAGGTGCCGACTTCTCGTCGGACAAGTACAAGGGGGTCTATTATAATAAGTCGGGCACGTGCATGGACCGCTTCCACGTGGTGCCTGCCTTGAAGAAGAACAACGTGTACGACCCTGCCTACTCGCTGAAGGTGTTCAAGTCGGAAGCGTATGTCAACAAGCAGGGCGTGACGGAGATCGACGACTACCAGGTGGGCGAGGCGGTGACGCTGAACACGAGGGTGGACTATCACATCTACTCGTCGACGCCCTTCGACGGAGGCTCCATCAACATCACGAACGAGGAGGCCTGGGTGGTGTTCGACAATGTGCGCCCGAGCAAGGTCGTCAGCACATACCTTCGGTATATCACCATCAACGGTGTGACAGCTGTCGACGGGGTGAACGTGCGGGTGGAGATCTTCCTTGACGGCGCTGCGGTGATTCCCACCACGTCGGCCACCGTTCCCTTCGTGGGATATACGGGAACGGGCTTCACGGGTGAGTCGTTCGACGTGTCCCAGTACGACGGGACGAACAGCGACCTGGGCTCACGGCGCAACCGCATGCGCAGCTTCAAGTTACGGCGCGGATACATGGCAACGGTGTCGACAGGCGTGAACGGGACGGGCTACAGCCGCGTGTATGTCGCCGACCACGCCGACAAGGAGATCGACACGCTGCCCACGGAGACCGATCAACGCATCACCGCCGTGTATGTCAAACGATGGCACTACACCTCGAAGAAAGGCTGGAACGCCGGGGATGCCGCCGACTGGAACGCGCTGACGTGCACGTGGCGGTATAACTGGAACTGCAACGAGCAGACGACCTACGACTCGGAGTACATCCCCATCAGGCAGAAGCTCTGGTGGCCCGGATGGGACGACATCAATGCCCGCTACAACTCGACAGCCGTGCTGAGCTACAACGAGCCCAACCACAGCGAGCAGCATCAGGACGACGGCGTCATCAGCTCCAGCACCGCCGCTGCCAACACGCCGCAGTTCTTCGCCTTCGGAGGGCGCATAGGCGCACCTGCCGAGACCACCTCGAGCTGGACGTACGAATACATAGATGCCGTCGACAAGGCCAAGTACCGGTGTGACTTCGTGCCCTTCCACTGCTACTGGGACCCCTCGTCGTATGCCGACTCCACGGCGTGGAAGAACAGCCTGAAAAGCATCCATACCAGAACCAAGCGCCCCCTCTGGATAACGGAATGGGCCATCGGAGCCAGCTGGACATCGAAGACGTGGAGCAGCTACGAGGAGTACAGGGATGCCATCTTCCCCGTGCTCGCCATGATGGAGAACAACCCGTGGATAGAGCGCTACGCCTACTACAACTACGACACGGGCGGCAACGACGGTACGGGATGGCGCCGCGCCATCATCAACGACGAGAACTGGCTCACGCCTGCGGGTGAGGTGTACAGGAAGATAAAGTCGACCTTCTCGTACAACGACGCCTATGCCTACGTGCCCACCTACACGCAGCCCGACATCTCGAAGCCTGTGCTCTACGTGTTCGTGTCGGAACGGGAGAACAGGCTCGTGCTGGAGATCGAGAACCCCAACACCGACTGGACGGACTACGTGAAGGTGCAGCTCCTCGTGGGCTCCACGTGGCAGGACCTCTATATAGGTACGGACAGGGAACACTTCGACAACACGATGCTGACCTACGAGCTGAGCCTCGACGACTATCCCGTCACCCTCGATGACAGCTTCCGCGCCATTGTCACCACGCTGGGGAAGACGGCTTCGTCTACCAGCGAAACGGCCCAGCCGATGATATGCTTCTTCGGCGAGAACGTCTACCTGCAGAATGTGGCGTCGGGCACCTTCATGGCGGCAGGAAACAACTGGGGCACGAGCGCGGTGCTGAGCGCCACAGATGGTGTGGACTTCGCCGTAGAGTGCACGACGCTCTATCGTTTCGACTCGCAGGTAAGCAACGGGGGCGATGCCCATTACATGGGCTCGGTGACTCCGGGCAACACGCTCTACCTTGACGGTGCCGCAGGCGACTACAACGTTGCCTTCACCGACAACGGCGAGGCCTATACCATCGGCTACACGAGCGGCAACGCTACCTATTACCTCGGCTACAACGCCTCCTCGCCCACACAGGTGGCTACGAATCTGACGAATGCAGGGAGCAGCGCTGCCTGGTGGCGCTTCCTCACCCGCGAGGCGATGGTTGCCGAGATGGAGGAGGACATGCTGGAGGCTTCGGCTTCGAACCCGGTGGATGTGACGCGCTATTTCTACGACGCCTCCTTCAACCGCAACGACCTGCGTAGCAGCTCGCGCTGGAAGGGCAATCCCGCCATCGGGGGCTATTCGTCGAGCGCAGGTGCCAACTTCTGCGCTGAGAAATATAACTGCAAGTTCGATGTGTACCAGACAGTCGACGTGCTCCCCGGCACCTATCGGATAACGCTGAACGGGTTCTATCGCAACGGAAACACGGCGGGTGCGGCATCGAAGCGCTCGGCAGGCACCGAGGCGCTGAACGCGCTCTTCTATGCCAACGACACGGAAGTGCCGCTGGTGTCGATCTTCGAGGATGCGCAAACCACGTCGGGCGATGCGTTCAAGGCATCGTCCACCTATGGTTATGTGCCCAACGATATGGCGTCGGCAGCCCACGCCTTTGACGGCGACTACTACAGGAACGAGCTGACGGTGGTGGTGACGGCCGACAACCCGGTGCTCCGCGTGGGTGTGCGTAAGACGGCGGAGGTGTCGGAGGACTGGGCTATCTTCGACAATCTGAAGGTGTACTGCCTGGGCGTGACGCCTACGTACAAACGGGGTGACGTGAACCTTGACGGCAGCATCAACGTGGCTGACGTGACGGCGCTCGTTTCCATCATCCTGGGCTCGCAGCCTGCAGGCAACGTGGGCAACGGCGACTTGAACGGCGACGGACAGATTAACGTGGCCGACGTCACCGCCCTCGTGTCGCTCATCCTCGGCAACTAACCCTTTCTGCGTAAGGCATGAAACGGATTGTCGTCGCGCTGGATTCCTTCAAGGGTTCGCTTTCGTCGCAGGAGGCGGGGCTGTGTGTGAAGGAGGCTTTCCTCCGGGACAGGGAGGCGGAGGACGACACGGAGGTTTGCTGCGTGGCGGTGAGCGACGGGGGAGAGGGCTTCTGTCGGATAGTCACGACGGCGCTGGGGGGAACCTTCGTGGAATGTGATGTCCACGACCCGCTGCTGCGTCCCCTACGCGCCTCATACGGGCGGGCGAAGATGCCTGGGGCGTTGTTCGGAGAGTCGGGAGATGAGGTGGACGGTGCTGTGGTGGATGTGGCATCCGCCTCAGGACTGACACTCCTTCGCGAAGAGGAACGAGACCCCTGGAAGGCTTCCTCGCTGGGAACGGGCGAGCTCATCCGGCATGCGCTGGAGGCAGGCATCAGGCACGTTGTCGTGGGACTGGGAGGAAGTGCTACGAATGATTGCGGATATGGCTTACTGGAGGCTCTGAAGGGAGTGGAGCACCTCGATGAAGTGCAGTTCCTTGTGGCTACCGACGTGGAGAGCCCTCTGTGTGGACCTATGGGTGCAGCGCGGGCATTTGCTCGGCAGAAGGGGGCTGACGAACGGCTTGTGGAGAGGCTGGAGGAGAGAGACAGGGAGCGCGGAAAAGCTCTCGAAAGGGCTTGCGGACGTCGTGTGTCAGACGTTCCGGGTGCGGGTGCTGCGGGAGGCGTGGGTGCTGCGCTGCTGTCGCTTCCGCATGCGCGGATAGTTTCGGGTATACAGTTCGTCTTGGAGATACAGCAGTTCGGCCTGTTGCTCGAGGATGCTGCGCTGGTGGTTACAGGAGAGGGCAGGATTGACCGTCAGACATTGCTGGGAAAGGCTCCCTTCGTGATAGGGCAGCTTGCGCGGCAGGCAGGCGTGCCCTGCGTGGCGCTTGCGGGGAGCGTGCAGTTGACGGACAAGGAACGGGCATCGTCACCCTGGGACAGGGTGGAGTGCATTACGCCCCAGGGGATGTCCCTGGAGGCAGCGATGAAGCCCGAGCAGGCAAGGCTGAATATCAGAGAATCTGTGCGGCGTGGTTCTTGGTATCGACTTTCTCGATAATCCGAACCAGCGTCCCTGTCTCGTCGAAGATGAATGTTTTCCTTAGGGTGCCTACGGTTGTCTTTCCGTAGCGTTTCTTCTCGCCCCAGGCACCGAACTCCTGCAGCAAGGCGGTGGTGTTGTCGGAGAGCAGGGTGAAGGGCAGCTGGTAGTTCTGTTCGAACTTCTTGTGCGAGCTGACGCTGTCCTTGCTGATGCCGACGACGAGGTATCCCTGCGCTTGCAGTGCCTCGTAGTTGTCGCGCAGATTACAAGCCTCGGCGGTGCATCCGGGGGTGTTGTCCTTGGGGTAGAAGTAGATGATGACTTTCTTTCCTGCGAAGTCCGTTGACTTCACGATGTTGCCGTTCTGGTCGTTTGCCTCGAAGTAAGGCATCTTGTCTCCAATCTGTATCATAGTCTTAGGGTTTTAGATTTTTATAGTAGCTATTATTGAGGGCTGTGAAGAGGGGAAAACTATCTGAGGTGACAGAAGGAAAGGGAGGACATCAGTTCATTCCGCGCTGGCGCTTGATTTCCTCGTAGGCCTCGTTGATTTTCTTCAGTTTTTCGGTAGCTTCGCGTACCATATCCTCTCCGGCGTTGGCAACCTTGTCGGGGTGGTACTTGAGAGCCATACGCCGATAGGCTTTCTTCACCTCTTCATCGGTAGCCGAGGGTTCTATCTCGAGTGCCTTGTAGGCCCAGTCGGGATCTTTGGTTTTCTGGTAGAGGGCAGCGAGCGACTGGTAGTCGGCACTGGAGATTCCCATTGCCGATGCTATGCGGCGGATGACGGCTTCCTCTTCTGGGGCGAAGTCTCCGTCGGCGTTGGCGAGCCCCAGCAGCATGTGAACCATCTCGAGGCGCGTGGAGTAGTTGACGTAGCGGGCTATCTGTGCGGAGACGGAGGTGGGGTCGATGTCTTTCTTCAGCAGGTCCTTCAGCAGCTGGAGGGCTTCCTTTGCGCCTTGTTCCCCGTAGTTTTTCGCGAGGAACGCTTTCACGTAGCTCAGCTCCGACTTGAGCAGACGCCCGTCGGCTTTCATGACGCAGGCTATGAGCACAAGCATCGACACGCGGATGTCGCCTACGGTTGTGGTGCGTCGGTAGGAATCGCTGTTGCGCGAGTAGGTGTCGGAGCTCGTGCGACGAGAGCTTGTGTACGTGTCGTCAGAGCTTCCTATCATCTTGACTCCCGAGTCGAGCAGGGAGCCGATGAAGAGTCCGATAAGTGCCCCGATGGGTCCTCCGTAGGCAAATCCCAAGCCTCCTAATATCCATTTACCCCAAGCCATAGTGAGAAGATTTGTTCGTTAGAAGTGAGTGCGATGAATGATGAAGAAAGAATAATTTTTTTTCGAGAAGGAATCTCGCCGTATGAAGAACGGACGGAGCAGCGAAGCCAGAGTTGTGCTTGCGCAAGCTATGGTGAGTCGCGACGGACGAAGAACTTTGTTCAAGGAAAAAATTTTTTTCTTAATACATATTTGAATATGGAGAGAACTTATTTCTCCTGTTCCTCAAGAGCAGCGGGGGTGGTGTCGGGTTGTTCGATAGGAGCCTCGGATTTTGTTTCCGGAGTCTCTGGCTGAGGTGTTTGCTTCTCGTCGGGCATCCCAGCAGGATTTTCGTTTTGCTGCGTGGCGGATTTCTTGTAGAGGAAGCGGCGTATCTTCTGTGTGGCAGTCTTCGAGAAGGGCTCTTTCTGTATCTCCACGCGGCTGATTTGCGAGAAGCGGCTTACCTGCTTGTTGACGGCTCGGAGCACGGCTTCCTTCTGTGCCTGCAGACGCTCGAAGAACTGCTCTTCGCTGGCGTGATCCCAGTCGAGAACATTCTTGTTGAGCTGCACGAGGGCTACCAGCTTGCCGTCGTCGTCAACGACGAGTGATTCGTCAACGCCTTCAAGGTCGTTGATGACGTGTTCAATCTCCTCGGGATAGATGTTTTCGCCCGAGGGGCCGATAATGACGGAACCCATACGCCCGCGTATGGAGAATCGTCCTTTCTCGTCGATGGTTGCAAGGTCTCCCGTGCGGAACCATCCGTCGCTTGTGAAGACGCTGGCAGTACGGTCTGGGTCTTTGTAGTAGCCCATCATCACGTTGTTTCCCTTGACGATGATTTCACCCTCGCCTGTGGCTGGGTCAACGTCTTTGAGCTTCACATCCACGCCGTAGGCTGCTCCTCCGGTGGTGCCGACGTGCGTCTGTTTGACTCCTGCCGTACAAATGAGCGGAGCACACTCTGTCATACCGTAACCGATGGCGTAGTGGAAGTGGATGCGTTTGAGGAAGGCTTCCACGTTGCTGTCAAGCTTGGCTCCTCCCACACCGAAGAACTTGATGCGCCCTCCGAAGGTCTTTTTCAGTCGCTTGCCTACCAGCTTCCAGAGTAGCCAGGGGGTGTGGTCTCGCATCCAGCGAAGCACGGTGCTCTTCTCAATGCTGGGGACGACGCTGCTCTTGTACATCTTCTCGATGATGAGGGGCACGCTGAGCATGATGGTGGGGCGCACCGTCATGAGGGCGTGCAGGAGCACGGAAGCCGTAGGGGGCTTCTGCAGGTAGCAGACCTTTCCGCCTACTGACATCGGATAGAGCACGCCGATGGTGAGCTCGTAGGTGTGGGGCATAGGCAGGATGGAGAGCCATACGTCGCGCTTTGAGGTGCGATGTGCATGATACGAGATGGTGATGTTGGTGCAGAAGTTACGGTGACTAAGCATAACGCCCTTGGCGTTGCCCGTAGTGCCGGAGGTGTAGATGATGGCAGCCATATCGTCAGGCCCGGGAACGGAGGGTCTTCCGTCGCAGGTGAAGGCTTCACGCTTGCGGCGGATGATATCGAGCGTCTCGATGTCGATAACAAGATTCAACTTGTCGAGCTGCTCATCGGTGAACCGGCTGAGGAAGCGTTTTGACACGAAGAGCGCCTTGCTGCCCGAGTGGGCGAGGATGTTGCTTATCTCGTTAGCCGAGGAGTCGGGGAGAATGGGAACTGCCACACGCCCGAAGGCTACCAGCGAGAAGAAGGCGACGGTCCAGTTGGGGGTGTTCTGCGAGAGAATGACAACCCTGTCGCTGCTGCCGATGCCATAACGCGAGAGGAGCTGCGAGATAGAGTCGCAGGTCTTGCGAAAGCTGCCGTAGGTGTAGCGTACGTCGGTGTCGATCATTTCCGACATCTGCCTTTTCTCGAAGCGTGTGGTGCAATAGCTGTAAAGTTCCTCAAGGGTGGTTATGCTGTGTATGCGTGCTGTCTTTCTTTTACTCATAGTTCAACTTGTAAGTCGCTGCAAAGGTATAATTCTTTTTGTTCTGAAACAGGAATTGTTGCAAAGAAAATGCTTGTTTTTGCCCAAACAAAATCCTGCTATGCAAAAAGAAGGGGTTTTCTTTCCCCTTCTTCCCTTTATTCATGAGTAGCGAAACGCTGCTCTGCCAGTTGCTCGTATTTGGTTCCGGGCCTTCCGTAGTTGGCAAAGGGATAAATGGAGATACCCCCTCGTGGAGTGAAGAATCCTGTCACTTCGATGTATTTCGGGTTCATCAGCCGAATGAGGTCCTTCATGATGGTGTTCACGCAGTCTTCGTGGAAGTCACCGTGATTGCGGAAGCTGAAGAGATAGAGCTTCAGACTCTTGCTCTCTACCATTCTCTTGTCGGGAACGTAGCTGATGCGTATCTCTGCGAAGTCGGGCTGCCCGGTGATGGGGCAGAGGGTAGTGAATTCGGGGCAGTTGAAGCGCACCCAGTAGTCGTTGTCGGGATGCTGGTTCTCGAACGTCTCCAGCACCTCGGGCGTGTAGTCCTGACAGAATGTTGTCTTATGTCCGAGGGCTTCAAGCCCTTCGTCTTGTCTGTTGTTTGTCATTATCTGATGTGTTTATGATTAGTCGTTTTTCTCTTTCAGCCTGAAAGGGTTGTAGGAGATGCCGTTGTCATACGTGTCGATGCCGTCATACGCTTTTACTCGTTTCACGATGCGTGCTGTCAAGGGGAGCACGATGATTTCGTAGCAAACTTTCGCTACTATCTGACAGGCCATAGTGATGAGGATGACTTTGGTGCCCATGTTCCAGAAGACGATGGGAACGAAGATGAGTGAGTCGATAGTCTCTCCCGCTACGGATGAGACAACAGCGCGCAACCCGAAGCGTTTCCCTTTGTTGGCAACTTTCATGCGGCTCATTACCAGCGCGTTGATGGTGGAGCCTGCCAGGAAAGCCAACAACGAGGCTACTGTCGCGCGAGGAGCTGCACCAAACACATAGCGGAAGGCTTCGTCTCCTTCCCAGAAGGGAGCTCCCGGAAGAAGGATGACAAGCTGGCTGACGAGCACGAAAAAGAAATTCATGGCAAAGCCGCTCCAGATAACCAGCTGGGCTTTCCTGTATCCGTAGACTTCGCTGAGGCAATCGTTGAGGATGTACGAGATAGGGAAGATGATGACTGCGCCGCTCAAGGTGAACTTACCAAAGAGGCAGAAAAGTTTGACGGCGAACAGATTGGAAGCGATGAGGCATACGTTGAACAGTATAGCCATCACCACAAATGTAGTTGTGTGGTTTTGTTTCATTTTCTTGTTTTTTTAGTGGTTCCAAGCACACTTGGAAAAGAAAAGGATGCCGTTTCTTGAGGCGAAAAAAACCTCAAGGGAAGCACTTATCTTTTCCTCGGGCGCAAAGGTACGAAAAAAAGCGTCTGCCAAGTAGCAAACGCTCAATTTTTTGCTTTTTTTAGCCTGTCTTTGGCTGTGTGAACGGATTTTTCTTTCTCTTCCAGACTCTTTCGTAGGAGTAGAAGAAGAATTTATAGGAAGGGCGCAAACGGTTTAGAACGTGATATTTATTATTCGCTATGTCCGCCTCGTTGTTTGTTGCGTTCTCGTCCTGTGGCTCCCTCTTCGAAGTTCAAGCCTTTCAGGATGGCGTTCTTGCCGTATCGTTTTTTTATGCTCAGTACGGTTTCCTGTAGGCGTTGTTCCTTTTTAATGCTTTTGTCGTTTTCTTCTTCCTTGACCATCTTTTCCTTATTGTCTTCGGAGAACAGGCTGAGCTGAACGGGTTCGGTGGATTTTTTTTCTTTCAGCTTATAGCTTTGCTCTTCGCTGATGACGTGCGAGACGGTGATGCTGATGCGGCGGATGAGCAGCTTCGGATTCACAATCTTGTCAAAAAGCCTGCAAGCGGCAGCGGTGAAAAGACGGGTAGACGAGGTGTACTGGCTCAAAGTCTCCGATCCGTGAGTTCGCTTGGGAACTTGCCTCCCGTGATGGTCGAAGACAACTGTTCCTTGATAGGTTTCTTTCATTTTGGGATCTATCAGATTGGAAACGTCGTAGCTGATAGTAAGGTCTATGGCGTTGGCACAGAGGTGCATATTCACAAGACGGAAGGCGAGCTCCTCTGTCATTTCCTTTAGGACGACTTTTGCCTTTCGTGCGGAGTAAGGTTCGTGAAGGACTTGTCCATTACATAATGAGCGTGACTTCGGTTCGTGTTCCTTTATGTCGTGAATGGTTATCGGCTCCCATCCCCATGCGTGATCGATGAGCAGCTCGGCACCTTTTCCGAAGAGGCGAAAAAGAAACTGTTCGTGCTTCAGGGAACAGCGTGCCAAGTCGCCTATAGTCTCGATGCCGTAGCTTGTCAGCTTGTTGGCAGTACTTCGCCCTATCTGCCAGAAATCTGTCAGCGGACGGTGGTTCCACAGCTGTTCCCTAAAAGTTCTTTCGTTGAGTTCGGCAATACGCACATTGTCTTTGTCGGGGGCGATGTGCTTGGCAACGATGTCCATAGCTACCTTTGCGAGATATAAGTTCGTGCCTATTCCTGCTGTTGCAGTGATGCCGGTTTCTTCGTAAATAGCCTGAATGATTTGTTTTGCCAGCTCCTTGGATGTCGTGTTGTACATCTTCATGTAGGGCGTGGCGTCGCAGAATACTTCGTCGACGGAGTAAACAAGGATGTCGTCGTTAGAGAAGAACTTTTCGTAGATGCTCTTGATAAGTGAACTGTAGTGCATGTAGAAAGCCATTCTCGGCTTGGCTACTATGTAGTCGATAGCCAATTCGGGATGTGCTTCAAGTTCATCTGATGAGGCGGATTTTCCTTTCAGTTGTTGGCTGGGAAGGAGCTTGCAACGTTTCAGGTTTTCCTTGCGTACGCATTGTTCCACTTCATACAAACGTGCTCTCCCGCCCAGCCCATAGGCTTTCAGCGGAGGCGTGATAGCAAGGCAGATGGTCTTCTGCGTGCGGCTGATGTCTGCCACAACAAGATTGGTCTTGAGGGGGTCAAGTCCTCTTTCCACGCACTCAACAGAGGCGTAGAAGGATTTTAGGTCTATGGCAAAATACGTTCGCTGCTTTTCCATCTGTTTTTGCTACGTACGTAAGGGGATAGACCTGAGTCGGATGCGTAGTGCGCAGGTTGTGGCGTGTGGGCCTTTTTATTTGGCGATGGCGTTCAGCTGCGTTTCTTCAACGAAGTTCAAGCGGTTCGAGTCGATAACTTGGCGTGTCTTCTCTGTATTGTCTGTGCGGAACACAAGGATGCCTTTCCCGTGGAGCAGGAAGGAATACATGTAGTTGATTCCTATGCCGTTGGAAGAAAACAGCTTAACGGCTTCGGCAGCTCTTCCGGGCTCGTCGTCCAAAGCAATAGCAAACACATCGCTGAGTACCACATTGATGCCATCTTCCTTCAGAAGCAGAAAGGCTTTTGTCGGTTCGCTGCAGATAATGCGGTATATGCCATACTCCTGAGTATCGGCAATCGTGGAAGCGATAATCTGGATGTTGGCGTCTTTGAGCGATTGAAGAACACGCAGTAGCGTGCCGCTCTTGTTCTCTATGAATACAGATAGTTGATGAATAGTCATGCTTCTTGGGGTATAATCAAACGTGTTATTAATCCTAGGGTAGCGGGTGCTACTTCGGGGTATTTTTTCTTTTCCTTATTTATTATTAGGGATGCCTTTGCAGGCATGTTTCTCTCTCTTGCGGTTATTCTCTTTTTCTTTTACTGATATACCTTACGCTTGTCAACCACACGTACGGCTTTGCCTTCGCTTACGGGAAGCGAGCCTTTGGGTACGAGCTTGACGTGAGGCGTCAGGAGTATCTCGTCCTTCAGGGCACGGGTGACTTGTCGGGCGAGGTTCTGAAGCATGCCGTAGTCGTCGGTGAACTCAGCTACTTCCACTTCAACTGTCATGTTGTCGTTGTCGTCGTCGGTGGTAAGTGTAATAAGATAGTTGCTTCCGAGCTCGGGATACTGCATCAGAATCTTCTCGATCTGAATGGGGAAGATGTTGACGCCTCGGAGCACCATCATATCGTCGCTCCTGCCGCGCATTCTGTCGAGACGGACATGATTTCTTCCGCACGGACAGGTTCTTCCAAGTACGCGAGTGAGGTCTCTCGTGCGGTAGCGCAACAAGGGCATAGCCTCGCGGTTCAGCGTGGTAAGGACAAGTTCTCCTACCTCACCGTCGGGCACGGGCTCCAATGTGTCGGGATTGACGATTTCGACGATGTAGTAGTCCTCCCAGAAGTGAAGTCCGTTCTGCTCCTGACATTCAAATCCTACGCCTGGGCCGCACATCTCGCTCATACCGAACGAGTTATATGCTTTCACTCCCAGCATATCCTCGATGCGCTTCCTTTGCTCCTCGCTGTGGGGCTCGGCGCCTATCGCCAGCACGCGCAGTTTGGTGTCGCGGCGTGGGTCGATGCCTTGATCTTGCATCACTTCGTAGAGGCGGGTGACGTAGGAGGGTACGGCGTGCAGGGCTGTGGTGCCGAAGTCGGTAATGAACTTAATCTGTCGGAGCGAGTTGCCTGCAGCCGCAGGAACGGTGAGCATGCCAAGCCTTTCTGCACCGTACTGGAAGCCTAAACCTCCCGTGAACATACCGTAGCCGGAGGAGTTCTGGAACACGTCGTCGGGGCGAAGTCCTACCATCCACAGACAGCGGGCAACAGCCTCTGCCCATTCGTCAAGGTCCTTCTGCGTGTGAAGGATGACGGTAGGATTACCGGTTGTTCCTGAGGACGAATGCAGACGCACGCACTTGCTGAGGGGCACGCTGGCCATCCCGAAAGGATAGGTTTCGCGCAGATCCTGCTTTGTGGTGAACGGGATCTTCCGTATGTCGTCGAGGCTTTGAATATCCTCGGGCTTCAGCCCTATCTGTTCGAAGCGTTGCTTGTAGAAGGGTGAGTTCATGCAGTGCTTGACGGTAGCTTGCAAGCGCTGTAGCTGGAGGGCTTCAAGTTCTTCTCTTGAGAGGGCCTCCTTGTCGGGGTGTAGGTAAGGTGATTTGTAGTCCATATTTCTATTCGTCTTTCATTGCTTCGGCGAGAGCCAGCAGGGCCTCGTCGTCGCGTTCTGGTTTGTAGGCGCTCCGCAGGGTGACAGTCTCGCCTACGATGGTTATATTTTTCATTTCTTCAAGTGCAGCCAGCATCGTGCGGGCTGCGGAGGGTGCCCACGAGCCGTTTTCAACGATGCCCACCTTGCGCGACTGGAAGTTCTTCGACTTCAGGCGGTAGAGGAACTGGGCCATTGGCGTGAAGACGCCGGCATCGTAGCTTGAGGCGCAGAGTACCATCCTGTCGAAGCGGAAGGCATCCTCTACGGCTTCTGCGATGTCGCTGCGAGTCAGGTCGACAAGGCTTACGCGCTCGACGCCTTTCTCCTTCAGCATGCGTTCAAGCGCTTCGGCAGCCTGCATCGTGTTTCCGTGAATGGAGGCGCAGAATACGGCAACGCCCTTTGTCTCAGGACGATAGCTACTCCACGTATCGTAGAGGCTGATGTATTCAGCCAGGTTTTCCGAAAGGACGGGCCCGTGCAGCGGGCAGATGATGCGGATGGGAAGCGGAGCCAGCTTCTTGAGAAGGCTCTGCACGTTAGCGCCGTATTTGCCTACTATATTAAAGTAGTAGCGTCGTCCTTCGCATGCCCAGTCGTCGGGATCGGCATCTATGACGCCGAACTTGCCGAAAGCATCGGCGCTGAAGAGAACTCCTTCCTCCTGCTCAAAGGATACCATCACCTCGGGCCAGTGAACCATCGGGGCCATGATGAACGTAAGTGTGTGGTGTCCGAGGGGAAGGGTGTCGCCGGCGCCGACAACAACCTTGCGGCTGTCGACGTCGAAGTCGAAGAACTGGCTCATCAGCGCAAACGTCTTGGCGTTGCCCACGAGTTTGGCTTCGGGGAAGGCTTCCACGAATGCTTTCACGCCGGCTCCGTGATCGGGCTCCATGTGCGAAACGACAAGATAGCTCGGCTGGCGCCCTGCAAGCGCTTCCTGCAGGTTTTTCATCCACTCGTCCACTTTTCGTCCGTCGACGCCGTCCATAACGCAGAGCTTGTCGTCGTCAATGAGGTACGAGTTGTAGCACATGCCTTCCGGAACGTCATACTGGCTCTCGAACAGGTCGAGGTCAGGGTCGTCAACACCGATATATCGGATGGTGGGGGTTATGTTTTTTTCCATCTTATTTTTTATGTTGCGAAATCAGTCGCGAAGGTACATGTTTTTTCTGAATCTGCAAAGCGGAATATGAAGAAGGGAAAAATTTTTTTTCTTTCTACATACGGCCGGCTCGAGAAGGGAAAATTTTTTTTGAAGAAAGAAAAATTTTGGATGGGTTAGACATGCTCCTGAGAGCGTTGTTTTTCTCGCTCGATGGGTAAGCTGCAAATCCGAGAAGAAAGATGGCGTGTAGCTCGTGAGTTGCCCGACGGATTTCTTTTTTTCAAGTTTTTTGTGGATTTTTACACATGCGAAACGAACATCTATCGACAAATAAACCGTATCTTTGCAGCCGAAACAGTCTCTTATGTCTGTTGTTGTGCGAATGAAGAAGTTTTTGTTTTCAATCATTGTTGCGGCTGGGATATTGACTGCCCAAGCTGAGGACTATACATATCCGTACCTCACTTTTGTGAAGAGCGACGGCACGGAAGTCTCCGTCTCCACATCCTCGTTGGAGCTGACGGTTTCCGGAAACACGTTAAAGGCAGGCAAGGAAACATTCCTCCTTGCAGATTTGTCGAAAATGTTTTTCTCTACGACTGAGGCAACGCGCGTCAGCCCTCCTGCCGAGGATGACGACGAAGAGGATCTGGAAATCTACGACCTTTCGGGGCGTAAGGTGACACGTGAGCAGTTGCAGAAAGGCATCTACCTTTTTAAAAATAAAAAAGGAACGCGAAAACAGGTGGTAAAATGAAAAGAATAACAGTTCTTCTTTCCGTCTTGCTGCTTGCTTTGGTTTCGGCAGCCCAAACGCTTAGCATCACTACCGACGACGGTGTGACATACCGATTCCCTGCTGCGCAGACAGGCGATATGACCTACTCGGAAGGCACCTCGCTTACCGTGATGGGGAAGACGTTCGCGCTAAGCGATGTTAGCAGAATGATAGTTGACGCTATGGAAGTGACACCAAAGACCATCAGCGTTAGCTATGACGGTTCATCGGCTGATATTGTCGTAGCGGGCGATATCGCAAAGTATATCACTCCGAGCGTTAAGGGCGCACACGTCTGCATTGCGCAGAGCGACGACGTAGAGGAGGAAATCACATACATCCTTGACGGTTCGTCTTCGGATGGAGAGTTCTATATGTCAGGCTCTTATAAGGCAACGGTAGAACTTCGGGGACTTACGCTGACGAATGCTTCTCCTGTCTTTTCGGGTGCTGCTATCTGCATTATGAACGGCAAACGCATCGCGCTTAGTGTGAAAAACGAGACGGAGAACACCCTAACCGACTGCGCCAACCCTTCAGAGACGCTGGCGCAGAAGGCTGCTCTCTACTGCAAGGGACATCTTGAGCTCAAGGGCGAGGGAACACTCAATGTCAACGGCAAGTATGCGCACGGCATCAAGAGTGCCGAATACATGCAGCTAAAAAATGCTACCGTCAACATCATTTCTGCTATACAAGACGGACTTTCGTGTGACGAGTATTTTCTTATGGAGAGTGGCAACCTTACTGTCAAGGGTGTGGGTGACGATGCTATTCAGTGCGACATAGACGGTACCGCTACGGGGGAGACAACCAATCACGAGGGTGAAGATAGCGGCAATATCTATATCGAAGGCGGTACGTTGACGCTGACAACAACGAAGGCTGGAGCAAAATGCGTAAAGGCCGATAGCACAATCGTCATCAAGAGTGGTACAATGAATCTCAATGCAAGCGGATCTGTGGATACGAGCAATTCATCCGACCCTTCCTATGTAGCAGCTCTCAAGGGAGGCAAGGTAATTATAAGCGGAGGAACTGTCTCGGCTACAGTCAAGGGTTCTGCAGGAAGGGGCATTTCTGCTTATGACGTGCTGACAGATGGAGGCGAGATAGATATTTCGAATAGCGCAGGTACGGCAACTGTCAGCAGCGACACGAAAGGAGCAAAAGGAATCAAAGGTTTGAATGTAGCTCTTAATGCTGGTTCAATAACCATCACTATGACTGGCAGCGGAGGAAAAGGTATTGTTGCCGGAGATGGAACTAAAACTACAAGTGGGGGCGGAGGAGGTCCCTGGGGCGGAGGAGGCCCCGGAGGTAGCCGCACCACATGGAAAAATATCAAAGGTTCCTACACCCAAGGGCTTTCGGATGGAACAGGCCCCACGCTCAGTGTCACTACTTCGGGAAGTTATAGCAATTCATCAGCAAAGGCAATAAAAGCTATCTGCCCGATAACGCTCTACGGCGGTACAACAGAAATCTCTACTAGCACAAGAAAGGCAGAAGGGCTGGAGTCGAAAAGCACTATCGACATCAAAGGGGGAAAACACTACCTGAAGTGTTATGATGACTGTATCAGTTCGGCAGGAAAGGTAACCTTTGACGGAGGTGTCACTGTGGCCTATAGTACAGGAAACGATGCTATCGATAGTAATGCGGGAACGGCGGGTGCCATTACGATTGGTAACGGAGCCGTTATGGCGTATATGATAAAAGGTGATCCAGATGAAGCTTTCGACTGCGACAACAATTCTTATATCCGTATCACGGGAACAGGAATAGCTATCGGAGCAGGAGGTGCGCAGGGTAGTTCAACAGGTACTATCTCAAATGCGGCTCAAGGGTATAAGTTTGCTGGAACGGTGAGTTACAAAGCTAATGTCTATAACACGCTGTCTGATGAATCGGGCAAAAATTTAGTTACCTTCCAGCTGCCTGTTAGCATCACTAGCAAATGTACGCTAGTAACAGCAAAGGGAATGGTTAAAAACGCAACGTATTACATCAAATCTTCCACTTCCGAGCCTACTGATGCCACAACAGTTTGGCATGGGCTATATCTCGGAAGTTCGGCTTCTGGAACTACAAGCGTAACTAGTTTTAAGGCAAACTAAGCTTTTTTGCACTTCTGAGAAGGAAGGAAAAGAGCACAATCCCAATAAAAAAGTAGTGGGAGTGGTCTCTTTTTTTGTGCCGTTAATGACGTTATCGTTGTTTTCGGCAAAAAGAATTTTTGTGTCTTCTCGTATGCGTATGCGCATTCCTTATTAAAAATAAATGACATTTTTTTTGTTTCATAAAATAAAAGTAGTAAATTTGCAACCGATAAGTGGACGAAGGTTCATTTGTGATGTATAAATTATTCGTTGATAGATAATTGTTTGTTTAGACTAATTTTTATAAACATATTTAACGTATTAAACAAAACAAGATGAAAAGAACATTAGTAGGTATTTTTGCTTCAGTAGCACTCATTTTTGCTGCAGGAAGCATGTTGGTGTCTTGCAACGACTACGATGAGGATTTCTATGCACAATTCCGCAATGAGCTCGCTAACCAAGACGCTACGTTACGTGATCTTTTGAATTCTGAGGTTGAGGCTCTTCAAGCACAGTTGGACGCTCTGAAAGCTGCACAGCAGGAGTGCAAAGCCAACTGCGAAAAGAAGCAGGCTGAACTCCAGGCTGCTATCGATGCTCTCGCCAAGGCTCTTCAGGACAGCGATGCTGCTACCAACCAGAAGCTTGCTGAGATTGACAATGAAATCAATGGTCTGAAGACTGAGATTTCTTATCTCAAGACTCAGGATGAATTGTTCAAGAAGTCTCTTGACGTGCTTACGGAAGCTATTGATAGTATCCGCGCACGTGGAATTGAGAATTCAAACAGCATCCTCGTCATCAACACGCAGATAACCGACCTCTATCAGAAGGTTGCTGCTGCCCAGGCTCTTGCTCAGCAGGGCTATGACGAGGCTGTAAAGGCTGCACGTCAGGCTGGTGCCAATGCAGAGGAGATTGAAAAACTCAGAAATGCTCAGACAACCTTGAATGAGAAGTTTGAGCTGATGCAGGCATCATGGGATGATCAGTTCCAGAAGCTCACAGCTACAGCCAACAGTGCACTTGATCTAGCCGTTGCTAATAAGCTTCAAATAGAGAACCTCAAAGATGAGGACGTTAAGATCAATGCAAAACTGCAGGAGCTTATCAAGAACGTAGGCGACAACACGCTTGCAATCACGCATCTCGGCCATCGCATTGATGACCTTGAGACGGAGGTAGGCGAACTTGATAGCCAGCTTGAAGATCTGACTGACCGTGTTGAAGAACTTGAGGCTGCTGTAGCCAAGGTTGACGATCTTATCGCTGCTGCTGTTAAGGAGGTAAGTGATGCACTCACTGTTAAGATGGAAGAATACAATGCTGCTCTCAACGGACGTATTGACGGCGTGGAGACGGAAGTAGGTGAGCTCAGCGATGCTCTCGATGCTCTTGACCTGAAGGTTTCGGATCTGCAGACTGCATATGATAACCTTGATACCAAGCTGAATAACGAGGTTACAAAGCTTCAGAATGAGATCAACGCTCTGCTGAACAGACTGACCAACATCTTCAGCAAGTACATCTCTGGTATCGTTCTTCAGGGTTCTGAGAACCAGGTTACCGGTTCCCTGTCACTCCCCGTTGGCGTTAACTCGCAGGTTCTCGCTCTCTTCTACGGTGAGGCTGCTACTAGTGCTGTCGTATTCCCCTGCTTCGATGAATATGCTTGCTTGGTTGACGCTGAAATGGCTATGACGGAAGACGACGAAAAGGTACTCGGCGGATTTGCTAACATTCCTGGCAGTTATACTGTACCTATGGGTACTAAGCTGATGAACACGGATGAAGGAAATGCTGGAACTCTCTATCTTACCGTTAACCCCAGCGACGTTGACTTCACCAACACTTCTTTCGAACTGGTTAACAGCCTCGACGAGACTTCTGCTATCAAGCTGAGTCCGTTGACAAAGTCTGACAAGTTGCTTAAGTTCGGATATACTCGTGCTGAAAACGGCTTCTATGAGACAAAGGCTACTCTTGATATTGACGATATCGATAAGGTTACTATGGACTTTGATTTCGAGCAAATCAGGCAAGTGGTTAAGGATGCTCTTGACAGTGAGAAGGCTTTCAATATTACGAATACCTATATGACGCTTGAGAACCTCTTCGCTGATGTTCTGGATGCATCGGGCGTTCGCGCTACCTGGAATGATGGCGTTGCTACTCATAGCGTTTATTCTCAGTATGGCATTGCTGCTACGGCTGTTAAGCCTCTTTCGTTTGCCTTCCTGTATGGACAGAAGGGATTCGACCTTCCTCACATCAGCCCGCTGAGTGAACTTGACATGCATCTTGATCAGATGGCTCTCGTTGAAATCGATGATGACCTCCAGCTCGTCTACACCATTGACGGAGTTACCTACACTTCTGACGCCTTCGAAGAGCTGATAGGACAAATCAACGAGCGCATTGCAGCTCGCTTCACCAACAAGATTAACAAGCTCATTCAGGAAATCGGTGATCAGGCTAACAAGAACTTCAACAAGTATCTGGATCTGGTTAACGGCTATATCAACAGAATTAACAGCAATAATATTGTTAATCGTGTATATGATATCTTCGAGAATCCTAACAACTACCTGCAGCCCACTCTCGTATATGAGTCAACTGACGGTATCTGCTATCAGGTAAGTAACGAAAAGTATGTTCCTTCTGTATTCTTCCTTGATGGCGAAGGTGAACAGGGCGTTCGTCTTATCCCCACTTCTTTCAATGCTGAGATCTTCGCTCCCGCATATAAGAAGTTCATCGCTGTTACCAACGTCTTCACTTCTGACTTCAGCCACAGCGCTCAGAAGTACGTTGTTGATAACTCGGGCGATGCTGACGATAAGCTTTGCGCCGATGCTCTTGAGCTCGCTAACAGTCAGGACAACTTCAACTCTGTATTCGAAGGACGTACCGATGTTGCCTTCGTTACCGATTCGAAGTATGAAGGACTCGTTTACGAGATTGCCTATAGCGCTCTTGACTATAGCGGTAGAGTAGCAGGAAACAAATACTATGTTAAGGTTAAATAACCCTGAAAGATTTGTTGAATCATAATATTGATAAATAACTGCTCTGCCTGTTCTACCTAAGAGAGTAGGACAGGCAGAGTTTTTTCCTTCCAGATGAAACGGCTGTTTATAACCCTTCTTCTCCTCTCGTTTTCCTTTCCTCTTTTGGCTGTATTGAACGGGGATGGCTACTACCGTGTGAAGAATGTCACGACGGGACGATATATCTCTGTGATTGACAACAGAGGACACATTGACATTGCCTCCACTACAGCAGACTTCGGTGCCATCAGAACGATAAAGTATTTTGATAATATCGTATCCGACCCATCTACAATTATTTATTTTCATCAGGTAGGCGAAGGGTATGATCTTACGACACAGGGGACCTCTACATCTAAGATTATCGGATACTATATGAGGCTGCAGGCATATGAAGATGGGACATATAAGGCTTATGGTGAATCTCACGGAATGAGAGCTTACTTGGGTGATGAGAATATTAGGGATACCATTGCTACTGTTGTAAGTAACAACTCAAAGACTACTCTTTGGTATATCCTTCCCGTTACGCAAGAGAATGAATCCTACTTTGGCATTCGTCCAGAGTATATTTCTGATGGCGCATACTGGACTACTATTTACGCAAGTTTTCCCTTTTCGCCTGTTTCATCTGACATGAAGGCTTACACTATTACGGAAGTAGATAGCAAATATGGTGTAGCCGTTTGGAATGAAGTTACTACGGAAGAAATACCTGCAGCTACTCCCGTTATTGTGCGTTGTCCTTCTCCCATTCCGTCGGGAAATAAAGTCGATGTTCATACAAGTTCTGTGAAGGCTCCCAAGAGCAATCTCCTGCAAGGTGTTTATTTCTGCAATACGTCTTTGGCGCATTGGAATGTTGTGGAAAACGATACATCTACGATGCGCGTGCTCAAAACAGCATCCGATGGTACCCTTCGATTCGTTCGTTCAACAGAAGCATACATGCCTGCCAACAAAGCATACCTTAAGGTTCCTGCCGGAAGCCCAGCTGAACTCCGCATTATGGATCGTGCTTCGTACGAAACGTACGTTGTTGAGCAGAAAGCAAGAGAGGATTCCTTGCGTCACGTGCAGGACTCCATTCATCATGCTCACGATTCAATCGCATCTATCGTTGCCGACGGCTATTACCGTATCCGTTGTGTGGAAACGGGGCGTTATATGAATCTTTGCGATGATAAGGGTTCCGTTGACGTTGATACTCATTCGGCAGACTTAGCCGCCCTTCGTACTGTTTCCGATTTCAATAGTGTTATTACTCGTCCTTCTTCCGTATTCCGTATTACTCGTTCTGAAGATGGATACACGCTTTCTTCACAGAGTACCGACAGTCGTACTCTTTACGGAGAGCCTATCCATTTCCATTGTGATACGCTTACATCGACTTGGACTATATGGGGAACTTCGGGCGATTGGAAATGGATGCTTTCCGATACTCCCGAGAGCGGGTCAGAAGGTTTTGTCTGCACCGAAGAAGGCAGAATGTCCACATGGGAACTGTTGCCCGTAACTATGACGGGAGGACGTGAGATAGCAATTAGCCCTTCCATCCAAGTGGGACGAAACTACTACCAGTCCTATTATGCCGCCTATCCGGCGACAATGACTTCGAAAAACTGTCAGGCTTATTACATCGAGCTGCTTAGTACGTCCTACGGCGCCGTCGTTTGGCATGCTTGCAACGGAAAGGAACTGCCTGCGTCAACTCCTCTTATCGTCAGCTCGGCTTTTTCCTCTATGATGTCTAATCGTCTTACCATCGAAACGAGAGATCTGGTTGTCCCGACAAATAATCTTCTGAAGGGTGTCTGGTACGATAGTCCCTATGAAGGGCACGTCAATCGGATTGCAAACGACACGGCTACAATCCGCGTGCTTGGCAAGGGAAAGGATGGCTCTCTTTGCTTTGTGCGTTCCGAGGAGGAATTCCTTCCAGCTAACAGTTCTTATATCTCTGTTCCTGCAGGTTCTCCGGCTGAACTTAAGGTAATGGGTATGGAGGAGTATGAGGAATGGGTAGCCTATACGGATTCTATCAACGCTATTGTTCCTTATTCAACTATCACGTATTACGTCGACGATGTCGTCTACAAGGTTGACACGCTGTATCACGGAGTAGCTATCACGCCTATTCCTGAACCCGAGCGAGAAGGATATACCTTCAGCGGATGGATGGATGTTCCTTCTTCTATGCCTGACTATGACATCTCGGTGTATGGCTCCTTCTCGATAAATACCTATTATCTGACGTATTATGTCGACGGAGAGCAGTACAAGCAGGAGGGAATTGTCTACGGAGCATCCGTTTCGGCAGAAGGAGAGCCCGAAAAGGAGGGGTATACCTTCAGCGGATGGAGCGAAATTCCAGAAACGATGCCTGCACACGATGTCGATGTCGTCGGCTCCTTTGCTGTGAATACCTATCATATTACGTACGAGATAGACGGCGAGGTGTATTATGAAGAGGATCTTGCCTTCGGAACAACAATTGTTGTCAAAGAGGCTCCCGAGAAGGAGGGATACTCGTTCAGCGGCTGGGGCGATGTGCCCGAGACGATGCCTGCACGCAACGTTACGCTTTCAGGCTCGTATGCGATAAACAGCTATCAGTTGACGTACTATCTTGACGGAGAGCTGTTCAAACAGTCAGATGTGCTATTCGGAACAGCCCTTGAGCCCGAGCCAGCTCCCGAAAAGGAGGGCTTTACCTTCAGCGGCTGGAGCGAAATTCCTGAGACGATGCCTGCTCACGACGTCACAGTTTCGGGAACATTCATCGCAAATGGTGTTCCCTACAAGGAGCAGGAGTCCGAAAGAGTCAACGTTTATAATCTGTATGGGCAGCTAATCCTTGCTGATGTGGAGCGGAAGTCGGCTCTCAAAAATCTTCCTGCTGGAGTTTACGTCGTTGACGGAAGAAAATATGTGGTACGATAAGCATATTGTTTGAAAAAGGAACGAGCTCTGATGATTTCTTCATCGGGGCTCGCTTTTCTTTATACCTTTTTAAAAATGTTTTCTACTGAAGTATTTATCCCTTTTCAAAAATAATTTTTCGAGAAGGGAAAATTTTTTTTTCTTTCTACATACGGCGAGATTCTTTCTTCATAATTTTTTATTCTTTCTTCATAATTTGTGCTCCATTCTTCTTTCCGTCAGAAGAGTTTGTGGGAGATTCGGAAGGAGACGACTGGATAGGCGTAGAGGTTTCGAAGCGTCTTGCAGATAGGCTGAAGTCGTCCGTTCCATTCGTTCAAGTCGTGAATGATATCTGTTCCGTCGTGCATGACTACGGAAGGCGACTTGAACAAGAGCATCAGCCCACCGTCGACGGAAAAACTGAAGTCGGTGTTTCCTGGGATGAGATAGCCGCTATAACCTGCGCCCAAATATGGTTTGACGATGGGTACTTTTACTTTGGCGGTAACGGTAGCATCCTTTGTGGGGTAGAGGATATAGTCCTTCCCATCGGCTTTCCGAGTTCCTATCGGGACTCCAATCCTTCCGTAGCTGACGATGCGGTCTTGGATTGCCGGGCTATACAGGTCGAAGTCACCCATGCTGATAAGGGGTTGATCGTCAATGGATTGGTCGTACAGATAGTTGTAAATGCAAACGGATGTGAGGGTTGATGCATCTTCGGGGGCGTTTGCTATTTTGGCAACGGTGGAAGGACTAAGGTAAAGCCCGCCTGTGAAATGCAAATGCTTGTTTTCCAAAGGCATCACGTCGAGCAGAACTCGCGCCGATTTCCAAGCGGGTGTTGCAATCATAGTTACTTTATCGTCTATTTCCAACCCCGTAATGTTTCGTAACGTTTCTATCATCTTTTCGGTTGTCTGGGGTTCCTCTCCCTCGGTTTCTTCCTGCTTGCCGCTATCGAAGGTAAACGAGACGGGTACTTGGAAGTAGGGGAGGAAAGTCAGTCCTGCCCGTAAGGACAAGATGTCGTTGATAGGCGTAGATACGTCGATACCGCATCCGTCACTTCCGATGCTGACTCCAAGGTCAACTTTGTGGGAGGGTTGATAGCTCGTCTGGCTGAAAACATTCAGCTGAGTCAAGAATAATGCGCAAATAATCAGTAGAGTCTGTCGTTTCATGTGAGTATGTTTCATTTTTCAGTTTTTTTGTTGGACTTCAAACAATAGAATTTCCTTCGTATCGTCAGGAACTCGGAATCGCTCATCGCTTCGGATATTCACAACCCACGCTATCTTGTCTCCTATGCACAGAACCTGCTGGAGAGCACGTTCCTGCCGGCTTAGCTTGGCGTCTGTGAGGATGTCGCTTACCAGCTTGCTGCTTCCCTTCATGCCGAAAGGCTGCATTCGGTCTCCTTCCTTCCATCGGCGCAAGGTTATCGGATAGCAGAGCTGTCGGACATCAAGGCAGAATGTGCTGTTTGTTCGCGGCATCGTGTTCTTGTCGTATGTCTCGCAGCGTACGGTAATGCTTATGTCGTCGTTCTCGATGCCCGATGGGAGAAGTGTTTGCCTTCGGTTGCGGAGAGCTGTCAGCAGGTTGGAAATCTCTGTCTCGTTGTATCCGTAAGGATGTAAGATTCCGTGTAGTAGCGTGATTCCCGCTTCATCGGTTGACTTCCCTTCGCACAAGTCGCTCACGCCGCGCAGATGCTTTGCCGTCCGAACAATGTTTGTTATCACAGCTGGGTTAATTTCTTCCATTAAGGGCAGGATGTTGTGACGGATTTTGTTGCGCGTGAAGTTATCTGATTTGTTCGTGCTGTCTTCGACAAAGCTTTGTCCGATGGAAGCGAGGAAGTCTTCTATCTCCTGACGTCTTGTTCCCAGAAGAGGGCGGATAATCTTTCCATTTATCGGGGAAATGCCTGTCAAGCCCTCGATGCCTGTTCCTCTTATCAGGTTGATGAGAATTGTCTCTGCGCTGTCTTCCAGATGGTGTGCTACGCAGATGTAATCGTAGTTTTCCCGTTTGCGCACCTCCTCGAATGCCTTGTAGCGCTGCTCTCGTGCTGCCATTTCGATGGAGAGTCCGTGCTCTTTTGCGTAGCTTTCGGTGTCGAACGAGAGAAATTCGCAGGGAATGCCAAGTGCTGTACAAAGATTCCTGACAAATTGTTCGTCGCGCATGCTCTCTTCGCCCCTCAAGTGGAAGTTGCAATGAACAGCCCCGCAGTCGTAGTCAAGCAAGCGCATTACCCTGAGAAGGGCAACGCTGTCGGCACCCCCGCTTATGGCAACAAGCATTCGCTTGTCGTTGGCGGGAAGGCCGTTCGCGGCAATATAGTCGGATACTTGACGTACGAGGGGCTCCATCCTTTTCCTATTTCTTCGCGAAGATAGGGCGAAAAAAAAAGATTTCTGCCCTTTGGCGCTTTTTTTTGGCCGATTAGCAAAAAAAATCACTTCGGATGCTTGTATTTTGAGAAATTGACGTATCTTTGCCGAGCAAAAAACAAGCAGGGTACCTTGGCCGAGTGGTTAGGCGCCGGTCTGCAAAACCGTTTACAGCAGTTCGATTCTGCTAGGTACCTCATGAGGAAGGACGTCTGAAGGGACGTCTTTTTTCTTTGAGTGGAATTCAATACTGTTTTCTGGCTTCTTTCTCCAGCGGAAATTATTCTTTCTTCTTTTTGGATTATGAAGAAGGAATATCGCAAGATGTTTTCTTCATATTCGGTTAGGTGTTATCCATATTTTGTTTATCTTTGTCTCCGAAACACGTTTGAGCATATGAAATACTTAGGAAATATACTTTGGCTCGTTTTGGGCGGACTTATTGTGGCGATACTCTACTATCTGATAGGTATACTCTTCTGTATCACCATTATCGGCATACCTTTCGGCGTGCAGCTTATTAAGTTCGGCTCTTTTTGTTTATGGCCTTTCGGCAGCAAGGTGGTTGACGGAAAGAATAGTTCGAGTTGCTTGTCGGTGGTTTTCAATGTGATATGGATTGTTACCGGATGGTGGGAGATAGCTGCTGCACACGCTATCTTCGGGCTGATTTGCTGCCTCACGATAGTAGGAATACCATTCGGACGTCAACATTTTAAGATGGCTTGGCTGTCGTTGCTTCCCTTCGGAAAAAAGATTGTCTGACGGGACTTCTCCTCTGGATTTTCTCCTTAGGGAATCCGTTTTTCAAAGTGTTGATAATCTTTGCTTGATTTCCAGTTTCCTCCCCAGGAAAAGCCTTTGGCTGTGAATAGTTTGTAGCAAAGGTCGTTTCTGTCAATCTTTCCCGGGAATGATTTGGCTCGGTTGGCGTATGCACTACTGGCGCGAGGAGCTACAATCTGCTTGCCGTTCCGAGTCTTGACCATCGGGTTGTAGAGAGGGTTGATGTCGATGGCAAGTCCTTGACTATGAGCGGATAGCTTCTTGCTGCCTGCTATCGGGCGCCAGTTGAAACAGGATGTGTTGTTGTCAGTCATCGAACATTCGTCGTCGGCATCGTATTCGTCTATGGGACGTATTTTTTCAATAGGATATTTGTTTTCAAAAAGGGTGCTGAAGATGTCTTCCAGGTCTTTGCTGATGGCTTTGTTGCAGATGATTTCCCCTTGCTTGATGTTACCGTCGAAGTCGTAATGAAGAACGTGTACGAGGCGCAGCTCGCTGCGGGGAATAGTCGTGTCCTTCTTATATGATTTTCCTTGCATCAGCGCAAATACGGAGTCGCTGATTTCTTCGGAGAAGAAACTAGCCGTTTCCGTTTCCTGCGATAGGGCAAGAGTTATGCACCCGAGAAGGAGCACTACCGCGAGGAGCATACGCTTTGTCGGTCCGTTACGTAGCATTAGATGCTGTCGTCGATGGGGAAGAGTCCGTAGAGCTTGGCGTCTATCTGGTCTGTTATCGACTGGAAATCCTTCAGGTTGTTTTGGAAATCCAGATTGTCTCCGTCAACTACCAGCAGAGGTCCGTTGTACGCAGCAATCCAGTCTTCGTACCGCTGGTTCAATCCAGCAAGATAGTCGAGACGTATTCCCTGCTCGTATTCACGCCCGCGCTTCTGGATTTGCGCAATCAGGTGCGGGATGGTGGCGCGGATATAGATGAGTAAGTCAGGCTTGCCCACAAGCGACATCATCAGGTCGAACAGCTTTGAATAGTTGTCGAAATCCCTGTCGCTCATGAGCCCCATATCGTGAAGGTTTGGCGCGAAGATGCGCGCGTCTTCGAAAATGGTTCGGTCCTGAACGATGGTGTCGGTACACTTCGAGATTTCGACGACATCCTGGAATCGCTTGTTGAGGAAGTAAATCTGCAGGTTGAAAGCCCAGCGGGCCATATCGTCGTAGTAGTCTGCCAGATAAGGATTGTTGTCTACTGACTCAAAGCGGGGAGTCCATCCGTACCGCTTTGCCAGCATATTCGTCAGGGTGGTTTTTCCTGATCCGATGTTTCCTGCTATAGCTATATGCATAATGGTTGATATTGAGTTTCTTATTGGGCGTTGTCTTCGGGGAAGAGTCCGAAGAGCAACGAATCTATCTTGTCGGTGATGGATGAAAAGTCCTGCGGCACGTGCTCAAAGTCGAGGTTGTCGGCATCGAGGACCAGCACGCGCCCTTTGTACTTGTTGAAGATGAAATCGTCATATTGGACGTTGAGGTTCTTCAGATAGTCGAGCTGCATGCCCTGCTCGTAGTCGCGCCCGCGCTTCTGTATCTGCATGACGAGGTGCGGGATGGACGAGCGGAGGTATATCATCAAGTCGGGCTGCTTCACCAGCTTCATCATCAGCTCGAACAGGTCCATATACGTCTGGAAATCACGCTCCGAGAGGTTCCCCATATCGTAGTTGTTCTTCGCGAAGATGTAGACGCCCTCGAAGATGGAACGGTCCTGAATGATGGTCTTGTCGCCGTGAGCAATCTCGAGAATATCCTTGAAGCGCTGGGTGAGGAAGTAAACCTCCAGGTTGAACGACCAGCGCTTGATGTCGTGGTAGTAGTCCTCCAAGTACGGATTGTAGGTGACTGCCTCGAACTTCGGCGTCCAGCCGTAATGCCGGGCAAGCATATTTGTGAGCGTTGTTTTCCCGCTGCCTATATTTCCTGCTATCGCGATGTGCATGACTTCAGATTATTGCGAAAGCAAAGATAAAGAAAAGTCTTTAATCTGCCAATCGTGCACGAAGTTTTTTTCCTAATTATTTTTCATACCCCAGCTGTTCCTTTTTCTCTCACATGAACGAGAGGAAATATGCGAACTATCTTTTTTTATTCGCAGATATTTGAAGAAGAAGGAAAATGCTTTCGGCAGCAGCTTGCGTTGAAACGCGGAGTACTTCTCGTCGCGCATCTTCATTGGCCTTTGGCTGGTGTGGGAAGGGTTTAGGGGCTGGGGAAAAGATTATGGGACAGGGCGAGTGAGTTATTCAGGGCGTTCCTTTGAATACATAGTTGAATCGTCCCAGCGGGGCAACGTCGCCGTTTACAAGGAAGTCGGCGATATTTCCTTCCTCCTGCATATTGTCGGACCATTTGAACTCCAGCCGAAACGTGCTGTTGCTGCCGATTCCGAGCAGGCGCTTGGGGATGCTGACGACGAGCTTGTTGCCGCTCAAGGAGTAGGGGACTTCTTTCACGCGTGTCCAGTTCCAGGTTCTCTCGTCGGAGTGTAGTCTCGTGCCGTTTCGCTCGAGCGTTGCCTTTTTGGCGGAAGGAGACAATCTGTTGACTATGAAGTCGTAACCTTCCCATCCCGTTTCGTGTTGGCAGTCGATGTCGATGAAAAGCCGCATCCACGAGGAGTCTCGCGGTGAGGAGATTTCGTCGGCGCATTCGATGTAGAAATACACGTTCCTGCTGTCATGCGCCACTTTCGCTTCTATCAGGTCGTTACGTCCCGTTTCGTTCGTCATATAGCATCCTTGCCAACCGGGACTGTTGCGGTGAAGGGTGTTACCTTTGTGCGAACGGAATCCGTTGTCCACCCCCTTCCAGAACGTCCAATCTATCTTCTCCTTCGTGGCAGGAACACTCTCAGCCTCACGCGGCATACCCTTGAAACGGCGTATGTTGGCAATCATCTGATAGTAATAGTTGTCGCCGTGTCCTCCTCGCATAGGCTCTATGTCGCGGCTCTTTTCCTGGCTGAACTCATCGGGAAAGGCGTTTGCCTGCTGCATCCACATCTCGTAGCGCCCGGCAATCCATTCGTTCCAGCCGGTAATGAATATGAACTCGGGGTCAACCTCTAACGCGCGGTTCCATTGTTCCTGAAAGTTCAGGCCTTCTGCTGTGGCGTTGGGCGAGGAGGCTTGTCCGTGTTTGTGGGTATAGCTGCGCCCGAACGAGCCGGGAGCGTTCATCGCCGTCAGCCCTCGATCTGCGGACCAGTTTTGAGCCACTCCTACGGGCATCTCTTCGTAGCTGCCGTCGGCATTCCTCACATAGCCGTTCTGAGGATAAATCTCCAGCCATCCCCATTGCTCGTTGGTTTGCGGACCTCCCTGATAGGTGGGTTGACCGGGACGGAAGGTGAAGAAGTCTTGTATCTCGGGCGACAGCTCGTCCTTGTACGCAAGAATGAGCGGCTTGCCTTTCCAGTAGAACCAAAGGTCTTGATACTTCTTCGGCTTGTACAGTTCGTTATACAGCGTTGTGACGGCCCTTCTGCTCTCGGGCGTGGGGGCAAACGCCAGGATGAAAGCTATCTGCGGCGTCTTCACGCCGTCTCTTCGCGCTTGGGTGAACACTTCGCACAGCTTCATGTACGACTCCGTCCACAGCATATCGCCGTTCGTGCAGTCGAAGATGATAACATCCACGCCCGCCTCGCCAAGCATTTCGGCGTGCTTGCGAAGCACCCATTCGTCGGTGTCCCTGTAATAGCCGAAAAGGGGTTCTCCCCAGAAATGGGTGGCTTTTACTCCGCCCCAAGCCGG
The DNA here is from genome assembly GCA_017615125.1 of Bacteroidaceae bacterium. Taxonomy (GTDB): domain Bacteria; phylum Bacteroidota; class Bacteroidia; order Bacteroidales; family Bacteroidaceae; genus UBA1189. Next base: position 42,404 of record JAGAAS010000067.1, read on the forward strand.
ATGGTGAAAATCGTCGATTGCGCTTGGATGCTCGCGCAGGAATTTCGTGACATCGAAGGGAGGCATCAGGTTGGCGAAGTTTGTGTGCCAAGTCCAGTAGAATAGTCCCACGAAACGGTTGGCCCGCTCATCGCCCACCTCCGCGTGAGAAGGCAGCCTGCGCCCCAGTTCGTCGGTAGCGGGCAGCGAGGCCGTATAGCGGTGCAGTTCCTGCTCTTGGGAGGAAAAATGCTGCTCCTGCGCTGCTGCCGATAGGAACTGGCCGAAGGCGAGCACCGTCAGGAAACATAGAAGTAAGGACTTTTTCGGCATGAACATGATGTTCTCTTTACTATGATGTGCAAATATAGGCAATTCCTTTCTTTCCGCCTAATATTTCCGAAGAAACATCATCTTCCCGGCGGACTTTCGTGATAGTCGAACCCGCGTTGATGGAATGAATTTTTTGTTGCCCGATTTTGTGGAAAGGCTTGCATTCTTCCGAAAGAAACACTATCTTTGCAGAAGAAAGAAAAACGTTTTGACATCACGAAGGAACACGTGTTCCTTCATGAAGGCTTACGTGTTCCTTCACGAAGGTGAACGTGTTCCTTCGTGAAGGTATAAACAAAAACTCTAACAATAACCTCATAAAATCAAAGCAAATGAAACAATCATCAAAGTCCAAGAAAGGCGGGGAAATCCTTTTCCAGACGGTGCGCCGCTCCGCAGTCAGCGGCGAGCATCTTCCCGCAGGGCAGGAGCCTGTGCGCGTGATGCCCTACAATCAGACGACAATCACCACAAAGGAACTCGCTGAAATCATTTCCGGGCGCTGCACGGTGAAGGCTCCCGACGTGTACGCCACGTTGATGGCGCTCTCGGAAGTGCTGACAGAAACGCTGCTCGACGGCAATCGCCTGCGGGTGGACGGAGTGGGCTCCTTCGACATTTCGTTGACGCAGAAGACACTCCGAGCCGACGGAACGGAACGTCAGCCGAAAATGCTGTCCGACACACTTCGCTCCGACGATGTCTGCGTCAACCGCGTAGTCTTTACTCCCAGCCGCGAGCTGCAGAACGCCCTGAAGCATGCCGTCTTTGTCAATAGCGGTGTGAATGCTGCCGAGACCCTCTCGCGTGAAGAAATCGATGCATTCCTCTCGCAGCATTTCTCCACCCAGCAAGTGCTCTTCCGCCGGGAGCTCGAACAGCATTTCGACATTTCTCAAAAGCAGGCAAATCGTTGGCTGAAAATCCTTGTCGACGATGGTGCCCTTCAGCCCCTCGGCCCTCGCAACTCCCGCTTCTACGTGCCAGGTAATGAGCATTAAAGGTTCGCTTCGGCAAAATATAAGAACGACAAAAATCTCTGATTTCGTTGCCGAAATAAAGAGGTTCAAAGGGAAGAAATAGTCAAGTCGTACGATGGATAAACTCACGTCGGAGCAACGTAGCAAGAATATGGCTGCCATCCGGTCGAAGGACACGAAGCCGGAGATGGTGGTGAGGCGCGGCTTGTGGGCAAAGGGCTTCCGCTACAGGCTGAATTCGCCGAGACTTCCTGGCCATCCCGATTTGGTGCTGAGGAAGTACCGGGCGTGCATCTTCGTGAATGGCTGCTTCTGGCACGGGCACAACGTGACGTTAGACGAAGCGGAGGACGTTGTCAACTCGGCTTGCTGCAAAATACCCCACACCAACAGGCCTTTCTGGATAGCAAAGATCAGGCGCAACCAGCAGCGCGACATTGAGCAGCAACACCAGTTGGCAAGGCTCGGCTGGCATTGCATCACCGTGTGGGAGTGCGAGCTTAAGCCCAGCGTGAGGGAGCAAACGCTCACATCACTTGCCTACACACTCAACAGAATCTGGCTTGACGACCATTCGGTGAAGGTTTCCTATCCTTCGGAAACGGAGGAATCCGAACTCTTGCTGGCAGCCGAAGATCAAGGCTCCTACGGGATGCCCGACAGCAGGGAAAAGGCACTTGCCGATGATGTCTGTCAGGAATCAAAAAAGAAGGAAAAAGAGTAGAACACAAGAGTCGTATTTGTTTGGAGAAAAGTCTTTTCCTTATTATATTTGCAGCGATAAAAGTTAATCCAACCATTATGAAGAAGATATATTTGTCGGCATTGCTGGCGTGTGTGGCAACGGTTGCCGCAGCGCAGCTTCCCTTGGTGTTTGAACAGGAAAACACGGGCAGCCTCTATGCGTGGCCCGTGTTGCGGCTTCCCGGCGAGCTGCCCGTCGTCCGAGAGTTGCCCGATGCGCTGGAAGGTGTGAACGACTTCGGAGATTGGGAGCGTAGGCGCAACGTTATCGGGGCGCTGATACAGCATTACGGCATCGGCGAGAAGCCTGCTGTGAAGCCCGGGCAGGTGGAGGCGCGTATGGAAGAAGACACGCTCGTTGTCGATGTGACGGTAGACGGGAAAACGCTAACGCTACGTTCGACAATTCACTATCCCAAGACGGGATCTGCGCCTTATGCGCTGATGATTGGCACCAGCATGCTTTCCTTGCCCTTCCAACTGTTTGAGGGACGTCCCATCGCCACGATGACCTATCACGAGAAGCAGGTGAACGACTATGGGCAGTGGGGCGAGCACCACGAGCGGGGAGAACATAACTTCGACCGGCTGTACCCCTCGCTCAAGGACAACGGCGCCTACAGCGAGTGGGCGTGGGGGCTGAGCCGGCTCATCGACGGCTTGCAGCTGCTTGGCCCGGAGGCAACGAAGATAGACATGAGCCATATTGGCGTGACGGGTTGCTCGTATGCCGGGAAGATGGCGCTCTATTGCGGTGCCTTCGACGAGCGTGTGGCGCTGACTATCGCTCAAGAGCCGGGAGGGGGAGGAGCTGCTGCTTGGCGCGCCTCGTACGAGACAACAAAGAACGTGGAGAATCTGGATAAGACCGACTACCATTGGTTCTTGGAGAGCCAGAAGGAGCACTTTCACGGCGACAGCGTGTACCGTCTTCCCTACGATCAGCACGAGTTGTGTGCGATGGTATGCCCGCGTGCCTTGTTGCTGTTGGGGAACCCCGACTATGAGTGGTTGGCAGACGAGTCGATGAGGATATCGGCAGAGGCTGCCGTGAAGGTGTGGGAGCGCTTTGGCATTGCCGACCGTATGGGCTGGAGCATCGAGGGCGGGCATCCGCATTGTCAGCTGCCCGAGAGCCAGTGGCCCGAGGTGCAGGCATTCATCGACAAGTTCCTTTTGGGGCGCGACGTAGATACAAGCAACGTGCGAAAGTAGCGGCGTTAGTCCTTTTTCAGGAAAAGCCGATGGTTAATGCAGGGAGGAAGTTCCTCTAGATAGTGTGAGACCATGATGAGCGTCTTGTGAGGGCGAAGGCAGAAGGCTTCGATGACATCGCGTACCAAAGCTCTCCGAGAGGCATCGAGCCCATGTAGAGGCTCATCGAGGATGAGAAGTTCTGGGTCTTTCACAAAGGCGCGTGCCAAGAGGCAGAGACGCTGTTCTCCGCTGGAGAGACGCAGGAAGGTCCTCTCCGCGAGATGGCGTATGCCAAAGATTTCCATCCATTTCAGGCAGATATCCATTTCCTCAGGGCGTGGGCGGGTGTAGAGTCCAACGGTGTCGTAGAATCCGCTGGCGACGATGGAGACGGCAGGAATATCGGTGCGGTAAGCACGATGCATCTCGGGGCTTACGTATCCGATGTGTCGTTTGATATCCCAGATGCTCTCACCTGAGCCTCTTTTGTGCCCGAAAAGTTCAATGTCGCAAGCATATCCTTGAGGATTGTCTGCGCAAATGAGGCTGAGAAGGGTGCTCTTTCCAGAGCCGTTTTTACCATATAACGCCCAACGTTCTCCCTCATCCACAGTCCAGTTGAGATGGTGGAGCAGGGTGTGGGAGCCGTAACGCACAGTAATGTCTTGGAGCTTAAGGATGGTGCCTCCTTCTCGCGGATAGAACGGAATGCTGGAAAGGTCCTTGAAGGGAATCTGCTGCATAAGCTTCTCAACGGCAATGGAGTGCGGAAGGGATTCGGTGCTGTGTGTCTGCAGGTACTGGGCACGTGTCTGCTTGGGCAGTACATGCAAGTCTTCGACAGGGATGACGTGGGTGATGAAGTCCGGAATGTCGCAGCTGCTCGAGACAACCAATATGAATAGGAGGGAGAGCGTCTGAGTGAGTTGGCGCAGCACGCAGGTGAGCTCCTTACGAGTAGAGGCATCAAGCCCTATGTAGGGATTGTCGATGATGACGACACGTGGCATGTTGAGGAGCGTGCGTATCAGTTGGAACTTGCGCAATTCACCGCTGGAAAGGCTGATGATGCTTCTATCCAAAAGGGCGTCGATGCCGAAGAGGCAACAAAGCCTGTCGCGTAAGGCGATGCACTCTGGGGAGGCTCCCCTTAGCGATAGCGTCTTGTCAAGAAGCGAGCCTACAGTTGGCATATCGTCGTCTATTTCCATTTGGTTCCAGCGTTGCTGAAGGAAATAGCTGTTGTCGTGCTCGCCGTAGGAATCGCGGAAGGCGATGTACTTGATGTTGTCGCTGACGAGGGGAAGGGTAGAAAGCGAGAAATTATAGTGGATTGCGTTGCCGATGAGGGCGTGACGTCCCGTGAGTATGTCGACAAGGCGTGACTTTCCTGCAGCATTGTTGCCTGCAATAGCAATCTGCTCGCCCTGTTCGATGCGCAGGTTGACGGGGGCTTCCATTCGGTAGTCGGGGTTTGCCGTGATTCCCTCGCGAATCTCGATAATGGGAGAGGTTGTGCTCATTCGTTTGGACAATCAGTCGTGAGTATTACGCTGACGATAGAGCTGCCACGAGTTGTACACATTGTGCCAGATGCTGTAGAAGCCGCCGGCGATGGCGGTGACAGGCGTGAAGAACGTGTAGCTCAGCCAGATGAGGAAGACGGTGTTCTTCTGCCCGAGAGCCTGCCCAGCTGTGGTGCGCTCGGAGGGAATGTCGGGAAGATTGTTCCTGTCGTAGCGGCTACCGATGCGCTTTCCCGCCCAGAACTGGAAGATGCAGCAGAGGAAGCTGGCAACAGCGATGCCGACGAGCACAGCGATGCCTGCCGTGCTGTGAACGATGCTCCGTGTGGAAACGGCAATGGCGATGCAGAGGGAAACAGCCCAGAGATAGAAGGCTAAGTCGCCCGTGTGCTGCAGACGCTCGTTGAGCTTCGGCCAAGCATAGCGCAGGAGCCAGGCAAGCAGCAGGGGGCAGATGAGCAGGGGAAACACCTTCGCGATGATTGCCGTGAAGGCGCTGAGGAAGGTGATGCCGGGCTGCGGGTGGATGACAGGCACAAGGAGCGGCACGAGAACAGAGACGGTGAGGTTGATGAGCACGGTGTAGGTCACGAGGTGTGCGACGTTTCCTCCCAGCTTGCCGACGATGACTGCGGCTGCCGTTGCCGTAGGGCAGATGAGGCAGAGCATTGTGCTCTCGATGAGAATCTTCCAAGGGGTGTCGGGCAGCAGAAGCAACACGGTGCAGAGGGAAATGAACAGCAGCGCCTGCAGAAGCAAGAGCCAAAGGTGCCAGCGGCAGAGCTTCAAGTCGCTGGGCCTTATCTTGCAGAACGAGAGGAAGAGCATCATGAAGATAAGTGTCGGCTGGACGATGCTGACAATCCTGTTTGTCGCGGCATGCACCTCGGGAGAGAGGGGAAGGGCGACAAACACGAAGTAGGAGACAACGCCAAGTGTGATAGCGATGACCAACGCCCAGTTTTTCAGAAACCGTATGAGCTTCATCGTGCCGGTTTATTTGTTTGCCGTTTCTGCCTTGTTCCTCAGCTCGTCCCTTACCACAGCCATCACGCCGTCCATCTGAGCTAAGCCCATCATACGCCCGTGAAACGAGTAGCCCGCATTGTAGCCCTTGCTTTCGTCGCCAAGCATGCAGCGCCCGTGATCCACTCGCATCGGCACGTTGGGACGCTCTCTCTCAAACGTGCGCACTACCTCTATTAAATGAGCCCTTCCGCGCAGATGATCGGCTTCAATGAAATCGCCGTTGGGAAGCACGTCGGTGCTGCGAAGATGAACGAAGTGTGTGCGCTTGCAGTACTTCTCAGCAAGGGCAGGAACATTGTTCTGCGCACCAGCCGAGAGGCTTCCGCAGCAGAAGGTGAGCCCGTTGTGGGGATTGGGAACGGCATCGAGGAACCACTCGATGTCGTCGTCGCAGGTAACGATGCGCGGCAGCCCCAGCAGCTGCATGGGAGGATCGTCGGGATGTACGCACATATCCATTTCCCATTCGTCGCAGACAGGCATGATGGCTTCGAGGAAGTATTTCATGTTGGCACGCAGCTCCTCCCTGCCGATTCCGTCGTAGAGGGAGAGCAGCTGGCGGAAGTGGGCAACGGGATTTGCCTCTCCCTCGCTGATATTGCCGTTGACGAATCCCTGCGTCTTCACAATGATGGTATCGGTGAGCTGCGCATGAAGAGCTTCGAGAGTTCCCTCCGAAAGGGCTTTGGCATGCATTTGTGCAGCGGCTTCAAGCTCTGCTGCGGGGTAGTCGGCATCGCAGCCTTCGCGCTGAAGGATGTACTTGTCGAAGTAGACGAACTTCACGCGATTGAAGTAGAGCGACGTGGAGCCGTCAGCCCAAGGATGGTCGAGCTCCGTGCGGGCCCAGTCGAGAACAGGCATGAAATTGTAGCAGATGCAATGAATGCCTGCGCGCCCAAGGTTCGCGAGGCTCTGCTTGTAGCGCTCTATCAGCGCGTCGCGCTCCGGGCCTCCGTACTTGATGGCTTCGCTCACGGGCAGGCTTTCCACAACGGACCATTCAAGCCCGTAGCTCTCGATATACCGCTTCATCTCCACGATCTCCTCGTAGGGCCACACCTCACCGTTAGGGATGCTGTGGAGGGCTGTGACGATGCCTTCCACCCCTATCTGCCGCAGCATCGGCAGCGTGATGCTGTCGTTCTTGCCAAACCAGCGCCAAGTCTTCTTCATAGCTATGGAAATTTTCTGCAAAGGTAGGTCTTTTTTGCGAAAGCCTTAGCGTGTTTTTGGAGAAAAAATAGACCCCTTCCAAAGTGCCTTCTGAAGGTGCTTTTTGGGGACGAAATTTTCGAACTTACTTGAAACCGAAGATGAAAACAACTTCGGTTCGGCATTTTTACATTAACGGAGAAACCTTCGCCATTATGTGCGCGTCTCTTTAAAGGAAGTAAAAGACGCATGGGACTTTTATAAGCGACGCATGCATCGTTTATAAGCGACGCATGCGTCGTTTGAATTTTCCTCTGCCTAAAAAGCTTAGTTCCTAACAAATAAGACGTGCTATGCTTGAGTCGGAAAATGGTTCCTCCTTTTTTGTAAATGGTTCCTTCTTTTTGGAAATGTGAAGTGCTGCTTACAGGCGGAAAGGACAGGAAAAATATGCGTTTTTTTCTTTTTTCCAAAAAAGTCTCTATCTTTGTGACAACATAAACAAGGCGCTTAGATATGAAATGTAATAGAATTGCCCTTTTCATCGGGAAAAACCGCAAATATGTTTACCCCAAGATTCAAAGTCCCTTCTTTTGGAAGGGATTTAGGGTAGGCTTCTGTCCTCCGTCTTCCGTCCGCTTTCTTCCGTCTTCTGTCCTCCGTCCTCTGTCCTCCATTCTCTGTCTTCTCTCTGTCGTCTTTCTCTTCTCTTGCGCTAAGTCCTCCGTGCGGGAGCAGCTAGAGCGGGCCGAGCAGGTGATGGAGACAGACAGCCGCGCTGCTTCTGCCGTGCTCGACAGCATCGACTCCTCCGCCCTGCGCGGCGAGGAGGCTGCGCTCTACGCCCTGCTCAAAACGCAGGCCGACTACAAGAGCCGCATCCGTCTTACGTCCGACTCCCTTCCTCTGATTGCCACTCACTATTACGGCACCAAGCGGAAGGGCTATCGCGCAGCCCTCTCGCAGTACTATCTCGGCTGCGCCTATGGAGATATGCATCGCGACTTGGATGCCATCGATGCTCTGCTCCGCGCTACCACGCTCTTTCCCGACACCACGAACAAATACTTTGCCTATAGTCTGTTCGAACTGGGAGAATTGTATATGAATCATCAAATGTTGGATGAAGCCTTGGCTGTTTTCAAACGAAATCGTCTTTCCAAAGCATGTGATGAGGATTCCGTTAATATTGGCTATGTAGACTTCAATATGGGATTAACTGCTTCATACAAAGGCGATGATGCCCTTGCTGATAGTCTGTTGCATTGCGTAATACATAACACAAAACTGCCCTTTTCTTATTATATCCCTGCTTACCACCAATTAGCCAAATTATACTTCTACCACTATCAAGATGTGAAAACAGCGTCAGAATTAACCGATTCATTGATTCACTATAAAGGAGAAGAAACAGGTTCGATAAAATTGTTAAAGGGAGACATTCATTTAGCAAAGCAGGAAGTGTCTTCAGCTTTTGATAATTACCAGAAAGCCTTGGCAAGCAACATTGATATTTATACACGCTGTTCTACATACAAAGGCTTGACAAAAGCGGCTTCTCTCTTGGGAATGACTGATTCCGTTCAGTTCTATATAGACCACTATACTGCCTTGCTTGATACCATTTATGGTATCAACCGTCAGGAAGAAATCGCCCGGATTCAGGAAAGCCATGTTGTTGAACTTCATGATAAGGAGCTGGAGGCTCGTCATCGACGTTTTCTCCTGTGGATAGGACTGTTTGGCATCGTTGTCCTTACGGGTGCCGTCATCACCTACCTGCTTGCCGACCGCAGGCGGAAAGCCGAGAGGCTGAGATACGAGAACGCTCTGGATGCCATCCGTCAGAAACAGGTGGAGCAGTTGGCCCACGAGGAAGAGGAAGCTCCCGATGCTGCAGGCAAGACGGCCGAAGCCTCTTCTCTGGCCTTCCTCCAACGGGAACGCATCGCCCTCTATCAGCAGCAGTATGCCCGTAGCTCGTGGGCGCGACACTTCCAGACGCATAAGGCAGACATCAGGGAAAAGAAATATATGCCGCAGGAGGATGCCGCGAAGTTCGGGCAGTACCTCAGCAGCCTGTTCGTGGATCTGCAGCTCGACATGTTAAAGGAAAACGGCACGCTTAACTCGCCCGACTTGGAGTATTGCTCCATGATTCTGCTCGGCTTCAAGCCCGAACAAATCTCATATTGCACCCGCAGCACACCCAAATACAGCTACAATCGCCACTATCGGCTGAAAGAGAAGCTGACACCCGACTGGTATCAGCTCATTTTCGGGAAATCGGCCGAATAATTTCAAAAAAAGCCCATTTCATCGGGATTTTTCCGGGAAACCACCCTTCCTGGAAGGACTTCTTTTTGTGCGATGAGAGAAAAATGAGAAAAAAATGAGAAATTTTTTCTTTGGAAAGTCCATTCAGCCCCCCTATATTTGCCCGCAGAAAAACGAAAAAACAGCCGTATGGACAAAGCGGATTTCACTTTTCTTATCACATCATTTCTCTACATGATGTTTGCTCTGGCAGAGAGCATCGGCTTACTGCCAGATCCTGCTATTTTCGGGCTTGCCTCCGCTCTTTTGTGGGGAATATTCTTTATCACCACAATGCTCAAGACTCAGTTCTATCTTCAACGAACAGGCAAGGTCATTAACATCGTCAGTCTCGTTCTTTCCTTGCTGGTGTTTATCCTTTCTATTATTATTATCATTAAATCAATTTAATTCAATTATTCTTATGAAAAAACTGTTATTAGTCATGAGTGTCTTGTTTCTTTCAATAGGAAACATTATCGCGCAAAACCAAAATTCAAAAATTTCATGGATTTATAAAACCACAAGATTATGGTAAAAAAATATCTATTGCTCACTCTCTTAAATTGTTTTGTCATTTTGATAGTACAAGGACAAAACAATAGTCATCAAGGTATAGCCTCTGATAGTATTCAAAATTTATTAATAACATATGTTGAAGAACCTCCTTTATTTGATGGCGAACTTCTAGATTTCATACAAGAAGAAATGAAATACCCGTTAAGTGCAATAAAAGACTCTATAGAAGGGACTGTTATTATCTCTTATATTGTTGATACATTAGGTCATACTATTAATCACAAAATTATAAGGGGCGTTAGAAAAGATGTAGATTTAGAAGCTCTTAGAATAGCAAAATTAATAAAATATGCTAGACCAGCCTTGCAAAGAGGTAATCCGATACGAGTTCCTATGACTGTTCCTTTTTCATTTAAGTTAGATCAAATGCTATTCCAAAATGGTTCTTTTATGAATGGTGATGAAATAAAAGACAGCACGTTTCAAACGAATAAGCCGTCAAGACCGCATCTTTGCCGCTGCCGATGTCACCGAAAGGACGGATGAAAAAAATGAAAAGCCACCCAAGCAGAACCGCAGAGAATCCCTGTCTCCTTCTTGTTCCCTTCCTTAGCGAAAGTGTCTGTTTCGTTGCTGGCTTCGCATCTATGCCTACGGCAAATGATGGTGGGGAGTGTTTGTGTTGGAAGACGAATAGTAACAGTCCATTTCAGACGCGAAAGCAAGCCCTGCCTCCTTCTCCTACAGCGCGGAGCCGACAACAAATGTGTCGGCTCCGCTGTTCTATGATAGTCACATAAACGTTTGTACGCCATCGTTTCTTTCTTTCCAATCTTGCAAGAACTGGAAAGAATTGGAAAGAATTATTTTAGGATTGGTTTGACATATTCTTCAAACTTTTCACTCCTCTTATAGCCTCTCTTTACCTTGTTAAAGGCGAACTCATTGAGCAGGCCACGATTCACAAGCCCAATAATGTCAGCCTTAGCCGTGGTGGCACTAACAAAGAACTTGCTTTGAACATCTTTTACCGTGATGACCTCCTTGGGATTGTCGACAAACATCTTGATGATCTGAGCCTGACGGTCGTTAATGTCGCCCAATTGCAGGAATGTATTTGCAGCCTTCTTTTCTTCTTGCTTCCGTTTCAGATAGCCTTGGAGCTGTTTGAAAGAAAGGTCTAACACGCGTAGATTGAATGAC